>NZ_BMCI01000003.1:0-608467 GCF_014635105.1 Haloferax sulfurifontis
TTGGACCACTTAAGGCCGTCGTATCGTGGCGACCCCCGGGAAGGTGTGTCATCCCGGTGAGCGCCTGACGACCTTGGGGTCGGGGCGTTCGGTGGAAGCGTTCGGGGGGAGTGCCCCCGTGCGCTTCTTCGCATTAGTCCGAATGCCGGGGATACATTTAACCCCGTTGATTTAGTGGCTCTGTGAGAAAAATAGACACGAGGCGTGCCATAACTTCACGCGCGGTCAGTTGTGACATCAATTCGGTTGAGCGAGAAATCAATGTATTAGTTTCGCGCGCGTACGAAGCGTGGATAGAATCGACCCGTTGAAGTCGGTTTATAACGGGTCGCTTTATAAGGCCGGAGGTACGATTCACGTGCGAGCAATGAGTGGGCCGGCAGACTCCATCGAGATTCAGAACGTAGTCGCATCGACCGGGATCGGTCAGGAGCTCGACCTCGAAGCCCTCGCCGACGACCTCCCCGGTGCAGATTTCAACCCGGACAACTTCCCGGGCCTCGTCTATCGCACCCAGGACCCGAAAGCCGCTGCGCTCATCTTCCGTTCGGGGAAGATCGTGTGCACGGGTGCAAAGAGTATCGACGACGTGCACGACGCACTCGGCATTATCTTCGACAAGCTCCGCGAGCTTCAGATTCCCGTCGACGACGAGCCAGAGATAACCGTCCAGAACATCGTCTCAAGCGCTGACCTCGGACACAACCTGAACCTGAACGCGCTGGCTATCGGTCTCGGACTCGAAGACGTCGAGTACGAACCCGAGCAGTTCCCCGGTCTCGTCTACCGGATGGACGAGCCGAAGGTCGTCATCCTGCTTTTCGGTTCCGGAAAAATCGTCATCACCGGCGGAAAGCGGACGGACGACGCGGAAACCGCCGTCGAAGAGATCGTCGAGCGCATCGACGCGCTCGGCCTTCTCGGATAGGCACTTCCGAACCATCGATTTTTCGCCGCACCACGGGTACGAACACCCATAAATGTAAAATACCGGATAGTCTAACGGAAGGACATGAGCGCGCGGGAGGACGTGGCGTTTCTCGTCGGGTCGCAAAGCAGGGAGGCGATTCTCCGAGCCTTGGCGGTCGAGCCACACCGACCGACAGAGCTCGCGGAACGCTGTGACTGCGCCCGAGAGACGGCACAGCGGACACTCGCGGGGTTCTGTGACCGGGGATGGGTGAAGAAGGCCGATGGGCTGTATCACCTCACGCCGGGCGGAACGATGGTCCACGAGCAGTACGAGCGGTTCACTGAGGCGGTCGAATGCGCCGACCGAATGAGCGAGTTCCTGGCGGATGCCGCGGAAATCTGTGAGAACGCTCCACCCGGCGTCCTCGGTCAGATGAACATCACGACCGCCGCGGACAACGACCCGCACGCGCCGCTTAACAGATATCTCACTATCGTCGGAAACGAACCGGTCGACCGCTTCCGCGGTGTCGCGCCCATCGTGAGTCGCGTCTTCAACGAATCGGCCGAAGCGGTGCTGGGGGAGAACACCCGGATGGAACTCATCGTCGACCGCGGGGTCCTCGAACGGTCGATAGACGCCTATCCGGACTCCTTCGAGCGCGCGCGGGAACTCGACCAGTTCGAGCTTCGAATCGCCGAGGAGAGCCTCGATTTCGGACTGCTGGTGGTCGACGGCCACGGCATCGTCTCCGCCTACGACGAACACAACAACATGACGGCTCTCGTGGACGGCGACGCGCCGGAGGTCGTCTCGTGGGTCGAAAGCCTGTACGAATCGGTCCGGTCGACGTCGGTCCCGGTCGGCCGACTCGAACCGTGAGTCGTCGCCGACAGTGAAAAGCGTGATCGGGGCGGTCACGCGTGAATATTCCGGTCACGTGTTGTTGCAATAAACTATAAGAGGCCGCTCTACGGAGGTACGCCTGCGGTGGTACAGCGTTCCCGCTAGCCGGTTCGGCCCTCACACGCCCCGGTCGAGATTCCGATTCTCCAATCAGGTGTCCGTGTTCTCGATGAGGACGTCCCTCACCACGTCCGGATCTTCGAGGAGTTGGTGCTTGGTGTAGCTTCCTTCCGCGCTCCCGCCGCTGTGTTTCGACTGTTCGATGATATCGAGAAAGGCGTGTTCTTTCAGGAGGTCTCGAACCCGCCGGAGCGACAGGCTGTCGGAGCCCTGCTGTCGGCAGATGTTCTCGTAGACCTCGTAGACGCGGCTCGTTCGGAAGCCGTCTTGCTTTTCGTTCGAAAGCGAGAGGATAGCGAGCGCCTGCAACACGTAGCGAGAGTGCGGTGTCGACCCGCGAATCAACTCGCGGAAGCGGTCGGTCTCCGCGCGCTGACGGGCCTGCGTGACGAAGTTCTCCTTGACGGTACTCGCTCCCATCGACTGTGCGATTTCCCCCGCGTACCGTAAGATGTCGATCGCTTTCCGCGCGTCCCCGTGTTCGCGGGCGGCGAGCGCCGCGGCCCGCGGAATCGTCGAGGGGTCCAACACGCCGTCGCGGAAGGCGTCGCTCCGGGCGTCCATGATGTCGCGGAGCTGGTTCGCATCGTACGGCGGGAAGACGAACTCGCGCTCGCAGAGACTGGATTTCACCCGCTCGTCCATCCGGTCTTTGTACTGTATCTTGTTGCTGATACCGATGACACCGAGCTTACAGCCGGCGATTTTCCCCGCTTCACCGGCCCGTGAGAGTTGCATGAGAATGTCGTCGTCGCTCAGTTTATCGATCTCGTCGAGGATGATGAGAACCACGTCGTACAGTGCGTCGAGGATGCGCCACAGCCGCTTGTAGTACGTCGACGTCGACAGTCCCTTGTCGGGGACTTTGATTCCGGTAACCGCGGTGTCGTTGACGCTGTCGGCGATAGTCTGGACGGCCTGCGTCTCGGTCGTGTCCTGCGCGCAGTCCACGTAGGCGAACGTCGCTTTCACCCCCTCTTCTTCGGCCGTCTCGACGAGGCGCTGGGAGACGTACTTCGCACAGAGCGACTTCCCTGTCCCCGTCTTCCCGTAGATGAGGACGTTGCTCGGGCTCTGTCCGAAGATGGCGGGGTTCACCGCGGTCGCGAGATCCGAGATCTCGTCGTCGCGACCGACGATGCGACCCTCACCCGGGAGGTGGTTAATCTCCAACAACTCCTTGTTGGCGAAGATGGGGTCCTCCCGGGTGAAGAGGTCGTCGCTGGCGTTAGGCATGTTCGCAACACACCACGTTTCCGGTGAAAGGACTTACCATTCGACCCAGCACACACACACCACGTTTCCGGTGAACGGCTCCGAACCCCGGTCGTCGGTCCACACGAAACGGAGGTTTCAGTTCACCGGAAACACGGTGTGGGGGTTCTTCTCTGACCACACGAAAACAGACTGCCCGGATTTGGACTCCGGACAAGAACGCGGAGAGAACGTCCCAAAGCGACGAAACGAACGATAACCACACATCTGACAGACCCGCAGTCATCACAGTAGAGTCGAGAGCGGCCGACGACACCGCCGGTTCCGAGAACCAACGAGCCGCTCGAAAACACCCGACTGAGACGGTCTGTTCTGATCGAACAGTACTCGAGCTTCGAGTACTTCTTACTTTTGCGAGTGTATCAATGGTCGGTAACACAAATAAACTATTTAATTGTTGTTATGCATGCTGTCCGAACCACCGACGAGAGCCGAGTTTCCGTTCGACGCCCCCCTGACGCCCCGGCATGCTAACTCACCGGAAACGTGGTGTCTCACACCGTTCCGTGGCCCGTGGCAGAATCCTTTGCAGAGTAGATACTACGGGCGTTTTCACCGGAAACGTGGTGTGTTCGTTATAAGTGAACCGATTCAATTGTAGCCGGGACGCACGGGAACGGTTCGAGTCGTCAGACTCGGTTTCGACCTCGCCTCCCACCGTCAGCCACTCACCGGTTCACCGGAAACGTGGTGTTCGCGTGACTCCCTCCTCGCGAGCCACGTGCGAACTGACGACTCCGTCGGTCGGTGCTACTCCCTCGTTCCCCCACGCCGTATTTCACCGGAAACGTGGTGTCTGTCAGCGTTGCAACGTTCTTCGACGAGTCGGCCCGCGGCGACGGCTCGCAGGACGACGTTCGCCGCTCGTCACCCTCCCACTGTGTCGGGTCGTTACCTCCCAGACGTCTCGCGCTAATTCACCGGAAACGTGGTGTCTCTGCCCGTCTCACGCGGACTTGCAATTCACCGGAAGCGAGGTGTGGGTCACCCGCGGCAACGACTCGGTAAGCAGTCTCCTCGTTCACCGGAAACGTGGTGTGCGTGCGACTCACGTGCATCCGACTGTTCACGCCCGAGCGGCCGCGCCTCATCGCCACGCTCTGATACACCCGCACCCGGGTCGACCTCGCGTCGGCCTCGCGTCACAACGTTCATTCGCGGCGGACTGTGTCGTTCCCGTGGCGTCAATGCAATTACCCAGGGGAACGAATCAGTGACGTATGCGTGCGCTCAGTCGCGTGTGGGTGCGCCTCGGCGAGGCCGTGTTCGACCGCGGCGACGACGAGGAATGGTCCCTCGAACGCTCCCGGACGACGGAGACGCGGTGGTCGCGTTCGGGAGAGCGAGTCGACTGCTTTCGGTTCGACGACGGCTACGTGACCACTGTCCACTACGAAGACCGGGAGGTCACGTGGCAGTTGACGCCCGGACAGGTTCCACTCGCGAGCGCGCTCGCGATGGCGAAACTCTACCTCGAACACGAACTGACGCCGCAGACCGACCCGGAGGGGCGACCGTTCGTGGGTCTCACCGAGCGAGGCCCGGTTCAGGTCTTCGAGGAGATTCCCCCGGAACCGGTCGAGTACGTCTACCTCGACGGCGTTCGGACCCTCGAAGAGTTCCCCGAGTTTCTCACCGTCGACGACGACTTCCGAGCCGTCTTCGACCGGATGGCTCCGGCGCGGTCGAGTACGTCTCGATAACGCCGAGTCGACGCAGAACCGCTTCGACGAGACCGAGTCGCGCCGCTCGGTCCCTCGTTCGCTCTCGTCGGATCCCAACTGCTCTCACCCGCGACGAGCGGGGTCTCTCGCCCGTCTCACGGACCCCCGGTGTCGCAAGCCGTTTCCCCCTCGCGGCCGTACCCGCGTTCGATGACTGCCGAGGACGAGGACCCGGGTCCTCCCGACGGAGACGGCGACGGAACCGGCACGTCCCGAGACGTACTCGACCGGTTGGCCGATGCGACCGACGTATCCGAAGCCCCCGACGTATCTGACGTGTCCGACGTGTCCAGCGCGTCCGACGCGTCCGGCGCGTCCCTCCCTGACGTGCCCCCGGCCGACGCGAACCAACCGAGCGACGCGGCGGACGGCGTCTCGCTCGCGTCGTTCTACGGGGCGCTCGAATCCGAGGGTCGCCCCGTCGCGACCGCCCAGCAGGTCGCCCGCCGTCTCGGGGTCTCGCAGGCGGACGCGATGGACGGACTCGACGACCTCGCCGACGCGGGGCGGGTCCAGCGGGTGAACGTCGAGACCGACCCGGTCGTCTGGTACCCGACCGAGTGGGGCGAACTCGCCTCGCGCGAGCGGGTCGTCCTCTTTCCGAAGCGCCGCGAAGTCGTCGTCGACAACCCGACCCAGTACACGCGGGCGCGGCTCTCGCAGTTCGCGCACCTCGTCGACACCACCGGCGACCGCGAGGGCCGAGGCCGAGGCTACCTCTACCGAATCCGGCAGGAAGACGTGTGGCAGGCCCCCTTCGACGACGTCGAGTCACTGCTCTCGATGCTCCGGTCGGTCCTTCCCGAGCGGTCGCCGCACCTCGAAGCGTGGGTCGAAGACCAGTGGAAGCGCGCCCACCAGTTCCGGCTCTACTCTCACGAGGAGGGGTACACCGTGCTCGAAGCCGCCACCGAGAGTCTGATGGGCAACGTCGCGCTCCAGAAACTCGACGACGACCACGTCTACGCGCCCATCTCGGACACGGAGGCGTGGGTCAGAGACGGGGAAATCGCGGCCATAAAGCGCATCCTCTACGACGCGGGCTACCCCGTCGAGGACGACCGCGACCTCGAAGAGGGCGAGGAACTCGACGTCACGCTCGGCGTCGACCTCCGCGACTACCAGCGAGACTGGGTCGACCGATTCGTCGACCAGCGCGCCGGCGTCCTCGTCGGGCCGCCCGGCGCGGGGAAGACAATCGCCGGCATCGGCGCGCTCGCCGCGGTCGGCGGCGAGACGCTGATTCTCGTTCCGAGCCGCGAACTCGCCCGCCAGTGGCGCGAGGAACTGCTCTCGGCGACCGACCTCGACGAGGACCAAATCGGCGAGTACCACGGTGGCGCGAAGGAGATTCGCCCCGTCACCATCGCCACCTACCAGACCGCCGGGATGGACCGCCACCGCTCGCTTTTCGACTCGCGCCGCTGGGGGCTCATCATCTACGACGAGGCTCACCACATCCCGAGTCGCGTCTTCCAGCGGAGCGCCGACCTCCAGTCAAAACACCGCCTCGGGCTGTCGGCGACGCCCATCCGCGAGGACGACAAAGAGGCCGAGATTTTCACGCTCATCGGCCCGCCCATCGGCACCGACTGGGGGAAGCTCTTCGACGCCGGCTACGTTCAGGAGCCGGAAGTCGAGATTCGCTACGTGGAGTGGGGCGACGACATGGCCAGAAACGAGTGGGCCTCCAGCGACGGCCGCGAGCGGCACATGCTCGCCGCGATGAACCCCGGAAAGATATTCGAGATCCGTCGGCTCCGCGCCCGCCACGCCGACTCGAAGACGCTCGTCTTCGTCGACTACCTCGACCAGGGCGAGGCGATTTCCGAGGCGCTCGACGTGCCGTTCGTCAGCGGCGAGACCCGCCACCACCGCCGCGAGGCGTACTTCGAGGCGTTCCGCGACGGCGACCTCGACACGCTCGTCATCTCCCGCATCGGCGACGAGGGCATCGACCTCCCGAACGCCGGACTCGCAATCGTCGCCTCCGGCCTCGGCGGCTCTCGCCGGCAGGGTTCCCAGCGCGCCGGCCGAACCATGCGCCCGACGGGGAGCGCGCTCGTCTACGTGCTCGCCACCCGCGGGACCAGCGAGGAGGACTTCGCCCAGCGTCAGATGCAACACCTCGCCGGGAAGGGTATCCGCGTTCGGGAGACGAGCTCTGACGACCTCGACACCGAGTCGAACGGTGGCGACACCGACGCCGAGGGCGGCGAGCCGGACGACTCCGAGTCAACATCTCCGGACGACTCCGAGTCAACATCTCCGGACGACTCCGAGTCGGCGACGACAGACGAGTAATCACCCCGTCGTCGGGCGCTTCGTCGCCCGGAATGAGAATTCTTAAGTCTACCCGTAGATTGAGATTCTCTTGACCGCTCTTAGCTCAGCCTGGCAGAGCAGCCGACTGTAGATCGGCTTGTCCCCCGTTCAAATCGGGGAGAGCGGACTGAACTTCAACACCCGCGAGCGTAGCGAGCGGTGTCGAATGTGAAGGACGTCTCGATCCGAGTTGAGAAACGAGCAACGCCGAGCGTTGCGAGTGAGTTCAAATCGGGGAGAACGGACCGTCTTCGCTCGCATTGACTGATTTACTCCGCTACTTCCGACCGCCCCACACCACCTTTTCGACCAGTTCGACGGTCATCGGTCCGTCGACGCGAAGCTGACAGGAGAGCCGTGGATAGCCGAACCGCGCCGCGAGGTCGTCGTGCCAGTGATCGGGCGTCGGCTCGCCCGAGCGAACCCGGACGCCGCACGTCGCACAGAGCCCGCGGCCGCCGCAGTTCACTCGCTTCGTGAGCCGCGCGTACGGCGAGAGTCCGGCGTCGAGAAGCGCGTCGCGGAGGACGGTCCCGCGTTCGACGTCGAGGTCGGTGACGCGGTCGCTGTCGGTGTTGACGTCGCGGACGCGAACCGTGACGGTCGAGTCGGCCGGGTCGCACTCGGTTCGAGGTCGGGACTCGCGGTCGCTCATCGGTCGGTCGTTCGGGCCGACTCGATATGGGTGTACCCCTCGGGCCGGTCCCTCGTCCAGTCACCTCACCCACCCCTCACTCGCGGTCTCTCGTCAGCTATGTAGAGTCCATACCCGAAGATATCAGTATTATAACGGCTTATGACGGGCGAATTCGTAGGTGAGCGTGATGGTGACCCTCGCGTCCGCGCCGGTGTTGGTGAACGTCCGCGTCGAGATGAACGACCACGAGACGATGACGGTGGAACTGCACGAGACGAACGAAACGCGCCACCTCGTCGCCTACGAGTCCGAGCGCATCCGCGACACGCTCGCGTCCCTCCCCGAGGGCGCTCGCGTCCCCGTCGAGATGGTGCGCGCCGGTTCGCGCTCGAACGTCTGGAAAGCCGTCGCGCTCCACGGCCGGCGGACGCTCCCCACCGACCAGTCGGCGCGGACGGCCAATTGAGCCGTCCTCGGTCCCCTCGCTGAACTCTCTCCCCGCGTTCGTCGGAGGCAAACCGTCGGTGCTATACCCCTCGCCCGTGTCGCGCACCGCAATGAGCTTCGTCGCCCAGGTGGAAGTCCGATTCCGCGACCACGACTCGTTCGGACACGTGAACAACGCCGTTTACGCGACCTACTGCGAACAGGCCCGTGTCCGCTTTTTCGAGGAGGTGATGGACACGCCGCTTTCGGACGCGAACTTCGTCGTCGCGCACCTCGAACTCGACTACCGCGCGCCCATCGAGGGCGTCGGCACCGTCGAGGTTGAAGTCGAGGCCGGCGAGCCGGGCGGAACGAGCTTCCCACTCACCTACACGCTCTCTTACGAGGGCGAAGTCGTCGCCACCGGCGAGACGGTCCAAGTCGCCTTGGACGACGAGGGTCGCCCGACGCGCGTCCCCGACCAGTGGCGTGAGGCAATCGCCGACCAACCGTAGCGCCCGGCCTCGTCCGCTCGCGTCCGCCCGCGTTCTGTCCCCCCGAATCGACCCCCCGAATCGACCGCGACCGACGGGACCCGCAATTCGCCCGACCGAGCCGAGACAGGACAGTTATATACTCTCGTGATAATCTCCGAATATGCCTCGGGGAACACTAGAACACGCACAGTCGGCGGACGCCGACGACGAGACCCCGCTGTCCCGAGCAGGCGAGCGCGTCCTCCACATCGGGCGCGACCGGCCGATTCGCATCAGCGCCGGTCATCGCCTCCTCCATCACGACGGCAAGTGTAGCCGCCCGCACGGGCACAACTACGAGATTTCGGTCCGCGTCGTCGGCGACCTGACCGACGAGGGCTGGGTCGTCGACAAGGGCGTCGTCACCGACGTCATCGACGAGTGGGACCACCGCTTTCTCGTCGAGTCGGGCGACCCGCTCGTCGAGGCGTTCGAGCGCTCCGGCGACGCCGACGGGACGGTCGTCCTCGACGCGCCGCCGACGGCCGAGGTGATGGCCGTCGTCCTCGAGGAGAAACTGCTCGCGGCGCTTCCCGACACCGTCTCCGAGGTCTCGGTCTCGGTCAGCGAAACGTCGGAACTCTGCGCCGACTTCTGATGCCCGTCTCCGACACCGTCGCCCGCGACGACACCGACGCCGAGGGCGATCGCCTCCCGATAAACGAGCTGTTCGCGTCGCTCCAGGGCGAGGGCAAACTCGCGGGGGTCCCGAGCACGTTCGTCCGCACCAGCGGCTGTAACCTCCGCTGTTGGTTCTGCGACTCCTTTCACACCTCGTGGGAGCCGACCCACGCGTGGATGGGTCTCGACGAAATCGTCGCCGAGGTCGAGTCGCTGTCCCCCGAACACGTGGTCGTCACCGGCGGCGAACCGCTCGTCCACGACGAGACCGACGCGCTCCTGTCGGCGCTCGCCGACGACTACCACCTGACCGTCGAGACGAACGGGACGCTCGACACCGACGCGCCGGTCGACCTCGCGAGCGTCAGCCCCAAACTCGCGTCGTCGACGCCGACGCCCGAGAACGCCCCGGCCGACGTTGACCCCGGCGTCTGGACCGAGCGCCACGAAAACGCCCGCGTCGACCTCGACGCGCTCGCCTCGCTGGTCGAACACGCGGCGGAGTTCCAACTGAAGTTCGTCGTCACCGGCCGCGACGACCTCGACGAAATCGAGTCGCTCGTCGCCGACGTGCGCGGCGTCGCCGACCGCGAGGTACGCGACAGCGACGTGTTGCTCATGCCCGAGGGACAGACCCGCGAGCAACTCGCCCGGACCCGGACCGAGGTGGCCGACCTCGCCGCGTCGTTCGGCTACCGCTACACGCCGCGACTCCACGTCGACCTCTGGAACGACGCGCCCGAGACCTGAGTACCGCCGAACGCCAGCCGAACGCCCGCCAAACGAACCTCGAACACACTCCGAACCATTCCACGACAACGATGACTACCGATATCGATACCGAATCCACGCCCGACGAGAAGCGCGCCGTCGTCCTCCTCTCCGGCGGCATGGACAGCGCGACGACCGCCTACGAGGCCAAGCAACGCGGCTACGAACTCTACGCGCTCCATACCTCCTACGGCCAGAAGACCGAGTCGAAGGAGTACGACTGCGCCCGCGCGCTCGCCGACGAACTCGACGCTCGGGACTTCCTCCACATCGAGACGAGCCACCTGAAGCAAATCGGCGCGTCGTCGCTCACCGACGACTCGATGGCCGTCGCCGACGCCGACATGGACGCCGACGACATCCCGACCTCCTACGTCCCCTTCCGCAACGCCAACCTCCTGTCGATGGCCGTCTCGTACGCCGAGGCGAACGACTGCGACGCCGTCTTCGTCGGCGCGCACTCCGAGGACTACTCGGGCTACCCCGACTGCCGCCCCGAGTTCTTCGACGCCTTCGAGGCGATGGTCGACGTCGGCACGAAACCCGACACGACCATCTCGCTGGAAGTCCCGTTCGTCCACGACTCGAAGACCGACATCGCCCGCCGCGGCCTCGAACTCGGCGTCCCCTTCGAGCACACGTGGTCCTGCTACCGCGCCGAGGAACCGGCCTGCGGCACCTGCGACTCCTGTGCGTTCCGCCTGCAGGCGTTCCAGAACCTCGGCGAGCGCGACCCGATTCCGTACGCCGAGCGCCCGGAGTACGCGGACGCGGACGTGGACGCGCCGTAGCGTCCCTCTGCCCGTCGCCGCCGCGGATTGCGGATTGCGGATTGTCCCCGCCTGTCTCCTCGCGCCCCTTTTTCACCGGCCTGCGCGAACCCCGCGTCATGAGCGACGAGAAACGCCGAACCGCCGCCCAGTTCGGAAGCGCCGCCGAGTCGTACTTCGACAGCGAGGTCCACCGCCTCGGCGAGGACCGCGAGACGCTCGCGTCGTGGTGTCGCGGCGCGACCCGCGCGCTCGACGTGGCGACGGGAGCCGGCCACACCGCGGGCGCGATAGCCGACGTCGGCGTCTCCTCGGTCGTCGCGGCCGACGCCGCCCCCGAGATGGTCGCCACCGCGATCCGTGAGTACCCCGTCGCGGGCGTCGTCGCCGACGCGGAGCGCCTCCCGTTCGCCGACCACTCCTTCGACGCGGCCGCCTGCCGAATCGCCGCGCACCACTTCCCCGACCCCGAGTCGTTCGTCGCCGAGGTCGCGCGCGTCCTCGAACCCGGCGGCGTCTTCGCCTTCGAGGACAACGTCGCGCCCGAGGACGCGTCCCTCGCGGAGTTCCTCAACGGCGTCGAGGTGCTCCGCGACCCGACCCACGTCGAACTCCACCCGATTTCCCGGTGGCGCGAGTGGTTCGAGGCCGCGGGGCTGTCGGTCGAGGCGGTCGAGACCGCCGCGATACGCCTCCAGTTCGACCCGTGGACCGAGCGGACGAACGTCTCGCCCGCCGACCGGGCCGAACTCGAACGTCGCTTCCGCGAGGCGTCCGACGAGGCGAAAGCGCTGTTCGACGTGGAGTCCGACGGCGACTCCGTCGTTTCGTTCGCCAACCCGAAGGCGCTGATTCGAGCGCGGAAGGAGTAGGCCCGCCGCGTCGGTCCCGCGGCCGACAGGCTGACGCCGACCGACGTGGACCCACAAACGGTAAGCGGGCCCCCCGCGACGTGGGGGTGTGTCAACGCCTGACTCCGAGGCCCCAATCTCGCCGCTCGCGGGCCTCGGCATCGCCGTCCTCGCGGTCAGCACGAGCGCCATCCTCGTCCGCTGGAGCGGCGCGCCGAGCCTCGTGAAGGCCTTTTACCGGGTTCTGTTCACCGTGGCTCTGCTCGCGCCCGTCGCGCTCGTCCGCCACCGCGACGCGCTGGCGACCATCTCGGGGCGGGACCTTCTGGCGGCCGGGGGCGCGGGCGTCGCGCTCGCGGCCCACTTCGCGTCGTGGTTCGAGAGTCTCAACCACACGACGGTCGCCGCGAGCGTCACGCTCGTGCAGTCCCAACCGCTTTTCGTCGCCGTCGGCGCGTGGGCCGTCCTCGACGAGCGCGTGAGCCGCCGCACCGCCGTCGGCATCGGCGTCGCGCTCGCGGGCATGGCGCTCATGTCCGTCTCCGACTTCCTCACCGCCGGCGGCGCGCCGCGCCCGCTCCTCGGAAACGGGCTCGCCGTCGTCGGAGCCGTGACGGCGGCCGCCTACGTCCTCACGGGCCGGAGCGTCCGAAGCAGGGTCGCGCTCGTCCCCTACGTGGTCGTCGTCTACGCGGTCTGTGCCGCCGCGCTCCTCGTCGTCGCGGTCGGCCGGGGCGACCCGCTGACGGGCTATCCGCCCCGCGAGTGGCTCCTGTTTCTCGGGATGGCGGTCGGGCCGGGCGTCTTCGGTCACACCGTCATCAACTGGGCGCTCGCGCACCTCGAATCGAGCGTCGTCTCCGTCTCGCTCCTCGGCGAGCCCGTCGGCAGTACGATACTCGCGCTCTTTCTCCTCGGTGAGATTCCCACGTTCCCGACGGTCCTCGGGGGGGCCGTCGTCCTCGGTGGAATCTACGTCAGCGCGTCTTAAGCGGGGCTCCTGAATCAGATAGCCCCGGTTCGGAACCCCGGATTTGAAACCCCGAAGTTAGTTATCGGCCCTGATAACCGCGTCACAACGCTCATTACGGTGAGCGGTCGCTACATCGTATGGACGACGGGTCGGGGGCCGACGTACGCGTCCTCCACGTCGACGACGAACCCAGTCTGACGGACCTCGTATCGATTTACCTCGAACGCGAGGCCGGCGACGTCGACCTCTCGGTATCGACGTCGAACTCGGGGGCCGACGCCCTCGAACGACTCCGACAGGAACGGGTCGACTGCGTCGTGTCGGACTACGACATGCCCGACGTCGACGGGTTGGAGTTCCTCCGCGCGGTCCGCTCCGAACACCCCGACCTCCCCTTCATCCTCTTTACCGGCAAAGGCTCCGAGGAGGTCGCCCGCGACGCCTTCCGCGTCGGCGCGACCGACTACATGCAGAAAGACACCGGCACCGACCAGTACACGGTCCTCGCCAACCGCGTCGTCAACGCCGTCTCGCAGTACCGCGCGAAGGCGGCCTCCGAGCGGTACGGCACCGCCATCGAAGTGCTCGACAGCGGCGTCTACTCGCTCGATTCGGCGGGGCGTTTTACCTCCGCCGACGGCGTCTTCTGCGAACTCACCGGCTACGACCGCGAGGCCATTATCGGTCGGGAGTTCGCCGACCTCGCCGCCGAGTCCGACGACGAGATTCGCGCCGCCTTCGAGCGGGTCATCGCGCCGGACGCCCCCGACACGGAGCGCTTCGAGACGGTGCTGTCGCCCGGCCCGGCGTACCCGCACGACGGCGACGACCTCCTCTGTGAGGGCCACCTCGCGCTCCGCCCCACCGAGGACGACGACCCCGCGGTCATCGGAACGCTACAGGACGTGACCGAGCGCCGCCGCCGGCGGAACCGACTGCGCTACGAGACGCGCCTGAAAGACGCCGTCTTGGACACCTCCACGTCACTGATGAGCGCCGAGACCGACGAAATCGGCACGAAAATCGAGTGGACGCTCCAGTCGGTCGGCGAGGTGGCCGACCTCGACCGCTGTTCGGTCTACCTCTACGACGACGAGACGAACGTCGCCGCCCGGATGCACGACTGGCGCGGCGACGACCGTTGCGAGCACCCCGAGCGCGTCGCCCTCGAAGACGCCCGCTGGTTGCTCGAACGGCTCCACCGCTTCGAGAACGTCCGCCTCCATCGCGTCTCGGACCTCCCGCCCGATGCGTCGGACACCAAGGGCGTGCTCACCGACGTCGAGACCGGCGGCTTCGTCGCCGTGCCGATGGTGTCGAAGTGGGCGCTCGTCGGCTTCGTCGTCTTCGACGTGGTCGAGACGAGTCGCTCGTGGACCGACACCGAAGTCGACCTCCTGCGCTCTGTCGGGAACAACGTCACGCACACGTTGGCCCGTCAGCGGCGCGAGCGCGAACTCCAGCGGCAGAACGACCGCCTCGAAGAGTTCGCGTCGGTCGTCTCCCACGACCTCCGGAACCCGCTCAACGTCGCCAAGGGCTTTGTCGAACTCGCCCGCGAGGAAGAGGACGTGACCTACCTCGGCCGCGCGCTCGACGGCGTCACCCGGATGGACACGCTCCTCAACGACGTGCTCACACTCGCCAGACAGGGCCGAACGGTCGGCGAGACGCACTCTATCGCCATCGAGGACGTCGCCGAGCGGGCGTGGAAGGCGGTCGACACCGGCGACGACGCGGTGTTCATCATCGAGGACGGCCTCGGGTCCACGCAGGCCGACCAAGGGCGGCTCCAACAGGCGTTCGAGAACCTGTTTCGGAATGCGGTGGAACACGGCGCCCCCTGTCGCGACCCCGGGGACGCCTCGGCAGACGGCGCGTCGGAGAGAGCGGCGGGCGCGTCCGACGCGGCCACCGCCGACGGCTCTCCTGCGGATTCGTCGGGCACAGAGCCCGCGACTCACGAGTCGGCGGCGACGAGCGCGTCCGACGAACTCATCGTCCGCGTCGGCCCCACCGAGACCGGCTTCTACGTCGCCGACGACGGCCCCGGCATCCCGGCCGACGAGCGCGACGCCGTCTTCGAACACGGGCACACGACCTCCGCGTCCGGCACGGGCTTCGGGCTCTCTATCGTCGAGAGCATCGTCGAGGCCCACGGCTGGGACATCGAGGTGACCCCCCCGGAACCCGACCTCGGCGGCGCGCGCTTCGAGTTCGACATCGGCGGCGTCCGCTCCGAGGTCGAACCGCGGTTCTCGCTCAGCGACGACTGAGCCGTCGCCGCTCCCGCCGCCGCTCCCGCTGACCCGTCGCTACCTTTCTTCTAGTAGGCGCTTCGTCTCGGCGTGTCGCCCGCGGAACATCCCCTCGAAGCCGACGCCGCCGAAGACGCCCGCGAGGTCGCCGAGCGGGCCGAACGGGAGTTCGTACTCCACGCGGTCTTCGAGTACCGTCTCGTCGCCGTCGGCGACAAAGCGGTGAGTGTGGACCCACCGCGGGAAGGGGCCGCCGACCATGTCGTCGCGGAACCACGCCGTTCCCTCACCCGCCTCGCGGTCGAGGATGCGAGAGGTCCACCGCTGGCGCGGGCCGACGCCGAACGGCCGCATCGACATCTCGATTTCCGTCCCGGCGACGAGCTCGTCGGGGTCCGCCTCGCCGTCCGGGCCGCGGACCGACTCGATTTCGAGGTTCATCCACGCCGGGGTGAGCGCCTCCAGCCCGGACACCTCGGAGTGGAACTCCCAGACGCGTTCGAGCGGGGCGGCGACGCGGGTTCGACGCTGGTAGACCGGCATACCCGACGGTTAGGCCGGAGACGGAAAAGCGGTGTTGGCGGAATGGGTCGAAAACAGAAGCGAATCGCCGACCCCGCCGACGGGCGGCGCTCGGCGGCTGGCGGCCGGCCGTGCCGCCTCAGAGCGTGAAGCGCGAGACGGTCGTGCCGGCTTTCGTCAGGTCCTCGTGGGTCGCCGCGGCGACGGTCACCTGGTTTTCGCCGTACTCGATGGCGACTTCGACTTCGAACGATTCGCCGTCGGGTTCGACGAGTCGGGTCTCGCCGGGCGTCTTGACCGCGACGACGGCGGCGTCGGTCTGCCCCGAGACGACGAGTTTGTCGCCCTTGAAGCGCGTGCTCACGCGGAGCGACGGTCCGTCCGGGCGGTCGGACTCGACGTACCGCTCGCGGAGGAACGCGGGCGTCTCGACGGGTTCGCCCGCGTCGACGCCGTGGGCGAGGCGGACGTACTGGGCCATCGACCACGCCAGCGGCGTCGCACTGCCGGTGCCCTCGCCGAACTCCCAGTTGTAGTCGGTCGCGTGCTCGCGGTCCCAGACCTGCTCTGCGAGCATGCGGCCGGAGTTGGCGAAGGCGGCCATCGTCCGAAGTAGGTTGTCCGGCGCGAGGTCGCCCTCCTCGGTTCCCGCGAGAAGTTCGTACTCGCCGCGCTCGCCGGTGAAGATGGGCCACAGCCGGCCTTTCCCCTTCGCGTCGACGGACCACGGCGCGCCCTCCTCGTCGCGCTCGCGCTCGCCGTAGCCGTCGCCGTTGTACCGGTAGAACGCCGGGCCGTGCGGCGTGTCGACGCGGATGGTCTCGTCGACCTCCTTCACCGAGTTGCGGATTATCTCGTCGTCGGCGGGCTTGATGCCGAGGCGGGTCAGTTCGAGGAAGCCCGCGTCGATGATTTCGCGCTCGTCGAGCGTCGGCCCGTTGTTCGCGAGCGTCCGCAGGTGTCCGGCGTCGGGTTCGCCGTCGCGGGTGACGCGGACGTAGTACGGCGTGTGCGTGTTGCGGTCGGTGCCGGTCCGCGTCGCGGTCCAGTCGTCGACGCGCTCGGTCCAGTCGTCGGCCAGCGCCAGCCAGACGAGCGCGTCCTCGGAGTGGTCCTCGTCGAGCGCGATGGCCGCCGCACAGCCGAGGCCGGCGATTTCGGCCGCGATGGACGACGGCGAGTAGCCGGCTTCCTCCTCCCAGCGCTCCTGTGCGGTCGGCGGCCCGTTCCGCGCGACGTAGTCCGCGGAGTGCTTGACGTTCTCGTAGCCGTAGCCCACGTCGTCGAAGGTGACGCCGCGCTCGTGGAGCATGTACGCCATCACCTGCGGGAACGAGATGTTGTCCATCTGCTCGCCGCCCCAGCGGGTCCGCCCGTTGAGGTAGGTGTTCTGCGGGATGAAGCCGCGGTCGTCCTGCTGGTAGGTGTAGATGTACTCCAGCGCGTCGATGGCCGTCTCGACGTCGCCGACAGCCTCGAAGACGGTGAACACCTGATAGAGGTCGCGCGACCAGACGAAGTTGTAGCCGTACCCCTTCGGCTCCTCGGCGGCGACGGCCTCGCCCCACGGGACCGACGGCGAGGCGAGCCCCGCGCCGAGGTAGGTCTTGTCCTCGACCGCCCGCAGGCTCATGAGCGCGGTCTTGTACTGCGCGGCGAGGTCGTCGTCGGCGGCGACGGAGCCGGGGAGTTCCTTGTCGGCGAGGAAGTCGGCCCACGAGTCGACGTAGGCCGACCGGGCCGTCTCGTAGCCGCGGGTGAGCGCGCCGGCCGCCTCGCCGAGCGCGGCGGCGGTGTCGGCGTGTTCGGCGAAGCCGAGCGCCAGCGTCTCGCCGAGCTCGTCGCCCGTGCCGATGCGCCCGACGAGCACGACGTTCTCGTCGTCGACGCGCTCTTGGGCGCTCGGGAGCGCGCCCTTCGAGAAGAAGTCCGCGAGGTACCGCGAGCCGGCGACGCCGACGGTCGCCCACTCGAAGCGGCCGGCGGCGGTGAGCGCGATGGCGACGCTGTACTCCCTGCCGTCCCGGTCGATGAGGAGCGGTTCGTGGCCGTCGCCGGCGTCGAACGCGCCGGCGTCGCGGGCGACGAGGTGGTAGCTCCCGAGCTGGCCGAGGCGGATGCCGCGGTCTTTCGTCCCCGTGTTCGCCAGCGCCGTGTCGGCGATGGTGTACAGCTCGTAGTCGTCGCCGTCGATGGACACGAACTGCACGTCCGCGAGCATCGCGTCGTGTTCGGGGTCGAGGACGTACTCGACGGTGAGCTCCCACTCGTGGCCGCGGCCGTCGCCCGTCTCGGTGACGACGTGCCGGAAGACGAGCGCGTCGTCGTCGACGATTTCGGCCCGGCGCTCGACCGTGTCGGCGTGGTCGTCGCGGCGGGTCTCGTTGTGGGTCCGCGCGGTGTACTCGTCGTCCGGGTCGGCGTCGACGACGAGGAAGTCGAGCGTCCGGAGGTTCATCAGGTCGACCCGCGGGAAGCGGACCTCGGTCAGCGCGCCCTCGGTCAGGGTGAACCAGACGCGCGAGGGGTCGTCGGCGTAGTGGTCCGCGACGGTGCCGATGCCGTACTTCTCGCCGGTCGTCCACCGCGGCCGGTTCTCCGGGCCGGTCGGCGCGGGCTTCGGCGCGGGGAGCGCGTCGATGTCGGCGAGGATGGCGGTCGTCTCCATGCGGATGGCGTGGGGCCACCCCAGCGGCGTCGCGCTGTCGAAGCCCCCGTCGTCGAACACCTGCTCTGCGAGGTAGCCCGCGTCGGTCGTGAAGGGGCCGTCGGGCTGGAGCAGTTCGTAGAGGTTCGTCGCGCGCTCGACGAAGCGGCGGCCGTCCTTCCCGAGGCGGTCACAGAGGACGCCGAACTTCGCGGCGGCGTTCGCGCCCCACGCGGTCGAGACGGACCAGACCTTCTCGCCGTCCTGCCCGTCGGCGCGCCAGTAGTCCTCTTCGAACCGGACCAATCCGGCTACGTCGCCGCGGGGGTTCCGATAGAGCCCCTTCAGCGTCGCGGCCATGTGCTTGACGAGCCGGTCGGCGGTCTTCGAGTCGACCTCTCCGACGTCGGCGTAGGCGTCGACGGCGTCGACGAGGGCGAACGTGGACGAGTCGAGGCGGTCGTCGAGGCCGCCGTTCCCGTCGATTCGGAGGGCGTACACCTCTCGCTCGTCGGACCAGAGCTCGTCGAGCCCCTCGCACACCGCGGTCGCCTGCTCGGCGGCGTGCTCCCGGAGGTCGTCGTTCACGGGCGCGGTGGCGACCGTGGCGTACGCTTGGAGGAACGTCGCGGTCGTGTGCGTGAACCGGCCGCTCATGTTCTCCCACGCGTTCTGACAGGGCTTCGGGAGCCCGTCGGATTCGAGACTGCTATCGAGTCCGGAGACGCCCGCCGCGACGGTCGAGCGGATGCGCCCGACGAGTTCGTCGTCGAGTTCGTCGCGGCGCTCGGCGAGGAGCGACGCGAGCGCGGCGACGACGCTCGCCGTCTGGTCGGCCTGATACTCCTCGTCGCCGGTGCCCTCGACGCGGCCGTGCGCCCAGCCCGGAGCGACGGTCCCGTCGACCGCCCAGACGCGGTGGGGCCACGTGCCGTCTTCGAGTTGCGTCTCGCAGTAGAACGCCGCGCTCGTCGCGAGGCGGTCGCCGAGACCGAGGCCGAAGGCGTCGTCGGCGTGCGCGAGCGCCTGCGTGACCTCGGCGTCGTCGCGGAACCACGTGTAGCCGTAGCCGCCGGAGTGGGCGTAGAACGGGTCGAACTCGGGGCCGGCGATGCGCGCGCCGCTGGGGGCGGTCAGAAGCGACAGCGCCCGGAGGTCGGCGCGGACGATTCGCTCGCGCGGCGTCCCGTCGGGGACGGACACCTCGGCCTGCTCGCGGGCGGCCCCACGGAGCGCGTCCGCGGTCGCGTGCTGGACCGAACAGTGTCGGAGGTCGGCGAGGGCGTCGGTCCGCGCCATCTCGTTGTGGTCGGAAAGCTGGGTGACGAGCGTCGTTCGCGCGGCGCGGCCCTCCTGTTCGAGCGGGGCGCTGACGACCACGTCGCCCGAGAGGTGGGTGTCCTCGTAGCGGTCGAGGACGGCCTCTCGCGGGAAGTCGAAGCTGTCGTCGGAGAGAATCTCGTCGAACCGCTCGGGAATCTGCCCCCGAACGTCGGTGAGGCCGGTCGACGCGGTGACGTAGTCGTGTTCGTTTCGGTGGAACACCTCGACCGCTTGGGTGTCGTTCGGGCCGCCGGCCTCGTGGATGAGCCGGCCGACCCGCGTCTCTCGGCCCTCGGGGGCGAAGGTGAGAAACGCCGTCAGGTGGGCGTCGGTGGGAATCGCACCGCGGAGTTCGACGTGCGTCACGTGGGCGCGGCCGAGCGTCAGGTCGTACTGGTGGACGGTGTACTCCCCGGCGTCGTACTCGGTCTCGACGAGGCTCGTCTCCCGGTAGTAGTGCTGTCGCACGGACTCCAGTTCGTCGAACCAGTGCGTCTCGCCGTCCGTCTCGATGCCGAACCGAGAGCGGTCGATGCCGTAGAGGCCCGAAAGAGAAGCGGAGTAGTCCCGGAGGGAGCCGTCGAGGCCGACGTAGACGAGTCGGTCCCCGTGACCCGAAAACGCGCCGTCCGAGGTCTGGCACTCCTCTGGGAAGCGTCCGCCCCGGTCGCGCTTGTATTCGTTTAACGCGGTCCGAAGTCGCATAGAGGTAGACGAGGGTCCCGAACCATAAGTATTGGCCGCCCGTTTGCCATCATTTATGCCTGTAGACCGACGAATTCGGGAGACGCCGGCGCGACTCGGTAGAACCCGTCTCTCACCGGAACGCCGGTCACTTCAGGGGTAAACTCAAAGTCACCCGGCACGTTGATTGTGAGTATGCAACACCCAGGACCGCCGCAGTTCATGGCTGTCGGCGAGTCAGTACAACTCGCACCTCGCGACCCGGACCCCGACGCAGACTACTCGTGGCGGGTTCGGAGCGCGCCGGTCGCAAGCAGTCTCGAACTCGACGAAGACACCGCAGTCGTGCAGTTCACGCCCGACGCGGCCGGGCGGTACGTGGTCGAACTCGACGCGCCAGACGTGACGTACACGCTCACCGTCCGCGTCTTCCCCGGTTCCTACCTGCCCGCCGGCTCGGTCAGGAGCGGCGCGAGCGGGATGAGCGGGATGAGCGGCTACAGCGGACAGAGCGGCTCCGCGCGCCCGACGGGGTCCAGCGGCGGCGCGTCCGGCTCCGGAAGCGGCGCCGGCGACGCCCAGCGGGGACGGGGCGGTCGGCCGCGCATCAGGCTCGACGCGACCGTCGAGGACGGCGTCGTCGTCGTCCGCGCCGACCCGCACCCGAACCCCGACAGCGACACCGACCGCGACGACCTCGTGGTCGAGTTCGTCGTCGACGACCGCGACGAGGTGGACGACGCGGCCGTCGAGACCGACGGCTGGGAGCTCCGCGTCCCGCTTTCGGCGATTGGCGACCGGCTCCGCGTCCACGCCGTCGCCCTCGACGAGACGTACAGCGTCCCCGACACCGTGACCGTCGAACGCGAGGCCATCGCCGACGGCGGGGTCGCCGAGGCGGAGACGGAGGCGGTACGGGCCGACGTGACGGGCCACACTGACGGCTCCGGCGCGCAGGAGGCGTCCGTCTCCGTCTCCCGGCCGAACGACCCGCCGCAGTGGGCCCAAGAGGTGACGCTCTACGAGATTTACGTCCGCGGCTACGCCTCGGACGTCGAGGACGCCGACAACACCTTCGAGGCGCTCGAAACGCGGCTCGACTACCTCGAATCGCTCGGCGTCGACTGCCTGTGGCTCACGCCCGTTCTGGAGAACGACCACGCGCCCCACGGCTACAACATCGTGGATTTCTACGACGTCGCCGAGGACCTCGGCACCCGCGAGGACTACGAGCGGTTCGTCGAGGCCGCCCACGACCGCGGCATGAAGGTGCTTTTCGACCTCGTGCTCAACCACTCCGCGCGCGCCCACCCCTTCTTCGAGGACGCCTACGAGAACCCCGACTCCGAGTACTACGACTGGTACGAGTGGCAGGAGAACGGCGAGCCGGGCACCTACTTCGACTGGGAGTACATCGCCAACTTCGACCACCGGAACCTCGAAGTCCGGCGCTACCTGCTCGACGCGGTGGACATGTGGGCCGAGGTGGTCGACGGCTTTCGCTGTGACATGGCGTGGGCCGTCCCCGACACGTTCTGGCAGGAGATTCGGGACCGCGTGAAGGCGAAAGACCCCGAGTTCCTGCTTCTGGACGAGACCATCCCCTACATCGCCGACTTCCACGAGGGCATGTTCGACATGCACTTCGACACGACGCTGTACTTCACCCTTCGGCAGGTCGGCCGCGGCGACGAACCCGCAGAGCGCGTCCTCGACGCCATCGAACAGCGGACGCAGGTCGGCTTCCCGGACCACGCGTCGTTCATGCTCTACCTCGAAAACCACGACGAGACGCGCTACATCGTCGAGTGCGGCGAGGACGAGGCGCTGGCCGCCGCGGGCGCGCTGTTTACGCTCCCCGGCGTGCCGATGGTCTACGGCGGGCAGGAAATCGGCCAGCGCGGCCGCCGCGACGCCCTCGCGTGGGACCACGCCCGCGACGACATCCGCGAGCACTACGAGCGACTCATCGAACTCCGCGACGAGACGCCCGCGCTCCGGCACGACGGGACGTTCCGCCGCATCGACTACGAGGCCGACTCCGACCGCGCGGTCGCGTTCGTCCGCGACCACGACGACGGCTCGTACCTCTGTGCGCTCAACTTCGCCCCCGGTTCGACCACGGTCGACGTCGGCGACCTCGCGGTCGACGCGACCGACATCGTCTCCGGTGACTCCGTCGCCGCCGAGGGCGGCGTCCGCGTCGACGACGTGGTCGTCTGCCCGCTCGCGTAACGTCCGCAGACGTCCCGTTTCCACGTTCGCGTCGTCTCCGATTTCGCCTCCACCTCCGATTTCGCCGCCGTTCGACCCGACCAGCCCGATACACCATGAGCACGAACTCCCCTATCCCGACCCTGCACGCCGACCGAACGGACGACCTCACCTCGTGGCACGAGTCGGTCGTCGAGAGCAACGACGACGACTTCTCGGCCGCCAAGACGCTGACGACGAAACTCGGCGCGCACCGCCGCGACGGAGTCGTCGAGTTCGGCTTCTGGACGCCGGACCTCGTCGAGGCCGGCGTGCCGGAGGCCGCCGTCGAACTGGAACTGCTGACGCCGCCGGCCGACCTCGACCCCGGCGAGACCGACCACCGGCGCGTGACGTTCGACCGCCACCGCGTCCCGACGCGTCGGGTCGGCGAGTACCACTGGGCGGCCGTCGAGGGCGTCCGCGCCGGCACGCGCGACACCCTCGGCGCGCTCTACCGACTCGTCTACGAGGGCGACGACGGCGAGGAGCGAACGGTTCAGGACCCCGTCGCGTACTCGGTTCCGTTCGGGGCGTTCGCGCCCGCGGAGGTGTACGACCTCGACAGGCTGGACGAGACCCGCGCCGACCGCGCCTACTTCGAGGCGCTCGGCACCGACGACGAGCGGGTGGCCACGACCGACGACGGCGGCCTCCCGCGTATCGACCCCGCGACGAGCATGCTCGAAATCCACCCCGGAACCGCCACGGAACGCGGGTCGCTCGCCGGCCTCGCCGAGGTGTACGAGGGAATCGCCGCGAAACAGCGCGCCGGCGACGACCTCGCCCCGTGGGAGCGCGCCTTCGCCGGCTACGACGGGATTCAGTTGATGCCCGTCGAGCCGTTGACCGAGAACGAGGCGGAACACGACTTCTGGACGGTCGCCGACGGCTCGGCCGGCGAGGTGACGGTCGACGTCGCCCGCCCGGAGATGATAAACTGGGGCTACGACATCGTCGTCAGCGCCTTCTCCGCGCCGAATCCGGCCGTCCTCGAAACCGGCCGCCCGGACGAACTCGTCGACTTCATCGCCGCCTGCCACGACCTCCCGCGACCGATAAAGGTCGTCTTCGACATCGCGCTCGGCCACGCCGACAACCGCGGCGCGGAACTCCTCTCGGACCGGTACGTCCTCGGCCCGGGGATGTACGGCAAGCACCTCGACTACACCGAACCGACCGCGCGCGCCGTCTTCTTGGAGATGCAAGAGCGCAAGATGGACTTCGGTGCCGACGGCATCCGGGTCGACGGCGCGCAGGACTTCACCTCCCACGACCCCGAGACGGGCGAGATGTACCACGACGACGACTTCCTCGCGGAGATGGACCGCGTGACGCAGGAGGTCGCCGGCACGGAGTACCGGCCGTGGATGATTTACGAGGACGGGCGGCCGTGGCCGCGCGAGGACTGGGAACTCGCCTCCTCGTACCGGGCGCTCATCGAACAACACCCCCACTCGTTCCAGTGGTCACCCATCACCTTCGCCCACAACACCCCCGCGCTTCTCACCTTCTGGGCGACGAAGTGGTGGCGCGTCCGCGAGGTCGGCGAGTTCGGCGGCAACTGGCTGACGGGCGTCGCCAACCACGACACCGTCCGCCGGGGGACGCAGATAGACCCGACGGTCGAGTTCAACCAGTCGCCGGTCAACCCCTACCTCGGCGACGACTACCCCGAGACGCTGAGCGAGGCGTACGACAACGCCGCGTCGTCGATGCTGTTCCACTGCTTCCTGCCGGGCGTCCCGATGGACTTCGTCCACGCCAACATGCGCGCGCCGTGGGGGTTCGTCCGCGACACCGACCCGACGTGGAACGTCAAGGTCGTCTCCGACGAGTCGAAGTTCTGCTACTGGCAGGTGCGCGACGAGGACTTCGAGGACGACCGCTTCTTCCGGCGCGTGAAGGACCTCGGCTTCGACTCCCGCGAGGGACTGTTGACCTTCATGAACGCCCTCTCGTCGGCGGTCGGCGCGACCGACTACGACCTCGACGTGATGGCGGCCATGCTCTCGGCGATGGACCAACCGCTCGGCGACGACCTCTCGGCCGCGGACCTCGAAGCCTACGGCTACGCGTGGATGCGCGACGTGCACGACTTCGCGAACCTCGGCCACTGGCGCGACGAACAGGACGACGAGCGGACCGCCTTCCGCCTCGAAACCCGCGAGTTCCGTCACGACCGCCCGTGGCTCCTCGCCGACCTCGATGCCGACGACGACTACTTCACTTACCGCCACCCGACCGACGGGACGGTCCTCTACTACGGCTTCCGAACCGCGCCGGACAGGGGCGACGCGACCGACTCGACCGGTGGCGAACAACTGCTCTTCGCCGCCAACATGGAGGGCGTCCCCGTCGAGGTGTCGCCCGCGACCCTCGCCGACGACGCGGCCGGGGACGCGAACGCGCCGGCCGTCCCGACCGACGGCTGGGAGCCGGCGCTCGTCGCTCCCGGCGTCGAGGAACCAGACGGTTCGACCGCCGCTTCCAATCCGCTCGCGGTCGAACTCGCCAACGGGGCGGCCGTCGTCTGGCGGCGCGACCCGTAGCCGACGGGAGAGAACTCACCACCAGATTCATACTCTCCGAGTGTTTTTGGACGTATGTCCATAGTGCAACTCGGTATATTATCGGATAATATGGGTAATATACTCCTTATCTAGTTCAATTCTCTAAACACTCGGTAAGTGTTTATGGAGAATTGTGGACAGTACTTTTCTATGATGTCTCTGTGCTATCCGCTACATGATGTTCAAACTAATGCAGAAGAACGGTGGGATTGTACACGATTGTGCTCCTATTTCGGAGGTTGCTGTATGGGTCTCGTAAAGATGACCAAGTGGCGAACGCTCCTTCTCGCCACTATCGGGTTCAACTTCTCCTTTCTCATCTGGTTCTCGTTCGCGCCCTTCACGGGGCCGATGGCGGAGGAGTTCGGGCTTTCGCTCGCCGAAATCGGCATCTTGGCGAGCGCGGCAATCTGGCTCGCGCCCTTCGGCCGCATCCTCACCGGCTGGCTCTCGGATAAGTTCGGCGCGCCGGTGGTGTTCGCCATCGTCCTCGGCTACGTCGGGGTGTTCTCGATGGCGAGCGCCTTCGCCGAGAGCTACACCGTGTTCTTCGTCGAGCGCCTCATCGTCGCCACGGCGGGCATCACGTTCGTCATCGGCATCCAGCACGTCTCGGAGTGGTTCGAAGAGGAGAACCTCGGCATGGCCGAGGGCATCTACGCCGGCATCGGGAACGCCGGGGCCGCCGGCGGCGCGCTCATCCTGCCCCGCGTGTTCGGGGCGGACTGGAGCGGGCCCCTGTTCCAGAGCAACTGGCGGGCGGCGTTCTTCTACACCGGCGTCGTCTCGATTCTGCTCGCGGTCGCCTACTACCTCCTCGGCGAGGCCGCGGCGAACGACGAGCGCCGGCAGGCGACCGCCGACAACGCGACGCTCAAGCAGTGGGTCCACACCGCGACCCGCTACGGGACCGTCGCGCTCGCGCTCGCCTACGTCATGAGCTTCGGTCTCGAACTCTCGATGAACGGCTGGCTCGCCACCTACTACCGCGAGGCGTTCAACACGAACAACCTCGTGCTCGCGAGCACGTTCGCGGCCACGTTCTCCATCGCGGCCGGCCTGCTCCGGCCCATCGGCGGCTACGTCAGCGACGTGCTGGCGCGCAAGGAGATGGACATCCTGCCCGTCTTCGAGGGCCGCTACCGCGAGCAGTGGACGTTCGTGTCGCTCTCGTTCATCGTCGTCGCCATGCTCGTCATGACGCTCGCCGGCCTCTCGGGGACCGTCCTCATCGCGGTGGCCGCCGGCTTCATGGTCGGCATGGCCTGCGCCTTCGCTGAGGGCGCTATCTTCGCGCAGGTCCCCGCGATGTTCCCCAACAGCTCGGGGGCCGTCGCGGGCGTCGTCGGCGGCGTCGGCACCATCGGCGGCATCACCTACCCGCTCGTCTACTCGTCTGTGCTCCTGCCGAACCTGCACGTCGGCTACGCGCTCGTCGCGGCGACGATGGTTCCCATCGTCCTCCTGAACGCGTGGGTCTACCGCCCGCACATCGCGAAGCGCGCGACCGTCGACGGCTTCCTCGGCTCGTCGGGCTCGACCGGCCCGGCCGACGACTGAGCCGCCGACCGCGACGTTTCATTTTTTCCCGACGCCCACACTCCCGCGAGCCGCCGGCTCTCGACGCTCGCCTCAGGCGACGCGCGCGTCGGTCTCGACCGAGACGCCGTCGAGGTAGTCGCCGTCGGGGCCGACCCACTCGCCTTCCGTCCCGCAGTCGGTGGTCAGCCGGCAGACGCGGGTCTCCGGCGGCCAGAGAACCCGTATCTCGCCGCCCGAGCGCTCGACCGTCACGGTCTGTCGGTACGTGACCGTCTCGCCGAAGTCGCCGACGTAGGTCACCGCGAGGTCGACCTCGCTCGCGCCGGGCGGAATCGACAGTCGCTCGGGACCGGCGGCCAGCGGCCGGTTCGTCACGGCCACGCCCGCCGGCGAAAGCGACCACTCGACGGTCAGGTTCTCGGCCGTCGCCGCGTCGTAACGGGCGTAGCCCGCCTTGGTCTCGACGCGGACCGACGCCGTGTTCGCCCCCGCGGGCGCGCCGAGCGTCGTCGTCGCGTCGACCCGCTCGCCGGCGAGCACGTCGAGTCGGGTCAGGTCCGGTTCGACCGCCTCGGTTGCTCCGGTCCACGTGCCCCGATAGGTGAACCGATACGGCGTTCGGTTCGTGGCGTCGAGGACCGCGAAGTCCCGTTCGGCCCCGTCGTCGAGTGCGTACACCACCGGACCGTCGAACCCGGGGTCGTTGCGGAGCGTCTGGAAGGGATGGGCCGACCAGTCGCCGTAGGGGTCGGGGTGGAAGACGAGCGCCTTCGTCTCGTTACCGGCGGCGGACGGGTCGCCGGCGACGCCGAGACCGTCGGCACCGCCCTCGATACCGCCGGCATCGACGCCCGGAAGCGACGGCGTCAGCGGCGGCTGTTCGAAGCCGGCGTCGAGGAGCGGTTCGTAGGTCGCCGCGAGGTTCTCGGTTCGGAGCCGGTTTTCGTCGTAGGGGTCTTCGACCGCGCCGACGGTCACGCCGCCGGCGAACAGCGCCGAGACGAGAAGCACCGAGAAGACGACGCCGCGGGCCTCCGAGGCCGAAAAGCGGCGGTGGGCCAGCCGGCGGAGGAGCCGAGCGCCGGCGACGACGCCGGCCGCGCCGAACACCGCCAGCGGGACGAGCGCGTCGAAGTGGTAGAACGGGCCGAGGAGGTCGATGAGGCCGTTTCGAAGACCGTTGTGCGTCCCCCAGAAGGCGGCGTTGCCGAGGAACACCGAGGCGAACACGCCCGCGACGACGCAGGCGAGGGCGTCGTCGGAGAGTTCGGTGAACGCGCGGTCGCGGCCGCCGAGTCCGTGGTGGCGGCGTCTCGCGCTCCCCCGGAGGTTTCGGCCGGTCTTGTGGCTCCACCAGCGGCGGGCGGTGACGCCGAGGCCGAACACCGCGGCGACGGTGCCGAGCCACCCCATCGGCCCCCAGCGTAACGCGAGTCGGTCGAGCGCCTCGACGGCGGTCTCGACGCCCATGGCGGGCGTGTAGACGACCTCGTAGTCGAGGATGGCCCGCTCGCCGAAGCCGATGCCGTCCCGCGGTGCGAAGGCGATGTACGGGAACGTGAGCGGGTCGCCCGTCACGACGGCGTTGTACGCGAGCGTCAGGCCGACGAACGCGAGGCCGGGGAGCGCGACGGCGGCGTACCGACGGAAGACGACCCAGCCGGTCCCCGCGCGGCGGGCGGTCGCCAGCGCCCACAGCGAGTGGGCGATGAAGGGCAGGGCGAACAGGACGGCGGTGTACGGGCGGGCGAAGAACGCCGCGCCGACGAGCGCGCCCGCGACGACGGCGTAGCCCGAGGAGTCTCGGCGGGCGGCCCGGACGTAGCAGACGGCGAACCCGAGGTTGAGCATCGTCGTCGGCGCGTACGCGAGGAACGTCGCCGAGGTGATGAGAAACAGCGGCGAGAGGCCGAGCAGGCCCGCCGCGACGACGCCGGTCGTCCGGTCGAACGCGTCGGCGGTGAGGGCGTAGACTAACGCGGCGGACGCCGCGGCGATGGCTCCCAACACGAGGTTCGGAAGCCCGACCGCGAGGCCGACCGCGAACAGCGCCGGCACCGCCGGCGAGTACTTCGAGTAGAGCTGGACGCCGCCGGGCGCGCTCGGCGTCTCTTGTACCACGAAGAACCACGGCCTGACGGCCTCGGTCAGTTGGCCGGGATAGAGGAACAGCTTGCCTTCGAGGAGCATCGCGGCCTGAGTGAGGTAGACGCCCTCGTCGTCGTTGACGGTGTGGTACGGAAAGAGGTCGACCGCGAGCCACGTCACGACGAGGCCGACGAGAAGCGAGACACAGAGCGCGGCGAGTCGCCGCCGCGTCCGGTTTCGGTCGATGTCGATGGAGAAGTCGGTGTCGAACGCGAGGCCGCGGACGGCGGCGCGAACGCGCCCGCCGAGCGGGACCCTCCGGCCCGTGTTCGAGTCTCGCCGACCCATCCTCAGTCCGAGTAGAGGCCGGTCTCGGGGCGCTGTTCGCGCGGGAACCACGCGAGTTCGTGGCCGGCGTCGAGCGTCACCTCGACGCAACCGTCGGTCGGGACGGTCTCGTCGTGGTTGTGCATGCACAGCAGGTTGTCGCCGCCGTGGAGTTCGACCTCGTAGAGGATGGTCGGCCCGAGGTAGCGCTTGCCGACGACCTCGCCGTGGCCGTCGCCGCCGCCGTTGCAGGGATGCGCCGACACGTCGTCGGGGCGAACGAGGATGTCGATGTCGGTGTCGTCGTACTCGGGCGCGAGGCCGTGAATCTGGTCGCGGCCGACCGTCCCGAGTTCGGTCTCGACCACGTCGCCCGCGATGCGTCCCGGCAGGAACCCGGCGTAGCCGAGGAAGCCCGCGACGAACCGGGACTCGGGGTGTTGGAACACCTGTTCGGGTTCGCCCACCTGTTCGAGGTCGCCGTCGTTCATCACGGCCACGCGGTCGGAGATGGACATCGCCTCCTCTTGGTCGTGGGTGACGGAGACGGCCGTCACGCCGGCCTCCTTGAGGATGCGGCGGACCTCCTCGCGCATCTGGACGCGGAGGTCCACGTCGAGGTTCGAGAAGGGCTCGTCGAGGAGCAGGATGGCCGGCTCCGGCGCGAGCGAGCGCGCGAGGGCGACCCGCTGTTGCTGGCCGCCGGAGAGCTCGTCGGGGTAGCTGTCGCCTTGGGTCTCCAGTCCCACGAGGTCGAGGAGGTCGGCGACGCGCTCGTCGCGCGCGGCCTCGTCGAGGTCCTTCAGCCCGAAGGCGATGTTCTCGGCCGCGGTGAGATGCGGGAACAGCGCGAACTCCTGGAAGACGACGCCGACGCCGCGCTCCTCGGGCGCGCGGAAGGTGTCGCCGCCGGAGACGACGTTCCCGTTCAGTCGGACCTCGCCCCCGTCGGGGCGGTCGAGTCCGGCGATGAGTCGGAGCGTCGTCGTCTTCCCACAGCCCGAGGGGCCGAGGAGCGTGAGGATTTCGCCCTCCTCGACGCTGAGCGAGAGGTCGTCGATGACCGACTCGGTGCCGTAGGACTTCGAGACGCCGTCGAGTTCGAGGACGCCGCCGATGTCCTCGTCGTCGGCCTCGGAGCCGGTGGATTCCGCGCGGTTCGAGCGGTCGGTGGTCGAGAGTGTGCTATTTGACATCGTATCCCTCTTGGGTGATGATAACGAGCATCGAGAGCCCGGAGACGAAAAGCAGGATGAACGCGGGCACGACGGCCTGACCGAAGTAGCCCTGCTCGTAGGCCGTCCAGATGTGTGTCACGAGCGTGCTGAACCCCGAGGGGCGGAGCAGGAGCGTCGCGGGCAGTTCCTTCATCGTGGTCAGGAAGACGAGCGCCGCGCCGCCGAACAGGCCGGGCGCGACGAGCGGGAGCGTGACGTGCCGGAACGCCCCCGTCGGGGTCTCGCCGAGCGTCCGCGCCGCCTCCGGGAGCGCGGGGTCGACCCGGAGGAACGACGCCCGGAGCGACCCGATTGCCTGCGGGAGAAAGCGGATGACGTAGGCGAACACGAGGAGGTAGAGCGTCTGATAGATGGGCGTCGCGTACGAGCTTCCGAAGAAGACGAGCGCCAGCCCGAGGACGACGCCCGGCACCGCGTAGCCGACGTAGGTCGCGCGCTCGAAGACGGAACTCAGCCGCGAGGGGTGCCGCGCGGCGAGGTACGCGACGGGCAGGCCGGCGAGCGTCGCCGCGCCCGCGGTCGCCGCCGCGACGAGGACCGAGTTGAACGCGTACTCGGGTTGGAACGCGAGCGACCCGCTCGTCGCGGCGACGCCCTGCGCGAGCCACGTAAAGAGGATGCCGAGCGGGACGAGGAGCCCGACGGTCGCGACGAGCGCCGCGAAGCCGAGCGCCGGGTACTTCCACCGGCCGAGCGGCATCGGCGCCCCCGAGCGCCCGCCGGTCGTCGTGCGCTCGTCGCCCCGAATCTTCGATTCGAGGGTCAAGATGAGGAGCGTCACGGCGATGAGTTGGAGCGACAGGAGCGTCGCGGTGTCGCGGCCGAACGTCCCGAACTCCACGTAGATGACGCGGGTGAAGGCGTCGAACCGCATAATCGCCGGCGTGCCGAAGTCCGAGAGGACGTACAGCGCCGTCAGGAGCGAGCCGGCGGCGACCGCGGGGCGAATCTGCGGGACCGTCACCCGCTTGAACGCCTCCCAGCGGCTGTGGTTCAGGGTCCGCGCGGCGTCGATGAGCGTGGTGTCCATCGACTTCAGCGCGGCCCGGGTGGTGATGAACACGTATGGGTACGTGTAGAGCGTCAGCACCAAAACGGCACCGGGTAGTCCGTATATCTCGGGGAGCGACTCGACGCCGAGCGGGGCCAAGAGCCGCTGGAACGCGCCCCGCGGGCCGAACGCCGAGACGAACGCGAACGCGCCGATGTAGCTCGGGATGACGAGCGGGAGCGAGACGACCACGGTCCAAAAGCGCCTGAACGGCAGGTCGGTCCGGACGGTCAGGTACGCCAGCGGGACGCCGAGCCCGATGCACGCGGCGGTGACGAGCGTGACGAGGACGGCGCTGTTCAGGAACACTTCGACGGTCGTCGGCCGGGTGACGAGCGACACCGCCTCGGCGAACCCCACGTCGAGCGCGGTCTTGACGAGCCACAACAGCGGGACGACGACGGCGGCGGCGACGGCCCCGCTCGCGATGGTCAGACCGAGCGGTTGCTCGTCGTCTCCTCCACCGGTCCCCGTCTGCTGTTCGGTCGCCATGAGTGTGCTACCTCAGAGGACGCCCACCTCACGCAAGAGTTCCACGGTTCCTTCGAGGTCCGAAAGCTGGGTCAGGTCGAGCGACTCCGGCGGGCTGAGTTCGTCGATGCTCGGCAGTTCGCCGATGGGGTCGACGCCCGAAACGAGGGGGTACTCGAAGGTGGTCCGCGCGAAGTAGTCCTGCGCTTCGGCCGAAAGCAGGTGGCGAACGAAGTTGCTCGCCAGTTCGGCGTCGTCGGTACTGTCGAGGACGAGCGCGCCCGCGACGTTGAAAATCGAGCCGGCGTCGCCCGCGGTGAAGGCGGTCGAAAGCGGCGCGTTCGGTCGCCCGGCGAGGATGCGCTGGATGTAGTAGTGGTTGGCGAAGCCCGCGCCGATTTCGCCGTCGGCGACGGCCTGCGAGACGAGGAACTCGTCGTTGTACTCCGTGACGCCGAGGTCCTGCATGCCCTGTAACCACTCTCTCGTGGCGTCTTCGCCTTCGAGGACGCGCATCGCCGTGACGAACGCCTGGAACGAGGAGTACGTCGGTGCCCAGCCGATGTTGTCTCTGAACGCCTCCGTGTCGGGGAAGGCCATGATGTCGTCGGGGACGTCCGACTCGTCGAACTGGTCGGTGTTGAACGGGACGGTCCGGGCGCGACCGGAGGTCCCGGTCCACTGGCCGTCCGGGTCGTGGAACTCGTCGCGGACGAGGTCGAGCACGTCGCTCGGAAGCTCCTGCGTGCGACCGGCGTCCTTCAGCGCGCCGAGCGAACCCGCGTTGACCGAGAAGAACACGTCCGCGGGGCTGTTCTGGCCCTCGGTCTGAATCTGGTTGACCAGTTCGGCCGCCGAGTTGTACCGCGGGCGAATGGTGAACTCGTCGTAGTACTCCTCGAAAAAGGAGATGAGCTCGCCGACGAGCGCCTGTCCGCGACCCGAGTAGAGCGTGAGTTCGCCCGAGAGGTCCGGCATCTCCGCGACGGAGACGCCGCCGGTGATGTCGCGGTCGCCGAACGGAGACCGCCCGGACCCGATCTGTCCGACCGACTCGTTGGCTCCGGCTTCGGTCGTCGTCTCCGTCTCCTCGTCGCCGCCGGTACACCCGGCGAGCGCGCCGACCCCGAGGGCCGCCGTCGTCGCGATGAACCGGCGACGACTGTGGCCGCGAGGCTCTCGGTCGCGTTCGTGCATACATTGATTTAGGTCTCCCTAAATCATTTATACCTACCGATTTGTCGGGCGACGCGGCCGAATCGCGGGACGCGGGTCACCTCCCCCGCGTCGTCGCGCGGGTGGCGTTCGCCGTCGCCCGTTCAATCGTCGGCCGGCGCGGCGGCCCGCGGCGCGGCGAGCGCGTCGAGGCAGTCCAGCCAGTCGCGCATGTGCTCGCCGACGTAGTTGAAGAAGTCGCCGTTGCGGTAGTCGGACCAGTCGCCGTCGGCGAGCGCGTCGGCCATCGCCTCGAAGACGCCCGCGTAGCTGTCGGCGTCGTCGCCGACCGCGTCCACGACCTCCCAGAGATGCTCGTTGAGTTCGAGCCCCGGCACCTCGTTGTTGAGGTCGTCGAACGTCGGGCGGGCGGCCTTGTTGTGCTCGCACAGCGGGTAGCCGGTGAGCACGTCCTTTCCGAGCACGTCGGCGGCGCGCTTGAGGAAGACGCCCGACCAGATGTCGTCGAAGCGGCCGACCTCCCACTCGTTGTCGTCCATCGGGAGCTGGTAGAACGCCGGGATGACTTCGCGTTCGAACGCGAGGTTCATCGAGCAGACGGTGAGGTACTGGCCCGGTTCGGCGACGAAGTCACCATCGAAGTCCTCGAAGTCGGTCCGTGTCTGGGCCTGCCCTTCGAGGTCGCCGTCCATCAGGATGCGGACCGCGTCGAGGTCCGGGACGTTCGTCCACAGCCCCTGCGAGGCGACCACGTCGCGGAGTTCGCGCGTTCCGGTCTCGACCGTCTCGTCCATCGCCGAGTAGGGGTAGCCGCGGGGGTACAGCCCGTGTTCGTCGGCGTTCTGGTAGAGGACGTTCACCCAGCGCTCGTCGCTCGACACCGACTCCACCTCGTCGGTGCGGTCGAGGTTCGCCATGTGGCGACCGAAGAAGTCCCACTCGTCGTGGGGGAGCGTGTCGTCGTCGATGAACACGCCGTAGTCGAACTCGGAGTGCGCCCACATGTACAGCAGGCCGAAGCTCGTCTGGGCGTGGCTCGCCGCCGGCACGAGATGCGAGTACTCGGAGATGTCGTGTTCGTCGTACCACTCCTCGCGGGCCGACCCGTCGAAGACCGCGCCCGAAACCCCCTCGTCGTCCAGCATCGACGCCATCCCCTCGGCGTCGCAGAAGTCCTCCGTCACGAGGAGGACGAACAGCCGGTCGAGGTCGAACTCGTGCGCGCGGGCGTTGTCGAAGTACGACCGCATGCACTCGTACTCCCGGATTGTCGGGACGACCACGCAGATGTCCGCGTTCATTGCCCCTATAGATTTAGGGTTCCCAAAAATAGCTGTTGGTTCGGAATAGCGGCCCTGAAATGCCGGTATCGTGATATTTCACCCGTCGGGTCGGCGGGGGCGGGCGGTTCGCGCCCGGCCGCCGGATTCAGGCCCGCGTCCCCGTCAGCGACTCCAACAGCAGGACGGCCGTGTCCTTCGCCAGCGGGTCGTTCGCGTTGCCGCACTGCGGCGACTGCACGCAGGAGGGACAGCCGTCCTCGCAGTCGCAGTCCGAAATCAGGTCGGCGGTCTGGCGCATCAGTCCCTCGACGATGTCGTAGCCGGCGCGCGTGATGCCGACCCCGCCGGGGTGGCCGTCGTAGATGAAGATAGTCGATTGGTCAGTATGAGAGTGGTACGGCGTCGAGAGCCCGCCGATGTCGCCGCGGTCACAGAGGAGTCGGAGCGGGAACAGCGAAATCATCCCGTGTTCCGCGGCGTGGATGCCGCCGTTGAAGCCGTAGTCGCGGCCCTCCGGGCGGTCGTTCGATAGCTCGCGCATCTCCCCTTCCACGTCGCCGGGGACGGTGAAGTACAGCGCCTTCGTCCGCAGACTCGTCTCCGGGAGGTCGAGCAGTTGCTGGCCGATTGTCGTCCCGCGCTTCGGGTCGCGGCGCTCGAAGCCCGTTATCTGCTTTCGCATCGTCACCTCCGCGAACCGGACCTCCACGTCGTCTCGCGCCGACAGCGGCTTCGACAGGATGTCCCGCTCGACCGTGATGTGTTTGTCGTGGAGGACGCGGGTGTAGTAGTCCGCCCACGTCGGCTGGAGCCGGGCCACGTCGCGGTCCAAATCCAACTCGGCGACCTCGTACGTCTGGCCCTGATGGTGGTAGACCGCGCCCGGATGGGCGTCCCGGAGCGCGTCGTCGAACGCCAGCGTGGCGATGGTCTCGTCGTTCCGCGAGTCCATCAGTTGCACCTCGCGGTCGGTGATGGTTCGGAGGCTCATCGCGTGTTGCGGGCTCTCGCCCCCGTCGTGGGTCCACCGGAGGCCGTCGTCGGTCTCCCGGCGCGCCAGCGTGCCGTCGGCTTCGAGGTCGGAGACGGCGCCGGGGAACGACCCGCCGAAGTACGATTCGTCGTCGGTCGAGAGCCAGTTCTCCGCGGCCGCGCAGGCGACGTGCGACGGGAGGAGATGGTCGTTTTCCGGGTCGGAGACGGCCCGTTCGGGGTCGCCGTCGAAGAACTCCGCGGGGTGGTTCATCAGATACTGGTCGAGTTGGTCCTCGCCGCCGACGAGGACGACGAGCGCGGGCCTGTCGCCGCGACCCGCCCGCCCGGCCTGTTGCCACGCGGACATCCGCGTGCCGGGGTAGCCGTCGATGAGCACCACGTCGAGGCCGCCCACGTCGACGCCGAGTTCGAGCGCGTTGGTGCTCCAGACGCCCGCGATGTCGCCGTCGTGGAGGCCGGCCTCTATCTCTCGCCGCCGGTCGTGGGTCAGGGAGGCCTGATACGCCGCCACCTCGCCCGCGAGTCCGTGTTCGCCGCGGCTTCTGAGGTCGCTCGCGCTCTCGGAAGCGTACCGTTCGGCGGCCTGTCGGGCGCGGGTGAACGCCAGCGTCTGGTGACCGCGCGCGACGAGGTCGACAAAGAGGTTCTTCGTCTCGACGTGACCCGAGCGCCGCCGCCCCGACCCGCCGGCGTCGGGGTTGTCGTACTCCGGGGGGTTCCAGAGGAGCCAGTTGGTCTCGCCGGTCCCGCTCGCGTCCTCGTCCACGAGCGCGAAGGAGTCCTCCCGCTCGCCCGTGATGCGCGCGGCGTGCTCGACGGGGTTGCCGATGGTGGCCGAACAGCAGACGAACTGCGGGTCGGCACCGAACCGCTCGCAGACGCGCTTGAGCCGGCGAATGAGCAAAGCGACGTGGCTCCCGAACACCCCGCGGTAGCCGTGGACCTCGTCGATGACGACCGTCTCAAGCGAGGAGAAGAACCACTCCCACAGCCGGTGGGCGTGCGGGAGGAGCGCGTAGTGAACCATGTCGGGGTTCGAAAGCAGGACCGTCGGCATCCGCTTTCTCACCTCGCGCTTCTCCGATTTCGACAGCCGCCCGGTGTACTGGTCGACCGAGACGCGACTGCCGAAGCCGAGGCCGCGCGCGAGGTCCGACAGCGTGTCGAGTTGGTCGGCGACGAGCGCGTTCTGCGGGCCGAGATAGAGCGTCCGCCCGCCGTGGTCCATCGCCCGCTCGAACGCCGGGACGGTGTACGCGAGGCTCTTGCCGCTCGCCGTCCGCGTCGCCAACACGACGTTGTTCCCGTCGCGGATGGCCTCGACCGCCTCGGCCTGATGCCGGTAGAGTCGGTCGATGCCGCGGTCGTCGAGCGCCGACGCCAACCGCGGTTCGAGGTCCACGTCGGCGAACGCCGGCTCGCGCGCCTCGAACCGGCGGTGGGACCGAATCTGTCCCTCGTAGTACGGTCTGGTCCGAAGCCACTCGATGAGGTCGTCCACACGCCTACTGCGGACGTGGTCGCCCTAACGCTGTCGCAGGCCGGAACTGATAGCACACGGTACGGCCGCCGGGCCGTTTTTGTTCTCCGCGCCCCGACGGAAGCGTATGAAGGAGTCCGCGGACGCCGTGCTCATCTACGACGGCGAGTGCGCCTACTGCTCTGTCGCCGCGTCGGCGCTGAAGCGCCTCGACGACGTGGAGGCCATCTCGTGGTACGACGACGCGGCACAGGCGTTCCTCGACGCCCAGTTCGCCGACGTGCCGTTCGCCATGGTCTTCGTCGACCGCCGAGCGCGCCGCGTCTACGCCGGCCGCGCCGCCGCGAAGGAACTCACCGACCGCGCCGGGATGCCCGGCCTCCTCGGCAGTCTCGTCCGCGACAACTACGACAGAATCGCCAAGGCCGTCGGTGCCGCCAGCGGCCGCGGCCGCGACCCCGACGACGTCCACAGCGTCTACGACCTCGACGCCGCCGCGGCCGACCTGTTCCCGGCCCTCCTCGACAACGCCGAACAGCGACCCGCCGAGCTTTCGTAACCGGACGGACGTACTCCGACTATGACCACCCCGCGGACCCCGACCGACGACGCCCCGACAGTCCACTCGCTCGACTCCGCGGTCCTCGGCACCGACGACGACCCGCTGGCGCTCGACGCTCGGTCGCCCGTCGGGACGTACGCGCTGGTCTTCGACGCACCCGCGGTGACCGTCGAGGTCGGCGCGCTGGGCGACCACCGCCTCTCGGCGGGAGCCTACGTCTACGTCGGGAGCGCGTTCGGAACGGGCGGCCTCCGCCGCGTCCGCCGCCACCGACGCGTCGCGGCCGGCGACCACGACGCCCGCCACTGGCACGTCGACTACCTCGGCGGGTCCCCCGCGGTCGACCTCGCGCGCGTCGTCTGCGTCACCGACCGCGACGTGGAGTGCGCGGTCGCGACCGACCTCGCGTCGTCGCTCGGTGCGGCGGGCGTCGATGGCTTCGGCTCGTCGGACTGCTCGTGCGACGCGCACCTCGCGCGCGGCGACTCGGTGGAGACGGCGGTTCCCCTCGTCGAAGAAGCGTTTCAGAGCAAAATGTGAAGGGGAATGTCTTCCCCTTCTGACGCCCGAACCGGACCGGGCACCCCGGCTCGGGCGAAAAGCCGGTTGTCAGAGGCACCCCGGCACTCCCTCATACTCCTGCCACACGCTTTACTTCACCCATCGCATCACTCACGCACGCCGTGAGTTATAATATATAAACAGTTCGTTTATTTATATACTAAGCGTCGGTTCTCCTGTTATTTAAGTAGTAACACGTTCATGCAGTTCGACATGGTTCGGTCCGAGGTCGACGAGGTGTTCGACGTGCTCGCGTCGCGCGCCGACGTGCTCGACGCCGTCGTTCGCCAGCCTCGGACGACGGCGGAGCTCGCGGACGACCTCCCGGTGTCGCGGTCGACCGTCGACCGCGGGCTTCGCGAGCTGGAGAGCGCGGGCTTCGTCGAGACGAACGGCGGCGTCCACCGCCCGACGCTCGCCGGTCGAATGGCGCTCGATACGTACGCGCACTTCGTCGAGTGTCTGGACGACATCGACGCGGCCGCCGCGGTGCTCGACTCCCTCGACTCGGACGCGCCGCTCGCACCGGCGTTCCTCGACGGCTGTGACGCCATCTCCGTCACCGATGGCGGTTCCGGCCCCGCGCTGTCGAAGCTCACGTCCTTCGTCGAAGAGGCGACGTCGGTACGCGGTTGCGTCCGCGGGGCCCTTCCCTCGCAGGTCGACGCCTACTACCGGGCCGTCGTCGAGGGCGGCATCCCGGTCGACATCGTCGCCACCGACGACGTGGTCCAGCGGCTCGTCACCGCCTACCGGCCACAGCTCGCCGAGGCGTGGTCGGTCGACTCCTTTTCGCTCCGGTCGGTCGATTCGCTTCCCTACAGTCTCGTCGTTTCGGACCTCCCGGACGGCCCCGTCGCGTTCCTGGTCGCGTACTCGGAGCGAGGTCTCGCGGGCGTCATCTACAACGACTCGCGGCCGGCGGTGTCGTGGGCCAGGCGACGCATCGACGACTGGCAGACGGACGCCGCGCCGCTTCCTCGGCCGACGACCGACGACCGCTGAGCGCCCCGCCGTCCCCCATCGCCTGCGGCCGATGTCCCCGAGACCCCAACGACTTACGGCAGTGCCCGCGAAGGAGTCCCAATGACGACGACGTTTCCCGGAATTCCCTATCTGGAGTGGATTGTCGACCGGGTGGACGAGGCCACCCACGACCTCGCGACGAGCGACCTCGGCTCGTCCCGGCGCGGCGACGACCTCGTCCCGCCGGTTCTCGCGGGTCGCTCGGACCCCGAAGACGCGACGCTCGCCGGCCAACTCGCGGAACGCTACGGCGTCTCCGAGTCGTCGGTCCTCGTCACCGCGGGCGCGACGAACGCGAACTTCTTCGCCGCCTGCGCCCTCCTCGACCTCGCGTCCGGCGACGACGAAGACCGTGACGAATCCGACGCCTCGCGCCCGCAGGTGCTCGTGGAGAAGCCGGGCTACCAGCCGCTCGTTGTCACCTCGGAGGCGCTCGGCGCGCGCGTCGACCGCTTCGTCCGCCCGCCGGAGTACGACTACGAACTCGAACCGCCCCGCCTCGACGGGGCCTCGACCGACGCCTTCGCGTTCGCCATCGTCACCAACCGCCACAACCCGTCGGGCAAACTCACGCCGCGCGCGGAACTCGCCGAGGTCGCGGCGGCCGCGGCCGACGCGGGCGGCTACCTCCTCGTCGACGAGGTGTACGCGCCCTTCGTCGACCCCGCGGTCGACGGCCCCTTCGGCGGCACCACGGCGTCCGGCCTCGACAACACCGTCGTCACCGGGTCGCTGACGAAGTTCTACGGCCTCGGCGGCCTCCGCGTCGGCTGGATTATCGGCCCCGAGGAGGTCGTCGAGCGCGCCCGCTCGGCGTCGATGTACCTCCCCGCGGTCGCCGAACCGAGCACTAAACTCGCCCGGCGCGCGCTCCACCACAGCGACGAGATAGAGGCCGCCGCCCGCGAGCACCTCTCGGCCAATCACGACCTCCTCGCGTCGTTCGTCGCCGAGCGCGACGACCTCGACGGGCGCATCCACGCCGGCGGGACGTTCGCCTTCCTCGACCACGCCGACGCCGACGGCGACGCGGTCGCGGACGCCGCGTGGGACCGCGGCGTGCTCGTCGTCCCCGGCCGATTTTTCGACTCGCCGGAGTCGTTCCGCATCTCGCTGGGCGGCGACCCCGAGGCGATGGAACCCGGCCTCGAAGCCTTCGGCGACGCGCTCGACGACCTCGCCGAGTAGCCCGCCGCACCCTCGACCCACCGTTTTCGCCTCCTCGCTTCGGTCCGTCTACTGTTCTGTCTTCTCGATGAGCGGGTGCTGGAGGTAGTCGTTGACCTCCACGTCCGCGAGCGACCGGAGGCCGCCGAGGCGGGCCATCCGCCGCAGACCCAGTTCGTCGACCTCCTCCGAGACCGTGAGCACGTGCGCGAGCATCCGGTCGATATCGAGCCGCCTCGCGGCCATCGCCCGGTGGTGGCCGTCGACGAGGAGCGTCTCGGACCCGTGGGAGACGACGATGAGCGGCTCCGCGAGGCCGTTCTGGAGTTCGTACTTCCGGCCCTCGAGCTCGTCGCCGTAGACCTCCCGCTGGGTCGGAATCAGCGAGCCGACCTCGACTTCCCGCTCGCCGACGTCGATTGACGTGTCGTGGGTCCGTTCGAGCATCTCGCGGGTGCTCTGGACCTTCGAGGGCGTCGTCCGCTCGATTTGGCTCCGCACCGCGTCGCCGTTCGAAAACAGGCCGAGCAACACCCGGTCGTCGTCGACGACGGGGAGGAACTGGTGGCCGGTGCGGAAGATGACGCGCGCGGCGTTCTTCACCGTCATCTCCGGGCGGACGACCACGAGGTCGCGGCTCATCACCGACTCGACCCGCACGTCGCCGTTGACCTCCAAGAGGTCTATCGCGCCGACGAACCCGAGGAGGCGGTTCTCGTCGTCGACCACCGGGAGGCCGCCGTACTGCGGTCCCGCCTTGAGTTTGTCGACCACGTCTGTGACCCACGCGTCGGGGTCGACGGTCTCCACGCCGGTCGTCATGTACGCGTCGACGCGCACGTCGTCGAGTTCCATCGGTGTCATGGCTGGTTCCCTCGCATCTCGGTCGTCCCGCGGTTGGCCGCCGAGCGCCCTAAACGTATCTGCGACGAAAAACGAGGCGGGACGGCGACCGGCGGCGCGCTCGAATCGGTGGTTTCTGCCGTAGCGCCGCTTACGCGTCGATGGCGCGCGCGAGCATCTCGACGGGGTGCGGCGGGTCGTCGGTCGCGCCGTCCATGTCTTCGAGTTGCGTCCGGCAGGACGCGCCGGGGGCGACGACAACGTCGCCGGGGCTCTCGGCCACCTGTCCTTCGAGGATGTTCCCGATGGCCTTCGACATCGAGTAGTGTTCGGCCTCGTAGCCGAACGACCCGGACATCCCGCAACACGTCGAGTCAAGCGGGTCCACCTCGAAGCCGGCGCGGCGGAGGACGCCCACGGCGTGGTGGTCCTTCTTCGTGGACTTCTGGTGGCAGTGTCCGTGATACGTCAGGTAGTCGTCCTGCGGTCGGAACGACAGCGACTCGTCCAGCCGGAACGCATCGACGTACTCCATGACGCCGTAGGCGTTTTCGGCGACGGCCTCCACGTCGTCGCCGGAGAGCAGGTCGAGGTAGTCCGACTGGAACATCACCGCGTCCGAGGGCTCACAGAGGACGACGTCCCAGCCCTCCTCGACGGAAGGCGCGAGCGCCTCGACGTTCTGCTCGGCATCGGCGCGGGCCTTGTCGAGAAAGCCCTTCGAGTGCGGGGGCCGACCGGAGCCGGCGACGCCCTCCGGAATCCGGACGTGGACGTTCGCGGCCTCAAGCGCCTTCACGGCGGCCTTGCCGACCTCGGGGTGGTTGTAGTTCGTGTAGGTGTCGGGGAACAACAGCGCCTTGCGGTCGGCCTCCGCCTCCGGGACGCCGCCCCCGCCGCGGCTCTCGAACCAGTCGACGAAGCTCGTCGAGTGGAACGTCGGAAGCGAGCGCTCCTTGGCGATGCCGACGGTCTTCTCCATGAGCGTCCGCGCGCCCGGCACCTTCGTCGCCGCGTTGGCGAGCGGGGCGAACGCCGACCCGAGTTTGGACAGCGAGTCGATGTTGGCGAACAGCTTGTCGCGGAAGCTGGAGCCGTTGCGCTGGTGGTACTCGTGGACGACCTCGGCTTTCATCTTCGCCATGTCGACCTCGCTGGGGCAGTCCTTCGAACAGCCCTTACAGCCGACACAGAGGTCGAGCACCTCGTCGACGAACTCGTCGGTGAACATCTCGTCTTCGGGGAGGCCGCCGCTCATGGCCTGCCGGAGCATGTTGGCGCGGCCGCGGGTCGCCTGAATCTCCTCTTCGGCGGCGCGGAACGTCGGACACATGACGCCGCCGACGGTGGACTGCTGGCCGCGACAGCCGGCACAGCCGTGGCAGAGTTCGACCATGCCCTCGAACCCGTTGTCGTTGTCCCAGTTCAGCGCCGGTTCGAAGCCGGCGTCGAACTCGTAATCGGGGGAAAAGCGGAGGTTCTCGGTCATGTCGTGGTCGCCGCAGATGTTCCCCGGGTTCAGGAGCCAGTCGGGGTCGAACGCGGTCTTGAGGTCGCGGAAGACGTTCCACAGGTGGTCGCCGTACAGCTTGCGGTTCCACTGGGTGCGCGCGCGGCCGTCGCCGTGCTCGCCGGAGACGGAGCCGCCGTACTTGACGACCAAGTCCGTCACCTCGTCGGCGATGGCCTCGAACGTCTCGACGCCCTCGGCGGTCTTCGTGTTGACGAGCGGGCGGATGTGCAGGACGCCCGGCCCCGCGTGGGCGTAGTACGACGCGAAGGTGTCGTGTTCGTCGAGGATGTCCTGGAAGTCGGAGACGTACGCCGGGAGGTTCTCGGCCGGGATGGCGGTGTCCTCGATGTACGCGATGTGCTTCTCGTCGGTCGTCCGCGACAGCAGAATCGGGAGGCCCGACTTGCGCATCTTCCAGAACTTCGCGCGGGTGTCGGCGTCGTGGGCCTCCATGAAGTCGGTCGCGCGGCGCTCCGTCTCGGTCACCGAGGCCGAGCCCTCGTCGGGGTCGAACTCGGTCCCGTCGGGGTCGATGACGCGGTCTTCGATGAGGTTCGCCACCTTCTGTTTGCCGGCCTCGTCGGAGTCGGCGTAGAACTCCACGAGGAGCGTCGAGTCCGTGCCTTCGGGGAGCATCCCGACCACGTCCGCGAACTCGGCGGTGTCGCGCGCGAGGCCGAGAAGCACGTCGTCCATCACCTCGACGGCCGCGGGCTCGTGTTCGAGGATGGGCGCGACGTCGTGCATCGCGTCGATGACGTCGTCGTAGGTGAGAAGCGCCACCGACGCGGTGTTCGGAATCTCCTCCAGCGAGACGGTCGCCTTCGTCACGATGCCGAGGGTGCCTTCGCTCCCGGCGACGAGGCGACCGAGGTTGACGCGGCCGGCCTCCCAGTCCTCGTCGATGCCCGAGTCGTCGGGCGTGCGGCGCTCGCCGCGCATCTCGTCGACGAGCATATCGAGGTTGTAGCCCGAGACGTTGCGCTTCAGGTCGGGGAAGCGCTCTGCAATCTCGTCGGCCTCCTCGTCGAGTATCCGCGCGATTTCGGCGTAGATGCGCGCTTCGAGGTCGCCGTCGGGGTCGCCGGATTCGCGGAGTTCGTCGACGCTCACCTCGCCGAACGTCGTCACCGTGCCGTCCGCGAGGACGACCTCTAGCTCCTCGATGTAGTAGTCGGTCTTGCCGTACTTCAGCGAGTGCGAGCCGGTGGAGTTGTTGCCGATTGCGCCGCCGAGCGCGGAGCGGTCGCCCCACGCCGGGTCGGGCGCGAACTTCAGGCCGTGGAGGGCGAGCTCCTCGTTGAGTTCGCCGAGGCGGACGCCCGCCTCGGCCGTCGCGGTCCGCGCCTCGGGGTCGATTTCCTCGACGCCGCCCATGTGGCGGACGAGGTCGAGGACGACGGCCTCGTTGACGGTCTGGCCGGCGAGGCTCGTGCCGCCGCCGCGGGGGAGGACGGGAATCTCGCGATCGGCGCAGTACTCCATCACCGCCGCCACGTCGGCCGTCGAGGTCGGCATGACGACGCCGATGGGGACTTGCTCGTACGCCGACGCGTCGGTCGCGTACAGCGTTCTCGTGTAGGTGTCGAAGCGCACGTCGCCCTCGACGAGGGACTGGAGGTCTTCGACCAGCCCCGGCCGCTCGACGTCGTCGCTGACGTAGTCGTAATCGCCAGCGAGCGCGGGGTCGGTGGCCGGTTCGTGCGTGTTGGATGCCATTGGTTAGCTCTGTCGTATGTCGGTTTGCGTGAACGGATAAAGACACCCGGTGACGGGCGTCGGTCCGGGTCGCGCGCGGGTGGTTTGCGAGTCGGTTCGCGGTTCGAATCGAGCCGGATCGGGACGGTTCGCCCCGAACCGAATCTGGTCGATTCGGGCCGAGGTAGTTCGACCGGGCCGAGCAGGGTCGAAAGCGCCGGCCGGTCAGAACACGCCCGGGAACAGCACGTAGCTGAACAGGAGCGTGAGGACGCCGGTCGCGGTCCCGTAGTACAGAAGCGGGATGAGTTCGAGGCGGATGACGCGGCCCTCCTCGCCGACGAGGCCGACGACCGCGAGCGCGGCGACGACGTTGTGGACGGCGATGAGGTTGCCGATGGCCCCGCCGACCGCCTGCGCGCCCAGCATGACGGTCTTCGGCGTGCCGATCTGGTCGGCGACGCCGTACTGGAAGGTGCCGAACAGGATGTCGGAGACGGTGTTCGACCCCGCGAGGAACGCGCCGAACGCGCCGACGAAGGCGGCGAAGAACGGGTAGACGCCGCCCGCGATGCCTGCCATGCCTTCGGAGAGGACGATGAGCATGCTGTCGGTGCCCGTGGCGTTGCCCGACTGGAGCATGATTTGGACGGTGGCGACCGCGAACAACAGCGCGACGACCGCCGGCGTGACTTTCTCGGCGGTCTCCGCCCACGTGGCTTTGACCTGCTTCGCGTCCATGTCGTGGAGGCCGATGGTGACGAGGTGGACCACGAGGAACACCGCGCCGGGCAGGTAGAGCAACTGGAAGTCGCCGGCCAACTCCGTGCCCCAGATGTCGGCGTACTCGAAGACGAGGTTCGACGTGAGGAAACTCGTCAGCGGGTCGAACACGCGGGTGACGACGAGGAGCGCCGCGACGAGGACGTACGGCGTCCACGCCTTCCACAGCGGCATCTGCTGGACCGAACCGCCGTCGGCGGCGACCGCACCGCCGCGCTGGCTCGTCTCGCCGGGCTGGATGTCGCCGACCCAGTGGTCGGGCCACTCGGTCTGCGGCGCGAAGTCCCACTCCTCGTCGGGGTGGAAGAAGCCGGCTTTGAGCGCGGAGACGGTGAGCAGTAGCCCCACCATCGCGCCGACAAGTCCGGGGAACACCGGGCCGAGGAAGTAGGCCGTCAGGAAGTACGGCACCGAGAAGGACGCCCACGCGAACAGCGTGAGAGGAAGCACTGCGAGCGCCGGCTTGATGGAGCGCTCCTCGCCGAAGAAACGCGTCATCATGGCGACGCCGATGAAGGGGAGCAGGATGCCGACGACGACGTGGTTCATCGCCGCGAAGACGGCGATTTCCGAGACCCACTGTTCGACGCCCATGCCCTGCGCGTCGAGCGCGTTCGTGATGACCGGCACGTCGTCGAAGATGTCTATCATCCCGATGATGAGCGGCGTGCCGACCGCGCCGAAGGTGATGGCCATGAGGTTCCCCGTCAGCGCGACCACGACGGCCGCGAGCGGCGGGAAGCCGAGGCCCACGAGGAGCGGGCCGACGATTGCCGCGGGTGTGCCGAAGCCGGCGGCGGCCTCGATGAACGAGCCCATGAGGAACACGAGCAGGACGACCTGCACGCGGCGGTCCTCGCTGATGGAGGCGAAGCCGTTGTTGATGGCGTCGAACGCGCCCGTCTGCTTGAGCGTGTACAGGAGCAAGATAGCTCCGAAGACGATGTACAGGATGTTCGAGGCGGTGATGAAGCCGTTGATGGTCGAGGCGATGACCCACTGCGGCGTCATGCCCCAGCCGAGGACGCCGGCCCCGATTGCGACGACCCACGCGACGGGCATCGCCCGCGTCGCGGGCCAGTACCGCCCGACCATCAGATAGGCGATGGTGATAAGCGGGAGCAGTGCGACGACCGCGTCGGTCGCGTTAACCATGCCGCACACCTCCGCAGTTCGTTCCAGCCTGTGCCGTTCCAGATTCGTGCCTGATGCGGTGCATCGTGGCATCCGCTACACAACCTTTGTGATAAATATCTATCGTTCGTCGCTATTCATGACATATCTGTTGAGGTCGACTTACCCGAAGTACACAACCCAGTACACTCGTGGATATTCGGGCAAATACGCGATTAAACGCCGAATTCTGGTTTCACATGGTCTATCCTGTCGGTTCGCGTTCGGAGCCGATTTCGGAAAACCGATTCTCGAAACGGCTATAACACACGTGTCTCACGGCCACAACACACGAGTGAACTGGATATTCACTCGTGTGCAAAGGCTTATACAGTCGTGTGAACTGGAATTATCATGGAAGATGAGTCTCGCGCGCGCTCCCGAAACGAGCACGGACAGTACGTGGGACGCATCTCGCTGGACGCCGTCTTGGACGTGTTCGAGGGGCGCGACGACGCCGCTCGCCCCCTCACCGCCACCGACGTGATGGAGGCGCTCGACTGCTCGCGGCGCACCGCGCACAACAAACTGAACGAACTCGAAGAACGCGGCGACCTCGCCACCCGGAAGGTCGGCGCTCGGAGCCGGGTGTTCTGGATTCCGATACCCGCCCGCGGGGAGTCGACTGCGGGGCGGGCCGCCGACTCGACCGACTCGGCTTCGCCCACCGAAACCGCGGCCACGGGCGAGGCCGAGGCCGACGGTCCTAACGACCTCGACCACCCGCCCGCCGTCTCGTCCGCCATCGAGCGCGCGGACCTGCCGGGGAGCGGCCCGATGCTCGACGCCCGCCGGGAGGCGCTGTCGGCGGCGTACCAGTACCTCACCGACCACCCGGAGGCGAAGAAGGCGGATTTCCTGCGGGACGTGTACCACGACTACCCCGCCGGCTTCGAGTCCGCCGAGGGCTGGTGGAACGCGATTCAGCCGGCGCTCAAGCAACTGCCGGGCGTCGACCCGCCGGAAGAGCGCGGCCACATCTGGCACTTCCTCGGCGGGTAGTCCCGTTTTTGAACGCGACAGCCACCCTACGAATTTATACACCATCGGGCCACAATTCCGGCAAACGCATCGATGTCAAGCGATTCGCCGTCCGATAGTTCCGTTCCGGGGTGTCTCGTCTCGTGAGCGACGGTCGACCCGGTTCCGACGCCGACGCGTCCGCGCGGTCGGACGCGCTCGACGACTCGGACGACTCCGGCGCGGACCTCTCGGACCCCTCGGAGTCCGCGCCCTCGACGGAACCGAGCGTCGCCGGCGGCGACGACGTCTACGCCTCCGAGGTCGAGGGAAAGCAGTACCGCGGGACGTGGTATCTCCCGCTTCGTTACGAGGAGTTGGAGGAGTCCGACGACTCGGACGACTACCCCGAGTCGGGCGAGGGCGGGTCGTTCCGCCTCGCCGACCTCCCGCGGGTCCCCCGCGTCGGCCACGTCGTCGGCCCCTCGGCCATCATGCTCGGGGCGTCGCTCGGGAGCGGCGAGACGCTGTTTTGGCCGGTGTTGACCGCGCAGTACGGCTGGGCGGTGTTCTGGGCGTTCGTCGTCGGCGTCTTCACGCAGTTTCTCATCAACACGGAGCTTCAGCGCTGGACGCTCGCCACCGGCGAGAGCATTTTCCGCGCGTTCGCACGCGTGGGGTCGTACTGGCCGTGGGCGTTCCTCGTCGGCGGCCTCATCAGCCTCGGGTGGCCGGGGTGGGCCGCCGGCGCGGCGCAGGTCGCCACGACGGCGCTCGGACTCGACGGGTCGGTCGCGCTCTTCGGCGCGTCGCTCGCGACGTGGAAACTCGTCGCCGCCGCCCTCATGGGCGTCATCTGGCTCTCGTATCAGGTGTCGTCGGTCATGTACAACGCCGTCGAGGTGTTCCAAATCGGCCTCCTGTTCGTCGCCATCGGCGCGGCCCTGCTCCTCGTCGCCGTCACCGGCTCGTGGGTCGAGTTCGCCGACCTCCCCGCGGCCGCCGGCTCGGTCGGAACGCTCCCCGAGGGACTGGACATCGCGGTCTTCCTCGGCGGCCTCGCCTTCGCCGGCGCGGGCGGCTACCTCAACCTCTCTCAGAGCCTCTGGATGCGGGAGAAGGGCTACGGCATGGGCAACTATCAGGGGCGCGTGAAGAACCCGCTTCGCGGCGACGACCCCGAACCCATCCAGCGCGACGGCTTCGCGTTCCGCCCGACGCTGACGAACCTCCGCCGCTGGCGCGGCTGGTGGCGCGTCGTCCAACTCGAACACCTGCTCACGTTCGTGTTCGGCCTGCTCCTCGTCGCCCCCGCGCTGATGAGCGTCGCCATGCGCTACGCGTCGGGGTCGACCGCCAACGCCATTCAGATGTGGCTCGGCGACGTCGTCCCGCTTCTCGGCCCGGTCGGCTCGTTTCTCGTCTTCGCCGTCCTCTTCGTCGCGCTCTTTACCACCGAGTACGCCATCGTCGAGTCGTTCGTCCGCAACAGCGCCGACGCCCTCTACGAGTCCTACGGCCGCGAGGCCGGCTGGGACCTCCCGAAGCTGTTCTGGCGGCTCCTCACCGCCTTCTGCGTCTGGGGCGTCGTCATCATCTTGCTTTTCTCCTCGCCGTTCGAGGGCCAAGAGCCGTTCTTCTTCCTCGTCGTCGGGGCCGCGATGTCCGGCGTGATAATGTGGCCCTACACCGCGCTCGTCCTCGTGATGAACACGACGCGGCTCCCCGAACACGTCCAACCCGGCTGGGCGCGCGTCGTCGGCATGTGGTGGGCGACGGGCTTCTACGGCTACTTCAGCGTCCTCCTCATCGGGACGTGGCTCAACGGAATCGGGCTCACGACGTTCCGAACGGTCCCGACGGTCCTCGGGAGCGGGACCGGCGGCTACCTCCTCTGGGCGGGCTACTTGGTCGTGCAGGCCTACGCGGTGACGAAATCCGCCGCCGGCAAGCGCGAGGCGGCCGGCACGGTCGCCGACGCGGACGAGGCGGTCGGTCGATTCCCCTAACCCGAATCTTTCATAATTAACCGACGGCGTGGTGTCTGAACCCGAAGAACGATTATGTAGAACGCGCTAGTTCCACGTATGTCAACCGGCACGGTTGCGACGTTCGAGGACTCGCTCGAACGACTCGAAGTAGGCTGGACACACGCGTCTCCCGATGGGCTGGCGGACGTGCTCGAAGGACTCTGTTCGGACCCGACTATCGGCGTTTCCCTCCCGTACGACGGCGTCGACCTCCCCGACTGGGTGAACACCGACCCGACCCCGGCGGACCTCCGGGAGGCGAACGCGGGTGTCACGGCGGCCGGTCTGGGTATCGCGGACTACGGGAGCGTCGTCGTGCAGGGCACGCCCGACGGCGTCGAACCCGTGAGCCTGTTCGGCGACCTCCACGTCGCCGTCCTCCGGCGGTCGGACATCGTCCCCGGCATGCCCGAGGCGTTCGACTGGCTGGGCGAGGAGTTCCGCACGGGACACTCCTCGGCCATCATCGCCACCGGTCCCAGCGCCACCGCCGACATGGGCGCGCTGGTGAAGGGAGCGCACGGTCCGAAGGAAGTCCACGTGGTGATTCTCGATGAGTAAGGCGCGCGAGGCCAAGGCGGCGAAGATTCGACAGCTGATGGAGACCGAGGGCGACGCCGTCGGCACGAGCACCCGCGGGTTCAACGAGGGGCGCTACCAGTCGGTCCAGACGCTCGACGACTACGAGGGGCTGAAGTCCGAAGCGCGGGCCATCAAGGAAGACGCCATCGAACGGCTCCCGGAACTCATCGACCAACTGCGCGAGACGGTCGAATCGAACGGCGGCACGCTCTACATCGCCGACGACGCGGCCGACGCGAACCGGTACATCCGCGAGGTCTGCGAGGACAAGGAGGCAGAGCGCGTCGTCAAGTCGAAGTCGATGACCTCCGAGGAGATAGAGGTCAACGAGGACCTCGAAGCCGCCGACATCGACGTGGTCGAAACCGACCTCGGCGAGTGGGTCCTGCAGGTCGCAGACGAGTCCCCGTCGCACATCGTCGCGCCCGCCATCCACAAGTCGCGGGAGGCCATCGCCGACCTGTTCAACGAGGCGTTCGACCCCGACGAACCCCTCGAAACCGCCGAGGAACTCACCATGTTCGCCCGCGAACAGCTCGGCGAACTCATCGAGGGCGCGGACGTGGGGATGACCGGCGCGAACTTCATCACCGCCGACACCGGGACGATGGCGCTCGTCACCTCCGAGGGTAACGCCCGGAAGACGGCCGTCGTGCCCGACACGCACGTCGCGGTCGCCGGCGTCGAGAAGGTCATTCCGACCGTCGAGGACCTCCGGCCCTTCGTCGAACTCATCGGCAAGTCGGGGACGGGACAGGACATCACCTCCTACATCTCGCTTCTGACGCCGCCGGTCGAGTCGCCGACCGTCGATTTCGACGCTCCCGACACGCCGCTTTCGGCGACCGAGACGGACCGCGACTTCCATCTCGTGCTCATCGACAACGGGCGGTTCGACATGCGCGAGGACGACCAACTCCGCGAGACGCTCTACTGCATCCGGTGTTCGGCGTGTTCCAACGTCTGCGCCAACTTCCAGCACGTCGGCGGCCACGCCTTCGGCGGCGAGACCTACTCCGGCGGCATCGGCACCGGCTGGGAGGCCGGCGTCGAGGGCCTCGACAGCGCCGCGGAGTTCAACGACCTCTGTACCGGCTGTAGCCGGTGTACCACCGCCTGCCCGGTCGAAATCGACATCCCGTGGATAAACACGGTCGTCCGCGACCGGGTCAACCGCGGCGAGGTGTCCGAACTCGACTGGCTCGTCGAGGGACTCACCCCCGACGAGGAACCCGGCGGCGTCAGCCTCCAGAAGCGCTTCTTCGGCAACTTCGAGACGGCCGCGAAGGTCGGGAGCTTCTTCGCGCCCGTCTCCAACTGGGCCGCCGGCCTCGGCGTCTCCCGCGACGTCATGGAGCGGTTCCTCGGTATCGACGCCCGCCGCGAACTCCCCGAATTCCAGCGCGAGACGCTGAAAGACTGGTTCGAGAGCCGCACCTCGCGGGTCGACGACCCGGTCCGGACGGCCGTGGTCTACCCCGACGTGTACACGAACCACGTGCAGGTCGAACGCGGGAAGGCCGCGGTCCGTACCCTCGAAGCGCTCGGCGTCGACGTCATCGTCCCCGACGTTCGCTCGTCGGGCCGCGCCCCGCTCTCGCAGGGCATGGTTGCGACCGCGGAGGACCACGCCCACGACGTGTACGCCGGCCTCGCGGAGCACATCGACGACGGCCGCGACATCGTCGTCATCGAGCCCTCGGACCTCGCGATGTTCCGAACCGAGTACGAGAAGTTCCTGCCCGAGAAGTCCTTCGAGCGCATCTCGGAGGCCAGCTACGAGGTCATGGAGTACGTCTTCGGCCTGCTGGAACACGGCGCTGACGCCGACGCGCTCTCGGCCGGTACGGGCGAGGAAGTCGCCTACCACAGTCACTGCCAACAGCGCACGCTCGGCCTCGAAGGCCACACCGAGGCCGTCCTGTCGGACCTCGGCTACGACGTCGCCACCTCCGACGTGGAGTGCTGTGGCATGGCCGGCTCGTTCGGCTACAAGTCCGAGTACTACGAACTCAGCGTCGACGTCGGCTCCGAGCTACAGGGGCAGTTCCAAACCGACGAGAACGGGGACCGCACGGTCGTCGCCAGCGGGACCTCCTGTCTCGAACAGCTCGATTCGCTCCTCAGCCGCCCGACGCAACACCCGATTCAACTGGTCGCGCCGCGGCGGTAACGCGCCCCCGACTCGGCTCCTGTCTCGGTCGTCGTTCGCGGCGACTCGCCCCCGTCTTCTCAACTGAACAACACGTCTCCGTCCGGTGATTTCTCGCCGGCGTCGGACGCCCGTCTGCCGCGCGTCTGCGCCCCGACTCGCGGGCTACGAACAATTAAGACCCGGCATCCCATGTTGGCGGATATGGACGGGACGCCCGAAGAGATTACGACGCTCGTAGGCCGGGAGGTCTACTCGAACAACGGTGTGTTCGTCGGCGAGGTCGAAGACGTCCGCCTCGACTTGGACCACGAGACGGTCACCGGCCTCGCGCTGACGGCGCTGAACGACGAACTGTTCCGCAACCAGATCGAACCCGGAAAGGGCGTTCTCATCCCGTATCGATGGGTCCGCGCCGTCGGCGACGTCATCCTCATCAACGACGTCATCGAGCGCCTGAAGAACCCAGAAGAAGACGAAGAGTCGCTGGTCGTCTGACGTTCTAACTCCCGTTTCCGCTCTCGCCGCCCTCGACGCCCATCGCACGGAAGAGCTTGCGCTTTACCGCCTCCTCGGTGAGTTGGAGGAGCGTGTCGCGGTTGTCGTCGTTGGACTCGATGCCCGTGAAGATGCCGAGCGGAATCTCGACGGACCCTTGCGTGGAGTGGCCGCCGGCCTCGCCGATGCCGGTGAAGGCGTCGCTCAGAATCTTCCCGATGTTCATGCGGATGTCCTTCGACCGCGCCGCGAGGTAGATGGTGTCGTCGGCGATGCCGAAGACGGCCGTCGTGGTGATGCCCTCGAGGTTGAGGAGGTGCTGGGCCGCCTGCGTCAGCGCGTCGCGGTCGCGGATGAACCCCGCGTTCGAGACGAGATGCGAGCCCTGCACGTCGCGGTTCTGGATGGCCTCGGCGAGCACGTCCAGCGTCTCCGGCGACATCGACGGCGACTCGACTTTCTCCAGCGTGTCGTGGTCGGCGAAGGGGTAGAGGTACGCCGCCGCGGTCAGGTCGGCGGGCGTCGTGTCGCGTTTGAAGTCGAGCGTCTCGGCGCGGATGCCGTAGAGAAGCGCCGTGGCGACCGCCTGCGACGGGCTGAGGTCGAACTCCTGGATGTACTTCGTGAGAATCGTCGAGGTCGACGAGACGTTCGGCCGCACGTCGGTAAAGCGGGCGTCGATGCCGTCGTCGGGTTCGAAGTGGTCGATAAAGACCGTGATGTCGGCGTCGCCGAGGTCGGGCATCCCCGACTTCATGTGGTCGACGAGCGCGACCGCGCCGTACTCTTCGAGCGGTTTCGAGTCGCTCCGCGGGGTGAGTTCGATGCCGAGGATGTTCACGAACGCCCGGTTCTCCTGGTGGCCCATGTCTCCCGAGTAGAGGATGTCGGCCTCGACGTCGTACTCGCGGGCGATGGCTTGGAGGGCGACCGCCGAGGCGAGCGAGTCGGGGTCGGGGTTGTCGTGGGTGAGGATGGCCATCCCGTGGTCGGTGTCGCGCAGGATGTCGGCCAGTTGGCGGGCCTTGTATTCGAGCTCGCCGGACTCGACGCTTCGGAGCGCGGAGTCGGCGATGACCTCGGAGGGGTTGATGACCACGTCGGCACCGAGCTTCGTCAGTTCGTCCTCTGAGACGGGGTCGGAGGCGCGGACGACGATGAACTGGTCTTCGTCGCGGTCGCGGATGGTCGAGACGGCGGCCTTGTTGGCCTCGACGTCCGACGAGAGGATGAGAATCACGTCGCGTCCGGTGACGGCGTCGGCGAGCTCCGGGTCGGCGATGTTCGTGGTCTGCGCGTTCAAGTCCTGGTCGCGCAGGGCTTCGACGCGGCTTTCGTCCTTGTCGAGGATGAGGACGTCTTTTCCCTCGTCTGTCAGTTCCTCGGCGACCGCGTGCCCGACGCTCCCACAGCCGAGTATCGCGTACGTAGACATCGAGGAAATGCTGACCCCTGCACTCATCGTTGCCCGCTACTCCGGCCGGCCGCCACTTAACACCCACCGTTTGTCCGTTGTTTCGCGCGTGTGCGTCCCTGCCGTCGTCGTACAGAAAGGAAAGTCATTTTACCTACCGGCAGTTACGAGAGATTGCAAGGGCCGGTAGCTCAGTTAGGCAGAGCGTCTGACTCTTAATCAGACGGTCGCGTGTTCAAATCGCGTCCGGCCCACTACTTCCTTCCAGACCAACTCCGACAGCCGAGGCGCTCCGTCTATATCACTCGGATAGCTGACAGGTGAGTGGCTTCCCACCCTCGGATGTTTTATGTCCCGCTCCGAACGCTACCGACTATGAACCAGAGCGACAGGACCGAACTGGTCCTCGTCTTCATCACGCTTCTCGTCGCCATCGTCTTCGGACTGGCCACGGGCGTCGAGGACCACTTCGACCCCGGACGGTTCCTTGCGGTTCTCACCCCGGACTTCGGGGTGCTTTTCGGTTCCGACGTCGTCGCCGGCGCGGTGCTCGTAGTGCTGTTCGGCGGCCTCGCGGTCGGCGCGAAACTGCTTTTCGACTCCTGACTACCTCCCGAGTGCGACCCACGAGTTCCCGCGCCCCGGCGACGGCGCGAGCCGAAGCGGGAACTCCGCGCCCGCCGCCGTCGAAGCGAGTCGCTCCCGCAGGTCCGACGTCGCACACGCCACCACGGTGCGTAGCTCTCCGGTCTCGACCACGCGGACGGTCATCGCCCCGTGGTCGTTCATCTCCCGCTCGATCCGAACGAGGCGCGTCTCCGTACCTCTCGCGGCCGTCTCTCCACCCACCTGTTCCATATGATGTGTCACTCGTCCTGAAAGATAAAGCTCACTGCCGCTATCTGACGGGCTTTTAGGTCGCCGACGGTGACCGCCGGTTCCGGTACTTCTTTTCGCCGGTTGACCGCACACAGCCCATGGACCGCACCCGTCTCAGGTTTTGGACGCTGTATCTCACTCGATTCGCCGGGGGGTTCGGCTTCATCACGCTCGTCACCCTGCTTCCGAAGTACATCAACGAACTCGACCCGAGCGCGGTCCTCGTGCCCGAGTTCGCCCTCGGCGGGCTCGCGCTCGGCGGTTTCTCCCTCTCGCGCGGGTTCGTCATCGGGATGTTCACCACCGGCTTCACGCTCGCCCAGACCGTCGCCGTCGTGCCGCTGTCGTGGGCCGGCGACCGCTACGACAAACGCCTCGTCCTCGCCGGGACGGTCGGTCTCGGCGCGGTCGTCTACGCCGCTTTTCCGCTCGTCGACTCCAGTCTCTCGTTTATCCTCGCGCGGGCCGCACAGGGCGTCGCCGTCACCGGCGCGGGGCTGATGTCGCTCGCGCTCGTCGGCGAGCTCGCCCGCGAGGGGACGCGCGCGAACCACATCGGGAAGGCGAACGCCGCCCGGTTCGCGGCCTCCATCCTCGGCAGTATCAGCGCCGGCGTCCTCTACGACCTGTTCGGCTTCACGCCCATCTTCATGGTCATCACGATTCTCCTGAGCATCGCCGTCGTCGCCATCTGGGTGTTCCTCCCGCCGGACGAGACCCGCGTCCGCGGCTTTCCCTTCACTGACCTCGCGCTCAACGAGCGCATCCTGACGATGGCGACGTTCCGCGTCCAGTACGCCGTCGCCGTTACGCTCGTCCGGACGTGGGTGCCCATCTACGCCGGCGTTGCCGCGGCCTCCGGCGGCCTCGAATACGGCGGCATCGCCGTCGCCGCCACCGTCGTCGCCGAGAAGTTCACCAACATGCTCTGTCAGCCCTACACCGGCCGCGTCTCCGACGGGTACGGCCGCGCGCGGTTCGTCTTCGTCGGCGGCGGCCTCTACGGTCTCATCGCGCTCGCCGTTCCCTTCTCGCCGGCGGTCGGCGGGGCGCTCGCGCTCCCCGCGGTGTTCCCCCTCCTCGGCCCGCTTTCGCCCGCCTTCCTCCCGCTCGTCGGCCTCGCGGGTCTGCTCGGGGTCGCCGACAGCCTCCGCGAACCGGCCAGCATGGCGCTCTTCGCCGACGAGGGCTCCGGCGGCGCGGGCGTCGCCAGTAGCTTCGGCATCCGCGAACTCCTCTGGCGGCCCGGGAGCGTCGTCGCGCCACTCCTCGGCGGCTACCTCATGGCCGAAGTCGGCATGGAGTGGGTGTTCTTCGTCGGCGGCGCGGCGGCCATCACCGGCGTCCTCGCCTTCCTCGCGGCCCTGACGTGGACCCACGGGACCGACGCGCTCACGGCGTGGTAGGAGTTCGCGCTTAATCTCTCGCGGCCCCTCTCTGTCTCATGCCCGACGACGCGCCGCCAGCGACCGTCTGCGACCGCCCCGAGACCGAAGCGAGCTACGGCATCCCCGCATCGGACGACGGCCTTCTGGAGTGGCGCGTCGTCGAAACCGCGTTCACAGACGACGAGGTGTTCTGGGTCGCGACGACTCGCCCCGACGGTCGGCCGCACGCCCGCCCGGTCTGGGGCGTCTGGGTCGACGGCGCGTTCCACTGCGGCGGCGGCGAGCGGACCAGATGGGTGAGAAATCTCGCGCGCGACCCGCGCCTCGCGGTCCACACCGAAAGCGGGACCGACGTGGTCATCCTCGAAGGCGTCGCCGAGCGACTGGACGCGGAGACGGCGGACGAAACCAGGCTCGCCCGCGTCGACGACGCCTACGAGGCGAAGTACGGGATTCGACACGGAACGCCGGTGTTTCGGGTTCGCCCCGAGCGCGCGCTGGCGTGGTCCGGCTTTCCCGCCGACGCGACGCGCTGGCGGTTCGACTCGGCCTGAGCGCCGGCCGACCCCGCCCGTTCTCACTCATCGACAGGCGGGCCTAGGGTCATTATCGTGTCACTCGTATCACACGGTATGGACCACCTCGAAACCCCGGCGGTACACCGGTTGCTCACCTCGCCCGCCGGCCGACTTGTGACCTCGCGCCCGTTCGAGGCGTTCAAGACACGCTCGCTCCCACGCGAGTTCGCCGTCGTTCGCGCTCGCGCCGCGGCCGACGTGGCGCTCTCGGAGGGCCCGGAAGCGTACCTCCGCGAGGTCGGCGCGCCGCCCGCGCCGCACCTCCACGACCGAATCGAACGCGCCCTCGCGCGGTACGCGCGCCTCCGCGGCGCGTACGACGAGACGATGGACCGCTGGGAGCAGGTGTTCTGGGGCGACGGCGAGTCGACGCCCGACGAGCGCGTCGCCGTCGAGCGAGAGCGCCGCGAGGTGTCGGAACGGCGGGCCAAACCGACCGACATCTTCGGGTTCCTCTCGAAGGAACACCTCGTGCCGTCGGTGAAGTTCGAGACGCCCTCGCCCGAGGACGCGCGGACCCGCTGGAACCACGAACTCGCCGAACCCGAGCGACTGTACGGCTTCGCCGAGTCCAGCGCGGCCGAGGAGTTCCCCCGCGTCGAGCGCTCGGCGACCGTCCGCGGACCGGGAACCGTCGAGTACCTGCTTCGCTTCCGGTCGCCCTCGCCGCACCTCAGCGACCGGGTGACCGCGCGGGTGTACGAACCCGTCGACATCGACGTCAACACCGGCGGCGACGCCGACCTGCCGACGCTCGTCTTCCACTCCGGATGGGGGGCGTTCGACGACCAACTCGGCTACTGGCCCGAAGAGGAGTACGTCGCCCGCGCGCTCGCCCCCGAGGGCTATCGGGTCATCCTCCCCGACGCGCCGTGGCACGGTCGCCGCGAGCTACTCGGCCGGTACAGCGGTGAACCCTACATCGCCCGCGCGCCCGTCGGCCTCTTCACGCTCTACTCGGCGGCCGCGCTGGAGACCGCCGTCCTCACCGACTGGGCGCGGACCGAGGGCGCGCCGGTCGTCGGCGTCGGCGGCGTCAGCCTCGGCGGCACAATCGCGCTCCACGTCGGGGGACGGTGCGGCGACTGGCCCGAGTCGATGCGCCCCGACCTGCTGTTCCCCGCGGGGATGCCCGGCGCAATCGACCAGACGCTCCTCGCGGGGGAACTCACGAGACTGCTCGACATCGACGACGCGCTCGACGCGGCCGGCTGGACCGGCGCGGCGCTCCACGAGTTCGCGCCGCTGTTGAACCCGCCGAAAGCGCCGTGTCTCGCGCCCGAACGCGTCTTCCCGTTCGTCGGGACCCGCGACGAGATGGCCCCCACCTCGACGGCCCGCGCGCTCCTCGACGAGTGGGGCGTCCCGAGGCCGAACCGCCGCGAGTGGGACTGCGGACACTTCGGCGTGCTCGCGAACCTCATCAGAGACGAGTCGTTCCGGACGACGGTCCGGCGGGAGTTGGACGCGGCGGCGCGGGACCGCCGAAACAGAGAATCAGTCGCGGTCTAAGCGGACCGAGGGCCTCACTCCTCGTCGGCGAGGAAGTCGGGTTCGGGGCGCTTTTCGTCGTATTCGCTCCGGAGGTGGTCGCGGAACGCCTCGACGCTCACGTCCTTTGCCTCCCGCTCTTTGCGGTCGCGGACGGAGATGGTTCCGGCCTCCTCCTCGTCGCCGCCGACGATGACCATGTACGGGACGCGGTCGGTCTGGGCCTCGCGAATCTTCCGGCCGAGCGTCCACGAGCGGTCCTCGATGTCGACGCGGAAGTCGCCGAGTTCGTACTGGAGCTTCTTCGCGTAGCCCATCTGGTCGTCCGAGATGGGCAGGATGCGGACCTGCTCGGGGGCGAGCCAGAACGGGAACTTGCCGTTGAAGTGTTCGATGAGGACCATGAAGAAGCGCTCGTAACTGCCGTAAAGCGCGCGGTGAATCATCACCGGCTGGTGGTCCTCGTTGTCCTCGCCCGTGTAGGTGAGGTCGAAGCGGTCGGGCATGTTGAAGTCGAGCTGGACCGTCGGGCCGTCCCACTTGCGACCGAGGGCGTCCTTGAACGCGAAGTCGATTTTCGGGCCGTAGAACGCGCCGTCGCCGGCCTCGATGCCGTAGTCGATGCCGCTGTCGTCGAGCACGGCGCGGAGTTGCGTCTCCGCCTGCTCCCAGATTTCGTCGCTCCCGACGGATTTTTCGGGGCGCGTGGCGAGCGCGACTTCGGCGTCCAGCCCGAAGGTGTCGAACACCGTCAGGATGTTGTCGATGATGAGGTTGATCTCGTCTTCGATCTGGTCGGGGCGGACGAACAGGTGGCCGTCGTCGATGGTAAAGGACCAGACGCGCGAGAGGCCCGACAGCTCGCCGCGCTGTTCCTTCCGGTAGACCTTCCCGTCCTCGAAGTAGCGCACCGGGAGGTCGCGGTACGACCACGACTGCTGGTCGAAGATGGTCGCGTGGCCGGGACAGTTCATCGGCTTCAGGCCGTACTCCTCGTCGTTCACGTCGAGGAGGAACATGTCGTCGACGTAGTTCTCGTAGTGGCCCGACTTCTTCCACAGCTCCGTCCGGAACAGGTGGGGCGTCTCGACGGGGTCGTAGCCCGCGTCGAGGTTGAGCTGTTTCGCGTAGTCCGCGAGCTCGTCGAGGATGCGCTTGCCGTTCGGCTGGTACAGCGGCAGGCCCGGTCCCGTCGTCTCGTCGATGGCGAACAGGTTCAGCTCCTGGCCGAGCTTGCGGTGGTCGCGCTCTTTGGCCTCCTCGCGCATGTCGAGGAAGTCTTCGAGGTCGGACTCGGACTCGAACGCCGTCCCGTACACCCGCGTCAGCGTGTCGTTTTCCTCGTCGCCGCGCCAGTAGGCCGCCGAGATGTTCAGGAGCTTGACCGCGCCGATTTCGCCCGTCGATTCGACGTGCGGGCCCTTACAGAGGTCCTCGAACTCGCCTTGCTGGTAGAACGACAGTTCGTCGTCGCCGGCGGCCTCGTCTTCGAGGATGTCGCGCTTGTAGGGGTTGTCGGCGTACTTTTCGAGGGCCTCCTCGCGGTCGACGAGGACGCGCTCGATGTCGAGGTCCGCCTCGATGATGTCGCGCATCTCGTCTTCGATGGCTTCGAGGTCCTCCTGTTCGAGGTCGACGCTCGTCACGTCGTAGTAGAAGCCGTCGTCCGTCCACGGGCCGATGGTCAGTTTGGCCTCCGGGTGGAGCCGCTGGAGGGCCTGTGCGAAGACGTGGGCCGCCGAGTGGCGGAGCACGTCGAGATACTCGTCGGACTGGTCGGTGACGATGACGAGGTCCGCGCCGTCGTGGAGCGGCGTCTCCTTGTCCACGAGTTCGCCATCGACGACGCCGGCGACGGTGTCCTTGCCGAGGCCGGGGCCGATTGCGAACGCGGCGTCTCGCACCGTCGCACCCTCCTCGACGGAGAGTTCCGTCCCGTCGGGGAGGATGACAGCGATATCACTCATACGCGCACGGAACGGACGGGGGAGAATAAGTGTTGTTGAGACGGGCGCGAGCGACGCCCGCTCGCGGCCGATTTCGTGCGATTTGCTAGCACAACTGTGCCGGCGTCGGCGGTGTGGGACCGTCCCCACTCCCGCGGTCGCGCCCTCGTCGTCGGCCCGCTGTTTCGACCCAAAGTACCAATTGGGTCGCACGCGGACCCTGTGGGTATGCGACTTTCTCGACAGAGCGGGGTGTTCATGCACGTCACCTCGGTCCCGGGGCCCCACGGCATCGGCGACCTCGGCGACGGCGCGCGCGCCTTCGTGGACTTCCTCGCCGACGCCGAACAGTCGATGTGGCAGTTCTGCCCCCTCGGGCCGACCGAACCCGCCATGGCGAACTCGCCGTACCAATCGACCTCCTCGTTCGCCGGCAACCCGCTTCTCATCGACCTCACCGGCCTCGCGGAGCGCGGGTGGCTCACCGACGACGACCTCGAACCAGCCCCCGAGTTCGACCCCCACGCGGTCGACTACGAGCGCGTCGGCGAGTACAAGCGCTCGCGGCTCCGCACCGCCTTCGACCGCTTCGAGGCCGAGGCCACCGAGGACGACCGCGCCGCCTTCGACGCCTTCCGCGAGCGCGAGGCCGGCTGGCTCGAAGACTACGCGCTGTTCGCCGCCCTGAAAGACGAGTTCCGCCGGGCGTGGATAGACTGGCCGACCGAGTTGAAGACGCGCGACCCCGACGCGCTCGCCGACGCCCGCGCGGAGTACGCTGACGAGGTTCGCTACCGCGAGTTCGTCCAGTTCTGCTTCGACGAGCAGTGGCGCGCCCTCGCCGACTACGCCGACGAGAAGGGCGTCACCCTCGTCGGCGACCTCCCCATCTACGTCGCGCTCGACAGCGCCGACGTGTGGGCCGCCCCCGAGGCGTTCGACCTCACCGAGTCGAACGAACCCGCCGTGGTCGCCGGCGTCCCGCCGAACCCGGACGACTCCGGCCAGCGCTGGGGCAACCCGCTGTACGACTGGGAGACGCTCCGCGAGGACGGCTACGGCTGGTGGCTCGACCGCCTCCGCCGGCTGTTCGACCTCGTGGACGTGACCCGCATCGACCACTTCAAGGGGTTCGACGAGTTCTGGGCCATCGACGCCGACTCGGACGACCCCGGAAACGGCGAGTGGCGCGACGCGCCCGGCCACGACTTCTTCGAGACGGTCGAGCGCGAACTCGGCGACCTCCCCTTCATCGTCGAGGACCTCGGCTTCCTCGACCCCTCGCTCGTCGACCTCCGCGACCGGTTCGCCTTCCCCGGCATGCGCGTCCCACAGTACGCCGACTGGTGCCGCGAGGGCGACATGTACCAGCCGATGCACTACCCGGAGAACTCCGTCGCCTACACCTCGACCCACGACACCGACACGTTCGTCGGCTACTACCGCGACCTCGACGACCGCACCCGCGACTGCCTCCACTACAACATCGGCGCGGACGGCTCGGAGATTCACTGGTCTATCATCGACGCCGTCTGGAACTCCGCGTCCGTCCTCGCGTTCACGACGACGCAGGACCTCCTCGGACTCGACTCGCACGCCCGGTTCAACACCCCCGGCACGCAGACCGGCAACTGGGAGTGGCGCGTCACCCGCGAGGGCCTCGACGGCGCCGTCGCCGACCGCCTCGCGACCCTCACGGACCTCCACATCCGCAACTGAGGTCGCCGCCGCCCCTCGCATCGGTTCGACTACACCTTTTTGGGTCGTCCACCCGACGGCCACGGTATGTCTCGCCGCCTCGGCCTCGGCGCGTTCGCCGCCGGACTCCTCGCCGCGGTCCTCTCGTGGCTCGTCCGCGCGACGACCCCGCTTTCCGACCTCGACGTCCCCAACGCCGACCTGCTTCTCTCGACCGGGCTGTCGGCCGCCGCGGTCGCGCTCGTCGCCTACGGCGTCTACCGGTTTCTCACCGCGTTCCTCGTCGCGCGCATCGCGGACCGCCGCCGCGCCCACGACGTTCGGAACGTCCTGCGACTCGGCGTCGGCGGCGTCGCGCTCGTCGGCGTCCTCGGGGCGTTCACGGACCAGTGGCTCGGCGTGTTGGTCTCCTTCGGCGTCATCGGCTTCGCCGTCACCTTCGCGCTCCAACAGCCGATTCTCTCCTTTATCGGCTGGTTCTACATCCTCGTGAGCCGCCCCTACGCGGTCGGTGACCGCGTCAACATCGGCTCCGTCTCCGGCGACGTCGCCGAGGTCGGCTTCCTCGTCACGACGCTCTGGGAGACCGGCGGCCCCCTCGCGTCGAACCAGCCGACCGGCCGGACCGTCACCGTCCCGAACTCGCTGGTCCTCTCCTCCGAGGTCGTCAACTACGGCGCGCTGTTCGACCGCGTCTGGACCGAGGTGCCGGTGCAGGTGTCCTACGAGACCGACCTCCCGTTCGTCCGCCAACTCCTCTTGGACGTGGCCGACGAGGAAGTCGGCGACGACATGGACGCCGCGATGAGACGCTACCGGGACAGACTCGCCGAGTCGCCGCTGGACCTCGACGTGGCCGACGGCCCGACCGTCAACGTCGCGCAGGAGGAGTCGTGGGTGGTCTTCCGACTCCGCGTGCTCGTCCCGCCGACCCGCGCCCAGCGCGTCAAAAACCGGCTGTACGAGCGCGTCCTCGACCGACTGGGCGACCACCCGGACCGGGTCAGCTTCCCGGTGAGCCGCAACCGCTGAGCGCGGCGCGCGGCGCAGTTTCGGCGGTGGACTCGGCGAGCGCCGCCTCGCTACCGCCCGCCTCGCCCGCCGGCATCGAAACCCGCAAATCCCCCGCGCCCAACGTCGAAGCGATGGAGACGGGTGTCATCGACCTCGCGAGCCTCGACGGAGCGTTCGACCTCCAATCGACGCTGGAGAGCGGCCAGTCGTACCTCTGGGACCGCCCCGACGGCCGGATGTACGAGCGCGACGCGGCCCACGGCGGCGACGCGTGGTACCAGACGGTCGTCCCGCCGCTCGACGGCGTCTCCGACGAGTCGGCCGTCGTCAGGGTGCGGCAGACCGACGGCGCGCTGGAGTGGGAGTCGAACCTCGACGCCGTCCCGCTTCTCACCCACCTGCTCCGCCTCGACGACGACCTCGACGCCATCGTCTCGGCGATGCCCGACGAACCGCTCGTCCGGCGGGCCTACGAGGCGTATCCGGGGATGCGGCTCGTCCGCGACCCGCCGTTCGGCTGTCTCGTCTCCTTTATCTGCTCGGCGCAGATGCGCGTCTCCCGAATCTTCGGGATGCAGTCGCGGCTCAGAGAGACCTACGGCGAGCGCGTCGAGTTCGACGGCGAGACGTACTTCGCGTACCCGACGCCCGAGCGGCTGGCCGAGGCCACGGAGGAGGAACTGCGCGACCTCAGCCTCGGCTACCGCGCGCCCTACGTCCGGCGGACGGCCGAGATGGTCGCCACCGGCGAGGCGACCCCCGACGAGGCCCGCGGCCGCGACTACGAGGACGCCCGCGACTTCCTGACGACGTTCGTCGGCGTCGGCGACAAGGTCGCGGACTGCGTCCTCTTGTTCTCGCTCGACTACCTCGAAGCCGTCCCGCTCGACACGTGGATTCGGTCGGCCATCGAGGAGCACTACCCCGACTGCGACCGGGGGAACTACGCCGACACCTCGCGGGCCATCCGCGAGCGCCTCGGCGGTCGCTACGCCGGCTACACCCAGACGTACGTGTTTCACTACCTCCGCTCCGGCGGGGAGTGAGCGACGCGTGACGGCGTGGCAAGAAGGTTGATAGCCTTCGGCACACTACCTCATCGTACCCATGGACTGCAGAGTCGTCGTCGAGGCCGCGGTCCCGGTGTACGACGTGGAGACCGTCGACGAGGCGATTCGCATCGCCATCTCGAAGACGGGTGAGATGCTCAATCCCGACCTGAAGTACGTCGAGATTAGCATGGGCGCTCGGACCTCGCCCGGCGGCGAGGAGCTTCCTCCCGCGTTCATCGCCGCGGACGAGGCGCTCGTCGCCCTCGAACTGGAGATGACGGTGTTCAACGTCGAACGGGAGGAACACGCCTCGCGCATCGCCCGCAAGGAGATCGGCCAACGCCTCGAAAACATCCCGCTGAAGGTGCTGTCGATCGACCGCGTCGACGACGAGTCGGTCGAGACCGACGGCGAGGGCGACACCCGCGCCGAGACCGGCCCGGCGGAGGCCGACGGGACGCTCGTCGACTACGACGACCTCGTCGACGACCGCTGAAGCCGCCGCCGTCGCGTCGCCGCCTCAGTCCCGCCCGCTGTTTCTGCCTGCGCGGAACTCATCCACTGCTTCGACGCGGCAGTCGCTCGGAAGCGTCGTCGTCCGTGAGAGCACGGCGCGGTCGCTCTCGGCTGTAGGGTCGTAGAGGAGAACGCGTTTCTTTTCTCGATTCAGTCGGCTTGCGGTGCGAGCGGCTCTGGTTCGGCCTCGCGCATCGCTCCGGTGATACCTTTCGCCAGTTTAAACACGGCTGCTTTGTGGTCCGTTTTGGACTTGTGGATGGATGTCGGTCGTACGCCGAGTTCGTTGTACTCGACGAGACTGATTTCCTCGTCCTCCCAGGCCTCAATCTGGGTGTGGACTTCTGCGAGCAGACCGTGCAGGTGGATGAGTTCCTGCTTCTTCATGAGCAACCACGGCTTGAGACCGGAGGGATATAGTATTATCTTGAGTCACGTTAGCATCCGACTCCCTTAAACCGGCGATTATGGGGGTCTCACGGGAAATTTCGTGTTCGAACGTTTTCAATTCGTTTGTTGTTTCGTCCCGTCGATAGCGAGCGTCGGCGGAATCTCACGAGCAGTTTATATAGCTATGGAGGGCGCGCGCCGAGCGCCGGTCGCGCGCGCCGGGGGTCGTGAGAATTTTACGCCGGCGCGCGCGTACTGTCGCGCATGGACTACGACGACCAACTAGACCGCGCGCTCTCGGAGTCGTCGGACGTCGCGGAGGGCGGCGACCGCTTCAGCGTCCCGGAGCCGACGGTCCGACAGGAGGGGAACGTCACGGTCTACGAGAACTTCGCGGCGACCCACGACCGGCTCGCGCGCGAGGCGACGCACGTCCTGAAGTTCTTCCAGACGGAACTGGGAACGAGCGCCCAAATCGACGACCGCGGCCGCGCGCGCTTTACCGGCGAGTTCCGACAGCACCGCATCGCCGACGCGCTCGACGAGTACGTCGAGTCGTTCGTGCGCTGTAGCGAATGCGGGTCGCCCGACACGAAACTCGTCACGGAACAGGGTGCGAAGGTTCTGAAGTGCGACGCGTGCGGCGCGCTCTCGGCGATTCCCGACATCTAAAAAAACGAGCGTCCGGCGGGGTCTTCCCCGACCGGGAGACGGGCTGTCTCTTTCCTCGCTACTCGAACTGCTTGAGCGTCTGGAGGTCGCGCTCCGTCCGCATGAACTCGGCCGTGCGCCGCGTCGCGCCACAGCCCTGACACGAGTAGTTGTCGCGGTGAGCGGGGAGTTCGTTCGGATTCGTCTCCCAGTCCTTTCCACATTCGGGGCACAAGAGTCGGACGAACGCTTCAACCATACCCCGTATATGCTCCGGGAGCGCGGATAAATGTTGTTACGGGCTGGCACGGGCGAGAAAAAGTACGGGCCACCGACCCACGGAGCGCTTACGCGAACAGGCCGTCTTGGACTTCGAGCAGTTCTTTGTAGCGGTTGCGGATGGTGACTTCGGAGATGTCTGCGACCGTCGAGACTTCGCTTTGGGTCACCTTCTCGTTGGTGAGGAGGGCGGCGGCGTAGACGGCGGCGGCGGCGAGGCCGACCGGCGACTTGCCGGAGTGGACGCCCGTCTCCTTCGCGTCGCGGAGGAGCTGGCGGGCCTGCCGCTCGGACTCGTCGGAGAGGCCGAGCTCGCTGGCGAACCGCGGGACGTACTGCTCGGGGTCGGCGGGCTTGATTTCGAGCTTCAGCTCGCGGACGATGTAGCGGTACGTCCGGGTGAGCTCCATCTTATCGACGCGCGAGACTTTTTCGAGCTCGTCGAGCGAGCGGGGAGTGCTCGCCATCCGGGCCGACGCGTACAGCGCCGCGGTGGCGACGCCCTCGATGGAGCGGCCGGGGAGCAGGTCGTCGTTGAGCGCGCGGCGGTAGATGACCGACGCGGTCTCGCGGACGTTCTCGGGCAGGCCGAGCGCCGACGCCATGCGGTCGATTTCGCCGAGCGCCTGCTTGAGGTTGCGCTCTTTCGAGTCGCGGGTGCGGAACCGCTCGTTCCACGTGCGGAGCCGTTGCATCTGCTCGCGCTGGCGCGGCGAGAGGGACTTGCCGTAGGCGTCTTTGTTCTGCCAGCCGATGTTGGTCGACAGCCCCTTGTCGTGCATCATCTTGGTCGTCGGCGCGCCGACGCGGGACTTGCTGTCGCGCTCGGCGGAGTCGAACGCGCGCCACTCCGGGCCGCGGTCGACGACGGTGTCCTCGACGACGAGACCGCACTCTTCGCAGATGGTCTCGCCGTGTTCCTCGTCGGTGACGAGGTGGCCGCTACACTCGGGGCAGACCTGCGTCTCGTCTCGCTGTTTTTCGTCTCGCTCGGACTCGCGGGAACGGACGTCCCGGGTCTTTGCGTCGGCGCTGTAGGTTCGGGTGGTTGTGGTGTCGCTCATGGTGGGTGGAAGGCGCGGATACGTCTCGGCCGGGAAGACCACAGAAGACGAAAGAATAATCCGGCTTGGACTGGCCTTACCAACAGTAAGTTCGAAAACCTTATAAAGCTTTCGCCTATTCTGTGCGGGTGAATCGCACGATGTAGGCGCTTTGTCGTCATCGAGTCGACGAGAAGCGAGCGTCGGTGTGATTAATCGGGTATGATAGCTCTTTCGTCGCTCAGAGCCAGTGCTCCCGGCGGAAGTAGACGAGCAGGACCACGGAGACGAGCGCCATCCCGAGCATCGTCGCGGGGTAGCCGTAGGCCCAGCCGAGCTCGGGCATGTTGAACGCCGACGCGCCGGGGTCGAAGTTCATGCCGTAGATGCCGACGACGAGCGTCAGCGGGAGGATGATGGTCGCGACGACGGTGAGCGTCTTCATCACCTCGTTCGTCGACTGCGAGAGGGTGTTGAGGTAGATATCCCGCGCGCCGCGCGCGAGGTCGCGGTACGTCTCCGTCAGGTCGACCAACTCGACGAGGTGGTCGTACACGTCGCGGTAGTACTTCTCGGTCGCCTCGCGGACGTAGTCGGGGTCGCCGCGGGCGAGCACCCCGACGGCCTCGCGGGTCGGCCACACCGTCTTTCGGAACGAAAGCAGGTCGCGCCGGACCGCGTTCAGCCCTTCGAGCACCTCCGGGTCCGGCCCCTCGAAGATGCTGTCCTCGATGAGTTCGATTTCCTCGCCGACCTCGTCTAACAACCCGAAGTACTCGTCGACGATGCGGTCGATGACGCGGTAGGCCACGTAGTCCGGCCCGAACCGGAGCATCCGCGGCTCCTCGCGCTCGATGGCGTGCCACACGTGGTTTATCGGCTCCAACTCCCGGCGCGTCAGCGTCACGAGCCAGTCCTCGCCGAAACAGAGTCCCACGGGTCTGGTCTGGACCTCCTCTTCGAACACCTGTTCGCCGACGCGGAGCGTCGCCATTCGGACGAGGACGAACGTGTACTCGTCGTACTCCTCGGTCTTCGGGCGGGCGTCGTTCCGCACGTCCTCGACCGAAAGCGAGTGGATGCCGAACGCCTCGGCGACGCGGTCGAACTCCTCGCCGGTCGTCGCGCGAACCCACGTCGTCCCGTCGGCGTCGCGCGCCGCGTCCAGCGCGGTCTCCTCGTAGGCCGACGCGCCGTCGTCGCGGTAGACGAGCGCCGAAATCACCGCACGTCACCCCCGATGGCCCACAGCGTGATGCCGACCATGACGGCCGTCACCGAGAACGCTCGCCCCGGATAGGCGACGAGCGTCCCGAGGCCGTAGCCGACGACGCCGAGCGCCGTCACCGCGATGCCTGCGGTCCGTACGCGACTCATGGACTCACCGACCCGCGGCGACGAGAAAAAGCCACCCCCCGACAGTTACACTTCGGACGGGTGTTCGACCGACCGAATCAGTTCGAGGACGTTCTCCTCCTCGCCGTCGAGTTGCTGTGGGTACAGCCCGATTGCGACGATGAAGTCCTCGTCGTGCTGGACCTTCGTCACGTGGACGTACACGTCGACTTCCTGCCCGCCGAACCGCGCGGTGGCGCTGTACTTCGTGACGTTGGTCGTCTGGCCGAGCATCTGGACGTTCCGCGAACTGACCTGCTGGACGTCGCTGAGGCCCTGATACCGGTTGTCGACGAGGCGGATGAGGTCGTCGTTCGAGTAGTCGCCGATGGGGTTCCGCGGCTGGCCGGCGACCTCGACCGCGGGCGTCGAGATGACGCTGAACGAGCCGAGCCTGGCCTCGCCGAAGAAGCCGAGGTCCAGCGTCTTCTCGTACGTCGTAATGTGGTTGCTGGCGGCGATTTTGCGCTCCTGTCCGCCGAACGAGAGCGTCCGGTTCACCGCGAACGCCTCGGTCCCGTTGGTCTCGTAGCCGGCGTTCGCGGCGACCGTCGCGTCAGCCGTGGCGGGCTCCGACTCGAATCTCAGCGTCTCCTCGCCCGTCAGAAAGCCGATACAGCCGCTGGTGAGCACGAGCGCGGCGAGCGCGAGCACCGCGACTACGCGTCTGGAACTCATTGCCCCGCCATTTCCCCGCTCCGGGCATAAGTTCGGTGGCCGCCGCGGCGACCGACTCGGCGCGCCCCGAACCGAGCGGTTCGTCGGTTCCGCGTCAGTCGTCGAGGTCACGCGACTCGTTCTCGCGGCGAATCACGCGACCGCTGTAGACGTAGTAAGCGGGCGCGACGAACGGGAGCGCGAACGCCGCACCGAACCAGAGATGCCGCGACGCGCCCCAGTCGATGCCCTGCCCGCGGAGCGACCTGATATCGGCGCGAATCAGCCCCGCGTAGAAGACGTGCGTGACCAGGTAGACCGCGAACGCCGGTTCGGGTCCGATGTACAGCGAGACGGCGGTGAACATGACGAACCCGATGGCGTAGATGACCGGTAGCACCCCGCGGTAGCGGCCGCGGGCCGGGCGCTGTTTCCGCTGGCGCTCGCGCTCGACCGCCGTCCCGCGGCGGTACTCGTCGGTGCTCATGTCGCTACGGTGTGGCCCGCGGGGAAAAAGTGGTTCGCTCAGCCGAGGTACTTGACCTCGACCTCGTGGGGACCGTCGTCCGTCGGGAGCGCGACCGCGTCGCGGAGGTGCTCGCGGACCGCCGAGCGCCACGCTCGAACCGCCTCGGTGTGGCGCTCGTGGTGGGTCTCGACCTCGTACGGGTCCGGCCGAGTCTCGTCGGGCTCCGGATACGCGGGGGCGTCGTCGGCGACGAAGACCCGCGGGTCGAGGTGTATCGGTTCGGGGTCGGCGTAGTCCGACGCCTCGCCGCCGGTGCGGTGAACCCGCGCCCGCATCCGCCCGTAGAACGGCGGGGTGACGCGGAGGACGACTGGGTCGTCGCCCCGGCGGTTCGCCTCGAGGGCGGTCACGAGGTCGTCGGTCGTGACTGCGAGCGAGCGGATGGCGTCCGGGTCGGACGACCCGCGCGCGCCGCTCAATCTCCGACGCGCCGGCGGTTCGTCACCGACGTGGGCCGCAGTTCGCCACTGCACTCGGGGCAGGTCGAACGGTACGACGCGGCGCTCACGGTCGTTTGACACTCACGACAGACGTACGAAGCGCGTTCCATCGAACATTCGTACGAGATATGGTGTGTTAAAACTTACCACGGGATTGCCGCGGGGGCCGCGACCCGCGCCCGCGGGTCCGTGTCCTTTTACCCGGACGGGGCGCAATCCGCCAGTATGACAGACGCATGGTTCGCCGGCGCGGACCCCGACGACCCCGAAACCGGGGCGACGCGAGTCCGAACGGGCCGCACCCCCGCCCCCGCCGACTGGCCGGCCGAGGCCGTCGACGCCGGGTTCGCCGCCGACGAGACCGACTACTACGCCAAACTCCGCTCGGCGACGCTCGCCGCCGCCAGCGAGGCCGTCGCGGAGCGCGAGCGCGCCGACGACGTGCAACTCGCCCACGCCGTGCGGGCGATGGACGACGCCGAGCGGACCGCGAACGAACTCGCCGAGCGGGTCGTCGAGTGGGCCGGCACGCTCTACGAGGAGGTTCCACGCGGCCTCGACGGCGTCCGCGACATCGCCGCCCGCGACCCGAAGACCGCCGCCGAAGAGCGCGTCGTCTCCTACGCCACCCGCGCGGTGGACCTGCTCGACGAGCGCGACGACCTCCGGGCGTTCATCGAGGAGCGCGCGCCCACGGCCGCGCCGAACCTCGCCGAGATGGCCGGGCCGGTCCTCGCGGCGCGGCTCATCGCGCTGGCGGGCGGCCTCGAACCCCTTGCCAAGAAACCGAGCGGTACGGTCCAAGTGCTCGGGGCGGAAGACGCCCTGTTCGCGCACCTGAAGGGCCGCGCCACGTCGCCCAAACACGGCGTCATCTTCACCCACGAGTACGTCCGCGGAACGCGTCCGGAAGACCGCGGGTCGGCCGCCCGCGCGTTCGCCGGAAAGCTCGCTATCGCCGCCCGCGTCGACCACTACTCGGGCGACTACCGCCCGGACCTGCACGCCGAACTCGCCGACCGGATGGAGACGATTCGCGCCCGCGCCGACGAGGAGGCGGACGAATGAGCGACGACAGTGGCCTCCCCGACGGCGTCGAACGCCGGACGTTCGGCGGCCGCGAGCGCCTCTCGACGCGGGGCGCACAGGTCTACGGCGAACCCGTCGACGCCGACGGCTGGCGCGCGTGGGACGCCGGGCGCTCGAAGCTCGGCGCGATGCTCGAACTCGGCATGGACACCGGCCTCGTCGGCGACGAGTCGGTGCTCTACCTCGGGGCCGCCTCGGGGACGACCGTCTCGCACGTCGCCGACTTCGCCGGGCCGACCTACGCCGTGGAGTTCGCGCCGCGGCCCGTCCGCGACCTCGTCGGCGTCGCCGAGGACCGCGACAACCTCTTTCCGCTTTTGAAGGACGCGCGCGACCCCGAGTCCTACGCGCACGTCGTCGAAGCCGGCATCGATTGCCTCGTCATGGACGTGGCGACCCGCGGGCAGGCGACCGTCGCCGCCCGCAACCGACAGTTCCTCGCCGACGACGGGCGGCTCCTGATGGCCGTCAAGGCGCGGAGCGAGGACGTGACCGCCGAGCCGGACGACGTGTTCGACGACGTGGTCGCCGAACTCGACTCGGCCTACGAACTCCTCGAAACCGCCCGTCTCGACCGCTTCCACGCGGACCACCTCGGTATCGTCGCCCGGCCGAAGTAGGTCGTCGCCGCCGGCTGGCACCGCGATTCGCGCGGGCCGCCGCCGGTGTTGGGCGTCCGCGGAACCATTCGGTCGCTGTCACGTCGTCGGATTCGACCGGCGGCGGTCGTGCGACGCGTTCGCCGGCTCCCACGGTGTTTTTAATTCGGCGCAACTTACGCCGTTGCGATGGAACTAGGGTCGGCGGATGCCTTCGACCGAATGGGGACGCTCGGCGTCGAAGAGGAATTCTACATCGTCGATGCCGACGGCCGCCCCACCTCGGGTATCGACGACTTAGTCTACGGACCGGAGCCTCCGGAACCGCTCGCGGGACGGCTCGACCACGAGCTGTTCCAGTTCACTATCGAGACGCAGACGCCGCTCATCGAGGACCCCGACGAGGCCGGCGCGGCCGTCTCGACGGTCCGCGAGGCGCTCGTCGACCACGCCGCGGACCACGGCTACCGCATCGCCGCGGCCGGGCTCCACCCCGCCGCCAAGTGGCGCGAACTCGACCACGCGACCAAACCCCGGTATCAGGCCCAACTCGACCGAATTCAGTATCCGCAACACCGGAACACGACCGCCGGCCTCCACGTCCACGTCGGCGTCGACGACGCGGACAAGGCCGTTTGGGTCGCCAACGAACTCCGCTGGTATCTCTCTCCCCTACTCGCGCTCTCCGCGAACTCCCCCTTCTGGAACGGCTTCGACACCGGCCTCGCCTCCGCCCGCGCCAAGGTGTTCGAGAACCTCCCCAACACCGGCATGCCGACCGCCTTCGAGGACTTCGAGGAGTTCCAGCGCTTCGAGCGCCGGATGGTCGAGTACGGCTCGATAGACGACCGGGGGGAACTCTGGTACGACGTGCGCCCCCACACCGGCCACGGGACGGTCGAAATCCGCACCCCCGACGCCCAGACCGACCCCGAGCGCGTCGCCGACTTCGTCGAGTACGTCCACGCGCTCGTGTTGGACCTCGCCGACCGCTACGAATCGGGCGAGTCGGGAACGTCGGTCCGGCGGGAACTCCTCGACGAGAACAAGTGGCGCGCGACCCGCTACGGCCGGGACACCGACTTCATCGCCCCCGACTCCGAGGGCGTCGTGAGCCTCGACTCGTTCGTCGAAACCGAGTCCGACCGCCTCGGCGTCGACGGCCTCCGGTCGCTTCTCGACGCCGAATCCGGCACCGCCGTCCAGCGCCGGATTCACGAGGAATCCGGGCTCGACGCCCTGTGCGAACACCTGACGCTGGACTGAGTCGCACGCCGACGCGCGACAGGAAACATTTTTTAGCGCCCCTGTTTTGACCTTTGCCGTAGCACAAATGTCTGCGGACCAGAGCACTGAGGGGAGCGCGGAGTCGACGGACGAAGACCACTCGGGCGGCGCGGCCGACTGCGCCGTCTCCGAGTTCGACGACGGGTTGGTGGACCTGCTCGCGTGGATTCTCGACACCGAGACGCGCGCGCGAATCTACGTCCACCTCCGACAGCACCCTCACTCGACGAGCGAGGAAGTCGCCGAGGGGACCGGCCTCTACCCGAGTACGGTTCGGGAGGCGCTGGCCGAACTCGCCGACGACGAGACGGTCGAACGCCGCAAGCGGAAGAGTTCCGGCGCGGGCAACAACCCCTACGAGTACGTCGCCATCGCGCCCAGCGACCTCGTGAAGGGCGTCTCCGGACAGGTGCAGGCGCAGTTGAACGCCGTGTTCAACCTCGACCGACACCTCGGCACCGACCGCACCGACGAGACCGAACCGGTCACGATTACGGTCCGCGAGGAGTAGCCCGGCGACCCGGCTTCTGCGGCGATTCGCGCGAACTCGTAGCCCCCGCTCGGCTCGGGTGTTGGTCCGTTAGGCTAACCCGACCCGCTTAAGTCGCGCCGTACCCACCCCGAGAGTATGCACGTCGCGTTGGGCGGGACGTTCGACCCTGTCCACGATGGACATCTCGCGCTGTTCGAGCGGGCGTTCGAATTGGGTGCTGTCACGGTCGGACTCACGAGCGACGAACTCGCGCCGAAGACGCGACACGTCGACCGCTACGTCCGGCCCTTCGACGACCGCAAGGCGGACCTCGAAGCCGAACTCCGCCCGCTCGCCGAGGAACACGGCCGCGAGTTCGAAATCCGCGAACTCGACAAACCGACCGGCATCGCGACCGAAGAAGGATTCGACGTGCTCATCGTCTCGCCCGAGACGCGGGGCGGCGGCGAGCGCGTCAACGAGATCCGCGAGGAGAAGGGCCTCAAACCCCTCCGTATCGAGGTCGTCGAACACGTCCCCGCCGAGGACGGAAAGCGCATCTCCTCGACGCGCATCGTCTCCGGGGAGATAGACCGCCACGGCAACCTCACGCCCGACCGCGAGGGCCGCGGTCGGACGCCGCCGAGCGACGAATAGTTTTCACGCTCACGGTCGTACTGTCGCCCATGCGACACCCCCTTTTCGCCAGCTTCGCCGTCGGCGTCGTCGCCGCGGTCCTCGTCGGCATCGCCGTCACCGAGGTGGCCGCTCGGTGGGTCTTCTTCTCGCTTTTCGTCGGTATCCCGGCCGGCGTCGTCGCCGGCGTCCTCGCCACCGCGGCGACGTACGCGCTGTTGACTCGCCGGATGGCACCGTCGAACGCCTCGGAGTGAGCGCTACCAACTCGGGGGGCGAAAGCCGGCCTCCCGGAGGAGGTCCTTCCAGCGCTGTTGGATGCTGAGCCGCGAGACGTCCATCGACTCGGCGACGGCGGTCTGCGAGCGCTCCTCGCCGGCGATGAGCGCGCCGGCGTAGAGGCTGGCGGCGGCGACGGCCTTCTTCGAGCGCTCCTCGTCGGGTAACTGCGTGAGAAACATGTCCGAGGCGTACGAGCGGGCCTCGCTACCGAGTTCGAGGCCGTCGGCGGCGGCGTCGATGCGGGCCAGCCACTCCCGGTTGTCTCGCTGGTCTCGGGCGCTGTACATGGTCGTCGTTGCGGCCGCGGGAGCATAATCCCCGCGGCGAGCCCTCGTGACGTTTATATATCGTTGCGGGAAATGTGCGGTCGAAGGGCGAGCGTCGCCCGATTGCGCGCGGGTAGCCAAGTGGCCAAAGGCGCAGCGCTTAGGACGCTGTGGTGTAGACCTTCGCAGGTTCGAACCCTGTCCCGCGCACTGAGCGAACGAAGTGAGCGAGGGAGCAGACAGGTTCGAACCCTACGAGACGAGCACCGCGAGTCTCGGCCCGGTTCGAACCCTGTCCCGCGCATACCGACTCGAACATCGTGAGAGACGTGTATGCAAGCCGAAGGGTTCGAATCAGGGAGCAACGCGGAGCGTTGCGACCGCGGTTCGAACCCTGTCCCGCGCCTTTTCTATCCGACGCGACCCGAATAGCGAAGCCGTGAGCGAGGACGAAAACCGTGGCAGAAGAGTTCGAACCCTACGAGACGAGCACCGCGAGTCTCGGTCCGGTTCGAACCCTGTCCCGCGCACTAAGCGGGTGAAGTGACCGAGGGAGCAGATACGTTCGAACCCCGTCCCCTGTGTCTCCGGATGCTGGTCCCTCCGGGTGAGAAACCGCGATGGCTCGAAGGGGACTGTCAGAAGCTAAAAAACACAGCCTATCGAGTCAGTGGGAGTGGTGGATGCGGAACGTCGTCGTCGGCAGTCATGGTTTTCGCGCCCCAGATTGCGACGATTGCGCCGGCGAGCACGAACCAGAGGCCGTAGTACGCGGGGTCGGGCACCACGATGACTTCGGCGGTGAAGTTCACCCAGCCGTGGAGGACGATGATACCGAGGATGCTCCGCTCCGTGTTGTTGTAAACCCACGTGAACGTGAACGAGAGCGCGACGATGCCGGCCATGAACAGCCAAAACCCCGTGGTCGCGACCCCGACCGAGTCGTGTTGGAACGAGCCCTCGATGAAGAACAGGGGGAGGTGCCAGAGCGCCCAGACGACGCCCAGAACCAGGCTCGCGCTCGCGGCCGACCGCTTCAGTTGGAGCCTGTCGAGCGCGTATCCCCGCCACCCTAACTCTTCGAGAATCGGGGGGAGGGTCGCAAAGAACAGCGTGGGAAGCACGGCCAGCGGGTTCACGCCGAACTCCGTGACGGCTTCGCCCCACGTCGGCCCGGGCCCACCGAGTAGCAAGTCGAGGGTACCGGCGAGAACGCCGACGCCGAGGGGGACGGAGAGGAGAACGAGGAACCATCTGAGTCCGATTCGTCGCGGATTACGCACGCGGTTCCAGAAGTCGCTCCGCCCGCGCTCGTCGTAGACGAGGTAGACGAACGCGATGCCACTCACGCCGGGGACAGCGAGCCCAACGAGAAGCAACGAAAGCCCGACAGCGCTGTCGAACCGCACCCCCAACGCGATAGCCGGGAGCCAGAAGGCCCAGGTCCCGCCCACGGCGACAGCGAGATACACCCACCAACGTCCGACGAGCCCGGAGGTGTCTGCGGTTCTCTTTTCGGTCCTCAGTTGTGGGTTCGGTACGACCATCTCGCGGTACTATCTGTCGAGTAACCTCATAGTCCAGCGCTATGCTTCCTGAGAACAGAGAAGTGGGCCCGGTAACGGACGAACGCCCGCTGACACAGCTAGCTTCACTTCTGTGGTCCTCACCCAACCCACGCTTAAACACCCCGAATACGTTCGGAGGAAGCCTTACCGTCGCGCCGTCCAACACCCCGACGAATGCCAGCGCAGTCACTCTACGCTCGCCTCGGCGGCCGCGAGGCCGTCGAAGCAGTCGTCTCGGACTTCTACGACCGCGTCCTCGCCGACGACTCGGTCGCTCACTACTTCGACGACATCGACATGGTCGAACAGCGCGCCCATCAGGTCAAGTTCATCAGCGCCGTCGCCGGCGGTCCCGTCGAGTACGACGGGGCCGACATGCGGGCGGCCCACGACCACCTCGACCTCTCCGGTGAGGACTTCGACGCCATCGCCGAACACCTCGCGGCGGCGCTCGACGAGAACGGCGTCGCCCCGGAAGACGCCGATGCGATTCTCGACGAGGTCGCCGCACTCAGAGCCCCGATTCTGGGGCAGTAAGCTCCGTTCGGCCCCCTTCGGAGAGAATCAGTCGCCGGTTTCGACCGGCCGAATCGCGCACGCCACGCGTCAGACGCGACACAACCCTTTTTCTCACCCGGTGTGTCTCTCCACCAATGGCGGCGTTATCCGAATTATTGGGCGACCTCGTGGCGGACGTCGATGGGCTGTTCCTGTTCACGCCGAGTCACTCCCACTACGAGCAGTTCGCCGAGACGGACGTTCCGACGGTGGTCATCGCGCCGGAGAACACGGTCGAAGCCGAGACGTTCGTGGAACTGCCCCTGCAGTTCCAGAACGTCAAGGACCGCATCCGCTTCGGCGTCGAGGGCGCGATGGAACAGAGCATCGTCGAGGCGGGCGACACCATCGCCTGCAACGTCGGGGTCTTCGGGGGCGACCCCGACACGCTCGTCCGCGTCCGCGTCGAGGAGAACATGCGGTCGGGCATCTACGACCTCTTTGCGAACTCCCGGGCGGACCCCGGCGTCATCCGCGACGTGTTCGAGGTGGCCATCGAACTGGGCAAGAAGGGCCAGAAGGGCGAACCCGTCGGCGCGCTGTTCATCGTCGGCGACGCGGGCAAGGTGATGAACAAGTCCCGGCCGCTTTCGTACAACCCCTTCGAGAAGTCCCACGTCTACGTCGGCGACCCCATCGTCAACGTGATGCTCAAGGAGTTCTCGCGGCTCGACGGCGCGTTCGTCATCTCCGACTCGGGCAAAATCGTCTCGGCGTACCGCTACCTCGAACCCTCGGCGGAGGGCGTCGACATCCCGAAAGGGCTGGGCGCGCGGCACATGGCCGGCGGCGCCATCACCCGCGACACCAACGCCACGGCCATCGTCCTCTCGGAGTCCGACGGCCTCGTTCGGGCGTTCAAGGGCGGCAAGATGATTCTCGAAATCGACCCGGAGGCGTACTGAGATGTCGGGGTTCGCTTCGGCGTCCCTCATCCACTCGTCGGTCGATTCCGCGTCCGCGTCCACAGCCGCACCCGCGTCCACAGCCGTATCAGCATCCACAGCCGCGTCCGCCGTCCCGCTCCAGACGGTCGGCGGCGTCGTCGACGACATCGTCAGAATCGCCGGCGTTCGGTTTCTCGGCGTGCTCGCCATCCTGCTTTTCGGGATACTTCTCGCGTACGTCACGGGCACGCTCGTCCACCGGCTCCTCGTCAGCGTCGGCGTCCCGGAGGCTATCGAGGGCACGGCCTTCGAGCGGACCGCCCGCGACTTCGAGACCTCGACCGTCGAAATCCTGTCGTGGCTGACGCGGTATTTCGTCCTCGGAATCAGCCTCTTCGCCGCGCTGTCGTTCGCCGGCGTCAACTACGCCGACCGGTTCTGGGGCCTCGTCATCGCCATCCTCCCGCAACTGTTCATCGCCATCCTCGTTCTCATCATCGGCGTCGTCGTCGGCGACAAGGTCGAACTCCTCGTCGCCGAGCGGTTCCGCGCGGTCAAACTCCCGCAGGTGAACCTCCTCCCCGCGCTCGCCAAGTACACCGTCTTCTTTCTCGCCACGCTTGTCGCGCTCTCGCAGGTCGGCGTCGCCACGCTCGCGCTCATCGTCCTCCTCGGAGCGTACCTGCTCGGCCTCATCGTGTTCAGCGCCGTGGCGTTCCGCGACCTGCTTCGCTCGGGCGCGGCGGGGACGTACCTCCTTTTCACCCAACCGTACAGCATCGGCGACGAAATCGTCGTCGGCGACGTCCGCGGCGTGGTACAGGAGTTCGACATGTTCGTCACCCACGTCGAAGCCGAGGAGACGGAGTTCGTCGTGCCGAACGCGCGCGTCCTCAACAAGGGCGTTGGGCGCGTCCGCAGGTAACCCGAACCCGAACCCGAACGCCCACCACCCCGCGAGAAGTCGCTCGTTCGGCCTGACGGCGACCTAACGACGACCTGACGGGCGACGGTGAGTCGGTCACTCCCCGTCTGCCTCGCCGCCGGACATCGGTCTCGCGGGCACGCCGGCGACCGTCTCGCCGGCGGGCACGTCGCGCGTGACGAGGGAGTTCGCCGCGACCTGCGCGCCCGTGCCGATGCGAACGCCCGGGAGAATGGTCGCCTTCGCGCCGATCATGGCGCGCTCGCCGACGACGACCTCGCCGGTCCGGTACTCGTCCTGCAGGAACTCGTGACAGAGGATGACTGAGTCGTAGCCGATGATGGCGTCGTCTTCGATGGTGATAAGCTCCGGCCAGAACACGTCGGGTGTCGCTTCGAGCCCCCACGAGACGCCCGTCCCGACGGTGACACCGATGCGTCGGAGCGCCCAGTTTCGAAGCTTGAGCGACGGCGCGATGCGCGCGACGAGGACGAACACGTAGTTGAGCATCACGCGCCAGACGGGTTTGGCGTCGGTCCAGTACTGGAGCGAGTTCCGCGGGCCGGGCGTCGGGTGGTGCTGGATTCGGTCGTGTCGGCGGCCCTCTGCGTCCGCCGGTGCGGCATCGTCGTCAGTCACGTCAGTCGATTGGGCCGCGGGGGTAAAAGCGCCCTCGGCGGGGGGCAACGAGCGAACTGGAAAATCGGTCCCGCGGAACCGCGTCTCGCTTACTCGCCGCGGAGTTCGGCCATGTGGTCGATGCGGCGCTGGACGAGCGCCGCCGTGCCGATGTCGTGGCGGATGTGGAAGCCCTCGCCGGCGTCGGCGAGCGCGTCCTCCGCGAGTTCCTCCGCCGCGGCGATGCTGTCGGCGACGCCGACCACGGCGAACGACCGCGAGGTCGTCGTGTACAGGCCGTCCTCGCGGTCGTCGACGCTCGCGTAGAACAGCAGGGCGTCGGCGTCCTCGTCCACCTCGACCGTGATTTCCGCGCCGGCCTCGGGGTCCGTCGGGTAGCCCTCGGGGACGGCGTACTTACAGACCGTCGCGGCCTCGGCGAAGTCGAGTTCGGGGAGCGACTCGCCCTCGCGGGCGGCGGTGAGCACGTCGATGAAGGGCGTTTCGAGGACCGGAAGCGTGTTCATCGCCTCGGGGTCGCCGAAGCGGGCGTTGAACTCGATGACCTTCGGTCCCTCGGTCGTGAGCATGAACTGGCCGTAGAGGATGCCCTTGTACTCCGGGAGCGCCTCCACGACGGCCTCGATGACCTCGACGGCGGCCTCGTAGTCGCCGTCGGCCATGAACGGAAGGGACGGCGTCACGTCGGTGTAACTGCCCATGCCGCCGGTGTTCGGTCCCTCGTCGCCCTCGTAGGCTCGCTTGTGGTCCTGTACGGCGGGGCTGACGCGGAACTCGCCGTCGGCGACGAACGCCTGAATCGTGAACTCCTCGCCGACGAGGCGCTCTTCGAGGACGACCCGCTCGTAGTCGGAGTCGCGGAGGTACGCCTTCGCCTCCTCGGGCGTCACCTGGTCGCCGATGACCTTCACGCCCTTGCCGCCGGTGAGACCCGCGGGCTTGACCGCGAGGTCGCCGTCGTAGTCGTCGATGTAGTCGCAGGCGGCCTCCATGTCGTCGAAGGTGGCGAAGTCGGGGTTGCCCGGAATCTCCTCGTCGCGCATGAACTGCCGCTGGAACGCCTTGTCCGTCTCGATGCGCGCCTCGGCCGCCTGCGGGCCGAAGGTGTAGATACCCGCCTCGTCGAGGGCGTCGGCGACGCCCGCCGCGAGGCCGGACTCGGGGCCGACGATTGCGAGCGTCGCGTCGACGGACTCGGCGTAGGCGACGATGTCCTCGGCGTCGGTCTCCGAAATCGTCTCGAAGCCCTCGGCGAGGGCGGCGATGCCGGGGTTTCGGTTGCTGGCGCAGGCGTACAGGTCGCAGTCGGGGGCCAGCGCGCGGGCAATCGCGTGCTCGCGGCCGCCGCCGCCGACGAGAAGGACGGTCTCGCTCATAGTCGCATACCCTGCGCACGGGAGTGTAAAGATTGCTCTTTATCGCCGACGAAATAGGCACGATTGTGGTTATGTTCGGTCGCCACCGAGGGTGACTCGCTGTCCGGCCCACGCCCCGCGCCGGCCACGACGGCCGTCTCCACGCCGCTTTAGTTGCCGGAGCGCCGACTCCGACGCATGTCCGACCCGGTGGGACGCAACCGACTCGACGAGGAGCAGAGCCCGTACCTCCGCCAGCACGCCGACAACCCGGTCAACTGGCAACCGTGGGACGAGACGGCGCTCGACGCCGCCCGCGAGGCGGACAAACCCATCTTCCTCTCGGTCGGCTACTCGGCGTGCCACTGGTGTCACGTCATGGCCGACGAGAGCTTCTCGGACCCCGACATCGCCGAGGTGCTCAACGAACAGTTCGTCCCCGTCAAAGTCGACCGCGAGGAGCGCCCCGACCTCGACCGCATCTACCAGACCATCTGCCAGCTCGTCACCGGCGGCGGCGGGTGGCCGCTTTCCGTCTGGCTCACGCCCGAGGGCAAGCCCTTCTTCGTCGGCACGTACTTCCCGCCGGAACCCCGCCGCGGCGCGCCCGGCTTCCGCGACCTCGTCGAGAGCTTCGCCGAGTCGTGGCGGACCGACCGCGACGAGATAGAGAACCGCGCCGAGCAGTGGACGAGCGCCATCACCGACCGACTGGAGGAGACGCCCGACGTGGCCGGCGAGGCCCCCGGCTCGGAGGTACTCGACACCACCGTGCAGGCCGCGCTCCGCGGCGCTGACCGCGACCACGGCGGCTTCGGCGGCGACGGACCGAAGTTCCCCCAACCCGGTCGCATCGACGCCCTGCTCCGCGGCTACGCCGTCTCCGGCCGCCACGAGGCGCTCGACGTGGCGCGACAGAGCCTCGACGCGATGGCCAACGGCGGTCTCCGCGACCACCTCGGCGGCGGCTTCCACCGCTACTGCGTCGACCGCGAGTGGACCGTCCCGCACTTCGAGAAGATGCTGTACGACCAGGCCGGCCTCGCCGCCCGGTACCTCGACGCCGCCCGACTCACCGGCAACGAGTCCTACGCGACCGTCGCCGCCGAGACGTTCGAGTTCGTCCGCCGCGAACTCTCCCACGACGACGGCGGCCTCTTCGCCACGCTCGACGCCCAGTCCGGCGGCGAGGAGGGCACGTTCTACGTCTGGACGCCCGACGACGTGCGCGACCTCCTCCCCGAACTCGACGCCGACCTCTTTTGCGACCGCTACGGCGTCACGCCCGGCGGCAACTTCGAGAACAAGACGACCGTCCTGAACGTCTCGGCGACGACCGCCGACCTCGCCGACGAGTACGACCTCGACGAGTCCGAGGTCGAAGACCGGCTCGAAAAGGCCCGGAAGGCGCTGTTCGCCGCCCGCGAGGGCCGCGAGCGCCCCGCCCGCGACGAGAAGGTGCTCGCCGGCTGGAACGGCCTGATGATTTCGGCGTTCGCGCAGGGGGCGGTCGTCCTCGAAGACGACTCGCTCGCTGACGACGCCCGCCGCGCCCTCGACTTCGTGCGCGAGCGCCTCTGGGACGACGAGACCGCGACGCTCTCGCGGCGCGTGATGAACGGCGAGGTGAAAGGCGACGGCTACCTCGAAGACTACGCCTTCCTCGCGCGCGGCGCGTTCGACCTCTATCAGGCGACCGGCGATCTCGCGCCGCTCTCGTTCGCGCTCGACCTCGCGCGGGCGACCCGCCGGGAGTTCTACGACGCCGACGCGGGGACGCTCTACTTCACCCCCGAGAGCGGCGAGTCGCTCGTCACCCGCCCGCAGGAGCCGACCGACCAGTCCACGCCGTCGAGCCTCGGCGTCGCCACGTCGCTGTTCTTGGACCTCGAACAGTTCGCGCCCGAAGACGGCTTCGGCGAGGTCGCCGACGCGGTCCTCGGGTCGTTCGCCAACCGCGTCCGCGGCAGTCCGCTCGAACACGTCTCGCTCGCGCTCGCCGCCGAGAAGGCCGCAAGCGGCGTCCCCGAACTCACCATCGCCGCCGACGAGGTGCCCGACGAGTGGCGCGAGACGCTCGCCTCGCGATACCTCCCCGGCCTCGTCGTCTCCCGTCGCCCCGGCACCGACGAGGAACTCGACGCGTGGCTGGACGAACTCGGACTCGACGAGGCCCCGCCAATCTGGGCCGGCCGCGAGGCGGCCGACGGCGAACCCACCGTCTACGCCTGCGAGAACTTCACCTGCTCCGCGCCGACCCGCGACCTCGACGAGGCGCTGGCGTGGTTCACGGCGGGCGAAGGTGCCTAACGGCGGGAGCTACTGCGAGAAAACCGGAACAGACGCTCAGTTCGAGAGCCGCTCTGCGAGGTAGGCCGCAATCGGAACGTCTTCTTCCTCCACGAAGCGGGCGACCTCCTCGCCGTCGCGTTCGACGACGACCGTCGGGATGAGTTCGATGTCGTACGCCTCGACGAGCGGGCCGACCTTCGAGCCGTCGTCGGCCTTCTCGACGGGGTAGTGGTCGATTCGCTCGGCGGGGACGCCGGCGGCGTCGAGCGCCGCCGCGAAGTCGGGGAGCTGTCCGCGGCAGTCGCCGCACCAGTCGCCGCCCCAGACCTTGAACGTGTACTCCTCGGCCGCGAGGGCGTCGACCACGTCGGGGTACGAGGCCGCGTCCCACGCGGGGTTCGGTTGCATCGTTTCGAGCGTCTCGGCTTCAGCCATGACAGGGCGTACCGGCCGCGCGGATTTAACGGGTGCGCTCGCGGCGGGGCTCGCCGCCCGCGCTCGGCGGTGTCGCTCCCTGAGACGGTGGCCGTATCGTCCGCCTCCGCCAGTCGTTTAGTGTCGCACCGTCAACGGAGGGTCGATGGACGACAGTATCCTCGACGCTATCGGGTCGCCGCTGGTCCGCGTCGACTCCCCCGAGGGGTCGACGGTCGCGGCGAAGATAGAGTCGAAGAACCCGGGCGGGTCGGCGAAGGACCGCCCCGCGCTGGCGATGGTCGAGGCGGCCGAGGAGGCGGGCGACATCTCGCCGGGCGACCACCTCGTCGAACCCACGTCCGGGAACACCGGTATCGGACTCGCCGTCGTCGCGGCGGCGAAGGGCTACGACCTCACAATCGTCATGCCGGACTCGATGTCCCCCGAGCGCCGCGAAATCATGCGCGCCTACGGGGCGACCATCGAACTCGTCGACGGCGACATCTCCGCCGCGAAGGACCGCGCCGACGAACTCGAAGCCGAGGGCATGTACCAACTCCGGCAGTTCGAGAACCCCGCGAATCCCGAGGCGCACTACCGGACGACCGCCGAGGAGATTCTCGAACAGGTGGGCGACCGCCGCATCGACGCCTTCGTCGCCGGCATCGGCACTGGCGGCACGATTTCGGGCAACGGCCGCCGCCTCGTCGAGGAGTTCCCCTCGATGCGCGTCGTCGGGGTCGAACCCGCCGAGAGCGCCGTCCTCTCGGGTCACGAGGTCGGAAACAACGACTTCCAGGGGATGGGGCCGGGCTTCGTCAGCCCCAACCTCGACACCGACCTCCTCGACGACGTGGAAATCGTCGAACTCGCCGACGCCGAGGCCGAGTGTCGCCGCCTCGCCCGCGAGGAGGGCATCCTCGCCGGCCAGTCGTCCGGCGCGTCGCTCCTCGCGGCCAAGCGCGTCGCAGAGCGACTCGCCGACCCCGAGGCCGACGAGGAAGACCAACCGCTCGTCGTGACCGTCTTCTGGGACTCCGGCGAGCGCTACATGTCGACCGGGATGTTCGACGCCGAGGAATAGCGGTCCAGAGCGGCTTTTCGCCGGTCGCCTCGCTTACCGACCGAACTCGTCTTCCGCGACTCTGACGACGAGCGTTCGCTCGACGTCTCTGAGGTCGTAGTCGGGCACCGAGCCGTCGACGCGCGTCACGTACATCGGCTCGACGAGGCGGCCCTCTTCGACGCCGTAGATGGCGAGGTGGTCTCCGGTGTCTTCGGGCTGGACCTTCCCGTCTCGAATCTGTCGGGCGAGGTCGCGGGAGAGCCACTCGTCGGCCGAGACGGAGGGCTCGCGGACCAGAGAGAAGTCGGCGAACCGGACGAGATACCAGTTGAGGTCGTTGAGAAGCGAGACGGCCGCGCCGAGGCTCACCGTGTCGACCGAAAGCGAGTTGTCGAACGGTTCGGAGATGTCGTAGGTCGAGAGCGCCGCGCGCGCGGTGTCGCGCGACAGCAGTTCGTACTGGAGGTGGACGTCCTCCGCGCCGACGATACAGACCTGCGTCACGTCGAGAGGGAGGGACCGGACTCGGTAAAGCGGTTCCGGTACTCAGGCGGTCGATTCCCACTCGGCGGCGCAGGACTCGTCGCAGAAGACGAGGCGCTCGCGTTCGAGGGTTATCTTCCCGGGCTTGTCGATGTCCCGTTCGAGGAGGACCTGATAGTGGGGTTCGCTCAGGTCGACGCGGGCGTGACACGCCGCGCAGCGCTCGACGGTGTCGCTCCAGTCGGTCCGCGACGCCCGGTGGCTGACGCGCCACTCGGGGCCGGAGTGTCCGCGACCGGGACGCGATGTTTTCGACATGGGAGAACCCTAGCGCTCACGGTAAATAAAGCCATTTTTGTGCGATTGTTCATTCGAAACGGTCCTAAACAGTCGCCTATTCGTGACTATGGTTGTCGTTTGCACGGTTCGTGTGTGCTCCGGTATCGCACCCCGATGGGTCGGGCGGCGACCGTCCTCGGGTCCCTCGTCGGCGACCCCCACCTCGCGCTTCCACGCTCACTCGCCGTCCGGCGAGACGACCACCCGCTCCCGGGCGGCCTCCACCGCGAGGTCGAACAGGTCGTCGGGTTCCGCGGCCTCGACGGCCGACAGCGAGGCGTTCGTCTCGGGGAAACTCGGCGCGACGCGCTCGCACCCGACGGGGAGCGTCGAGTCGTCGTAGGTGCCGAGGTCGCGGGCGGCCGCGACGATGTCGGTCTTGTCGCGGGTCAAAAGCGGGCGGTGGACGGGGTAGTCGACCGCGGCCTCGGTGACGGCGAGGTTCTCGCCGGTCTGGCTCGACTTCTGGCCGAGCGATTCGCCGGTCACGAGCGAGTGGGCGTGCTCGTCGGTGGCGACCTCGGCGGCGATGGCGAGCATGGCGCGCCGAAGCGAGAGCATCCGGGTGTCGTCGACGGCCTCCATCAGTCGCTCGACCACGTCGCCGGCGGGGACGACGTGCACTCGCATGTCCGCGTTCGGGGCGCGGCGGGCGATGGTCCGCACCGTCTCGATGGCCCGCGCGCGGTGGTCCGCGCCGCCGTAGTCGCCCAAATCGACGTAGACGGGGACGATTTCACAGCCGCGGCGCATCAGCTCCCACGTCGCCACCGGCGAGTCGATGCCGCCGGAGACGAGCGAGACGGCCCGCCCCTGCGTCCCGAGCGGGAGTCCGCCGGGGCCGTCGAACCGCCGGACGGAGAGATACGCGGTCTCCTCGCGGCACTCGATTCGGTAGGTCCGGTCGGGGTCGTCGAGGTTCACGGGTGCGCCGGTCGCCTCGACGACGGCGCTCCCGGCCTCGCGTTCGAGGTCGGAACTCGTGAACGCGTGTCGGTCGGCGTCGCCGACGCGGTCGGCGTCGACGGCGAACGCCGCCCCGTCGGGGTGGTCGGACGCGAGGCCGCGGCAGACCGCGACGATGTCGTCGAGAACGGGGTCGCAGGCGACGCAGGGGCGCGCCCAGACGACGCCCGGCACCTCGGCGCAGGCGGCCGCGACGGCGTCGGCGTCGGCCACGTCGCGGACGAGCAGGCGGGACCACTCCCGCTCGACGCGGCCCGAGAGCGAGCGGTCGTCGAGGACCGCCTGGAGGTTCGTCCGCAGTCTGGCCTCCATCTTCGCCCGGACGCTCGAACTCTTCGTGCCCACCTCGCCGTAGCCGACGAGGACGACGTGCGCCGTCTGATTCACGGTCGACGTTCTCCGCCGGCACCCTTCAGCGTCTCGTTTCACGGGGCGCTCGCGCCCGGCGCGACAGGGCTCCCTCGGCCGCTATTAGTGTTATATATCTGTAAATAGTACAATTTACTGAACTGTAGACAGACGGCGAAACAATATAAACCGCTTAATAGATTTCACCCCGTCTCTGTCTCGTACGACCGCCGAACGACCCGCCGTCGATTCGAGCCCATCCGACGCTCGCTCGACGCCCCGCTCACCGACGCCCCCCGACGCACATTCGATGCCAATGACCGACGAGTCGCCAGCCGACATCGACCTCGCCGACCCGCAGTACTACCTCAACCGCGAGCTGAGCGAACTGGAGTTCCAGTCTCGCGTGCTCAACGAAGCCCTCGACGACCGGAACCCGCTTCTCGAACGGGTCCGCTTTCTCTCCATCTTCACGAAGAACTTAGACGAGTTCTTCATGAAGCGCGTCGGCGGGCTGAAACAGCAGATAGACGCCGGCGTGACCGAGCGGACGACCGACGGCCGGACGCCCCGCGAGCAGTGGGAGGAGGCCATCGACAAGGCCCGGCCCATGTTCGAGCGGCAGGCCGCGTGCTACCGCGAGGAGATTCGCCCGGCGCTCGCCGCGGAGGGCATCCGCATCTGCGACTACGACGAGCTGACGCCAGACCAGCGGGCGGAGATGCGCGACTACTTCGAACTCTCGGTGTTGCCGACGCTCACCCCGCTGTCGTTCGACCCGGCGCACCCGTTCCCGTTCATCTCGAACCTCTCGCTGTCGCTCGCGGTCGTCACCCACGACGACGACGGCGACCAGACGTTCACGCGGGTGAAGATTCCGCAGAACCGCCCGCGGCTCGTCGAGGTCGACACCGACGGCGACGAGGTTCGGTACGTCCTCTTGGAGGAGGTCATCCGCGCCAACCTCGACCTGCTGTTCCCGAACGTCGAGGTCGTCGACACCGCGGTGTTCAAGCTGACGCGGAACGCCGAGGTCAGCCGGAACGAGGAGGTCGCGGAGGACCTCATCGACATGATTGAGGAGGTGCTCGAACAGCGCCGCTTCGCGACCGTGGTCCGCCTCGAAATCGAGGCCGACGCGCCCGAGGCCGCGCGGGACCTCCTCGTCGAGCAGTTGGGCCTCGACGACCGCGAGGTGTTCGAACTCCGCGGGCCGCTCGACTACCGCGAACTGATGGACCTCACGGACCTCGACCGCCCGGACCTCTCGCTGGCGTCGTGGACGCCCCAGCCGCACCCGCGGTTTTCGGACCTCGGCGCGGCCGACGCGGGAATCGGCTCGGGCGCGTCGTCCCCCGAGGCGGCCGGCGAGGACGGCGACACCATCTTCGACGAGATTCGCCGCAAGGACGTGCTGTTGCACCACCCGTACCACTCCTTCGGCGACACCGTCCAGCAGTTCCTCGACGCGGCCGCAAACGACCCCGACGTGCTGGCCATCAAGGCCGCGATCTACCGGACGGCCTCGGACTCGAAGGTCATCGAGGCGCTCATCGACGCGGCCGACAACGGCAAGCAGGTCGCGGCGATGGTCGAACTCAAAGCGCGGTTCGACGAGCAGAACAACCTCGAATGGGTCCGTCGCCTCGAAGAGGAGGGCATCCACGTCGCCTACGGCACCATCGGCCTGAAGACGCACACGAAGACCGCGCTCGTCGTCCGCGAGGAGGAAGACGGCGTCCGGCTGTACTCCCACGTCGCCACCGGCAACTACCACTCCGGGACCGCGAAGGGCTACGTCGACCTCGGCGTCCTCACCGCCGACCGCGACATCGGACAGGACCTCGTGAAGGTGTTCAACTTCTTCACCGGCCCCTCGCTGGACGAGGAGTTCAGGAAGCTCCTCATCGCGCCCGTGACGATGCGAAACGAGTTCACGAAGTGCATCCGCCGGGAGGCCGAACACGCCCGTGCCGGCCGCGACGCCCGCATCGTCGCCAAGATGAACGCGCTCGAAGACCCCGGCATCGTCGAGGAGCTGTACGAGGCGTCGATGGCCGGCGTCGACATCGACCTGCTCGTCCGCGACATCTGTCGGCTCCGCCCCGGTCTGGAGGGCGTCTCGGAGACCGTCACGGTCCGGAGCGTCGTGGACCGCTTCCTCGAACACTCCCGCATCTTCTACTTCGAGAACGCGGGCGACCCGGACTACTACATCGGCTCCGCCGACTGGATGACCCGCAACCTCGACAAGCGCGTGGAGGCCATCGCGCCCGTCGAGGACCCCGACATCCGCGAGCAGTTGCGGTTCGTCCTCGAACTCGGCTTCGCCGACAACCGGAAGGCGTGGGAGATGCACGCCGACGGCACCTACGACCAGCGCGCCCCCGGCGACGACCACGAGATTAGCATGCAGAAGATTCTGATGGACCAGACGCTCGCGGCGTCGAACACGCCCGGCGTCCACCGCGGTATCTCGGCGTCGCACCCGGACGTGCCCGAGACGCTCCTCGTGGAGTCCGACCCGTCCGTGATGGCCCCGCGAGACGGGGCAGAGTCGCAGGACGGTGACGAGGACGAGAGCGCCGAACCCGTCGTCGAGGCTGACGCGGGCGCGCCGACGAACGGCGACCCGCAGTACGTCCTCGACAGCTATCCCGAGAAGTGGTACGTGCCGAGCAGTCGGCACTACGAGTTCGCGGTTCGGACGCCCGACGGCGACCGCGACTACCGGAAGACGGCCGAGGCGGCCGCGCGGCTGGTCGAGAAGTACTACGGCGAGGAGTAGCGTCGTCGCCCGCGCGGGCGACGCGGCGGTCGGTGTTCTGTCTCTGTTTTCGAGACCCCGCGAGGCGACGCCTCAGAACGTGCTGAGTTCGCCTTCGATGGTCCGGCGGGTGATGTCGGTCACGTTCGCGAGTTCGCGGTCGATGATGGCGGTAACCTCGTCTTCGATGTCGGCGACGGTGACGCCGTCGTCCGTGATGACCTTCGCGTCCGCGACGTGCGGTTCGTCGATGGGGCGGCCGATTTGCGAGAGCAGGCGGACCTGCAGGTCGCGGATGCCGTCGACCTCGGCGACGACCGTCTCGGCGATGTGGGTCGAAAGCAGGTTGTAAATCTTCCCGATGTGGTTGACGGGGTTCTTGCCGGAGGTTGCTTCCATGCTCATCGGGCGGTTGGGCGTGATGAGGCCGTTAGCGCGGTTGCCGCGGCCGACGGAGCCGTCGTCGCCCTGCTCGGCGGACGTGCCGGTCGTCGTGAGGTAGATGGAGCCCTCCTCGTAGTCGTCGGCGGTGTTGACCTCGACGTTGACCTCGCGGTCGGTGTAGTCGGTGGCGAGGTCGGTGACGAACTCGCGCACGTCGTCGACGGCGGCGACGTAGTCGTCGATGTCGTCGAGGTGCTTGTCGACCATCGCGGCGGCGACGGTCACGTCGATGACGTCGCCCTCGCGCTTGCCCATGAGCTTGATGTCCTGTCCGAGTTCGGGGTGGTCGTCGCCGTAGGCCGCGCCGTTGAGAGCGCGCTCGGCTTCGAGGACGATGCGCTCCGTCTCGGTCAGGGGGGCGTGGCCGACGCCGAAGCTCGTGTCGTTGGCCATCGGGACCTGCTGGGTCTCCTCGCCGAACACGTCCTGGAGGTCGCCGGAGCCCTCGCCGAGCTTCACGTCGACGATGATGTCCGTGCCCACGTCGAGTCCGGGGATGTTCTCGTTGAGGTACTCCCGGGCGGCCCGGAGCGCCGTCGAGTCGACGGGAATCTTCTCGCCGTCGTACTCCTTGGTCGCGCGGCCGACGATGAGGAGATAGATGGGTTCGATGACCTCGCCGCCGCCGAAGGCGGGCGCGGCCGTGCCGGCGACGAGCTGTGTCTCGTCGGTGTTGTAGTGAAGCACCTTGCCGACGCGGTCGAGATAGAGGTTCGAGAGCGCGCGGGAGACGCTCTCGGCGATGCCGTCGGAGATGGAGTCGGGGTGCCCGATACCCTTCCGCTCGACGATTTCGACCTCCTGGTCCTCGACCGCGCGCTTGTCGGCGGATTCGAGGCGGATATTTCGGTCGCTCATTGGCGGGACGTACCCGGCGGGCGGTTCTATAACTTGCGGAAACCTTTGGCCACCGTCGTATTACTTGAGAGTATGCTCGGGCAGTATCTGCCGAGAGAATCGACGCCTGCGGGGACGGGCGGCCGCCTACTCCTCGGGCGCGCCGAGCAACATCCCGAGGTAGGAGGTCCGAATCTGGTCGTCGGGGTCGAGACCGAGGTCCCGGAGGACGGCGAACGCGCCCTCGCGGGCGTCGTCGACGCCGGATTCGACCTCGACTTCGACCTCGACGAACTCGCCGAGGCCCGACACCGAATCGAGCGAGACGGTGTAGCCGTCGAGGGCGAACCGCTCGCGGTCCTTCTCGACGGTCGCGGCGGGTTCGAAGCCGACCGCCTCGCAGATGGCGTCCATCGTCTCGCCGTCTTCGACGCCGGTCTCGTACTCCCGGCGGGTCTTCGACGACTCGTCCACGAGCGGTCCCTTGTAGGTGACGACCGTCTCCTCGTCGGCGAGTTCGCCGCCCTCGTAGCGCGACTCGCGCCGGAGGCGGAGCGCCTCGTCGGTCTCGGCGAAGTCCCTGTGCGGGGCGTCGTAGTAGGTGTCCGTCTGGGCGACGCGGTTGACCTGTTCGGCCCCGGCCGCGTCGAGTCGCTCGCGAACCGCGCCGTGGTCCGCGCGGACCTTGACCTCGACTTCGTACATGCTCTCACGGGCGCGTTCGGAGGGCAAAAACCTCGGTGACTCGCGTCGGCGACCCCTCGGAACCACGGCATTTGTTACCTTTTATCATGAAAGAACCCGTAGTATGACGGGAGTATGAGCCAAGAGACGCCGAACCCGGCCACCGCGGTAGAACAGCACGTCGGCGAGACAGCCGACTACGAAATCACGGGGAACGTCATCCTCACCGCGATGGCCGGCGGCTTCGTCGGGACGGTGTTGATGCTTCCCGTCCTCGTCGGCATCCCCGAACTCCTCGGTCTCTTCACGACCGAGCCGATTACGCGGTTCGCCGGGATGGCGGCGTTCTTCGGCTACGAACCGACGTTCGCGCTCGGGGCGTTCCTCTTCGGTATCGGCGGGGTGGTCGTCCTCCCGGTGACGTTCGTCGTCGTCGGCGCGTTCCTCCCGCCGGAGTCGCCGAAATACCTCCGGGGCGTGTCGTTCGCGACGCTCTACTGGGTCGGGTTCGTGCCGGCGTTCTGGCCGCCCGCGGACGCGTTCGTCATCGCCTCGTTCCTCGTGTTCTCGCTTCTGGCTCACTGGGTGTACGGCCTCTCGCTCGGCTACGTGCTCGACCTGTTCGCGGATATCCCGCAACACGAGGTCTGAGCGTCACCGCGGGCGCGGTCGCCGTTGTTGGCCGCCCCCACTGTCGTCCGCGCTTTTCGCCCCGCCCGCGTCTCTTCTCTGTTCGACCGTCGCCGTGGACGACCGGAACCGGCCGCTCGACACCATCTGCCCCGGCTTCTCCGAAACAATAATCATCACGAACGTTAATTATCTTATTTGGGTGGTGTTATCAATGGTCACGGAACTCGCACTGACGGCCGCGTTCCCGCTCCAGTCGGGGTTGGTCCCGCGGGGGACGCGCGCGTTCGTCTTCGAACGCATCTTCGAGGTGTTCCTGCTTTTGGGGGCGCTCGTCGGGGTCGTCGTCGTGGGGTACATGCTCTACAACGCGTACAAGTATCGCTCCGGCTCCGGAAAGGGCCGCGTCGACGAGGGAAACCGCCTCGTTCTCGGCGAACTCCCGTCGGGGAGCGGCGGGGGCCGAAAGCTGTTCACCTCGTTTTTCATGAGCATGGTCATCGTCGTCTCGCTGGTCTCGTGGACGTACCTGACGCTCCTGTACGTCGAGGAGGGACCCGCCGACGACGAGTCGCTCGACGTCGAGGTCGAGGGCTACCAGTTCGGCTGGCGCTTTACCTACCCGAACGGCCACACTACCGACGGCGTGCTCCGGGTCCCCGCCGACCGGCCCGTCCAACTGACGATTACCACGGCGGACGTGTTCCACAACTTCGGCGTCACGGAGTTACGCGTCAAGTCCGACGCCATCCCCGGACAGGAGACGGAGACGTGGTTCACCGCCGACGAACCGGGGACCTACACCGCGCAGTGTTACGAACTCTGCGGGGCGGGCCACTCCTACATGTCCGCCGAGGTCATCGTGATGCCGCCCGACGAGTACGAGGCGTGGTACGCGAACGCGACCGCGGAGAACGCGACCGCCGATAGCGCGGCCGCGAACGAGTCGAGCGCCGACGCGTCTGTCGCCGCGCAATCGAACCTCCGACCGGCGGTGGTCCCATGACCGACGCGTCTCCCGAGCGGGACGCCGCGACCGACGGCGGCCACGAGGTCGCCCACGGCGGCGACGACCACGCTCACGACTTCCCCGGCACGGGGAGCATCAAACGCTGGTTCGTCACGACGAACCACAAGGACGTTGGCATTCTCTACATCGTCACGTCGCTTTTCTTCCTCGTGCTCGGCGGCGTCCTCGCGTGGCTGATGCGCGTCCAACTGCTCGCCCCGCGGGCGCTCGGCGAGGGGATTCTCTCGCCCGTCGCGTACAATCAGACCGTCTCGGCTCACGGGCTGTTGATGGTGTTTTGGTTCCTCTCGCCGTTCGCGTTCGGCTTCGCCAACTACGTCGTCCCGCTCCAACTCGGCGCGAAGGACCTCGCGTTCCCGCGGCTCAACGCGCTGTCGTACTGGCTGTATCTCTTTTCGGGCATCCTGTTCGGCGTCTCGTTCTTCCAAGGGGGGACGTTCTCCGGCGGGTGGACGATGTACGCCCCGCTGAACGTCCCGACGTTCACGCCCGACGTGGGGGCATCGACGGCCGTCTTGGCGCTCGTGCTGTTCGTCGCCTCCGTCACCGTCTCGTCGGTCAACTTCCTGACGACGATGCACCGGATGCGCGCCGAGGGGCTGACGCTCCGGAACCTCCCGCTGTTTAGCTGGACGATTCTCCTGACGGTCTGGATGATGCTTTTCGCCTTCGCGGCGCTTCTGGCGGCGCTCTTGGTGCTCTCGTCGGACCGCCTGCTCGGGACGACCTACTTCGCCATGGAGTCGCCGGCGGGGGCGCTCCTGTGGACGCACCTGTTTTGGTTCTTCGGCCACCCCGAGGTGTACATCGTCTTCTTCCCGGCGCTCGGCGTCATGGCCGAGGTGTTCCAGACGTTCACCGGCCGCCGCATCGTCGGCCGCAAGTGGTTCATCCTCGCGATGGTGCTCGTCGCCATCCAGAGCTTCGCCGTCTGGATGCACCACATGTTCCTGACGAGCATCAACCTCCAAGTCAAGACCCTGTTCATGATCACCACCATCGGCATCTCCCTTCCGTTCGACCTGATGGTGTTCGCGCTCATCTACACGATGCTGAAGGGGAAGATTCGCTTCACGACGCCCTTCCTGTTCGTCTTCGGGGCGCTCCTGTTGTTCATCATCGGCGGCATCACCGGCGTCTTCCTCGGCGCGGTCGTCCTCGACTACGAGTTCCGCGGCACCTACTGGGTCGTCGCCCACTTCCACTACGTGATGGTCGGCGGGGTGACGGCGCTCGTCGGCGGCCTCTACTACTGGTTCCCGAAGATGACCGGCCGGATGTACGACGAGTTCCTCGGCAAACTCCACTTCGCCGTCTACTTCGTCGGCTTCAACCTGCTGTACTTCCCGCTTTTCGTCGCGTGGGAGACGCCCCGCCGCGTGTTCGACTACGCGCCCGAACTCGCGCCGTGGCATCAGCTCGCCACCGTCGGCGGGTTCGTCCTCGGGCTGTCGTTTCTCATCATGTTCTACAACCTGTTCAAGAGCGCCTTCGCGGGCGACCCCGCGCCCGACAACCCGTGGGAGTACGCGACGACGGCCGAGTGGGCCGTCTCGTCGCCGCCGCCGCTGGAGAACTTCGACGGGACGCCGACCTACCGAAACGGCCACCTCGAATTCCTCGACACCGGCGAGGTCGCGCCGAGCGAGGACCGCGCGGGCGGGCCGACCGGCGCGGCCGTCTCCGACGGCGGCGTGACGGCCTCGGCGACGACGACCGTCGCCACCGCCCTCTCGACGGCCGAAGCGACCGAAGTCGAGGGACCGAGCCACGCGAGCATCTGGCCGTTCGTCCTCTCCGCCGGCGCGTTCCTCGTGCTCCTCGGCCTCTCGCCGCTTCAGGACGCCGCGTTCCCCGAGGGGATGGTCGGGGCCGCCTACGCGACGACGGCCGTCGCGGGCGGCGTCGTCACCCTCGGGTCGCTCGTCGCCATGGGGCTCGAACCGTTCCACGGCCCGGTCTTCGAGGAGGGCGAGGCGTGGCCCTTCGCCGGCATCGACAACGGCAAGGTCGGGATGTGGATATTCCTCGCGTCCGACGTGGTGCTGTTCGGGGGCTTCATCGGCGCCTACGTGTTCACCCGCGTCGCCTTCGGCTGGACCGGCTGGGAGCCGATTCCGCCGGACCCGATTCCGGGGCTCGTGAACACCTACATCCTGCTCACGAGCAGTTTCACGGTCGTCCTCGCGCTCGTCGCGGCCGAAAAGCGACACAAGTGGGGCGTCGTGACGAGCCTCGGGGCGACGTTCGTCCTCGGCATCGGCTTCCTCGTCAACAAGGGACTGGAGTGGCAACACCTGTTCCACGAGGGGCTGTGGCTCTCGACGAACGTCCGCGCCTCGACGTTCTTCCTCACGACCGGCCTGCACGCCGCCCACGTCATCGCGGGCCTCCTCGTCGCACTGTACCTGACCGCGCGCGCCTGGCGGGGCGCGTACCTCGAAGACAGCCGCTCGGTGGAGTACTTCGGCCTCTACTGGCACTTCGTCGACATCGTCTGGCTGTTCCTGTTCCCGCTGTTCTACATCCTGTGAGGTGACAGAAATGGTGTCAACGAAACTCTATACGGCGATTTACGCGGTGTTGTTCGTCTCGGCGACCGTCCAGGTGCTGGTCGAGTTCGCCGGACTGAGCTACTGGCTGGCCTTCGGCGTCATCCTCGTCCTGTCGGCCGCGAAGGCGGTGCTGGTCGCGGCGTACTTCCAGCACCTCCGGTTCGAACCGCGGTCGCTGACGTATCTGGTCGGCATCGGCCTCGCGGCCGCGCTGGCGCTCACGCTCGCGGCGTCGTACTCGCTCCTGTGACCGTGCGAGCCGACTCCCGTTCCCGCTGGCGCTCCCGCGAGACCCTCGTCGCGGTCGGCTACGCGCTCCTGTTTTCGGTCCCCGTCGGCGTCGGCGTGACCGTCATGATGACCCGCGTCGCCCCCGGGGGACTCACCGACCCGCTCGTCGTCGGCCCCGGCCTCGTGCTCGCGGTGACCGTCTTCGCGCTCGTCGTCGCGGCCGCGACGACCGGCGAGAATGCGGCCTGACTGGGCGCTGTTCTTCTCCTTTTGTGGCTCTGTCGAACCTTATAATCTGATAGAATCCGTGTGACACAGACAGCGGGAGGGCACAGTAAGTGGGTGTAGTAGATAGATTACATCTCGGGAATAGAGACCGACAGAAGCAAGGAAGAACCCGACCCTCACATCGTTCACATTCCTCGATACAGAAGACTACTCGCGCTCTTCGATGACGATCTCCCGGGCCCCAGCTACCAGACCTTGGTTTTCGGAAAATGCCTCTGCATCTATAGCGATTGCCGCACCGACTCCATCTTTGAGGACGAAATTCATCTCGATTACGTTCTTGAAGCACTGGACTAAGCACGTCAACTCGCCGTGGTCCTTGGAAAACGTATCCGTATAGATTGGAGCGGTCAACGAATCCATCCGCGACGCATCAACTGACTTTTTAACCTCGTCTTCTGTGTACCCGTCAGCCACGTCATCTCGCAAGTAGACGACGTCGTGACTGTCCTCGTTGTACTTCACGATGCTACGAAGGTTACCGTCTGTTCTTCCCTCGAAGTATTCTTCAAGCCGAGACGTCACCCTCATAGTCACTACCTGTTATGTTGTCAGTGCAAAATCATATATCTAGGGGACAATCCGCCTCAATTCGCCAATTTCGCGGGAGTAACGGCTGGGTTGGTGATTGTATGGGTCACTGTAAGGTGTGGCAGTTACGTGACCGACTTGCGCGCTCTATCGCACGTACCTTCTTTGGCCCTGGCGTGGTAACAGTACGCATGAACCGGACTACCGTCGCACTCGCGGTCGCGTTCTTCGCCGTCGTCCTCGGACTCGCGGTCCTCCTCGTCTCGGAGGCGGTCGGCGCGACCGAACTGTTCGTCGTGGTCGGCGGCGTCGTCGCGCTGGCGGGCGTCGGCGTCCTCACCGGGGTCGTGATGCGCCTGCCCGACCCGCACGAGGGAGAACACGGCGGCGGCGACCACGCCTGAACTCCGCCCGCACCCCTTTCACAGGCTGAAGCCGACGACCGCGAGCAGGAACAGCGCCGTGAAGACCACCCCGAGCGCGCCGGCGACCTTCAGGTGATAGACGAACAGGGCTTCGGCCTCGGCCTCGACCGCCGCCTCGTACGCCGCGGTTTCGCCGTCGCGCAGTCCCTCGTGGGCGTCGCCGACGTGGAGGTCCCGGAGTCGCTTGTGTCGGAACGGGCGGTCGCAGTATGGACACGTCGCGGCCGCGGTCTCGCCGTCGGGGACGGCGGTTTCGGGGACGACGACCGATTCTTCGCGACCCATCCCGTGACTCACTTCGCGACTCATCCCGCGACACCTCCGACCGTCGGTTGGGCGACGACCCACAGGCTCGCCATCGTGTAGCAGACCGTGACGGCGACGAAGGGGTACTCGCTCCGGAGCGGTTGCAGGCGGCCCGGAAAGAGGTCGAACGCGCGGGCGTGGGCCACCCACACCGAAAGCAGGTGGCCGAGGACGACGAACGCCAACTGGAGGCCGCCGAACCACGCCGGGACGGTCAGCACCGAGGGGTTCGCGGGCGGCGACAGCGGCGAGGCCGCGACCGCGACCAGCGCGGGCGCGAGGCCGACGACGTAGCCGAGGAAGTGCGCGAGGTGGTAGCCGGCGGCGATGGGGACCAACGCGGGCGCGAACCAGCCGGCGACGAAGCCGACGGTCACGTACGTGTCGGCGGTTCCGCGGGCGACCCGCGCGGCCAGTCGGTAGCCGCCGAGGAAGACGAGAAAGCCCGCGACGATTCCGACGAGGTTCACGAGCCACGCGGGGGCCGGAGCCGCGGCGTCGAGGACGCGCCCCCACGCGGTGGTGACGACGAGGCCGTCGAACGTCGTCACCCAGAGGAGCGCGACGACGAACGCCACGTCGTCGGCATCGAGTCGCTCGCGGGTGCGCGCCAGCCCCGCGCCGGGGACCGAAATCGAGAGGCCGCCGTCGTCGCCCCGCCGGACCGGCGCGAGCAGGCCGTACAGCCGGAACACCCGAGCCACGGGGTCGGCGCGGCGGAACCACGCGTCGCCGTAGACGACCGCGCCGCCGACGATGAGGAGTGTGTAGGCGACGACCACGGTTGCGAGCGCCCGCGGGTCCGCCGCGAGCGGGCTGACGACCTCCAGCCAGACGAGTCCGAGCAGGCCGGCGACGCTCGGCCACGACCCGAGTCGGTCGGGGTACGGCCGCGACAGCCTCCATTCGCTCCCGAGCCGACCCCGAAGCGCCGCGCCGAGCGTCCGCCACGGATTCACGAGCGGCCACGCGTTCCCGAGGAGGTAGGTGACCATCGTGAACCCGGCCCACCAGCCGACCCAAACGAGCAGGACGCCGAGGTTGGCGATGCCCACGGGCGGCCCGAACAGCCCGAAGGCGACGACGAGGACGAGCGCGGCGACGCCGAGGAGCCTGAGCGCGGCCGTCGTGGTTGTGACGGCTCCGGCGACTCCCCCGATTCGAACGCCTGCGCGCCCGAAGGCGTCGAGCGTCTCGTCGTCGGTGACGAACGCCGAAAGCAGGAACGAGACGCAGACGACGCCGCCGCCGGAGACGACGACGAGCCAGAACGGGGCCGGAACGGAGCGGAGCGACCCGGCCAGCGACCCGGCGTGCGCGAGCGCCGGCGTCGAAAAAGCGACCGAAGCGACCGCGAGCGCCGCGGTCCAGACTGCGCCGCGTCGACCTCCGTCGCGGACCGCCCCCGCGGCGCGTCGGCTCATCGGCGCGCCCGCTCCGCCAGCGCCGGCCCGACCGCGAGCAGGGCGACGGCGACGACGAACACCAGCGTCGAGATGTCGACCGAGAGCGCCCGGAGCGCGCTCACGACGCCGGTGCCGCCGGCCGCCCCCGCGGTGAGCCCGCCGACGAGCGGGACGGTACAGCCGACGCACGAGACGAGTCCGAGCGCCCCCGAGAGCGCGCTCTTCGCGGCGTCGAGGACGGCGGCGTAGACGAGGTACGCGAGCGCGAGGTAGCCGGCGACGCGGTACGGGACGAACGTCGCCGAAACGGCTTCGCCGGCGTAGCCCACTCGCGGCCCCCATCCCGGCGCGGCGAGCGAGAACTGCCAGCCGGGCGGGCGGTGCGCGGCGACGTGGCCGTGGCTCCCGCCGAGAAGCGCGGCGAGGTCAACGGACACCAACCCGGCCAGCGACGCGAGGACGACGAAGTACGCGACTGCGACCGCGCCGGCGACGAGTCGCGCCCGACGGCTCGCCCGCGGCGGGTCGGTCCAGAGGACGGCCGCCGCGCCGACGGTTATCCAGACGAGCGGGTACAACAGGTATCGGAGGCTCTCGACGCGCTCCGGCGCGGCGGAGAGATACGCCCCGACGGCGAGCGCCTCGACCCAGCAGAGCGCCGCGAGCCACCACAGCCGCGGCGCGTGTCGGGGGTCGAGCCGCCCCGCGTACGAGGTCGCCATCTCAGAGGAATCCCACCAACCTGAGTACGATACCGACGACGGACAGCAGGCCGAGCACCCACGACCCGAGGAGCGTCGCCTGCGACCGCGTCAGTCCGCGCCCCCGCGCGGCGTGGTACGTCCCGTAGAAGAGGTACGCGACGACGACGGTGAGCGTCCCGGCGACGAGGACCGGCCCCGCGGCGTTCGACACGCCCTCGGGGATGGCGCTTCCGCCGACGAAAAGCACCGCCACCGCGCCGAACCCGAGCGCCGCGAGGAGAAACACGAGCGACAGGACCGTCGGGTCGTCGGCCCAGCGGCCAGCGGCGGCTCCGCTCTCGGTATCGCTTCCGCCCGCGCGCCCCGACGAGCCGCCACCGGTCGGCATCGGCACGCTCGTGACGGAGTAGTGTCGCCAGCCGCGGCCGGTCAGGAACACGGTGAGCGCCAGCAGTACGACGCCGAGGACGAACCCGAGGAACAAGCCAGTCTGTGCCATGTGAACACGCCTCGTTTTCTATAACTATTGACGATGATATAAGCGATTCGACCACACAGCGGCCCTCGGGGTCGAGTTCCCGGCGGTCGGCCGCCTCGAACGCGTCGCGACGGCGAAACGTGATTCTTAAGGGTCGCACGAGTCACGTAGCGTGTATGAGCGACGAACAGCAGGCGGAGGCCGAGCAGGTCGATGAAGAGGTCGAGTCCGGTATTCAGGACGGCGACTTCGTCCGCCTCGCGTACACGGTGCGAACGATCGAGGACGGCGACGTCGTCGACACGACGGACAAAGAAGTGGCCGAAGAGGCCGAGATAGACGTCGAGGGCTACGAGTTCGAGCCCCGCGTCGTCATCGTCGGTGCCGGCCACGTCTTCCCCGAGGTCGACGAGGCCCTCATCGGTGCCGAGGCGGGCGACGAGGGTACCGTCGAGATTCCGGCGGTCGACGCCTTCGGCGAGTACGACGAGGACGAGGTGCGCACGGTCAGCGCCAACAAGATCGACGAGGACGACCGCTACCCCGGCGCGCAGGTCACCATCGACGGCGACCAGGGCCGTCTGGAGACCATCATCGGCGGTCGCGCCCGCGTCAACTTCAACCACCCCCTCGCCGGCGAGGACCTCGAATACGAGTACGAAGTGCTCGACCTCGTCGACGACCGCGAGGAGCAGGCCTCCGGCCTCCTCGGGATGTACCTCCAGCAGGCCCCCGAAGTCTGGATTCAGACGGACGAGGTCGAAGAGGAGCAGGTCGTCGAGTCCGACGACGACGAGGACGAAGACGCCGAGCCCGAGACGGAGACCGTCACCGTCGAGAAGGACACGCTCTACATCGAGGCGACGCCGCAGATGACGATGAACCAGCAGTGGATGTTCTCCAAGCAACAGATCGCACAGGACATCATGCAGCGGCTGGACATCGACCGCGTCATCGTGCAGGAGACCATCGAGGGCGGCATGGGCGGCATGGGCGGCCTCGGCGGTATGATGGGCGGCGCGGGCGGCGCCGACATCGAAGAGGCAATCGAGGACGTCGACATCGACGCCGACGAACTCGCCGCGGAACTCGACGCCGACGAAGAGTAAGCGAGTCCGCCGCCCTCGCTCTCCCGGCGAACCGGCGGCTTCTTGATACTCGCCTTCCGACCGCTTCGTAGCCATGGCTTCGCCAGACGACGCCGCGACGGAGCAGTTCCGCGACCTCACTGACGTGAAAGTCGCGCTCGTCGCCGGGCTCTGTACCGTCGCATTGACCCTCTCGCTCGAATACGGCGTCGGCATCGAGGTGCCGTTCGTCTACCGCCTCTCCCCGCTCGCACCGTACTTCGCCTACGTCTTCTCCCGCGGCGCGGCGCTGTCCGCTCGGACGTGGATGGCGCTCACCGCGGTCGTCACGCTCGGCACGTTCGGCTTCTTCGTGTTCTAAACGCCGGCCGGCTCGCCTCCGAAGCGACGCTCAGGCGATGTCGCGGCTGGTGTCGACGGTGACGCGCTCCGCCAGCCGGAGCTTGATGGTCTCGTCGAGCGCCCGCCCCCCGCGGAACTTGGGGACCGCGAGTCGGTTGACGATTTCCGAGCCGTCTATCTTCGTGTCGAGGTCGAACACCACGTCGGCCATGTGCTCGGTCAGGTCGCGGTTGTCGGGAATCGTCTCGCCTTTCAGGCCGTGGAGGACGGTCAGCCCCTGCGTGTTGACCATGTGTGTCTGGAGGTCGTTGAGAAAGCGCCGGTAGCGGGGCGGCTCGCTCCGTTCGAGCACGTCGACCACGTCGATGACGAGGTTCGCGCCCTCCGGGAGGTCGCGGACCAGACTGCTCGCGGCGTCCAGCGGGGCGTCGCCGCCCACGTCGCGCACGGTGGGGTTCCCGGTCGGGACCGGGTTCCGCTCCAGCGCGTCGGTGACCGCCTGCTCGGAGCGAATCGTCGTCAGCCACAGCGTCCCCCGCGTGGTCGTCAGCTCGTGGAGAAACAGTTCAGACTGGCTGGCCGGGTCGGCGGCGAGGAGGACGATGCTCCCCGCGGGAATGCCCCCGCCGAGTTGGCGGTCGAGCACGTCGATTCCCGTCGCCAGTCGAGGCATGCTCACGTGTTAGGCGGTGACTCATATTACTCCTTCCCCGGAATCCTGTCGGCTATTCGACTGTACGCCGCCCGAACTGTCGGACGAGTGAGGACTGGCGACGACTCCTCCGGAACGGTCCCGAGCACCGGTGCGCCCACGAGGTCGGACACCGCCTCGGGGGCCATTCGTGACCGCGAGACGACACATCCGACGACGGGGGTGCCGAGCGCCCGCGCCATCGCGGCCGTCTTCGCGGCGTCGCGGAGCGCTGGCGCGCACAGCGGCGACACGACGACCACGCCGTCGGCGACGCGGAGCGGGACGGCGGCGTCGGGGCCGGCCCCCGCGGGGCAGTCGACGACCGCCCGCCGCTCGTCGTCCGCGGCGGTTCGGAGCCACCGCTCGAAGGCGTCGTCGTCGGTCCCGGTGGGTGCCGGTAGCACCGAGACGGTCGGGTCAGTCGGATGCGACCGGACCGACGGCTCTCGGACGGGTGCGCCCGGCGCGGCGTCCACCGGGCGTTCGACGCCGGCCATCGCGTGGAGGTTCGGCATGTCCCTGTCGGCGTCGACGGCGAGCACCGGGCCGTCGAGCGCGCTCGCCAGTCCGAGGGTCGTGGTGGTCTTCCCGCTTCCGCCCTTGCCGCCCGCGATTGCCAACATAGCCGGGGCTGGCCCCGGCTTGGTACTTGAACCTGCGGCGAAAACGAGTCCGCCGAACCGACCTCAGTCGTGACAACAGCCGCCGGCCTCGCCGCCGAAGTCGACCGACAGCGGCTCCGAGATGGCCTGGTTAATCTTCTCTAACTCGCCGACGAGTTCGGCCTGCGCGAGGAGGTACTCCTCCATCACGGGTTCGGAGTGGAGTTCCTCTTGGGCCGCCTGGACCTTCCGGAGCCCCTCTTGGGTCGCTTCGCCCATCTGCCGGGACACGTTGAACTCCTCGCGGAGCTGATTGAACTCGGTGATGAGTTCCTGCACGTCGTCGTCGGCTTCGACGGCGGCTTTCGCCTCCTCGTAGGCCTCGTACTTCGGATGGTCGGCGATGGCTTCGCCGAGTTCGCGCCCGAGTTCTTCGAGCCGCGTCGTCTGCGTGCTCATAGCCGCGCGTTGGGGTGCGAGCGGTTTCAACCTGCCGAACGGGGAAGGATGAGTGATTCCGCTGGGGGCTCAGACGTGGGCTTCGACGAACGCGACCACGTCCTGTAGCTCGTCCGGGCCGACGCCGTGGGGCGCGCCGTAGACGTTCGCGGTCACGTCCGCGCCGAGTTCGCGGAGTCGCTCGGCCGCGCGTTCGACCCGCGAGGCCGGGATTATCTGGTCCATCGACCCGCCGCCGACGAACACCGGCTTGCCGGCGATGCCCTCGGGTTCGAGGTCGGCGTGCGAGTCCGCGAGGTAGCCGTGGAGCGCGACGACCCACGCGTAGCCGTCGGGGTCGTCGAGGAGGAGCGAGAGGCTGGTAATCGCCCCTTGACTGAAGCCGAGGAGGCCGATGCGGTCGGGGTCGATGTCGTACGCCTCGACCGCGCCGGCGACGGCCTCGCGGACGAGGGTCCGCGAGCGCTCGAACTGCTCGGCGTGCGGTTGGCTCTGGTGGAGTCCGCCCTCCGAGAGGTCGAGTTCGTACCACGTGTAGCCGCCCTGCAGGCGGTCGGGCGCGCGGAGGCTCACGACGTGGACGTGGTCGGGGAACTCCCGTGCGATAGACAGGAGGTCCTGTTCGTTCGAGCCGCGACCGTGGAGCAGGACGACGGCGGGAGCCGGTCCGTCGCCCGGCTCCGACGGTTCGACGTGGACGTGTTCGAGCGGGATGTCGGACATGGACGGCGGTAGGCCGCCGCGAGCCTTGAATCCCCGAGTGACGGGAGGGTAACCGGGTGACTCCGTCGCCGACGCCAACCGAGTCGGACCCGCGTGCGGGTGTGTGACGCCCATTCGTGGGGAAGCGCGGTGGTTAAACGGCTCCGTCCGCAACGATGGGGCAATGAGCCAGGACGCCTCCTCGGAGGGAGACCTTCGAAACACCGGGATGTCGCTGAAGCACGACCGGGAGTGGGACTACGAACTCGAACGAATCGTCGAAGCCGTCGAAGAGCGCGACGCCAAGCGCGTCGGCCTCCAGTTCCCCGAGGGACTGAAGCGCCGCGGCCCGGCCGTCGCCGACGACCTCCGACAGCTCTGCGACGACGACGTGACGTTCATGCTCTCCGGCCAGCCGTGTTACGGCGCGTGCGACCTCGACACCTACCTCATGCGCCGGACCGACGTGTTCGTCCACTTCGGCCACTCGCCGATGAAGGAGTCGGACAAGATCATCTACGTCCCGCTTTTCTCCAACGTCGACCCCTTCCCCATCATGGAGGACGCGCTCGACGACATCGAGGGCGACGAGGTCGGCCTCGTCACCACCGCCCAGCACATGAACCGCTTCGAGGAGATGTGCGACTGGCTCGAAGAGCGCGGCTACACCGTCCAGACGCGCAAGGGCGACGACCGCCTCACCTACGAGGGACAGGTTCTCGGCTGTAACTACGCCTCCGCGGACATCCCGGCCGACGACGTGCTCTACGTCGGCGGCGGCAAGTTCCACCCGCTCGGCCTCGCGATGGAACACCCCGACAAGAACGTCGTCATCGCCGACCCCGTCAACAACGTCGTCACCATCGCCGACACGCGGAAGTTCATGAAACAGCGCTACGCGTCGGTCCACAAGGCGATGGACGCCGAGAAGTGGGGCGTCATCTTCTGTACGAAAATCGGGCAGGGACGCATGGAAATCGCCGAGGAGATTCTCGAAGACAACGACAACGCCTACCTCCTCACGATGGACGAGGTGACGCCGGACCGCCTCCGCAACTTCGACATGGACGCGTTCGTCAACACCGGCTGTCCGCGCATCACGACCGACGACGGCCCGCGGTTCCACAAGCCGATGCTGACGCCGCAGGAGTACCGCATCGCCGTCGGCGACGAACCCCTCGACGCTCTCGAATTCGACACCTTCCACGGTACCTGGTAAGCCGGGACGCTCCACGACGCCGGTGAACGACCGCGCGCGCCGCCGCCGCGTGTCACGTCCTGTCTCGATTCTCTCGTCGCGCCTCGCTTCGGACGTATCCGATTTTCTGACAGTCCATCCAGAATACCTATACGGGTCGCCATTCGACGGACACGTATGGTCCCTCCACGAACACGTACTGCCCTCCTGAGCCTGCTCGGCGTCCTCGCGCTCGCGGGGACCGCCGCCGCGCAGAACTTCGAATCCGCACCGCAGATTTCGCCGGTGTTCCGCGCCGGTGGAAGCTTCCTCGTCGACCTCGTCGTCGGCGGCATCCTCGTCGCCGCGGCCCCGGCGTACACCAGAGACGCCATCGCCGAGATTCGGGACGACCCCGGCGGGTCGTTCCTCTGGGGCCTCGGCATCGGCATCGGCGGCCTCATCGTCCTCGTCCTCCTCGCAATCACCATCATCGGCCTCCTCGTGGCGATTCCGGGCTTCCTCGCGTTCATCCTCCTCAGCATCGTCGGGGGCGCGGTTTCGACCGTCCTCCTCGGCTCGCTCGTGACTGGCACCGCCTCCAGCGGGTCGCCCTCGCTGGGCGTCTCGCTCGTGGTTGGCGCGCTCGTCGCGGCGGTCCTGTCGCTCGTCCCCGTCGCCGGCGGCGTCATCCTGTTCGTCGTCGACACGCTCGGACTCGGCGTCGTCGGTCGCAACCTCATCCGGTCGTGGGTCTGACGCCGCGCCGGCGCTTCTGACAGGCGGCTCTCACGAGCCACCACAACATTCAGGGTACAGGTAGCGAATTGGTCAGACAGATGCCGACGACCCACCTCTCCGTCCTCGGACTCGACGTGCAGCGGGTCGTCACCCCGCTCGAAGCCGCCGACGTCGACGCCGACCGGGTCCGTCTGGTCCGCGACGAGGCCGACCCCGAGCAGGGTCGCGACCCGGACGACTGCGCGCCCGGCGCGCCGCGAGCGAGCGCCCGCGCCGCGAAAGCCGTCTCCGAACGGCTCGCGGGCCGGGGGACGCTCGACGAAGCGCGGCTCCCCTTCACCGCCTCCTTCGAGGAACTGTACGCCGCGACGGCCGACCTGCTCCGCGAGGCCGCCGCGGACGGCGACGTGCGGGTGAACCTCGCCGGCGCGCCGCCGCAGGTCGCCGCCGCCTTCTACGCCGCGCGAACCGCCCTCGTCGACGGCGGCGAACTCGGCCGCGGCACCGTCTCGCTCCTGACGATTCCCGCGAGCGAGCGCCCCGACCTCGACGCCATCGACGACCTCCGGACGCTCGTCGCCGACGTCGAGGCCGCGTCCGACGCGTTCGCCGAGTTCCGGCGCGTCGCCGACGGCCCCGCGGCCGCGGCCGTCGCTCGGCCGCTCCGCATCGCCCTGTCGGACCTGCGCGACGCGCTCGCCGAGGCCAGCGGCGAGTCGCGCCCGTCCCGTCCGAACTCCCGCGTCCGCCGCCCCGCGGGTGCTCGCGGAGCGCGCTCCGGCGGCGACTCGCCGCTCGGCGCGATGAGTTCCTACGTCGGCCGCGCCCGCGAACAACTGGCCGACCTCGTCGAGTCGGAGGCCCCCCGCCCGGACCCAGAAGACACGCGCGACCCGAACGCGGTCCTCGACGCGCTCGACGAGTGGCTCGACACCGAGAGCCGCCTGCTCGCGTCGGTCGAAGACGACCCCCACGAACTGGTCGCGCGCTTCCGGACGAGCTGTGAGGCGCGCTTCGGGAAGTTCGAAGACCGGGCGACCATCGAGCTGTTCGAGTCGCTCGACCGCTTCGAGGCGCACCTCGACGCCTATCTGGACGCCCGGTCGCAACTCTCGGCCGCCGCCGGCCCGGTCGCCGAGCGGACGGCCGACCTCTCCGAGCGGGCCACGGCGGCCGCGACGACCCTCTCCGAACTCGACGACTCCGGCCCGGCGACCGGCGAGTCGGCCCTCGAACTCGACGCCCACGCGCTCTCACCGTTAGGCGATCTCGAAGCGGCGGTGCTGTCCGTCCTCGCCACGGGGCCGCCGCGCTCTCGCCCGCGGACCCGCCGCGCGGTCGCCGCCGAACTCCGCGAGCGCGCCGAACACCACGGCATCGTCGCCGGCGCGCGCGACGAGGAGACGTGGTCGGCGTTCGATTCGTTCTGCGTGGGCGTCGCTCGCGATAGCGTGACCGGCGACCGCTTCGAAAAGCGGCTCTCGAACGCGCTCGCCCCGCGGCTCGACGTGGCCGTCGAGGGACTCGCCGCGAACGGGTTCGTCGCGACGCGCGAGCGCGAGCGCGGTCGCGACGCGCTCGAACCGACGGACGCGGGCCGGCTGTGGGCGTCGACGACCGACTGGGAGTCGTTCCGCGAGACCGTCGTCGACGACCTGCTCCGCGACTGCGTCGAGCGCGACGAGGGCGTCGCCGACGCGTAGCACAGAACGGCCCGAAAGAACTGGATTCTCAGACCGCGTCTTCGACGAACGCGACGGCCGCTTCCGGCGAGTCGCACGGCTTGAACCCGTCCAGCGAGCCGACCTGTTGAGTTCTGATTCCGGCCGTCGGGCGGTCGAAGACGCTGGCGTAGCCGATTTCGGAGAGCGTCCCGCCGCCGCCGTCGACGGCGATGACCGCGTCGCCGTTCATCGCGACGAGCGCGTTTCTCGCGTGGCCGAGTCCGGTCGCGACGGCCACGTCGACGTAGGGGTTCGCCTCGTCTCGGTCCTCGCCCGGCAGGACGCCGATGGTCGTGCCGCTGGCGTCCTTCGCGCCGCGACAGGCCGCCTCCATGACGCCGCCGAGGCCGCCGCAGACGACCGTGTGGCCGCGCTGGGCGAGCAGGCGACCCAGGTCTTCCGCGATGGTCTCGACCGGGGCGGGGACGGTGCTCCCGCCGACGACGCTCACGCGCACGGTGGGACCCCTCTTCGGCGTTCGTGGGTGTCGGTGTCGGTGTCGGTGTCGATGTCGACTCGGGGTTCGTCGATACCGCGGCTAACGTCCGTGCTCATGTGGTATCGGACCGCGTCGAAGAAGATAAGTGCGGGGCCGCGTCGCCCGACCGGAGTCGGACTAGTGTTTTCGGTCGCGTCAGAACTCGTCCGTTCGCCGCGAGCCGTCGTCCAGCGGGGAGACCGCCTCCCACGCACCGCACGCGCGCATCGTCCGAGCCATCGAAGAGAAGTTCGCCGTTTGCTTGTGGGTTCCTGACATGGTAAATAATAGCATGAGATTGCACATTAAATATCTTGTCTGAGTACCACCTTATACACCACATATGTCCTCAAACTATTTCGAACCTTAGTCGATTCTATCGCAAATTTCACGTAATTGTTTAGATTTCACGTTCGAATCCGTCCGTGCGGCGGGGAGTACGGCACGGAGAGCGGGAGGGCGTGAGGGCGCGAGTGCGGAACGCCCGCGGCGAGTCAACGGGAGAGCGCAACGCTTAGTCCCCCCGCGTGAGGACACGTCTCTATGACAGTCAGCGACTGGAGCGACTGGCTCCCGCGCGCGGTCGAGGCGGCCGACCCCGAGACGGTGGCCATCTGGTATCTTGGATGCAACGGGTTCGTCATCAAGGGTAGCGAGGGGACGACGGTGTTCGTCGACCCGTACGTCGGCATCGGCGACCCGCCGCGGACGGTCCGCATGATTCCCGTCCCGTTCGACCCCGAGGACGTGACCGAGGCCGACGCGATTCTCGCCACGCACGAGCACACCGACCACGTCCACGGCCCGAGTCAAGCGCCCATCCTCGAAAATACGGGCGCGACGTTCGTCGCCCCCGACGACTCGCTTTCGGTCGCCTACGACGACGAGGCGTGGTTCGACGACTACGACCTCTCCGAGGACCAGTTCGAGGAGGTCACGGAGGGCGACAGCGTCGACGTCGGCGAGTTCACGGTCCACGTCGAACCCGCCTACGACCCCGATGCGAGCCATCCGGTCGCCTACGTCTTCGAACACGAGTCGGGCACGTTCATCCACGGCGGCGACACCAAGCCCGCCGAGGAGTTCGCCGACATCGGCGACCGCTACGACCTCGACCTCGGCATCCTCGCGTTCGGCACCGTCGGCAACATCCCCGACAAGGAGACGGGCGAACCGGTCCGCACGAAGTGGTACAACGACGAGAACCAGATTATCGAGGCCGCGAGCGACCTCGACCTCGACCGCCTCGTCCCGACCCACTGGGACATGTGGAAGGGGCTGACCTCCGATCCGAAGGTACTGCACCACCACGCCAAGAGCTTCGAGGCCCCGCGCTCGCTCGAACTCGTCGAAATCGGCGACCGCGTCGACCTCTGAGGTCGCTCCCGAGCCGATTTCGGGGGCGGCCGTCCCCGCGACGGTCGTCGACGGCTGACAGTCACCGCACCGAAACCGTCGAATCGAGAGACGGCGGCGAGGCGACTTCGCGGCCCCGGTTGTTTTATAATGGATGTCGGGAAAGTGGCGGCCATGAGCCGCGAGTCCGAAGGGGTTACATCGGTTTCCGACGGCGAGGTCACGGTCGAAAAGACCTTCGCCGCCGACGAGTTTCCCGTTCCCGCCATCAAGTTCGTCATCAGTTCGACGCGAGACGAGGCGACCCGAATCCGGGTCATCGACCGCATCCCGGAGTCGTTCCCGATGGAGAGCGTCGGGTTCCACCCCGACTTCGAGAGCGACAACTGGACGGCCTACAAGGACCACCGCGTCGAGTACGAGCGGACGCTCGACCCCGGCGAGGGGCTCGTGACGGTCTACGGCATCCGCATCACCGACGGCCACGACGAGACGGATTTCCTCGAAGAGCCGACGCTCGAACGCATCCCGGTGGACGGCGGCATCGACCCCGACGACATCGACGACATCCTCGGCGAAGACCGCAGTCAAATCGTCCGGGACGTGCTCGCGGGCAACCGCGACCCGCCCCGCGACGAGTCGTCCGACGCCGACGCGGACCGAGAGGACGAAGGGGAAGTCGTCCTCGACGCGCCCGCGGACGCCGATTCTGAGGCCGAAGCAACCGTTGCCGCCGAGACGGACGCGGCCGCGACCGCCGACGCGGGAGCCCGCGGCGACGAGCCGAGCGACGGCGACCTCGCGGCCGCCTTCGGTGGCGGAGACGACGAGGACGGAGAATCCGACGCGACGCCCGACGCTGACGCGTCCGGGGCCCAGACGGCCGACGACGACGAGTCGGTCCCTGCGCCCTCGCCCGACGCCGACGTGCTCGGCGACGACGGGGAAGCCGACGACGACCCCGCCGAGCCGACCGGCCCGCGCGCGGTCGCCACCGACACCGCGCCAGCCGTGACCGCGCACCTCGAACAGCCAGATGTCGATACCGAGGTCGAGACTGAAGTCGCCGAAGACGCCGATGTCGAAGCCGACGCCGAGTCGTCGGCCGGCGAATCGGGTGTGGACGACGACGCGACTCCGGCCGGAAGCGCGCCCGCGACCGACGCGGGCGGCCTCGTCGGCGCGCTCGCCGCCGAGATTCGGTCCGGCGCGGCCGACGAGGAGGACATCGAAGTCCTGCGCGAGGCGGTCGACGCCGAGACGCGCCGGAGCACCGACGTGCGCATCCGCCGCCTTCAGTCGCAGATGGAGGACCTCGCGGCGTACTCCGACGCGCTCGCGGAGTTCATCGACGAGGAGGGGACCGGGAGCGAACTCGTCTCTGAGTTCCGCGCCGAGATGACCGCGTTCCGCGAGGACCTCGACGCCCTCGACTCGATGGTCGACGGCGCGGTCGAGTCGGTCGACGACGCGACCTCTCGGCTCGACGCGGCCGAGGAGACCATCGCCGCAGTCGACGAGCGCTCCGACCGCGTCGCCACCCGAGTCGCGGACGCCGAAGGTCGCCTCGACGACCACGACGGCCGGCTCGAAGGCCTCGCGTCCGACCTCGAAACCGCGGACGGTACGCTCGACGACCACCACGGCTGGCTCGAATCCCACAACGAGCAGTTCGAGGCCGTCGAGGGCCGCCTCGACGACCACGACGGTCGGTTCGAGGACCACGACGAGCGGCTCGAAACCGCCTCGCGGAACATCGACGCCGGCTCCGCGCGCCTCGACAGCGTCGAGGAGACGCTCGCCAAGCGCGAGGAGGAACTCGTGACGGTCCGCGAGCGCCTCGACGACATCTCCGGTCGGCTCGACGAGACGGTCGACCGGCTCGAAGGGGCCGAAAACAGCGCCGCGGAAGCGACCGAGCAGGCCTCGACGCTCCACGCCGAAGTCGGCGACATCCGCGAGGACATCGCCGACCTCGACGGGGACATCGTGGAGACGCGCGAAGCCCTCGACGAGCGCCTCGCAGACGTTCAAGCGAGCGTCGAAGACGCCGCGGCCGACGAGGAAATCGACGCCCTGCGCGACGACATCCGGGAGCTGAACGACACCGTCGCCGAACTCGAAACCTTCCGCGAGCGCCTCGCGGGAGCCTTCGGAACCGGTATGGGCGGCGGCCCGGCCGCCGGCGGCGATGGCGGCGACGGCGACGCGGAGTAGCCCGACCGCGGCACGCTTCCGAGAGACGTTTTCCCGAAGCGCAACCTGTTTAGCGGGCCGTCCCGACGTTCCGATGATGACAGAGACGGTGCGCGTCGCTGTTCCGCGAAAGGGTCGCCCCCTCGAAGCGGTGCTCGAACGGTTCGCCACGACCGAGAGCATCGCCGAGGTGGCGGACGAAATCACCTCGACACTCCGATACGAGAAGTCGGTCACGAAGGGCCATACCCAGCCGGAACATGACGTGTACGAGCGACTCGCGGACTACAGCGACCTCTCGGACCCGGCCGCGCCGGAGTACACGCTCCTGCGCGACGACCGAGACGGCATGCCGCGGCGCATCGTCTTCGACAGCGTCGTCCTCGAAATCGACGGGGTGGACATCCACCTCGTCGGGCGCGAGGAACCGTTCCGCGCCCTGCGGACCCACGAGTTCGGCCTCGGCTTCGACAGCGCCGACCTCGTGCTCGAAGAGGTCGTGAAGCTCCGCCCCGAGGGCCTCGGGAGCATCGAGGACGTGAACGCCCGCATCGACCCGATGGACACCGACGTTCGGGTCGTCTCCGGCCTCGGCGACACGGTCTATCACACGCTCATGGCCGACCCCGAACTCCTCCCGCCGGGCTCCGAACTCGACCGCGACTTCGTCGCGAACTACGCGGGCGACCTGTGTATCTCGCCGCGCTACGAGCGCCTCGTGGAGGCGGTCCTCGGCACGCGGTGTCTCGACGACGTGACGTTCGCGTACCCGGACGACGCGCCCGAAGAGGAGGCCGCAATCGCGGAAACCGGTCTCGGAGTCTACCTCACGATGACTGGGTCGACCGCGCGCGAACACGGCCTCGTCCTCGGCGAACACCTGTTCCCGAGCGAGACGGTCCTGATGGAGAACGTCGCGGAGGCGACGCCGGCCGCGGAGACGGTCAAACGGGCCATCGCGTCGCCCGAGTTGGAGACCGAACTGAAGGTCTAACTGCTGGCCGACGCCCTACGTCGACGACTCGTTTTTCGGTTCCGCGTCGCCGCAGAACATCAGCGTCGAGAGCGTCCGCGACTCGAAGCCGCCGTCGTCGGTGAGCGAGACGGTCGTGCTCGACGCGTTGCAGTCGAACTGCGACTGTTCGACGGTGACCGTCTCGGTCGCCTCCTCGCCCGACTCGCTCCGCCGAGCGACGCGAAGCGTGACCTCGCGGGCCTCGGTCAAAGACGCCCCGACTCGCGCGCCGGGTTCGAGGCGGTACGTGCCGCCGAACGCCACCGCGCCCGCGGGCGTCTCGTAGGCGAACTCGACGACTGCGGCCGCGTCGGTCGGATTCGAGACGGCGAGGCCGTGGGGCTTCGTGGCCTCGGTCGGGAGCGACCCGTCGCCGAGCGCGACCGTGACCGCGTCGTCTGCCGCGACCACGCGGGGTCCGCAGGCCATCTGCGTCGACCCGCCGGAGACCGAGACACCGCCGTCACCGGGTGAGAACGCGGTCCACGAGCGGTTACAGTCGAAGTCGTCGGGCCCGACCGAGTCGGTCGCCGCGGCGTCCGAGTCGATGTCGGTGACCGTCACGTCGTAGTCGGCGGGGACCCGAAGCGAGACGGTCACCGTCGCGTCGCGGGCGAGTTCGTAGGTCTCTACGTGTCCCGCCCCGAGCGGGCGCGAGACGTCGATGCGGGCGGTCCACGGCTCGTCGGTCGGGTTTTCGAGGCGGACGTGGTGCGGTTTCAGCACCCCGTCGTCGCTGGCGGGTCCGTCGCCGACGACGGTCGTGAGGCGTTCGCCGGTCGCGACCGAGACGGCTTCGACCGGTTCGGGCGTCGGCGTCGGGTCGGAGGTCGATTCAGTCGTCGAGTCTCCGTCGTCAGAGCCGTCGGAGCCGTCGCCGGCACTCGCGGTACAGCCAGTCAGCGCCGCCGCGAGGCCGGTTCCGGCCGCGGCGAGGAGGGTTCGTCGTTGCACAGCTATCCCAACGCGTCGGGGTCACTTCCCCCTGTGTGTGGCTCAAACGCGCGTTTGAGTCCAGACCGCGCCGAGGCTCACGAGGACGGCGAGGACGACGCCGACGAGGAACGCGAGCGCGCCGGGACCGGCGAGGAAGGCGGAGACGAACTCCGCGACGCCCGGTTCGGGGACGGGAGCGGCCGGAGCCGGCGCGGCGTACCTGACCTGCGGCTGTCGCGCGGTCCACAGCGCCTGCACGGCGACGCTTCCGACCAGCGTGACACCGACGCCGGTGACGAGCGTCCGAAGGCCCGACGAGAGCTTCGATTCGGTTCGCTCCGCGCCCGCGAAGAGAACGACGGCGGAGCGGGTCGGGCCGTAGACGGTCATCTCGCGGCCCTGCGCGGAGACCCACGTCGCCACGGGCTCTATCAACTCGGCGTCGACCAGTCGCTCGACGTGGTAGCCGACGGTCTGGAGCGTCGTGTCGAGTGTGTCGGCCAGTTCGGAGGCGGGGCGCGGGTCGTCGTAGACGGCGGCGAGGAGCCGCCTCGCGGTGGCCGACGAGAGCGCCGACAGGACCTCGTCCGCGTCGTCGTCGTCGAGTTCGACGAGAAGCGGCGTCAGGGCCCGGTCTCGAACCGATGCGGCGGCGGGTTTCAGCGGGAGCAACGAACTCACGGTCTCGGCCGACGTTCTCGCTTCGCCGATAAAGAGGCCGGTATGAGTCAAGCGCCCGTTTGAGCCTCGCTCTATTGGACACGACGAACGTCTGTGTGGATTAGTACATGCTGGCGACACGGCGATGGCCGCTCGCGGGGTAGTACGACCGTGAACCAGAGTCGAACGAATTCCACGGAGGAACAAGTATGAACGGCGATGCGGTCCGATACGAGAGCGACCACTTCAAGGCGACCGCCGGCTACGGCGCCCGAAAGCGGAACCTGCAACTCGTCTTCTTCGACGCGCAGTACCCCGAACCGGAAGCGACGGCCGACGACCACCAGTCGGTCGAGAGCCAGACCATGAGCGCGCTCGAACGCGTCGAAGCGGCCGTCGAACGCTCGGGGCTCGACTTGGACGACGTGCTCCGAACCACGGTCTACACGACGGACCTCGACCGAATCGACGCCATCGAGTCGGCCTACGACGCCTACTTCGCCGCCCGCCGGCCGGCGATGACCGTCGTCGGCGTCTCCGAACTCCCGAACGACGCCGCCGTCCAAATCGAGGCGACGGGCGTCAAGCGATAGGTCGCTCACTCATAAATTCGATATAGCGAGATACAGTTTACAAGTCGCGTTTCGAACAGCGAGCGCGCTCCTCAGCGGAGCGAGTAAATGTTCGATTCGTACGTTTCGCGCACTCTGTCGCCCCAGTTGTGGGTGTACGTGTCGATGATATCGCCGGCAACGTCGCCGCGGAGGTACTTGACGATGCCGCGGTCGCCGGTGCGGTCCCGGAGGTGGGTCGTAAAGAAGTGTCTGAAGTAGTGCGGCGTGACGTTTTCCTCGCGGTCGCCGCCCGCCCGGTACCAGCCGGCGGCGGCGGCGTGAGCGGTGACGACGTGGTGGACGGCGTCGGGGTCCAGTCGCTGACCCCACCCCGAGGCGGTACCGACGAAAAGCGGTTCGGCCGGAGACGGCGAATCGGGCCGAACCGCCAGCCAGCGAAGCAGAACGTCTTCCAGTTCGTCGTCGACGGGGACGACCGTCGACCGCTTCCGCTTGTTCGAGGCGGTTCGCTCCTCGCCGTTGGTGATGCTCCCGACGCTCGGGTCGGCGGCGACGTACATCGACGGCCCGCGACCGTCGAGCGCGGCGCGGGTCGATACACCGGCCAATGGTGTATCCGCCGCCAGCGACACGTCTCGAAGGTCGAGGTTGCACAGTTCGCCGACGCGCATCCCGGTCTTGAGGAGGGTGACCACCAGCGCGTGGTCCAGCGGATGGGCGATTTCGCGGACGAACCCCCGCATCTGCGGGACCGAGAGCTCCCGTCGGGCGGGGTTGGTGTCGATGCGCTCGTCCATCTCCTCCATCACGAGGCTCATCGGGTTGGAGTCGAACGCGCCGACCTGCGCCATGTAGGCGTAAAACCGATGGAGGTAGGAGGCGTACGTCGCCACCGTGCTCGGCGCGACATCCCGGTTTCGCAGGGTGTGTATCCACGCCATGCAGTCGCGGTGGGTCGCGTCGTCGACCGAACGGGCGGTCCCGGAGGGGTTCTGCGAGGGGTCGCCGAGGAACGACTCGAACGCCCGGAGAACGCGCTCGTAGGCGGCGCGGGTCCGGTCGGTCTTCCCGTGATAGGTCATATCCTGTAGGAAGTAGCCGACCGGGTCCTCCGCGTCGGCGGGTCGCTCAGCGGCCATCGCGCTCCGCCAGCGTGTAGCCGCCGTGTCGCCCGCTGTACACGACTCGTCCCCTCGATTGCAACTTCTGAAGCGTCGATTCGAGGCGGTCTTCGATGTCGTCGGTCAGCGCCGCGACGAGGTCGTCCCACGACCGGTGCGAATCGGTCGCGAGCGCCTCGACGATTCGAGCCTCGAACTCACCGTTATTTTCGCTCCCACCGTCCTGATTTGAACCGTCGTTCTGGAGCCCCGTTTCCACCCCTTCGACCCCGGGGGTTGTGGTCGCTTCATCGCCTCTCGGAGGGACATCGAAATCGCGCCGACCGGCCTGTACCATCGTTCTGACAAATTCGCTCTGACTCATCCCGAGTCGGTCCGCGTGGTCCTTCCAGATGGCCTTCTGGTGGGCCGGGAGGTAGGTTTGCACCGTCGCGCGGTCGACCTCATCGCTCATGAACGGGTCGACACGGGGATCGATATTCAATCTACCGGCACAGTTCAGAATAAGAGAAGTTATCCTGAGCAGTACATGCAGATTTTCGGCGGCCAAATGCGCTTATCCTGAATACTGCAATCGTGTTTTCGGTAGTTTACATGCACTATTCAGGATAATAAATTCTCCCGGAGAACGCCGATTTCGGGCGTTTCGAGCGAATCTGAGAATCGGCTAGTATTCTGTTGCTTCTAGTAGGTCGATTTTGCACAGTATCGTCTCTTTTCTGTGACGACAACCAATTTTTGGATGGCACTTCTCTCGTCATCTACCCTTGGAGTAGCGCATGGAAGAACCACTTACACGGGTTTCGTTATTTCATCCTCGATTTTACTGAACTATTATACAATCTGGATGCGGTGGTTCTGCCTCTGTTTTATTACCTCTACTGTAAATGGAATTATTCCGAATATATCTTCTGCCTATTTTCTCAGAAATATACTCGCGGGGCGACGCGCCATCCGTGTTCTCTCGAACGACTATATTTCAACTAGAGCGAAACCGGTATTTTCACCGATTATATCCGATATTTTCCTGTGAATATATGTCGTCGGACGGGACTTCTTTTTGAACTGATTTCGTCTGTCATTATGTGGGTGTTATCTCGAAGAACTCCGGTGAGTGTTGTCTGATTCGAACACGCAACCGCTCGGGTGACGCCGTTTCGAACCCACTCGAAGACGAACCCAACCGAGGTCCTTGCCGGCTCGATTCGGTCTCTTTTGACGCCTTCACAGCCCTCGTCTTCGCGGTGAGCACAGTAACACGGGCATGGTCTCATCTCAGGTGAAGCGGCGCTCAAGCGCGCTGTGGCCGTCCTGATGGGATCGCGTGAATCCGGGGTTTCGGCTCTCGCTCACGGCCGGATTCGACGACTCGCTCGTCCTGCGGCGACGACCCGTTCGAGCGAACCATCTCTCGGCTGGTGACTCGGTCGAGCGGACCGCCCCGAATCTCGAATGCGACGCCGCACTCCGTCTGCACAACCGAGTCGTGGCCGTGCCCCCCAACTACCTGTGCTTCCGACTGCGATACGAACCACCCGAGACGCGAGCGCGACGTGGCTGTCGCTTGCGGCGTTGACGGCCGACACTATCGACTCTTTGAACTCCGATTTTCCGCGTTAGCTCGACTCAATCGCTGATTCTCCGAGCGTTTCGGTCTCTGTCGGCTTGCCCGACTGTCCGATTCGAGACTTGTATACCGCATATCGCTATACACAATCCCGGTTCTCGGGCTCGACCGAGTTCGGAAATTCGAGGTCCTGTCGAACCCAGCCGATTCGCGTCAAAGTCGCCGAGGCGGTCGAACGCCGGCGATTTCACCCGGCGTGCTACGCCTCGACTCGCTCTATCAGTTCGGGGCTGTCGTTGGCGGGGCTGTTCACCCGCGTCGAGACGGGGTAGGCCGCGAGTTCGTCGTCGGGGTAGGTGTCGAGGAGCGCCGCCGCCTCGTCGGGGTCGCCGTGGAGCCACGTCTCTTCTTCCTCGGGGTCGAGGACGACGGCCATCCGGTGATGGAGCTCGGAGATGAGGTCGTTCGGCTCGGTCGTGACGACGGTGAACGTCTCAAGCGGCTCCTGTTCGCGCGAGGGGCCGCCGCTTCCGAAGTCGCCGAGGCCGGTCTGTTTCGTCGATGGCGTCCATCGCTCCCAGAGGCCGGCCATGGCGAACGGGCGGTCATCCTCGAAGGCGACGCGGTAGGGCTGTTTTCGCCCGCCGCGGTCGACCCACTCGTAGAAGCCGTCCGAGGGAACGAGACACCGGCGGGCCTCGTAGGCGTCGGCGAAACTCCGCTTCTTCCGGACGGTCTCCGCGCGGGCGTTGATTCGGTCGTTGCCGACGCTGGCGCTGTCGGCCCACGAGGGGACGAGCCCCCACTTGAGGAAGCGGAACTCGTCGTCCGCTTCGTTGGTCACGACCGGGAGTTCCTGGCCGGGCGCGCAGTTGTACCGCGCCGAAAGCGGGCGCGTCGGCGTCGCGTCGAACCGCGTTTCGAGTTCCTCGGGCGGGGTAAACAGCGTGTAGCGGCCGCACATATCTCCGGCTTCGCGCCCTGCGGGTAAAACGCCCGCGGCGGGGGCGTCCGGGTGCGTGCCGGGAGCGCGGCCGCCGACCCACGACGACGCATTTAGGGTCGCCGACGCCCCCCTGTCGGACATGCGAATCGAGAACAGCTTCATCCCCGTCCGCGGCGTGGGCGAGCGGACGGAGCGGAACCTCTGGCGGGCCGGGTCGACCCACTGGGACGAGTTCGACGCCTCGCTCGTCGGCGCGAAGACGGGCGACCGAATCGAGACGTTCATCGCCGACGCCGCCGCCCACCTCGACGACGGTAACTCGCGGTTCTTCGACGACTGTTTCCCCTCGGGCGAGCGCTGGCGACTGTACGAGAACTTCCGCGACGAGACGTGCTTTTTCGACATCGAGACGACCGGCCTCTCGCCCGAGCGCGACTCGGTGACGACCGTCTCGTTCTATCAGGACGGCGAGACGACGACGCTCGTCACCGGCGAGGACCTGACCGCCGACGCCCTCCGCGAGCAGTTCGTCGACGCGAAACTCATCGCGACGTTCAACGGCGCGCGCTTCGACGTGCCGTTTCTCGAATCCTCGTTCGACGTCTCCATCGACGTGCCGCACGTCGACCTCATGTATCCGTGCCGGACGCTCGACCTCACCGGCGGGCTGAAGCAAATCGAGAAGGACGTCGGCATCGACCGCGACCGCCCCGACATCTCCGGGCGCGACGCCGTCCGCCTCTGGCGCGAGTACGAACGCGGCGACCAGTCGTCGCTCGACACGCTCGTCTCGTACAACCGCGAGGACGCGGTCAACCTCGAACGCCTCATGGAGACCGTCACCGGCCGCCTCCACGACCGCGCCTGCGAGGGTCTCGACGCGGACCTCGGCTGAATCCCGAACTCGCCTGAATCGGTCGCCGAGCCGTGTTCGCGCTCGCGGTCGGGCGACGAGCCAACCCGAGCGAGCGTGCCGGAACCCCGCGCTTTTTTCATCCCCCGAAGCGACCCGCCGCACATGACCGACGACCCCGACGCCGACCCCGAGGCGGACGACCCCGCCGATTCGACCCCGTCGTCCGACGACGCGGCCGAGGCGACCGAGACGACCGACGGCGATGAGCCAGTCGATGCCGACGCGGCCGTCGAAGCGGCGGACGGCGGCACCGACGAGCGCGACAACGGCAACGGCAACGGCAACGGCGACGAGACCGTCCCGCACGTCGAACTCGACCTCTACGAACTCTCCGTCCGCGTCAGCGGGCAGTCCAGCGACGAACTCGGCGACGTGGAGGCGTCGGCGACCCGCCTCATGGACTACCTCGTCGACCACGCCAAAGAGCTGGAAGACCAGCCCGACTCCCGCGGACTGAGCTAACGTCGGACCCGAACCGCCCCGGTTTTGGCAAACCTAAACGCTCAAGAGCGGCCGTCGACAACCCCGTCCAATGACCGAGTTCACCTTCGACGACCTCGCGGTCGTGATGGGGACGTACAACGAAGAGCAGGCTATCGGGTCCGTGTTGGCCGACATCGACCGGATTACCGACGGGCGCGCCGAGGTCGTCTGTGTGGACGGCTCCGACGACCGAACGCCCGAAATCGCCCGGAAGATGGGCGCGCGCGTCATCGAACAGGAGCCGCAGGGGTACGGCGTCGCGGTCGAGGCCGCGGTGCTCGCGCCCGACCGCCCGGTCGTCGTCACGACCGACTGCGACGACACCTATCCGATGGAGTATCTCCCGAAGTTCCTCGACCTCATCAACGACGGCTACGACGTTGTCTCCGGCGACCGAATCACGACGGGCGCGGAGACGATGCCCCGGCTCAACCGCGCGGGGAACGTCGCGTTCGCTCGCCTCGCAAGTTTCCTCATGGGCGCGACCGTCCACGACACGACCACCGGGATGCGGGCGTACCGCCGCGAACTCCTCCACGACATCGAGTGGACGGAGAACACGGGGCTGTCCGCCGAACTCCTCATCCGCCCCACGATGCGCGGCTACAGCATCGCCGAGGTTCCCATCCCCTACCGCGAGCGCGCGGGCGAGACGAAACTCGACCCCTTCGCCGGCGGCGCGGCTATCGGGAAGTCCATCGTCAAAGTCTGTCTGGAAGAACGGCTTCGGTTCTGAGTTCGCGCGGCGGGCGCGCGTGGTTCGAGAGCGATACGTGGGAGAAACGGACGTTCCGGTCGGTCGTTCAGCGGGCGGCTACGACGAGTTCAGGATGTCGCGGACGCGCCGGGGTTCGCCGGAGAGCGCGGGTTCCTTCTCGACGATTTTCAGCACTTCGTGGTCGGTCACGTCGGGGTAGGACTTCCCGATGGCCTCCTCGATGAGCGCTTTTTCGAGGCGGAACTCCGTTCCCTCGTAGACCACGTCTACGCCGTCGTCGTCGAAAGAGAGAATCGTCATACCTCTCGTTGTATCCCGCGCGTAGTTAAATACGCGTCGTCGCCGGGAAACCGGTGGCCTCCGTCGTGTCTGACGGTTGTCTTGCGGACGGTTTATTACGGCACGGGTGTTGGTTCGGAGCGTGTCACTGGGTACGGACCCGCTCGATGCGCTCGAAATTCCCGACGGGACGACGGTCGAGGAACACGACCTCGTCACGGACGGCGACGTGGTCGTCGGCGGGCAGAGCACCGTCGAGTTCGGCGTCCGCGGCCGGAACGTCCTCGCGGGCGAGCGCGTCACCTTCGGCGGCGACATCGAGGCCGAGGCCGACTGCCGACTCGATATGCTCGACGACGTGGCCGGTAACGTCCTCGTCGGCAACGACGCCTACCTCGGCGAGCGCGTCCACATCGCCGGCCGCCTGATGGTCTCGGGCGACCTCGACATCGGCGACGACGTCGACATCGAAGAGGGGTTCGAGGCCAACGGCTGGATCGTCATCCGCAACCCGATTCCGACGCTCGTGTTCTACTTCATCGTCCTCTCGCAACTCCTCCGACTCGGCGAGGACGAGGCGGCCGACGAACTCGCCGAGACGCTCTCGGGCGAGTCGCCGCACGACCCGCTCGTGATTCCCCGGAACGCCACCGTCTCCGACGACGCGTGGCGCGTCTCGACGCCCGCTCACGTCGGTTCCGACTGCCGCATCCACGGCAACATCCGCGCGAAGTCCATCGACCTCGCGGAGGACAACAACGTCTTCGGGAGCCTCCGCGCCCGCGACGACATCGTCGTCGGGAGCGGGACGCGCATCCACGGCGACGTGACCACGCGAAACGGCGAGGTCCGCATCCACGAGGGCGCGCGCGTCCTCGGCGACGTGTCCTGTAACGACCTCGTGCTCGAAGCCGGCGCGCACGTCGACGGGACGATGCGCGCCCGCGGCGAGATGCGCATCCACCGCGACAACCTCCCCCGAGAGGCGGAGTAGCCGGCGTCGCGTCCGGCCGACCGACCGACCGCGACACCCGTGCGCCGCGATAGCAACAGTCGCCGTTTGTGCCTACCCAACGATTATTCCTTCACGTCGAGAGTGTCGCCTATGGACAATCGACTGAAACTTCTCTCGGTCGCCCTCCTCGTCGTCCTCGCCGGGTGTACCGGCGGCGCGGCGGACGGCGGTGCGGGCGGGTCGGAGAGCGTGTCTCTCGCCGCCGACGCGGGCGGTTCCACCGAGGCCGAACAGGCGGGCGGCGACGACCTCCCGCAGGCCCAGCGGCGGGCGGTCATCAGGAACGGCCAGATAGAACTGACCGTCGACGAGTTCAACGAGTCGCGCGACGCGGTCGAATCGACCGCCGAATCCTACGGCGGTTACGTCAGCGACTCCAACGAGTACGTCAACCGCCGGAGCGGCGGCACCTACCGCTCGGGCCAACTCGTCGTGCGCGTCCCCTCCGAAGACTTCTCGACGTTCATGTCCGATATGAAGGACCTCGGTGAGGTCGAGCGCGTCGAGACGGACTCGCAGGACGTGACCGACCAACTGGTCGATATCGAAGCGCGGCTGAGCAACCTCCGCGCCCAGCGCGACCGCCTCCGCGACCTCTACGAGTCGGCCAACACGACCGAGGACGTGCTCGCGGTCGAAGAGCGCCTGACCGAGGTCCAGACCGAAATCGAGCGACTCGAAGCCCAGAAGCAGTCGCTCGAAGACCGCGTCGCCCTCTCGACGGTCCGCGTCTCGCTGTCCGAGCGACCGCCCGGCCCGGCGAACTGGTACGACACGCCGGTCTTGCAGGCGTTCTCCGAGTCGGTCAACGGCGCGTTCGTCGCCCTCCGGGCGCTCGTCGTCGCCGTCGCCTACGCGGTCCCGTACCTCGTCGTCTTCGGCGGTCTCCTCGCGATTCTCGGGAGCGGGGTGGTGCTCGCCGGCCGCGCCGCGTTCAGGCGACTGACGGACTGACTTCCCGGCCGCCTCTTTTCCTCGCTCGCGCTTCCTCGCACGCGAGCGTTTTTCCGCGTCCGCGACCATCGTCGAGCCATGCTCTCTCTCGCGTTAGCCGGCAAGCCGAACGCCGGCAAATCGACGTTCTACACGGCCTCGACGCTCGCCGAGGTCGACGTGGCGAACTACCCCTTCACGACTATCGACGCGAACCGCGGCGTCACGCACGCTCGGACCCGTTGTCCCTGTCTCGACCGCGACGAGCGCTGTGGCAACTGCGAGGACGGCATCCGCTACGTTCCGGTCGAACTCGTGGACGTTGCGGGCCTCGTCCCCGGCGCGCACGAGGGTCGCGGCCTCGGCAACCAGTTCCTCGACGAACTGACGAACGCCGACGCCATCGTCAACGTCGTCGACGCCTCCGGCGGGACGAACGCCGAGGGCGAACCCGTCGAGGTGGGGAGCTTCGACCCCGTCGAGGAGGTCGACTTCATCGAGGAGGAACTCGAACAGTGGCTCGCGGGCATCGTCCACAAGAACTGGGAGTCCGTGGTCCGCAAGTCGCGGTCGCCCGACTTCGACATGGACGACGCCCTCTCGGACCTCCTGACGGGCGTCGGCGCGAGCGAACACGACATTGCCGCGGTCCTGCGAGAACTCGACTACTCGCCGAACCCCCGAGACTGGGAGGACGCTGACCGCGTCGAACTCGCCCGCGCGATTCGCCAGCGGACCAAGCCAATCGTCCTCGTCGCCAACAAGGTCGACATCGCGCCCCCGGAGAACCTCGAACGACTCGCCGAGACCGGAAAGCCCGTCATCGCCGCGACCGCGGACGGCGAACTCGCGCTCCGGCGGGCCCGCGAGGCGGGCATCATCGACTACCACCCCGGCGACGACGACTTCGAACTCGTCGGCGACGTGAGCGGCGCACAGGAAACGGGTCTCGAACGCATCCGCGACCTGATGGGCGAACACGGCGGCACCGGCACGCAGGAGGCCATCGACACCGCGGTCTACGACGTGCTCGACCGTATCACGGTCTACCCCGTCCAAAACGAGTCGAAGTGGACCGACGGCACGGGCAACGTCCTCCCCGACGCCTTCCTCCTCCCACGGGGGTCGACACCGCGGGACCTCGCGTACGCGGTCCACTCCGACATCGGCGACGGCTACCTCCACGCGGTCGACGCGAGGGAGAAACGCCGCATCGCCGAAGACCACGAACTCGAAGAGGGCGACGTCATCAAAATCGTCTCGACGGCGAAGTAACTGTCAACGCACTGTTTTTCTCGGGGTTCTTGTCGCATCTTGTGGGTCAGAACCCCGTCCGACACGCCACAGGTAAATCAAAAGTCGCTATACAGAATTGATTGGTTGGGGGCGATCAGTTCGTAGCGTGTAGAACCTCTGTAACAGTCGTGGGGGGCGAATTTGAAATCGGCCATCGGAAGACCGCAGACGAACTGCTCAACGAGCCATGAGCATCGTGTTCGAACCACCTCCCCGAGACAATGCGGATATCTGATTCCAGCCGGAGAGCGGGCTCCGGTCGATAGTGGAGTTGAATCGTCGCAGGCCACTCGGTGGACGGACTGTGCGATATCTCGAAAGACAGCACGTTGCGAGTCATTCATGGGAGCCGTCAGTACTAGTCGTTCTCCCGCGCTTGAGGGGGCGATTCCGAGGATACTCTTAGGCTGTCGAACCGGAGCGTTCGAAGGGACGAAAATCAATCCGCATCAAACGAACGGTTCTCCACGATAAGAAATGAAGGTGAGTTATCCCAGTGGAGCGCCAACTACGAGTATGTCCTACGAGGCGTCTTTCGAGATAGACTCGAAGACCGATTCGTACGCCGCTCGGCGCATGCTGGCGCAGGTGTACGATACTATTCGAGAAGAATCGCGGAGCGTCCGAGAAGAGACGGACGACGCCGACGAACTCTTGGAAGAGTTCCGTACGCTTCGAGACGCAGCGAAGCGGCCCACACCGGGGCGGCTGACCATCATCTACGAACAATACGACGACGACTTCGCGGACTGAGGGCGCGGACGCTCCCCTTGGAATCGGTCCAGTTACGTCTGTGACTCGGCGTGTCGCGTGCGTCGCCGCCAGGACGAGCACAGACATGGATCTGACGTGTCTGCCCGAACGGCCTCGAACCACCGGGAGTTTACAAGGCCGTCTGTCACTGTCCTCAACGAACGGGCGAGAGAGCGTGAGTATCGAGGGATAGTACAGACGGAATCGGAAGCGTGGTCACCCGCGATTCGTGGACACGCTGACCGCAGAAGACCGAGCGGTATCCGTCCCTACAAGTGTCCGGGTGTCCGTAATCGACTATGGTAGACCTGATTTCTCTCGGCGGACTGCTCCTCGCCTTCTTCCTCGTCGTCATGAACGGAGTCTTCGTCGCGGCGGAGTTCGCGTTCGTCAAAGTCCGTCCCACGCAGGTGAACGCGCTCGTCGAACGCGGGAGACCGGGCGCGCCCCTCGTGCAGGACGTCATCCAGAACCTGGACGACTATCTGGCTGTCAGTCAACTCGGTATCACGCTCTCCTCGCTCGGTCTCGGCTGGATCGGTGAACCGGCTGTCGCAGCGCTCATTGACCCCGTCCTCGGCCAGGTGCTCCCTGCGGACACAGTCCATCTCGTCGCGTTCGTCCTGGGCTTCGGGTTCATCACGTTCCTCCACGTGGTGTTCGGCGAACTCGCACCGAAGACGTTCGCCATCCAAGAGGCCACGCGTGTCTCGCTCCTCCTCGCCCCGCTCATGAAGTTCTTCTACTACGTGTTCGTGCCCGGCATCATCGTCTTCAACGGCACGGCCAACTACTTCACCCGCCTCGTAGGTGTCTCCCCGGCCTCCGAGAGCGAGGAGACCCACTCCGAATCTGAGATTCGGATGATCCTCACCCGCTCGGAGGAGACGGGACACATCGACCTCGACGAGGTTGAAATGATCGAGAGCGTCTTCGAACTCGGAGATACGGTCGCCCGCGAGGTCATGGTCCCGCGGCCAGACGTGGAAACCGTGACCGCCTCGATGCCGCTCTCGGAACTCCGGTCGATTGCCGCCACCGGGTCGTACACGCGCTATCTCGTGCTCGACGAGGACGGGAATCAACCGCTTGGATTCGTCCACGCCAAGGACATCCTGCGAGCGAGCGAAACCGGGACGGACCCGGACGGCACGGTCACGGCACGTGAACTCGCACGAGCGGTTCTCACGGTCCCGGAAACGCGTCGGATCGACGCGATTCTCGCCGACTTTCAGACGCGTGGCGAAGGCCAGATGGCCGTCGTCGTCGACGAGTGGGGTGTCTTCGAGGGCATCGTGACCATCGAAGACATCCTCGAAGAAATCGTGGGCGATATCCAGGACGAATTCGATACCGATGCGCAGGAGCGGTCCATCGAGAAGCGAGACGACGGAGCGTACGTCGTCGACGGAGGAATTTCCATTCAGGACGTAAACGATAGGCTCGACACGCGATTGGAGAGCGACGATGTCGAGACGATCGGTGGGCTGGTCTTCAGCCGTCTCGGCAGAGTTCCCGAAGTGGGAGACCAAATCCAACAGAACGGATACGTCCTTCGGGTCGAGGCCGTCGATGACGCTCGAATCGAACGGCTCGTGATTCACGAGGCCGAGTCAGGTGAAGAGACGGACGGTGAGTAGTAATTCGAAACGGAAACGGAAACGAGCCCAGCGCGGTCCAAGAGCCGCGATTCGGATTGTCCGATTATCACTGCAGACGTCCACGTCCCGGAGCCGGCTGGTGCCAGAAGACGATGCTGTCGGAACTCGAAATCTGAATCAACGGTTGGGATGTGTCCCTAACGCAGGCTCATCACCGTTCGCGGCGCTCTGATTCACCGCACGAACGTTGATTGACCTGGCCGTCCTTCTAGAACTATGGCAGAATTCCCAGACGAGCGCCAGCTCGTACTCCGTGCGCGGTCCCAGCTGGACCAGTGGACGAGAGATGCGCGAATGGAGGCGTACACTGAACTGTTCGAAGGTGACGACGCCATCCTCTCCCCCGGAGAGGTCCAACTGGTCGACGCGCTCGACTCCGAACTGGAGCGAGAGGGCGGGGATGGTGTCTGGGGAACTGACCAATACGGAATCCACACGGCTGGAACTTCGAGTTCGGATACCTCGCTCGGCGTCGTTTGTGTGTATCACCCCCAGATAACCAAAGACTCCGTCCTTCGTGGGGCCGACGACCTCGATGACGAGACCGAAGAGCGACTCAACGCGGCGCTCTGGCGGTACAGTGAGCGGGTTGCGACGCTCATCGAAGAAGCACTCGACGAGTTCATCCGTCAGACTCGGGGGTAAGCCCCGGTCGCATCCACGTTCAGATGACGCCCCGAACTCGCTTTGACTAGGGGAGTGTGCCGGCCAGCAACGGTTGCCCGCTTGTAGCTACCGATTCGATTACCTACCGAGCCACCAGCCATAGAGCTGTGCCTGCTCGTCAGTGACGGGGCGCTTCTTCGACTGGCCGTAGGTCTTCCCCTTGAGAAGCTGGCGTTCGACAGCGTTCGCAGCCAGACGGAGGGCGTGGGAAGCACCGTACCCCTCCCCGTCGGCCGTGAAGTAACCGCGGTCGGTGACCAGCCGAATCCGCGCCAGCACCAGCGGCACGCCCCGCGATTGTTCCTTGTGCTCCTGCAGTTCGATACTGGCCTTGATCACGCTCATCTCGCCGTACTTCGAGGCCATGTCCTCGATGAGTGCGGAGACGTCGTCGTAGTCCATCCCCTCCAGCAGTTCAAGGCCGAACACCTGCACGGCGTTCCGGTCGTTTCGCTCCCAGGTGAGCGCCTCGATGACGTCCGTCTTCGTGATGATGCCGACCGGCTCACCGGTCCCGTCGGCCGTGACGATGAGCGAGGATATCTCCCGCTCGAACATCGTCTCGACGACCTCGTCGAGCGGAGCGCTCCGCTCGACGGTGAAGACCGCGTCGGACATCAGGTTCCGTACCGGTAGATCGAGCATTCGGTCGGAATCGCCCTCGCGCGCCCCGAACCCGCCACGGTTCTGTCGGCCACCGCCGCGGCCACTGGAGCCACCCGACCCGCCTTGGCTCTTCTGACCGCCCCGCGTCGTGAACTCGATGACGTCGTACAGGCTCAGCATGCCCTCGAGGTCGTCCCCGTCGACGATCGGGAGATGGTCGATTCCGGCTTCTCGGAGCAGGTTGAGCGCTTTCCCGATCGTGGTCTCAGGGGTCGCACTGACCAATTCCGCCGTGTAGGCGTCGTCGACAGTCACCGCGTCGAGAAACGGTCGAACGGCTTCGAGCACGGCATCGCCAGTCACCACACCGACGACATGGTCGTCGCGGAGTACGGGGAGCGTTTTGGCGTCGCTCCCGACCATGAGTCGCGCGACCTCGCGGACGTCCTCGGTGCGGTCGACAGTCGGGACGTGCTGGACCTGTGAGCCGACCTTCGCGGACGGCTGATTGGACGAGGACGCCAGCTGTCGGCGGCTCACGATACCGCGATATTCGTCGCCGTCCGTTACGACGACGGCATCGAGTTCCTGGTTCTCGAACGCCCCGGCGACTTTCGAGAGAGGGGTTCCGATGTCGAACTCGGTGAACTTCGTTGAGAGTATCTCGGAGATATCCATAAGTAACTCTCTAGTGTGAGGAGTGCAGGACGGTTATGCCTGTCCCAACCCTGATATCTGAGAGGCGGCCGAACGCGGGAGACGGAGCCGCCGTCAGTTCGGTCGACGCGCGGCTCGCGAATCGAGATTCGCGGCGGAAAACAGCGGTTCGTCGCGGCGGCTCAGAGGTCCTTGGCGACGCGAAGCTCCGAGTCGGTGACCGTCTCGACCGACTCGGCCGGGACCTCGATGTCGTCGCCGTCGGCGTCGCCGAAACCGAGGCCCTGCAGGACCGCCTCGGCGAGGTCCGGGTCGGGTTCGACGTACGCGATTTGGGCGTCCGCGTCGACCTCGGTCACGATTCCGATCTGTTCGGCCTCCTCGTCCATGAGGAACTTCCCTTCGTCGGCAGTCGAGAGAACTGACATTCGACCAAGCGTTGTGCCCGAGTGACATAATATCCTGCGGCCGGCACGAACGCTGATACCTTCTGCCCGCGTACGGAGCGCATGACAATCGGTTCACAGGTCGTCGAGGCCGACGCCCGCCGGCTCCCGCTGTCGGAGACGCGGGTGCTCCTCGGCGTCGGGCTGGCGATTGCCCTCGTCGCGGGCCTCGTCTTCCGCGTCGTCGGCCAACTCGTGTTGGTCCCCTCCCGTCCGCTGGTCACGGCCGCGGTGTTCGCGCTGACGGTCCCCGCGATGTGGGCGCTCGCGGTCGGGGTCTTCCGGTGGCGCGGGCTCTCCGGCGGCGCGAAGCGGGAGGCGGCGGTGTTGCTCGTCGTCCCCGGGATGCTCGTCGACGCGGTCTCGACGGCGCTGTTCTCGGTCGTCTACCCGAACATGGGCCTCGGAGCCGCGGGGCTCTTCGGCGGGCTGTTGCTCTTGGCGTACGCGACGGTGCTGGTCGCGGGGTTCGTCGGGCGGTGAAAAAGAGCGGGCGACCGGGTTAGTCGGACGACGACCCGAACGCGTTCGGAACGCTCACGTCGGCGTGCTGGGAGAGGTAGTAGGCGGCGACGAAGAGCGTGAGGACGCCGACGCCGAGGAGCGCGAGGGGGCCGACGCCGTAGCCGGAGACCGTGAGCGTGCTCACGCCGTAGCCGTCCGCGAGGAACAGCCCCGTGGCGACCGTTCCGCTCAGCAGTGCGTACGGAATCTGCGTGTTCACGTGGTCGACGTGGTCCGCGCCGGCGAACATCGACGAGAGGACCGTCGTGTCGCTGATGGGCGAACAGTGGTCACCGAACAGCGAGCCGGTGAGGATAGCGCCGATGGCACCGGGGAGCGGCGCGCCGAGCTGGTAGGCAAGCGGCACCGCGACGGGGAACATGATACTCATCGTCCCCCACGACGTGCCGATGGAGAACGAGATGATGGCCGCGGCGAGGAAGACGACCGCGGGCAGGAGTTCGGGCGTGATGACGCCCTCGGCGACGCTGACGACGAACGGACCGACGCCGAGCGCCTGACTGACGCCGCCGATGGTCCACGCCAGCGAGAGGACGGCCACGGGGAACATGACCATCTTGAAGCCCTCGAAGATGGCGTCGCTGACGGCTTCGAGTTGGACGCGGGCGTGGCCGACGAGGATGGCGAGCAGTAGCGCGCACGCCGAGAAGACTCCCCAGAGGATGGCGTCGGCGGTGGCCGCTCCCTTCAGCGCCTCGACGGGTGCCAATTCGGGCCAGCCGCCGGAGTACAGCAGGCCGAAGCCGGTGACGGCGACGAGCGTGACGATGGGCGCGGCGAAGTACCACCAGCGCGAGTCGACGTGGTCGGGCGTGACGATGTCCTCCTCGCGGGTCTCGATGAGGGGGTCGGCGTCGTCGCCGAGGACTTTCCCCTCTTCTTTCGCGCGCCGCTCGGCGCGCTTCATCGGGCCGAAGTCCCAGTCCATCACGACGAGGATGAACACGAGCGCGACCGCGAGCAGGCTGTAGAAGCGGAACGGGATGCTCTGGAGGAACACCACGAAGGCGCTCTGGTCGATGCCGAGCGAGGCGAACTGCTCGCGGATGAGGCCGACCTCGAAGCCGACCCACGTCGAGACGACGGCGACGCTCACCACGGGCGAGGTGGTCGAATCGAGCAGGTACGCGAGCTTCTCGCGGCTGATGTCGAACTTGTCGGTGATGGGGCGCATCACCGAGCCCGTAATCATCGTGCTCGCGTAGGAGTCGACGAAGATGAGCATCCCGAGGACGCTCGTCCCCAACGCGGCCTGTTTCCGGGTCTTGATGCGGGCGATGATGCGCTGTGCGAGCGCGTTCATCCCGCCCGAGAGGAATATCATCCCGAGCATCGCGCCCGAGAGGAACGTAAACAGGAGGAGTTTGCTGTTGAACGACTCGGTCACGTTGTTGATGACCAACTGGAGGGAGTACGCCGCCCCGCCGATGGGGTTCCATCCCACCAGGATGGTCGCACCGATCCAGATGCCGGTGAAAAGCGAGAGGAGCACCTGCCGGCTGACCAGCGTCAGCACGATTGCGAAGAGCGCCGGTAGCAGGCTGATGACTCCCTGCGTCTCTGCGGGCATGACAAACGTTTCGTCACTGACTCCCGAATTTAACGGTTTTCACTTCGAACGCCGAGAATAAGACGTATCGGATGCCTCTCGTTGTCGTGGTTCGACCAGCGAATCGACCGAATGTGGACGCGTGAGCGCCTCAGACGACCGCGTCGTACGCCTCGCCCATGATTTCGATGGCCTCGCGGAGCGACTCGGTGTCGGTCGCGTACGACAGGCGGGCGTAGCCGTGACCGTGTTCGCCGAACGCCTCGCCGGGGACGATAATGACGCCGCGGTCGATGCACTCGTCGACGAAGCCCTCGGGGACCTCGGGCATGACGTAGAACGCGCCGCCCGGCGACGGGACGGTGAGACCGATGTCCTCCAGCCCCTCGACGACGAGGTCGCGGCGCTCGCGGAACGTCTCGGTCATCTCCTCGATGCGGTCCTGCGGGCCGCTGAGCGCGGCTTCGGCGGCGAACTGGGCCGGTGCGGAGGCGCACGCCTGCACGTACTGGTGGACGCGGAGCATGCGCTCGACCCGGCGGGTGGAGCCGTACACCCAGCCGAGCCGCCAGCCGGTCATCGAAAACAGCTTCGAGGCCGAGTTGACGACGACGACGTTGTCGGTCTCGGCGAACTCGATGGGCGAGCGGTGTTCGCCCTCGAAGACGGTGTACTCGTACACCTCGTCGGAGATGCAGAGCACGTCGTGTTCGTCGGCGATGCGGGCGAACTCGGCGATGTCGTCGGGCGGCGAGACCGCGCCCGTCGGGTTGCCGGGGCTGTTGACGACGAACGCCGCGGTGTCGTCGGTGATGGCGTCTTCGACCGCCTCGGGGTCGAGCGTCAGGTCGTCGCGGAGGGGGACCGGAACCGGGTCGCCCCCGGCGAGTTTCGTGAGGGCGTCGTAGGAGACGAAGCCGGGGTCGGGGATGATGACCTCGTCGCCCTCGTTCACGTGCGCCTCGATGGCGATGTGGAGCGCCTCGCTCCCTCCGGCCGTGGCGATGACGTCGTCGGGGTCGAGGTCGACGCCCTGGTCGCGGCGGTGCTTCTCGGCGATGGCCTCGCGCAGGCTCGGAAGTCCCTTGTTGCCGGTGTAGCCGTCGGCCTCGCCGGCCTCGATGGCCTCGATGGCCGCCCGTCGAGCGTGGTCCGGGGCCGGGAAGTCGGGCTGACCCAGCCCGAGGTTGATAGCGTCTTCGCCAGCCGCCTCGAACACCTTGCGAATGCCGCTGATGGAGATGCGCTCCACCCGGTCGGAGAAGTGCGTCATATCCTATCCGGTGTCGCCGTTCGGGATAGTTCTTCCCACGCAGGGCCGCGGCCGACCCGTTGTCTCGGTGACGTGACCGCCGTCGTTTATCGGAGATTACGGCCGCTATCTGGGAGGCGTCGATTCGGAAAAACCGACCGCTGTAACCCCCGACCACGGCCGCAGACCGGAGTTTCTCCGGCTTCGGCGCGTCATCTACCGCGTCTATCGTTACCGGGTACGCGTCCGGAATAAGGCGCTGATTCGTAACGAGGACAATGACAGAGGCACCACGCTCGACTTCGATTAGCCGTAGACGATTCCTGCAGGGCTCCGGCCTCGCCGCGACCGCCGGCCTCGCGGGCTGTCTCGGCGGCTCCGGCGGGGGCGGGCTGGACGAACTCAACGTCGCCTACATGCCCATCTACCCGGACATGCAGTACTTCGTGATGGAAGAAGAGGGGCTGTTCGACCAGCTTTCGGTCCCGGTCGCGGGCAAGAAGTTCTCCGACGGTCCGAGCATCGTGCAGGCGTCGGCGACGGGCGACTTCGACGTGATGATGTTCGGCATCGTCCCGGCGATGATTGTCATGGACAAGGGCATCCCCGCGAAGATCACCGCGGCGAACATCAAGAACGCGATGCAGATTCTCGCCACCGACGACTTCGCCGCTCTCTGGGAGGAACACGGCGCGGACGCCTTCGCCGAGTTCGAGGCCCGAGAGGGCCGGAAGTTCACCTTCGGCACGTTCCCGCCGGGGTCGGTCCCCGACATCCTGCTCCGCTACTGGATTCAGAACACGCTCGGGCTCGACCCCGAGGAGGACGTGAACATCAAGGGCCTCGGCGGCGCGGCCGCGGTCCAGCAGGCGCTCCTCTCGAACAACGTCGACGGCACGAGCATCATGGAGCCCGTGCCGACGGTCATCGACGCCAACGACGCGCCGTTCCAGTCCATCGCGTGGGCGGGCGACTTCATGCCCGGCCAGCCCGCGGCGGTCACGCTCATGCACGACCGCCTCCGACAGGACAACCGCGACCTCGCTACGGAGTTCGTCGAACTCCACCGGCAGGCGACGAACTTCGTGGCCGACAGCCCCGACACGGCCGCCGAGCACGCGAGCTCGGTGATCGGCGAGAGCGCGCTCCCGGTCGAGACCGCCCGCGCGGCGCTCGACTCCCCCGCGTCCGACTTCATCACGGACCCCCACGACATCGAAGGCGGCGCTGAAATCTTCGCCGACTACGCCCAGACGCTCGGGAAGACGGAAGCCCAGTTGACCGTCGACGAGATGTTCGATTACGGTATCTACGACTCGCTATGAGCAACGACGAAGTCGGCGCGGGCGTCACGCTCTCGGAGACCGAGGCGGACGAGCGACTGCTCGACCGACTCGCGGCCGTCTCCTCGGAACAGACGGGGCTCGCGGTCGCCGGCTTCGCGGGCTTTATCGCCGTCTGGTACGTCGCCGCGCTGTTCCAGCCGACGTATCTCCTCCCCTCGCCCGTCGAGGTGCTCGCGGCGTTCGTCGTCGAGCTCACCGCGCCGGCCTCGCTGTCGATTCCGTTCACCGGCGTGGAACTCCCGGCGACCCGACTGCTGGTCAAGCTGGTCCAGAGCCTCTACCACTACGTGCCGGGACTGCTCATCGGGACCTCGCTCGGCGTCTTCGCGGGCGTCGCCATGGGCTGGAACGCCCGCGTCGACAGCGTCTTCACGCCCGTCACGCGCCTGCTCCGCCCGATTCCGCCGCTGGCGTGGATCGGCTTCGCCGTCATCTGGCTCGGCGTCAACCATCAGGGCGCGACGTTCATCGTCGCCATCGGCTCCTTTTGGATTAACTTCTACAGCGCCTACGGCGGCGTCGAGGGGGTCTCCGAGGACCTCAAGGAGGTCGCCGCGACCCTCGGCGTCGACGACGACTGGACGATGATTCGGAAGGTCGTCATCCCGGCGGCCAGCCCCTCTATCATGACCGGCATCCGGACGAGCATCGGCCAGTGTTGGATGATTGTCGTCGCGGCCGAACTCATCGTCGGCGTCGGCGTCGGCTACGAGATTCTCAACACGGCGCAGAACCTCGCGATGGACGTGTCTGTCGCCTACATGCTCGTCATCAGCATCGTCTTCCTCGTGAGCGACGGCCTGTTCCGCCGGGTCGAACGGCGGGTGCTGGAGTGGCGAGCATGAGCGACGACGCGAACGCGGACACGACCGCGGCCGCGACGGGCATCGACGAGGCCGCGAAGGTCAGCGTCGACTCGCTCGGCAAGACCTACGCGTCCGACCGGCGGACGGTCGAAGCCCTCTCCGGCGTGGAGTTCGCCGTCGCGGACGGCGAGTTCGCCTGTATCGTCGGCCCCTCGGGGTGCGGCAAGACAACGCTGTTCCGCGTCATCGCCGGGCTCGAAGACGCGACGACGGGCGCGGTCACCCTCGACGGCTCGCCCGTCACCGGCCCCGGCACCGACCGCGGGATGGTGTTCCAGGAGTACGGGCTGTTCCCGTGGCGGACCGTCAGCGAGAACGTCGCCTTCGGCCTCGAAGAACAGGGCGTCGAGGAACCGGCGCGCTCGGAACGCGTGACGGAGATGCTCGAACTCGTCGGCCTCGACGGCTTCGCCGACGCCTACCCCAAAGAGCTGTCCGGCGGGATGAAACAGCGCGTCGGCATCGCCCGCGCGCTCGCGGTCGACCCCGAACTCCTCCTCATGGACGAGCCGTTCGGCGCGGTCGACGCCCAGACCCGCGACATGCTCCACGGCGAACTGCTCGATATCTGGACGGAGACGGACAAGACGGTGCTGTTCGTCACCCACGACGTCGAAGAGGCCGTCACGCTCGCCGACCGCGTGGTCGTCATGGCCGCCAACCCGGGCCGCGTCCGCGAAATCGTCTCGGTCGATATCGACCGCCCGCGCGAGCGGACCGAAAGCGAGTTCGCGGAATACGTCGAGCGGATTCGCGGACTCATCGGGGAGTAGTCCGGATTCTACGCGCCCGATTCTCGCGTCTTACTCTCTCGCCTCTCGCAACTCGTCGATGTGGGCGTCGATGACCGACAGCGTCGCGTCGGCGTCGACGTAGCCCTTCTCGTACTCCTTTATCGCGCTGTTGTAGTCGCTGAGGAACTGTGCGACCGCGTCGTCGAGGTCGTCGCTCATACACGTCCGTAGCCCCGCCATCGGATTTGAACCTTCGGCCCGAGGTCGGCGAGGGCGGGACCCTCGTGGCACCGCCCCGACCCTCCCCGACCGCCCACCGCGGGACCGTCGATTTATCACCGCGCCCCGCCAACGCGCCGGTAGTGACGACCCTCCGCTTCGAGGACGGCACCGTTCACGTCGGCACCGACGGCGGCGACGGCTCCGAGGGCGACGCCGACGTTCGGGCCGCCCTCGCCGACGTGCCGAGCGTCGAAGCCGACCCCAGAAGCGGCGGCTATCGCGCCCCCGCGATGCGGTACGCCGCGGTTCGGGACGCGCTCGACGCGGCCGGCGTCGACTACGACGACCGAGTCGCGGCCGCGCTCGCCGCTCCCCTCTCGCTTTCGACGACTTACGACCTCCGCGACTACCAGCGCGCCGCCCTCGACGCGTGGCTCGACGCGGGCAGTCGCGGCGTCGTGGAACTGCCGACCGGCGCGGGCAAGACGGTGCTCGCGGTCGCGGCGATGGTCGCCCGCTCGGTGCCGACGCTCGTCGTCGTGCCGACCATCGATTTGCAGGACCAGTGGATACGCGAACTCGAAACCGAGTTCGACGTGCCGGTCGGGCGCTTCGGCGGCGGCGAACAGACCCAAGAGCCGATTACGGTCTCGACGTACGACTCGGCGTATCTCCGCGCCGACGACGTGGGCGGCGACTTCGGCCTCGTCGTCTTCGACGAGGTGCACCACCTCGGCGGCGAGGGGTATCAAGACATCCCGCGGTTTCTCGCCGCGCCCGCCCGCCTCGGCCTGACGGCGACGTTCGAGCGCCCCGACGGCGCGCACGAGCGCGTCGAGGAACTCGTCGGCCCGCGGGTGTACCGCCTCGACGTGGACGACTTGGCGGGCGACCACCTCGCCGACTACGAGGTCCGCCGCATCGAGGTGGAACTGACGGCCGCCGAGCGCGAGACGTACGACGCGGCACAGGAGACGTTCGTGAACTACCTGCGCACCTCGGGGCTGTCGATGCAGTCGGGGAGCGACTACCAGAAGCTCGTGATGCGCTCGGGCAACGACCCGCGGGCCCGGGAGGCGCTTCTCGCCAAACAGCGCGCCCGCGACGTGATGATGAACTCCGAGGCGAAGGTGGACAAACTGGCCCGGTTGCTCGCGCGGCACCGCGAGGACCGCGTCATCGTCTTCACCGCCTCGACCGACCTCGTCTACCGCATCTCGCGGCGCTTCCTCGTCCCGCCGATAACCAACGAGACCGGCACGAGAGAGCGCCGCGAAATCCTCGCTCGCTTCCGCGACGGCACCTACGACACCGTCGTCGCGGCCAACGTGCTCGACGAGGGCGTGGACGTGCCCGACGCCAACGTCGGCATCCTCCTTTCGGGGTCGGGGTCGGAACGCGAGTTCACCCAGCGACTCGGCCGCATCCTCCGTCCGAAGGCCGACGGCGCGACCGCGACGCTCTACGAACTCGTGAGCGTCGAGACTGCGGAAGAACGGGTGGCGGCCCGGCGTCGGTGACCGCGGGAAACTCCTCTCAGACCAGCGAGACGTTCAGGTCGCCGTCTTCTCTGAAGGCGTCGTACCCGAACTCGAACTCGACTGCGAAGTCGGCGGTCCCGCCGGCCGGAACGGCGAGTTCCTGCGACTGCGTCGTGCGTTCGCCGCCGACGGTGACCCGGACTTCGACCGTGGTGAGCCGCTCGGCCCCGCCGTCGTTGAGGACCGACCCGAAGACCCGGAGACGGCCGTCGTCGGTCGCCCCGTAGTCGATATCTTCGATGCGGACCGGGGAGACCTCGGGCGTGTCCCGGGGGTCGCCAGCCGGTGCCGCCGGCGGGTTTCGCGGCCCCGTCGCGCCCGGTAGCGAGCCGAGACAGCCCGACGACAGGCCGACTGAGACCAGTCCGAGGAGGCGTCGTCGCTCCATACGGTGGCGTCCGCCGCGGGCGCAATGAACCTTGTCGTCCGCGTCGTCTCCGTTCTCGGCTTCCGGTCGTCCGACCGTCGCCCCGGACACCTCCGTTGTCTCCGCCGCCCGAGTCGTTTTTGTCCCGCGGCCACCTCGTGGCGAGCGTGCTGACGAAGGACCTGCTTCGCGTGTCGCGGGCGGGCGGCGGCTATCACCCGCAGTTCGCCGACCGGGGGGACCGCCCGCTGGCCGCGAAGGCCATCGGCGTCTTCCGGCGACACGTCGGCGACGCGCGGGCCGACCTCGACGACGCCCTCGCCGACCTCGAAGCCGAGGCCGACGACTTCAAACTCGCCCGCGGCTTCGCGTCGCTCCTCGACCGCGAGGCGGTGTTCGAGACGGCGGCTCCCCTGCCCCCCGCCCGCGCCCGCCGCGCCGCGTTCGAAGCCGCGATGGCGGTCGGCGGCGTGACGACCGACGAGGAGCGAGCCGCGGCGCTCGACCGCGCGGCGTCCTCGCTCGGGTCGTCGCCCGACGCGGTCGACGAGTCGCTCACGGCCGACCGCGAGGTCGAACAGGTGCTCTCCGAGTTCGACCCGCGGTGGACGCCCGACGAACTGCTCGCGCAGTACAACCTTTCGCTCGCCCAGACCGCCCTGTTCGACGCGACCGAGGTCCGGGTTCGAAGTTCCGACCCGAAAGCCGTCGTCTCGGCGGTCAAGCGCCTCCGGCTGATGTACGAGGTCCGGAAGACCGACGCCGGCCGCGAGGTCGTCGTCACCGGCCCCGACGCGCTGTTTCAGCGAACTCGCCGGTACGGGACCGCCTTCGCCCGCCTGCTCCGGTCGGTCGCCACCGCTGGCGACTGGCGACTCGTGGCGACCATCGACGACCGCGGGACCGACCGGGAGATGACGCTCACGAGCGACGACGTGTCGGTCCCCGGCGTCGATCCGATGGCCGAACCCGGCTTCGACAGCGGCGTGGAGGCCGACTTCGCCGCCCGCTTCCGCGGCCTCGACCTCGACTGGTCGCTCGTTCGGGAGCCGGAACCGCTCGAAACGGGCACGAGCGTGATGATTCCGGACTTCGCGTTCGACTACGTCCACGCCGACTTCCGCGTCTTCTTCGAGATTATGGGCTTTTGGACGCCCGAGTACGTCGAAAAGAAGCTGGGTCAACTGGCCGACGTGGAGGACGTGGAACTCGTCGTCGCCGTCGACGAGTCGCTCGGCGTCGGCGAGGACATCGCCGCCCGCGACCACCGCGCCGTCCCGTACGCGGGCTCCGTGCGCGTGAAGGACGTGGTGGACGTGTTGCGCGACTACGAGTCCGACCTCGTCGCCGACGCGGCCTCGTCGCTCCCCGCCGAACTCGCGCCCGACGACGACGTGGTGACGCTGTCGGACCTCGCGGCCGCCCGCGGCGTCTCGGTCGACGCGCTCGACGACGTGGTCTTTCCGGACCACGAACTCGTCGGGCGGACGCTGGTCCGGCCGGGCGTCCTCGACGCGCTCGCCGAGGAGGTCGAGGCGGGGATGTCGCTGTCGGCGGCCGAGTCCGTCCTCGACGACCGCGGCCTCGACGACGCGAGCGCGGTCCTCTCGCGGCTCGGCTACCGGGTCGAGTGGGAGGGGCTGACCGGCGGGACGGTCAGAGAGAAGTAGCGTCGGGGTGCGACCCCGAACCGCTCAGTCGAGTTTGACGAGGTCTTCCTGCCGACCTTTCGGGACCGTCGAGCGGAGTTCCCCGTGGAGGTAGAGGCCGACGCCGAGGGGTTCGAGTTCGCCGGCGATTTCGTGGGCGGCGGTGAGATAGCCCCAGTCGCCCTCCCACCGGTCGAGCTGTTGGTCGTGGCCGTCGACGAACGCCTTCGCCTCGCCCGGACTCAGTTCGATGACGTTCTTCGTCGCGTCGCCGCAGAAGCGCTGGACCGCGTTGGTCGAGGGCTTCCAGTGGCGCTGGCGGGTCCGCAGAATGCGCATTCCGAGGCCCTCGACTTCGATGGGGTCGACGACCTCGCCGTGGAACGCCCAAATCTTGCCCGCGCCCTTCTCCCAGAACGTGTAGCCGTCGAAGACGGCGGGGGCGACGCCGAACCGCTCGTCCCACCAGTCGATGACCTCCTCGCGGGAGGGGCGACCGTCGACGACGCGGTCGTCGGCCGTCGGCGGCAGGCGGTCGAACTGCTGGCCCCAGTTCTCGTCGGGGGCGGTGTCGTCGCTCATGCGGTCACCTCCAGCTTGGCGGTGAAGAAGCCGCCCGTGTCGTTGTGGTGCGGGTAGACGCGGCGGGCCTTCGTCACCGACGGGTCGTACTCGTCGCCCTCCCACTCGGTGATGCCGGGCGCGGTCTCGAAGCCGTCGGGGACGTCCCACTCGACCACCTCGCAGTCCTCCCGTTCGAGGACGAAATCGAGGATGGCCTCGTTCTCCTCCGGCGCGAAGGTACACGTGGAGTAGACGACGTTCCCGCCGGCTTTCGTCACCTGCACGGCGCGCCGGAGGATGCCCTTCTGGATGCCGGCGACGCTCTTGACGTGGTTCATCGTCCACTCGTCGAGCACGTCGGGGTTCTTCCGGCAGGTGCCCTCGCAGGAACACGGCGCGTCCACGAGGACGCGGTCGAACTGCTCGAACGATTCGGACTTCTCCGGGGTCCGCTCCCCGTAGGGCTTCATCGAGAAGTTGCGGGCGTCCTGATTCGACACGACGAGGTTGGTCACGCCGAGGCGCTCGGCGTTGTGGCGGAGCGCCGACAGCCGGCCGAGGTTGTTGTCGTTGCCGATGAGGACGCCCTCGTCGTCCATCATGGCGGCTATCTGGGTCGTCTTCGACCCCGGCGCGGCGCAGGTGTCCCACACCCGCTCGCCCGGTTGCGGGTCGAGGGCGATAGCGGGAAGCGCCGACACTTCCTCTTGGCCGTGGAGCCAGCCGTGGAAGTACGGCCAGTTCGTCCCCGGACTGCTGTCTTCGAGCTTGAGGATGCCGGGGTGCCAGTCGGTCGGTTCGTAGGCGACGCCCTCGTCGTCGAGCGCCTCGCGGGCGCGCGCCACCGTCGTCTTGATGGTGTTGACGCGGACGACGGAGGGAAGCGGCCGCTCGCAGGCCGCGAAAAAGGCCTCCTCGTCGTCCACGAGCGGCGCGTACCGCTGGAGCGGGTTCATGACACTCGATTCCGCGCGGGCGCGTTTGTCGGTTTCGGAGTCGCCGGCGTCGTCGCCCGAGACCGGCACCGGTCGAACCAGTCGCGTCGGGACGGGGCGGGACGGGGCGGAGCCGGCGGCCGACGGCTACGTACTCGCCCGTCGGATTTACCTCGCCCCGGCGACCATGTTCACCTATGGCACGCATTCGCGTCCTCGCGGAGGAACTCACCGACGAACTGGAGTCGCCGACGCTGGTCGAGGGACTGCCGGGCGTGGGGTTGGTCGGCAAAATCGCGGCCGACCACCTGGTCTCGGAGTTCGACATGACCCACTACGCGGACGTGTTCTGCGAGGGCGTCCCGAAGGTCGCGGTCTACATGGAGGACGACCCGGCGTTGCACCCGCCGGTCAGGCTCTACGCCGACCCGGAACGGGACCTGCTCGTCCTCCAGAGCGACATCCCAATCCGTCCCGAGGCGGCGACCGAACTCGCGGCCTGTCTCGGCCCGTGGTTCGAGGAACTCGACGTGCTCCCCGTGTTCCTCTCGGGCATCGCCCACGAGAGGTCCGAGGACGTGCCGGCGCTCTACGGCGTCGGCACCGACGGCGCGCGGTCGCGGCTCGAAGCGGCCGGTATCGACAGTCCCACGGAGACCGGTCTCGTCTCGGGGCCGACGGGCGCGCTCCTGAGCAACGCCGTCTCGGTCGGCCGCCCGGCGCTCGCGCTGATAGTCGAGTCGGACCCGCAGTTCCCGGACCCCGAGGCCGCTCGCGTCATCATCAAACACGGCCTCGAACCCTTCGTCGGCATCGAGGTGCCCGTCGACGACCTCGTGAACAGCGCCACCGAGATACGGCAGGCCAAAGAGCAGTTGGCCCGGCGGATGCAACAGTCCGACGAGGAGAGCACGCAGGCCCGACCGCTCGGGATGTACCAGTAGGCGGCGCTGGCGGTCGGTCGCGGGGAGTTTCGCCCCGCGCGACCCCTCCGCCCTGAGAAGGGTTTCGGCCGACCCGCAGTCTACACGTTTAAGCCGCGTCGGACACTTCTCCCGCCCATGAGCGACGACCCTGCCGAGTCGGTCACGGACGCGAACGCAGACGCCGAGACTGACGCGGCATCCGACGTAGCGGCGCAGGCGGCCGAAGACGCGGCGACGGGCGCCGACGGCGAGGCGTCGAGCGCCGAGTCGGCGGCCGAGGAATCCGACGCGGCGGGCGACGGGCCGACCGTCGCCGACCGCGTCGCCGAGTACGACGACGACCTCGCGGCCGAGGTCGCGGCGCTCGAAGCCCGCGTCGCAGACCTCGAAGCCGAGCGCGACGAGGCAGAGGCGACGGCCGAGGAACTCCAGTCGCGTCTCAAGCGCACGCAGGCCGACTTCCAGAACTACAAGAAGCGCGCGAAGAAGCGACAGTCCCAGATAAAAGACCGCGCCACCGAGGACTTCGTCGAGCGCGTCGTCACCGTCCGCGACAACCTCGTTCGCGCGCTCGACCAGGACGACGACGCCGACATCCGCGGCGGCCTCGAATCGACGCTCAAGGAGTTCGACCGAATCCTCGAAGACGAGAACGTCGAAATCATCGACCCCGAACCGGGGACCGACGTGGACCCGAACCGCCACGAGGTGATGATGCGCGTCGACAGCGACGAACCGGCGGACACCGTCGCCGACGTGTTCCAACCCGGCTACGAGATGGCCGACAAGGTCATCCGCGCCGCGCAGATCACGGTCAGCAAGGGCGAATAGCGCGCTGTCGACCGGGCGCTCGCCGCCGTCGGGGGCGGTCTCGCCTCCCTCCGACCGGCGAGGACTTTTGTTCTCACCTCGCTATCACTACGCCATGCGACTTCGTTCCCGTCGGCGGCGGCCGACCGTGCGCGTCACCCAACACGGCGACCCCGGCGACGACGACCTGCTTTTCGTCCTCGGGTGGGGCAACGAGCCGGGTCACCGGAGCGTCGAGTGGCTCCTCGACCGCCTCACCTACGAGGGGTATCACGTCCACGCCGTCGAACTCCCGACGAACGGCTGGGAGTTCGAGCGCCAGTACGTGAGCCCGGTGCGGGCGTACGCGGTCGACCGCGACATCGACCTCGTCCTCAGCCACAGCACCGGCGGCCTCGTGGCCGCCCACCTCGACCTCTCGGTCCGGAACGTCTTTCTGAGCCCGTGGTGGGGGACGGCGGTTTCGGGGCTCGCCACGCTCTTTTTGCCCCTTGTCAGACGACTGCCGACGACCAAGGCCGTCGTCCCGTCCGGCATCTCCCGCGACGACCTCGGCGAGCTGAAGCTCGCGGCCGAGCTGGCCGACGCCCCGGGAAACGCCTCGCCCGCGTTCCTCCGCATGATCCACGGAGCTCAGGAGTCGTTGCCGCCGTTCAACCCCGACGACGTGGTGTTCGTCTCGCTTTCGGACCGCGTCGTCGACGTTCGCGCAATCGGCGACCGGACCCCGTCTGCGAACCTCGTCCCGTACGACGGCGGCCACGAGTTCTTCGCCAGCGAGGGCAGAGAGCGGACGCTCTCGGTGGTGCTCGACGCCCTCGACGGGGCCGACGCGCCGTCGCTCCGCTCGGACGGCGCTGATTCGCCCGACGGAACCGAGCGCCCGCGGCCGACGGACTGACCGCCTGCAGGGCCGCGCGGTCGGTCGCCGACTGGGTGCTGGGCCGTCGGCCCGGCGCTCGCCGCCGGGTGCTCTCGCTCGGAGCCGTCGCCGCGACGCGGTCGGCGGTTCTACATAAATCGACCGACCTGTTTCGACGCGAGAAGTAGAAATCGCAAGACGGCGTCGACCCCGATGCACACCGTGTGTCGCAGTATCTAGTAACCTTTAACCGGCAAAAGACGGTATTTGCGGGCAAGATGGCGAGCAACAAGATTCTGGGTATCGACCTCGGCACCACGAACAGCGCGTTCGCGGTGATGGAGGGCGGCGACCCGGAGATTATCGTGAACGCAGAAGGCGACCGAACCACCCCCTCCGTCGTCGCGTTCACCGACGACGGTGAGCGGTTGGTCGGCAAGCCGGCGAAGAACCAGGCCATCCAGAACCCAGAGCGCACGATTCGCTCTATCAAGCGCCACATGGGCGAGGACGGCTACACCGTCGACATCGAGGGCGAGGAGTACACGCCGGAGCAGATTTCGGCGATGATTCTCCAGAAGATCAAGCGCGACGCCGAGGACTACCTCGGCGACGAACTGCAGAAGGCCGTCATCACCGTCCCCGCGTACTTCAACGACAAACAGCGGCAGGCGACGAAGGACGCCGGCGAAATCGCGGGTCTCGACGTCGAGCGCATCGTCAACGAGCCGACCGCCGCGTCGATGGCCTACGGTCTCGACGACGAGTCGAACCAGACCGTGCTCGTCTACGACCTCGGCGGCGGCACGTTCGACGTGTCCGTCCTCGACCTCGGCGGCGGCGTCTACGAAGTGGTCGCCACGAACGGGGACAACGACCTCGGCGGCGACGACTGGGACGAGGCCATCATCGACTGGCTCGCCACCGAGTTCAAGAACGACCACGGAATCGACCTCCGCGAGGACCGACAGGCGCTCCAGCGTCTCAAGGACGCGGCCGAGGAAGCGAAAATCGAGCTCTCCTCGCGCAAGGAGACGACCATCAACCTCCCGTTCATCACGGCGACGGACTCCGGGCCGGTCCACCTCGAATACGACCTGACCCGCGCGAAGTTCGAGTCGCTCACCGCCGACCTCATCGACCGCACGGTCGAGCCGACCGAGCAGGCGCTCGAAGACGCCGGCTACGACAAGGGCGACATCGACGACGTCATCCTCGTCGGCGGCTCCACCCGGATGCCGCAGGTCCGCGACAAGGTCGAAGAACTGCTCGGCTCCGAGCCGAAGAAGTCCGTCAACCCCGACGAGGCCGTCGCGCTCGGCGCGGCTATCCAGGGCGGCGTCCTCGGCGGCGAGGTCGACGACATCGTCCTCCTCGACGTGACGCCGCTGTCGCTCGGTATCGAGGTCAAAGGCGGCCTCTTCGAGCGCCTCATCGAGAAGAACACGACGATTCCGACCGAGGAGTCGAAGATTTTCACCACCGCGGCCGACAACCAGACGACGGTGCAGGTCCGCGTCTTCCAGGGCGAACGCGAGATGGCCGAGGACAACGAACTCCTCGGCGAGTTCACGCTCTCCGGCATCCCGCCGGCCCCCGCGGGCACCCCGCAGATCGAAGTCGGCTTCAACATCGACGAGAACGGCATCGTCAACGTCTCCGCCGAGGACAAGGGCTCCGGCAACGCCGAGTCCATCACCATCGAGGGCGGCGCGGGCCTCTCCGACGACGAGATCGACCGCATGCAACAGGAGGCCGAACAGCACGCCGAAGAGGACAAAGAGCGCCGCCGCGCCGTCGAGGCCCGCAACGAGGCCGAGGGCGCGGTCCAGCGCGCGGAGACGCTCCTCGAAGAGAACGAAGAGAACGTCGACGACGAACTCCGCGCCGACATCGAGGCGGCCATCGAGGACGTCGAAGCCGTCCTCGAGGACGACGACGCCTCCACGGACGAACTCGAAGACGTGACCGAGGACCTCTCGAAGCAACTGCAGGAAATCGGCAAGCGCATGTACCAACAGCAGGCGCAGGCCGGCGGTGCCGGCGGCGCTGGCGCTGGTGCGGGCGCGGCCGGCGGCCCCGGCGGTGCCGACCCCGAGGACTTCGTCGACGCCGACGCGGACTTCGACGAGGACGAAGAGGACAACTGAGCGACTGAGCGACTGACTGACTGACTCTCGGGTCGCCGAGGGACCCGACGCCGGCGGTCGAATCCGGGCGAAACCCCCGGTTTGACCCCGCTCGCGCTCGCCGCGATACGAGAGACGGACTTTTCAAATACCTTCACCGGCTACAAGATAGCAACTGATGAGCGAGAACTTCTACGACGTACTCGGGGTCTCGCGGGACGCCTCGAAAGACGAAATCAAGAACGCGTACCGCAAGAAGGCCGCGAAGTACCACCCCGACGTTTCCGACGAGGACGACGCCGAGGAGAAGTTCAAGAAGGTCCAGAAGGCCAAGGAGGTGCTCACGGACGACGAAAAGCGGCAGATGTACGACCAGGTCGGCCACGAGCGCTTCCAGCAGTCCCAGAAACGCGGCGGCGGCGGTGGCGGCCGCGGCGGTGGCAACCCCTTCGGCGGCGGCGGTAACCCGTTCGGCGGCATGGGCGGCGGCGGTGGCGGCTTCGAGGACATCTTCAACAACCTGTTCAACGGCGGCGCGGGCGGCCAACAGCGCAACCGCCCCCAGCAGGGCCGCGACGTGGCCCAGCGCATCTCGATCGACCTCGAAGACGCCTACCACGGCATCGAGCGCGACGTGACGATTCGCCGCCGCGAGGTCTGTCCGGAGTGCGACGGCGAGGGCCACCCCGACGACGCAGAGGTGAACACCTGTTCGGAGTGTAACGGCTCGGGCCAGCAGACGACGGTCCAGCAGACTCCCTTCGGCCGCGTCCAGCAGACGACGACCTGTCGCGCCTGCGGCGGCGAGGGCGAGACCTACAGCGAGGACTGCTCGGAGTGCCGCGGGAGCGGTCGCGTCCGCCGCACCCGCGACGTGACCATCACCATCCCCGCCGGCTTCCGCGACGGCCAGCGCCTCCGCTACCGCGGCGAGGGCGAACCCGGCGAGAACGGCGGTCCCAACGGCGACCTGTTCGTCGAGGTCAACGTCCGCGACCACGAGGAGTTCGAGCGCGACGGCGACGACCTCCGCTACACCCACCCCATCTCCTTCCCGCAGGCCGTCTTCGGCGCGACCGTCGAGGTGCCGACGCTCGACGGCGAGGAGGAACTGAAGGTGCCCGCGGGCACCCAAAGCGGGTCGACGTTCACCGTCTCCGACGCGGGGATGCCCCACCTCGACGGTCGGGGCCACGGCGACCTGCACGTCGAGGTCCACGTCGTCACGCCCGAAGACCTCAACAAGGAACAGCGCGAGGCGCTCAAGGAGTTCGCCGAGGCCGGCGGCGAAGAAGTGAAAGAGGGCCTCTTCCAGAAACTGAAGAACTCGCTGTAACGGATTTCCGGCACCGCCACCCTCTCTTGTCCGGCGGCCGTCAGCTCAAGCGATGTCCTACACGAAAGCGAACTACGAGGACGTAGACGCGGTCGGCGGCGGGCTTCACTTCCTGCGGGACGAACTCGACTGCGTCGAACTCGGCTTCAGCGTGTTGGAGGCGGACCCCGACTGGTCCGGCAAGCCCCACGACCACGCCGAACAGGGCCACGAGGAAGTGTACTACCTCGTCTCCGGCGGGGCCACGCTCGTCGTCGAGGACAAGGAACTCGACCTCGAACCCGGCGACGCCGTGCGCGTCTCGCCGGAGGACACGCGGGAACTCCGAAACGGCCCCGAGGAGAGCACGTTCGTCATCGCTGGCGCGCCCTGACTCACATCGAGGGACGACGCCGGGTTCCCGTCGCGTTCTCGAACCGCGAGAGCGCCTCGGGGCCTTTTTTCGCACCGACTCCGTACGGTCGGCTATGGACGTTATCGGCGACCTCATGGCCCGCGACCGGCGGAGCGACCGACTCGCCCTCCGGGTCGACGGCCCCGGCCGGACCTACACGTACCACGACCTCATCACGACCTCGTACAAGGCCGGAAACGTCCTCCGCTACCTCGGCGTCCGCAAGGGCGCTCGCGTCGCGGTCGACCCGGTGTCGCTCCCCGAACCGCTGTTGACGTTCCTCGGGGCGGCCCAGCTCGGTGCGGTGACGGCGTTCGACCCCGCGGTCGAGGCGCGGGCGACCGTCGTCGCCGTCGCCCGCGAGTCCGAGTTCGACGACCTCCCGCCGGGGCAGAAACTCGCCGTGTTCGGCGGCCCGCCGAGTTCGCCCGCGACGACGCACTGGGAACAGGAGGTCTGGAGCGAGAACCCCGCGGTCCACCCGGAGGTCGTCGCGCCCCAGGACCCGGCGCTCGTCGCCGACGACCGCGAGTTCACCCACGGCGACCTGCTCGACGCGGCCCGCGAGGTCGTCGCCGACTTCGACCTCGAAACGGGCGACACGGTCGCGGTCCGGTCGTCGCTCTCCCGGCCCGGAACCGTCGTCGCCGGCGTGCTCGCCCCGCTTCTCGCCGGCGGGACGATTCGAATTCCCGAGACCGCCGAGGCCGTCGAGGCGGCGCTCTCGGTCGGCGACGGGGTCCCCGAGTCGGTCGCGCTCGCGCCCGACGACGCGTACTGACGGCGGGCGTGGCGGCCTCTCGTCGGAGAGTCGAATATTCATTCGATTCTTGAGTTTAAATTCCACGACCGTGTTAAATTCCGATTTTCGACCGCTACATTTATGATTCGGCTGTAAGGTTAGTTCACACACGTTACATGTCACAGTCTGGCATCGTGTCACTCTGGAACCGGTATCGTTCGGTCGGCATCGTCTACCGAATCGGGGTCGCGTTCGTCCTCGGATCGCTCGTCGGCCTCGTCGTCGGCGAACCCGCGACGGCCCTGAAACCGGTCGGCGACCTGTTCGTCCGATTGCTGAAGATGCTCATCGTCCCCATCGTGGTGTTCACGCTCCTGATGGGCGTCCGACAGCTCTCGCCGTCGTCGCTCGGGCGGGTCGGATTACAGGTCGTGGGTCTGTACGCGCTCACGTCAGCGTTCGCGGTCGCCATCGGCCTCGGCGTGAGTAACCTCGTCTCCCCCGGCTCCCGCGGGCTCGAAGAACTACTCGCCGGTGCCGAGGCACAGAGCGCCGAGGCCCCCGACGCCGTCGAAGTCGTCCTCAACATCGTCCCGACGAACCCCGTGGGCGCGATGGCCGACGGGAGCGTGTTGCCGACCATCTTCTTCGTCGTCGTGTTCGGTCTCGGCCTCACGCTGGCGTGGGAGGAGACCGACGACGAGCAGGTCAAACGCGGCATCGAGGCGTTCTTCGACCTCGCCGACGCGGGCGCGGAAGCGATGTACAAGGTCGTCTGGGGCGCGATGGAGTTCGGCGTTCTCGGCGTCTTCGCCCTCATGGCGAACGTCTTCGGCACCGCGGGCGTCGACGCCGTCCTTCCCTTCGCGCTCCTCATCGGGACGATGCTCCTCGCGGCCGTCGTCCACATCGCGCTCGTCTACCTCGGCGCGTTCGTCGTCGGGGTCGCGGGGCGGTCGCCGGTCGCGTTCCTCTCCGGTGCGCGCGACGCGATGGTGACCGCGCTGAGCATCCGGTCGTCGTCCGGGACGCTCCCGGTCACGATGTCGGACGCGGACGAGAACCTCGGCATCGAAGAGCGCATCTACGGCTTTACGCTCCCGCTCGGCGCGACCATCAACATGGACGGCACGGCGATGTACCAGGGCGTCGCGGCCATCTTCGCGGCGAACATCGTCGGCGTGAACCTCTCTTTGGCCGACCAGTTCGCCGTCGTCGCGGTGGCCGTGCTGGCGAGCATCGGCACCGCCGGCGTGCCCGGGTCGGGGCTCATCATGCTCACGCTCGTCTTGACGCAACTCGGCCTGCCGCTCGAAATCGTGGGGCTCGTCGCCGGCGTCGACCCAATCCTCGACCGGATTCGGACGATGGTGAACGTGACCGGCGACCTCGCGGTGACGACGGTCGTCGCCACGTGGAACGACGCGGTCGATTTCACCGCCGACGCGTGGAACGACGGCGTCGGCGCGGCGCTGTCCGACTGAACGAACGCCGGGGAAACCGCCTCAGGACGCGTTCTCTATCTTTTCGAGCGACTCGGGGTTCTCGATACTGCTCATGTCGCCGAGGTCTTCGCCCGCGTAGATGGAGGCGATGGCGCGGCGGATTATCTTCCCCGACTGCGTCTTCGGGAACTCGTCGACGAACAGTATCTCGCGCGGACGGAACGGCTTGCCCAACTCCTCGCCGACGACGCCCCGAAGCTCCTCGCGGAGGTCGTCGCTCTCCTCGACGCCGTCTTCGAGGACGACGTAGGCGACGACGGCCGTCCCGGTGGTGTCGTCGGGGACGCCGACCGCGGCGGCCTGATTCACCGCGTCGTGTTCGATGAGCGCGCCTTCGACCTCGGCGGGGCCGACCTTGCGGCCGGCCACGTTGAGCGCGTCGTCGGCGCGGCCGTGTAAGAACCAGAAGCCGTCTTCGTCCTTCTGCGCCCAGTCGCCGTGGTCCCAGAGGTCGTCCCACGACGACCAGTAGGTGTCGAGGTAGCGCTCGTCGCCCTCCCAGAGGCTCTTGGTCATCGACGGGCAGGAGTCGCGGGCGACGAGGAAGCCCCGTTCGTGGGTGTCGGCGATGGACTCGCCCGACGAGTCCACGATGTCGATGTCCATCCCGAGGCCGGGGCCGCCGAGCGAGCAGGGCTTGAGCGGCTGGGTCGGCATCGGCATGAGGAAACAGCCGCAGATTTCGGTGCCGCCGGAGATGTTCATGATGGGCGCGTCGCCGCCGCCGACGTGTTCGTAGAACCACATCCACGACTCGGGGTCCCACGGCTCGCCGGTCGACCCCAGCAGGCGGAGGCTCGACAGGTCGTGTTTCTCGACTTCCTCGTCGCCGTACTTCCGCAGGGCGCGGATGGCCGTCGGCGAGATGCCGAAGGTGGTGATGCGGTGGCGCTCTATCATGTCCCAGAAGCGGTCCGGGTTCGGGTAGTCGGGCGCGCCCTCGTACATGAAGATGGTGCCGGCGAACGTGTGGTTCCCGATGAGCGTCCACGGCCCCATCATCCAGCCGATGTCGGAGACCCAGAAGAAGCGGTCTTCGGGCTTCTGGTCGAAGCCGAAGTGAATCTCCTTCGCGGTCTGCATCTGGACGCCCGCGTGGGTGTGAACGATGCCCTTCGGCTTGCCGGTCGTCCCCGAGGAGTACAGCAACATCGACTCGGCGTCCGACGGGAGGGATTTGGTTTCGTACTCGGAGTCGGCCGCGCCGACGGTGTCTTCCCACCACTCGTCGCGGCCCTCTGTCCACGGCACGTCGTCGTCGCTATCCCCGCTTTCGTCGCCGAACCGCCGGTAGACGACGACGTTCTCGACGTAGTCCGCCTCCGCCATCGCCTCGTCGGCGGTCGGCTTCAGCCGGACTTCCGAGCCGCGGCGATAGAAGCCGTCAGCAGTAAAGAGGACTGAACACTCGGGGTCTGCGAGGCGGGTCGCGGTGGCGTCGACGCCGAACCCGGAGAAGATGGGGACGGCTATCGCGCCGACCTTGAAACAGCCGTAGAGGATGGAGATGACCTCGGGGACCATCGGCATGTACAGCCCCACCGTATCGCCGGTCTCGACGCCGTACGATTCGAGGACGTTGGCGACGCGGTTGGCCTCGCGGTAGAGGTCGTGGTAGGTCCGCTGGACGACCTCGCCGTCTTCGCCCTCCCAGATGCAGGCGACGCGGTTCCGGTTCCCGGAGTCGACCGCGGCGTGTCGGTCGAGGGTGTTGTGGGCGACGTTTAGCTCGCCGCCGGGGTACCAGCGGGAGAACTGCGGCCCCTCCGAGTCGTCGCGGACCGCGTCGTACTCCTCGTAGAAGTCGATGTCGAGGTAGTCGACGAGTTCGTCCCAGAACCACTCGACGCCCGAGGCACCGACGCCCGGAACCTCGGTCGTCGTCCGCTCGATGAGTTCGTCGTAGTCCTCGATGTCGTGTTCCCGCATGAAGCGGGTGACGTTGGCGTCCTCGACGAACGCCGGGTCCGGTTCGTGTACCACGGTGTCGGTGTCGGGCACGTCCATGAACCGTGGTTCCGCGACCGGAACCATGAATCTTTACTGTTCTTTCGTTGAGTTCGACCGACGCGGCGGGAATCGGTCGCCCGGCCCGAGGCGTTTTTGTCGGCCGGTGTGCTACTGATAGGCATGTACGTCCGAGACGCGAAGAACCGAGACGAGGTCTGGTTGCTCGACTCGCTTGAGGAACTCGGACTCGACGACGGCTCTTTCCGGTCCCGCGATTACGTGATTGCGCTCGACGAGGAGTCCGGCGAGAAGGCTGGATTCGGGCGCATCCGGGTCCACAAGACTGACGAGCCGTTCTGCGAGGTCACCTGCGTCGGCGTCTCGGAGCTGTGGCGCGGGCAAGGCGTCGGCGCGCACGTCGTCGAGCGACTGGTCGACCGCGCCGCGGCCGAGGCGTTCGACACCGTCTACGGGTTCACCTCGGACCACGGCTACTGCGCGCAGTTCGGCTTCGAGGCGGTCGACGCCGAGGACCTCCCGTCGGGGCCGCGGAAGCGACTCGACGGAGTGAGGGAAGCCGACGCGGACGCCATCGCGCTCCGGCTCGACCGCGAGTCGTTCTCGATGCCCGAGCGCCTCCGCGAGCGGTTCAAAGTCGTCGCGCCCGCGAGCGTCGGAGACGCCGAGCCCGAACTGACCGCCGAGGACTTCGGCTACGACGAGGAGACGCCGACGAAGTACTCCACGAACCTGCGACGCTGAATCGAATCCCCGGACCCGACTCGCGGTCGGCTCAGGTCCGGTCGTCGAGGAAGTCGGTGCTGAAGACGATCCAGGTCAGCACGCTACAGAACAGAATCGGCGGGAGGATGGCGAATCCCCAGAGCGGTTCGAGCCCCTGCAGGAGGATGAGTACCACGTCGGCCAGCCCGAGCGCGAGGAACGGCGCGGTCGCCAGCGCGGCGCGCTTTCGGTTCTTGCCGCCCGTGTCCTCCGGGAGCGGGCCGGGGGCGGCGTCGCCGGCCGAGGCGTCCGAGGTCGAGGTCGAGGTCGACGAGGGCGCGTCCATGCGGGTCCGTCGGGGCCGGACGAGCAAAAGCGGTCCGCCTTCCGGTCGCGGTTCCCCGACCGGGACGGGCGTTTCGACGCGGCGCGAGCCACCGTTACCGATGCGAACCCCCGTTACTGAGCGTTCTCCACGCGCGAGGCGTACTCGACGAGCGCGAACAGCACCGCGAGGATGACGGCCGAGAACGCCATCCCGTAGAGGCTGAACGCGAGCGGACTGGTCGGCAGTGAGAGGACGCCGAACAGCGATATCTCGGCGGCGACCTGACCGCCGTTCTCGCCGATGAAGACGCCGAGGATGCCCGAGATGACTACGACGCTCGCGCCAACGAGGAGCAGGATTCGTCGTCCGCCGGATGTGTCGTTCACGACGCCGCGTTAGGGCCGCGTCGTATAGTCGCTTGCGGGACGACGCGATGGGTGATGCCCCTCGGAGCCGCCGGCCGCGTCCGTCGGCCGAGGCGACAGTCTCGGGGAGCCGAACGAACTAAGCCACCCCACGCGAATGAGCGCCCAATGCCCGAATCACTCGTCGAACGCGCCCGCGAAGCGCTCGACAACGCGTACGTTCCCTACTCGGAGTACACCGTCGGAGCGGCGCTCAGGACCGCCGACGGCGAGGTCTACGTCGGCTGTAACATCGAGAACGCGAACTACTCGAACAGCCTCCACGCCGAGGAGGTCGCCATCGCGGAGGCCGTGAAAAACGGCCACACGGAGTTCGACCGTCTCGTCGTCACCTCGGGAGCGCGCGACGGCGTCACCCCCTGCGGGATGTGTCGCCAGACGCTCGCGGAGTTCTGCGACGAGGACCTGCCGGTCGTCTGCGACCTCGGGGGCGACGACGTCGCCGAGTACACCCTGGGCGAACTCCTCCCGAACACCATCTCGCTGGACACGCTGGAAGCCGCCGCGGCGAAGCGCGACGCCGGCGCCGACGAGTAACGTGTCGCTCGCCGCCGACCGCGGAATCGTCGCGCTCGCGCTCGCTTTTCTCGTCGCACTGTCGGGGTGTGCGTCGCTGTCGCCGTCCCCGCCGGTCGTGGACGCCGCCCTCGGTACCCCGTCGGCCGACGCGAGCGACGGCGACGACGGGGCCGTCTCTGTCGCCGTCGGTGGAACCGGGTCGTCGCCGGTGCCGGAGACGCGCCCCGCCGACAACCCGTGGGGCCGCGCGCCCGTCGTCGTCGGCATCGACGCGGCCGCGGACGGCCGCGACTACGCCGCGCTCGTGGAATCGGCGGTCGACTACTGGCGGGCGAACGCGTCGGCGGCCGCCTACGACCCGGCGTTCGTCGTGGTGCCGAACGCCTCGGAACCGGACGTGACCGTCTCGGTCGTCGAGCGAATCGACGCCTGCGGCGACTACGACGGCGCGGACGCGGTCGGCTGTGCGCCCCTCTTCGACGGCGACGAACCGACCGCGCCGACCGAACCCGTCTCGGTGGTCGTCGCCGCCGGCTACGACGACCGGACGACCGAGACGGTCCTGAAACACGAGTTCGGCCATCTGCTCGGACTGACCCACGACGACGCCGACGCGTTTCCCGCGCTGTCCGCGCGCATCGAGACGACGCGACTGCCGGAACCGGACGCCGACGAGCGGGAGTCGCCCTTCCGCGAGCGGACCGTCGCGGTCCACGTCGACCTCTCGAACGTCTCGCCCGGTGAGCGGGCGACCTACGAGGCCGAAATCGACCACGCGCTGTCGTACTACGAGTCCGGGGCCGACGGCGTCGCGCCCGCGAACCGTTCGTTCGAGCGCGTTTCCGCCCCCGAGATGGCCGACGTGACGCTCTCGGTGTCGGCGTTCCGCGACGGCGGCTCCGGCGTGCGCTGGCGGCGGACCGGCGTCGACGTCGACGACGACGCGGCGCTGGAGTGGTACACCGGCGGCGACCTCGTCGTGGACGCCGACCTCGACCCGTCGCTGGTCGACTGGTACGTCGGCGCGGGATTCGGCTACCTGCTTGCGGCCGACGAGCGGGCCGACCTCCCGCCGCCGTTCCGCGACGGCGACCCCGCCGACGACCCGGCGTGGCGCGGCGTCGCGGGCGAGCGGCGGTCGACGACGACTCCCCGCGCGACGACCTCGCCGGCCGCGACCGCGACCGCGACCGCGAACAAGAACGAGAACGAGAACGGGACCGGGAACGTGACGACGCCCGCGGGGGTTCCCTCAGAGAACGCAAGAATTTCCACCGCCGGCGCGCGAGTAGTGCCATGAACGACAGTGAGGACCCGAACGACGAGGTTCAGTACCACCTCGAAGTCGGTCCCGCGGACCTCGCCGACGCGGTGTTGCTCCCCGGGAACCCCGAGCGCGTGGACAAGGTGACGGCGCTGTGGGACGACCACGAGGAGAAGGCCTACCACCGCGAGTACCGGACCGCCACGGGCAGTTACGACGGGACGCCGATTTCGGTCACTTCGACGGGTATCGGGAGCCCCTCGGCGGCCATCGCCGTCGAGGAACTCGCCCGCGCCGGCGCGGACACCTTCATCCGCGTCGGCTCCTGCGGCGCGATTCAGCCCGAGATGGACGTGGGCGACCTCGTCATCACCTCGGGTGCGGTCCGACAGGAGGGCACCTCCAAGGAGTACGTCCGCGAGGACTACCCCGCCGTTTCCGACCACGAGGTCGTCTCGGCGCTCGTCGCGGCCGCGGAACGCCTCGGCTACGACTACCACGTCGGCCTCACGATGAGCGCCGACTCCTTCTACGCGGGGCAGGGCCGCCCCGGCTTCGAGGGCTTCCGCGCCGCCGGCTCCGACTCGCTGGTCGAGGAACTCCGCGAGGCGAACGTGAAGAACATCGAGATGGAGGCCGCGGCGCTTTTGACCATCGCTAACGTCTACGGCCTCCGCGCGGGGGCCGTCTGCTCGGTGTACGCGAACCGCGTCACCGGCGAGTTCCGCACCGAAGGCGAGTCGCGCGCGGCAGAAACCGCCAGCCTCGCGGTCCACCTGCTCGCGAAGATGGACGAAGTCAAACGCGAGGCGGGCGTCGACCGCTGGCACGCGGGCCTCAGTCTCGACTAATCCGACAACCGTCGAATCCGTATTTCGACGCTCTGGGGGCGTAGCGGCCAAAATTACCCCGGCTGTAGAGACGGTTTCAAAGCCCCTTTATCGGATGACTGCACAGACGACGACATGAGCACGCAGGTCGTCGTTCTCGGCTCGGGGTACGCCGGGGCCGGCGCGGTCACAACCCTCGAAGAAGAGCTCGGTCACGACGCGCAACTCACGTGGGTCGCCGAACACGACTACCACCTCGTCCTCCACGAGGTCCACCGCTGTATCCGAGACCCGAGCGTCGAGTCCAGCATCACCATCCCCGTCGACGACATCAAGTCCGACTCGACCGACTTCGTCAAGGGTCGCGCGACCGACGTGAACGTCGACGAGCGCGTCGTCGAACTCGAAGGCGGCGACGACGTCGACTACGACTATCTGCTCGTCGCCATCGGCTCTTCGACCGCCTTCTTCGGCATCGAGGGCCTCGAGGAGTTCGCCCACCAGCTCAAGGGCCTCGACGACGCCCGCGAGATTCACCAGGACATCAAGGAGGCGGCCGCCGACGCCTCCCGCGACGACCCCGCGCAGGTCGTCATCGGCGGTGCGGGCCTCTCCGGCATCCAGACGGCCGCCGAGGTCGCCGAGTACCGCGACACCAACCGCGCGCCCATCGACATCAAGCTCGTCGAGGGGATGGACGAAATCTTCCCCGGCAACGACCCCGAACTGCAGGGCGCGCTCCGCCGCCGCGTCGAAGACCTCGACATCGACATCCTCACCGGCGACTTCATCTCGAAGGTCGACGAGGAGACCGTCTTCATCGGCGGCGGCGAGGACGAGGACCCCGAGGAACTCGACTACGACGTGCTCGTCTGGACCGGCGGCATCACCGGCCAGCCCGAGGCGTCCGACGTCGAACTCGAACAGGACGAGCGCTCCCACCGCTTTTTCGCCGAGGAGGACTTCCAGACCAGCGACGACCGCGTCTTCGCGGTCGGCGACTGCGCCCTCGTCGAGCAGGGTCCCGACAGCGTCGCGCCGCCGACGGCGCAGGCCGCCTGGGACGCCGCGGACGTCGCCGGCGAGAACATCGCCCGCGCCATCGCCGGCAAGCCGCTCAAGCGCTGGACGTTCACCGACAAGGGAACGGTCATCTCCATCGGCCACGACGCCGTCGCCCACGGCGTGAAGTTCCCCGTCGTCGGCGAGTTCCCCGTCAACGTCTTCGGCGGCCCGCTCGCGCGGACGCTGAAGAAGGGCATCGCCGCGAACTGGATTGCGGACGTCACGTCGCCGAAGCGCGCGCTCTCCGCCTGGAACGACCTCTAACTCGGCCGCCTCGAACGATCACCGGGCGACGCGACGCCCGACGACTCAGTTTCGGTTTCTTCGGCTCCGTTAGACGCTCCGAGCACTGCCGAGGTCAATCGGTGGCGCGGACCGCCTCGCCGGCGTCAGACGGACTGTCTCGCCCGAACGCTAAACCAGCCGGTCGGAGTGCGAGGAGAGTGCCCGGAAAAAGACGAAGAGATGTGCGTGGTTAGTGCTGGGGTTCGCCGACGGGTGCCTGCATGTCGTCGATGCGGAGGATGAGGATGTTGCTCGTGTCGTCCTTGCCGTCGAGCGTGCCGTCGATGACGAGCTTCGAGAGGGGCGTCGGACCGACGCGAATCTTGTCGCCCTCGTGGAACTCGCGGACGGAGCCCTGCACGTGAATCTCGGCGCGGCACAGCTCGGGGTGGTGAACGCTGGAGAGGTCGATTTCGTCGACGTTGACGCCCTCGACTTCCTCGTCGTTGTGGAACAGGGGGACGAACGCGGGCTCGTCCATCTTGTCCACGTCGAGCGCCTCGTAGGCGTTCGCGGTCGGCTTGTAGCCGCCCTTCGGACCGGGGACGCCCTCGACCAGCTGGAGCGCCTTCAGGCTCTGCATCTGGTTTCGGATGGTGCCGGGGTTTCGGTTGACTTCGGTCGCGATGTCTTCACCCTTTACGGCGTCCTCGGAGTCCCGATAGAGGTTGATGAGTGCAGTCAAGATAGTTTTCTGACTCGACGTGAGCTCGATTGATGACATGGAGAATGGTTCGCTACATACGTCCTTAAATCCGATGGATGGCGGCTCGAATCTGCCGTTCGTCTACTTTGTAACCATATCACACTCATGAATGTTCATTTTGAACCCGAAATCAGCGCTGATGCTGTCGATAGCACTATACGGCTCACGAGAGTTCGGTAGCGCATGAACGGGAAACGAGTCCTCGTCACCGGCGGTGCCGGCTTCATCGGCTCGAATCTGGCGAACCACCTCGCCGACGACAACGAGGTCGTCGCGGTCGACGACCTCTATCTCGGAACGCCCGAGAATCTCGACGACGCGGTCGAATTCCACGATACGACGGTCCTCGACGACGACCTCCCGACCGAGGGCGTCGACGTCGTGTTCCATCTGGCGGCGCTGTCGTCGTACAAGATGCACGAGGAGAACCCGACGAAGGGCGCTCGGGTCAACGTCGAAGGCTTCGTCAACACGGTCGAACAGGCGCGGAAGGACGGCTGTGACACCGTCGTCTACGCCTCCACCTCTTCTATCTACGGCTCTCGGACGGAGCCCTCACCGGAGGACATGCCCGTCGAGGCGCGCACGGGCTACGAGGCGTCGAAACTCGCCCGCGAGCGTTACGCGGAGTACTTCCACCACCACTACGACATGCGAACGGCCGGACTCCGCTTTTTCTCGGTGTATCAGGGCTTTGGCGGCGCGGAAGCACACAAAGGCGAATTCGCGAATACGGTCGCGCAGTTCGCCGACGAAATCGCGGCCGGTGAGTCGCCCGAACTGTTCGGCGACGGCACCCAGACGCGCGATTTTACCCACGTCGACGACATCGTCCGCGGCATCGAACTCGCCGCCGACCACCGGCTTCAGGGCATCTACAACCTCGGTACGGGCGAGAGCTACTCGTTCAACGAGATGGTCGGCATGATAAACGAGACCCTCGGTACCGACGTCGACCCCGTCTACGTCGAAAACCCCCTCGACGTGTACGTCCACGACACGAAAGCCGACTGCACGAAGATGCGCGAGGCGACCGGCTGGGAACCGCAGATTTCCTTCGAGGAGGGCGTCCGGCGCGTCTGCGAACCGTATCTCTACGAGTAGCCCTCTCGTTCGGCCACGCGGGTCCGCCCGACGACGCGACGGCGGAAATTATCAATAAGGGTGTTTTTCCGATGCCACTAAACGCCCCGAACGAGTGGGTCATCTATGGAACGGAACGTCAGAATTCTGGGTGCACCGACGGACTACGGTGCCAATCGACGCGGGGTGGACATGGGTCCCTCCGCGATTCGATACGCCGGGCTCGCGGGGCAACTCGAGTCCGCGGGCGTCTCGCCGACGGACGCTGGCGACCTCGCGGTCCCGCACCACGCGACGCGGGACGCGGACGCCGGGCCGGCGAACGCGAAGCACGTCCAAGAGGTCGAAGAGGTGACGACGAGCCTCGCCGACGCGGTCTCGACCGCGCTCGCCGAGGGAACGACTCCGCTGGCGCTCGGCGGCGACCACTCTATCGCCATCGGTTCGCTGGTCGGGAGCGCCCGCAACGCCGATATCGGCGTCGTCTGGTTCGACGCCCACGGCGACTTCAACACGCCGAGCACCTCGCCGTCCGGCAACGTCCACGGCATGCCGCTGGCCGCCGCGCTCGGTATCGGCGACTTCGAGGGCGTCGAGTGGGCGAACGCCGCCGGCCTGAAAGAAGAAAACGTCGCTATCGTCGGTCTGCGCTCCGTCGATGGGGCCGAGGCCGAGGCGATTCGCGACAGCGACGTGACGGTCTACACGATGTCCGACATCGACGAGCGCGGCGTCACCGAGGTGACGAACGACGCCCTCGACGTGGCGACCGCCGGCACCGACGGCGTCCACGTCAGCCTCGACCTCGACTGGCTCGACCCCCGCGAGGCCCCCGGCGTCGGGACGCCCGTCCGCGGCGGCGTGACCTATCGAGAGGCTCACGCGGCGATGGAACTCGTCGCCCGCTCGGAGGCCATGCGCTCGTTCGAACTCGTGGAGGTCAACCCCATCCTCGACCAGCACAACGAGACCGCGACGCTCGCGACCGAACTCGCCGCAAGCGCCTTCGGCAAGCGCATCCTCTGATGTCGACGCCGAGAGAAGCCCCCGCCCCGCACGACTTGGCCGCCGGCGTCGTCGTCCTACAGGAGAACTCCGTGCTCGCGGTCTACGAGAAGGACCGCTGGGGACTGCCGAAAGGCGGCTCAGAGCCCGGCGAGTTCTTCTTCGAGACCGCCGCCCGCGAGGCCGCAGAGGAGACCGGCGTCGAAGTCGAAATCCAGTCGCTCGCGTTCACGAGCGAGATTCGCGCCCCGGACCACCGCATCTATCTCCAGCGGTTCTACCACGCGACGCCCGTCGCCGACGACCCGACGCCGTCGCCGAGCGACCCCGACGACGAAATCGAGGCGGCGAAGTTCCTCCCGCTGACCGCCCTCGGGTCGACGCTCACCTACCGGCCGCGGGTCGAACCGCTCCGCGACTGGCTCCGGGACCGCAAGCCGCGACACTACACGTACGACCTGACGAGAGAGCCGTCGGACGTGGAGAAATAGGAGCTACGACGCGCTGTCGCTGGTTTTTCTCGCTCTCACGACTCGAACGACGTACCCGACACCCGTTCCGAGACCGCCGAGCGCGAGTGAAAGCACCGCGCCGGCGACGAGCGGATACCCGAGCCACAGCGGCGACTCCATCGTCGATACCGGGGCGAACAGGTTGACCGCGAACGCGAAACACGGACCGAAGGCGAGCACGATACCCTCGCCGGCCCGTTCACCGACGCGCTCGCCTCGGGCGACGTGAGACGCGACGCCGGCGACGACGAGCACCGCGCCCGCGTCGACGACGAGCGACTGCACGTGCGTCGGCGGTTCGAGGTTCCACACCCGAAGCGCGGTCTGGCCGCCGAGAACGACGACGAAGGCGAGCGCCGAGACGGCGACGATTCTCGACCGCGGTCGCATTCTCATACCGTGACGACCCCTCGGCCGCGGTAAATGCCTTCGGGGAGCGATGGCCGGAGCCGCGGCTCTGCGGCGGGGTCAGCAAAAGAAAACCGTCGTCGGGGAGAGCCGACTTACTCGTCGTCCGCGTCGGCGTCCGCGTCGCCTTCCACGTCGTCGAGTTCCTCGGCCTCGGTCGTCATCGCGGCCGGAATCACGTCGACGGAGGCGACGTCGTCGCCCTCGTCGAGGTCCATCACGATGACGCCCATCGTGTTGCGGCCGACCGTCGAGATGTCCTCGACGGGCGTCCGGAGAATCTGGCCCTCGTCGGACATGACGACGAGGTGGTCGCCCTCGCCGACGGTGTTGATGGCGCAGACCGGACCGTTCCGCTCGTTGGTCTTGATGTCGATGAGCCCCTTGCCGTTTCGGGACTGCTTGCGGTATGCGTCGAGGTCCGTGCGCTTCCCGTAGCCGTTCTCGGTGACGGTGAGCACCCAACTGTGGTGGGCCTCGTCGATGGCGGCCACGCCGGCGACCACGTCGTCGCCGGTCAGTTTGACGCCGCGGACGCCGCGGGCCGACCGGCCCATCGCGCGCACCTCGTCCTCGTCGAAGCGGATGGACATCCCCTGTTCGGTGCCGATGACGAGGTCGCTTTCGCCGTCGGTGACCTCCACGTCGACGAGTTCGTCGCCCTCGTCGAGTTTGGTGGCGATGATGCCCGTCGAGAGGATGTTCTGGAACCGGTCGGTGCCGGTCCGCTTGATGTAGCCGTTCTGCGTCACCATCGTCAGGTAGCCCTCGATATCTTCGAGGTCGTCGCAGTTGACGACGGCCGTAATCTCCTCGCCGTCGTCGAAGTCGAGGAGGTTGACCGCCGACTTCCCGCGGGCGGTCCGCGACATCTCGGGCACCTGGTAGGCCTTGAGCTGGTAGACCTGTCCGTGGTTGGTGAAACACAGCAGGTCGTCGTGGGTGTTCGTGACGAACACCGACGAGACGTTGTCTCCCTCCTTGAGGTCGGTGCCGATGATGCCCTTGCCGCCGCGGTGCTGGGCGCGGAACCGAGACACCGGCATGCGCTTTATGTAGTCGTCCTCGCTGACGACGACGACCACGTCCTCCTCGGGGATGAGGTCGGCGCGGGTGACCTCGCCGGTGTTGGCGACGAACGAGGTCCGCCGGTCGTCGGCGTACTCGTCTTTGATGTCGAGCAGTTCGGACTCGATGACCGCGTCGAGTTCCGACCGGTCGCCGAGGATGGTTTCGAGGCGCTCGATGGTCGCCTGTACGTCCTCGTACTCGTCTTCGATTTCGGCCGCCTCCATCGAGGTGAGCGAACCGAGTTGCATCGAGACGATGTGGTTCGCCTGCTCTTCGGAGAAGTCGAACGTCGGCAGGGGTTCACCTTCGACTTCGACTTCGACCTCGCCGCGGAGCGCGGCCTTCGCGTCGTCTCGGCTCTCGGAGTGCCGGATGGTCTCGACCACGTCGTCGATGTTGTCGAGGGCCTTCAGGCGGCCTTCGAGGATGTGCGCGCGGTCTTCGGCCTCGGCGAGTTCGTACTCGGAGCGCCGGCGGACCACGTCGCGGCGGTGGTCGAGGTAGTGTTCGAGCGTCTCCTTGAGCGTCAGCACCTGCGGCTGGCCGTCGACGAGCGCGAGGTTGATGACGCCGAACGTGGATTCGAGGTGGTTGTCGAGAAGCTGGTTCTTGACGACCTCGGCCATCGCGCCGCGCTTGAGCTCGATGACGACGCGGATGCCGTCGCGGTCGGACTCGTCGCGGATGTCGCGGATGCCCTCGATTTTGCCCTCGTTCACGTCGTCGGCGATGCGCTCGATGAGGCGGGCCTTGTTCTCCTGATACGGGAGTTCGTTGATGACGATGCGCCCCTCCTCTTCGAACACGTCGTAGTCGGCGCGGACGCGGACGCGGCCGCGGCCCGTCTTGTACGCCTTGTGGACCGCGTTGCGGCCGACGATGTTCGCGCCGGTCGGGAAGTCGGGGCCCTTTATGTGTTCCATCAGGTCCGGGATGGTCGCCTCGGGGTTCTCGATGAGCTCGACTGTGGCGTCGATGACCTCGCCGAGGTTGTGCGGCGGGATGTTCGTGGACATCCCGACCGCGATGCCGGACGACCCGTTGACGAGCAGGTTCGGGAACGACGACGGGAGCACGGTCGGCTCCTGCTTGCGGTCGTCGTAGTTCGACTGGAAGTCGACGGTGTCCTTGTCGATGTCGTCGAGGAGTTCCTCGGCGATGGGGGACATCCGCGCTTCCGTGTAGCGCATCGCGGCCGGCGGGTCGCCGTCGACGGAGCCGAAGTTACCCTGCCCGTCGACGAGCGGGTAGCGCATGGAGAAGTCCTGCGCCATGCGCGCGAGGGTGTCGTAGATGGCGGAGTCGCCGTGGGGGTGGTAGTCACCCATCGTCTCGCCCACGATGGACGAGGACTTGCGGTGCGACGAGTTGGAGGTCACGCCTGCCTGATGCATCGCATACAGGATGCGCCGGTGGACCGGCTTCAGGCCGTCGCGAACGTCGGGCAACGCCCGACCCGCGATGACCGACATCGCGTAGTCGATGTACGACTGCTCCATCTCGTCTTCGATGCGCGCGTTCTTGACCTCGGCCGCGATACCCGCGCCCGGTTCGAAAGAATCTGGTGCGTCAGAACTCATATTAGATGTCTACCCATTCGGCGTCGTTCGCGTGGTCCTTGATGAACTGCTTTCGCGGCCCGACGGCGTCGCCCATCAGGATGTTGAACATCCGGTCGGCGGCGGCGGCGTCCTCGACGGTGATGCGCTTGAGGACGCGGTTTTCGGGGTTCATCGTCGTGTCCCACAGCTGGTCGGGGTTCATCTCGCCGAGCCCCTTGAACCGCTGGACCTGCGTGGGGTTGCCGTTGCATTCCTCCTCGATGATGCGGTCTCGCTCGGCCTCGTCCATCGCGTCGTAGGTGTTGCCGCGGTAGCGGACGCGGTACAGCGGCGGTTGGGCCGCGTACACGTAGCCGGCCTCGATGAGCGGGCGCATGTGGCGGTACAGGAGCGTGAGGAGGAGCGTCCGGATGTGCGCGCCGTCGACGTCGGCGTCGGTCATCAGGATGAGCCGCTGGTAGCGCGCCTTCTCGATGTCGAACTCGTCGCCGACGCCGCCGCCGATGGCGGTGATGAGCGCCCGTATCTCGTCGTTTTCGAGGATGCGGTCGAGGCGGTGTTTCTCGACGTTCAGAATCTTCCCCTTGAGGGGCAAAATCGCCTGGAACTTGCGGTCGCGGCCCTGCTTCGCCGAGCCGCCCGCGGAGTCGCCCTCCACGATGAACAGTTCGGACTTAGAGGGGTCGCGGCTCTGACAGTCCGCGAGCTTCCCCGGGAGCGAGGTGGATTCGAGCGCGGACTTGCGGCGGGTGAGCTCCTCGGCCTGCTTTGCGGCCTTGCGGGCGCGGGCGGCCTCGACGGCCTTCGAGATGATGGCCGTCGCCGTGTCCGGGTTCTCCTCGAAGAACGTCCCGAGCTGTTGGTGGGTGACGCTCTCGACGATGCCGCGGACCTCGGAGTTCCCGAGCTTCGTCTTCGTCTGGCCCTCGAACTGCGGGTCGGGGTGCTTGACGGAGATGACGGCGGTGAGACCCTCGCGGACGTCCTCGCCGCGGAGGTTGTCCCCGTCGAGGTCGTCCAGCATGTCGTGGGTGTTCGCGTAGTCGTTGACGACGCGGGTGAGCGCCGTCTTGAACCCGGTCAGATGCGTGCCGCCCTCGCGCGTGTTGATGTTGTTGGCGAAGGCGTGAATCGACCCCTGTAGCTCGTCGGTCGCCTGCATGGCGATTTCGACCTCGATGCCCTCCGACTCGTCGTCGTAGTAGATGATGTCGTCGTGAAGGGCCGTCTTGGTCTCGTTGAGGTACTCGACGAACTCGCGGATGCCGCCCTCGAAGCGGAACGAACTCGACTCGTCGGTCCGCTCGTCCGTGAGCGAAATCTCGACGCCGGAGTTGAGAAAGGCGAGCTCGCGCAGGCGGTTTTCGAGCGTCTTGAAGTCGAACTCGGTCGTCTCGAAGATACCGTCGTCCGGCCAGAATCGGATGGTCGTCCCGGTGTCTTCACCCGGTTCGAGGTCGCGGACGCGCTCGAACTGGTCGACCTGCGGCTCGCCGAACTCGAAGCGGTGTGTCCACACCGCGCCGTCGCGTTTGACCTCGACTTCGAGCTCGCTCGACAGCGCGTTGACGACGGAGACGCCGACGCCGTGGAGGCCGCCCGATACCTGGTAGGACTTGTTGTCGAACTTCCCGCCGGCGTGGAGGACGGTCATGATGACCTCCAGCGCGGGTCGGTCGTACTGTTCGTGCGTATCTACCGGAATCCCGCGGCCGTTGTCGGTGACGCTGACAGAGCCGTCCTCGTGGAGGGCGACCTCGATGGCGTCGCAGTGACCCGCGAGCGCCTCGTCGATGGAGTTGTCGACGACTTCGTAGACGAGGTGGTGGAGTCCGCGAGAATCGGTGGACCCGATGTACATCGCCGGACGCTTTCGAACGGCTTCGAGCCCTTCGAGGACCTGAATCTGTCCGGCCCCGTACTCGTTATCCTGAGACATCTGAACAGGCCTAGGATAGCCCGTCCCTTAAAGGCTCGCACGCGCGGGCGCGAACTACTTACTGGAGTCCCGCGTAGCGGTTTCCGCGTCCGGCGATTCCGACTAGCTACTGAAGTCCCCGCCCGGAAATTCCGACTGGTCGACTCTCGTTTCGTGGGTGGCTCTGTATAACACGATTCGGCGTTCGGTTGCGAACGGCCCTCGAAGCGCGTCAATGTCGGGATTTCACTTTCACTCCGTTGCCGGTGAGTACTTAACGCGGGACTGGGTAGATGCGCATCAGGAAATGACCTCGTTCCAGTCGACACTCGGTGACGAGCCGGGGATCGCAGAGGAGCTGGCGAAGGGCCAGCGGGAGATCTCCATCGCCGAGTTCTTCGAGAAGAACAAGCACATGTTGGGCTTCGACAGCGGAGCCCGCGGGTTGGTCACCGCCGTCAAGGAGGCGGTGGACAACGCGCTCGACGCCACGGAGGAGGCGGGCATCCAGCCCGACATCTACGTGGAAATCGCCGAGGCGGGCGACTACTACCGCCTCGTCATCGAGGACAACGGGCCGGGCATCACGAAAGAACAGGTGCCCAAAGTGTTCGGGAAGCTCCTCTACGGCTCTCGCTTCCACGCGCGCGAACAGTCCCGCGGCCAGCAGGGTATCGGTATCTCCGCGGCGGTCCTCTACTCGCAGTTGACGAGCGGGAAGCCCGCCAAGGTGACGAGCCGGACGCAGGGCTCGGAGGACGCCGAGTACTTCGAACTCGTCATCAACACGGACCAGAACGAACCCGAGATTCGCACCGAGAAGACCACCTCGTGGGACCGCCCCCACGGCACGCGCATCGAGTTGGAGATGGAAGCCAACATGCGCGCCCGCCAACAGCTTCACGACTACATCCTCCATACGGCGGTCGTCAACCCCCACGCCCGACTCGAACTCCGGGAACCCGGCCTCGACGAGCCGATGAAGTTCGAGCGGGCGACCGACCAGCTTCCGAAGCAGACCAAGGAGATTCGCCCCCACCCCCACGGCGTCGAACTCGGGACGCTCCTGAAGATGCTCTCGGCGACCGAGTCGTACTCCGTCTCCGGTTTCCTCCAAGAGGAGTTCACCCGCGTCGGCGCGAAGACCTCCGACAAGGTTCACGACGCCTTCCGCGACCGGCACTTCGGCCGCGAGATGACGTGGCGGACGCCCGACGCGACCGAGGCGGCCGACCTCGTCGCCGTCGTCGAGGACGCCGTCGCCAACAAGGGTAGGGATGCGACCGCGGCGTTCGCCGAGGAACTGGTCGATATCGTCGTCGGCAAGGACCGAATCGCCCACGGCGAACTCGTCACCATCGTCGAAAACGTCGCCGAGACGGTCGGCGAGGAGACCGACACTTCGTTCGGCGAGACGGTCCGCGAGAACGTCGTCGAGGCGCTGTGGCCCGTTCTCACCGACGACCGCGAGGGCGACGTGTACGCCATCGTCGACGACGTGACGACCACGCAGAAAGACGACGCCGGCAAGCTGTCGATGGCGCGCTCCATCGCCACCCAGTTCGCCGAGACGACCGGCCCGGCCGACCGCGCCACCCGCGACGACGTGGCCGAGTTCGTCGCGTGGGCGGCCGAGCGAACGAAAGAACGCGAGGACGAGACGTACGGTGAGACGGCCCAAGAGAACATCGCCGACGCCGTCTGGTCGCGGATGCGCACCGTCTCCGACGACGTGCCGAAGGTCCGCGAGGTCGCCGACGACCGCGACGTGGCCCGCGACCTGCTCGACGCGATGCGCGAGACGGACATCCTCGCGCCGCCGACGGACTGTCTGTCTCCCATCTCGGCGGAACTCGTCGAGGCCGGCCTGAGAAAGGAGTTCGACGCCGACTTCTACGCCGCGGCGACCCGCGACGCCGAGGTCCACGGCGGCGACCCGTTCATCGTCGAGGCCGGTATCGCCTACGGCGGCGAACTGAAGTCCGAGGGGAAAATCGACCTGCTCCGCTTCGCCAACCGCGTGCCTCTCGTCTACCAGCAGGGCGCGTGTACCATCACCCACGTCGTCAAGGACATCGGCTGGCGGAACTACGGCCTCGACCAGCCGGGCGGTAGCGGTATGCCGAACGGCCCCGCGGTCCTCATGGTCCACGTCGCCTCCACGAACGTCCCCTTCACGAGCGAGTCGAAGGACGCGCTCGCGGACGTGCCGGCGATTCAAGACGAGGTCGAACTCGCCATCCGCGAGGCGGCCCGCGACCTCAAGTCCTACCTCTCGAAGCGGCGGTCGCTCCAGAAGCGCCGCGAGAAACAGGACGTGCTCGGTCGCATCCTCCCGCAGATGGCGACGAAGCTCTCGGAGGTCACCGGCCGACCCGAGCCGAACATCGACGGCGCGCTCGGCCGCATCATGAACAACCTGACCGTCGAGCGGGCGGTCGACGACGGCGAGGTGACGCTCACGGTGACGAACCACTCCAACACGAACGAGTCGCCGGACATCACGGACATCGTCTCGGCTGAGCCGACCGGCCTCGACGGCGAGGCGACGGTCGTCGACCTCGACGGGGAGTGGTTCGTCAAGTGGAACCCAGAGGTGTCGTCCGGTGACACGGCGACGCTCACGTACTCGGTCGCACAGGACGCGTCGTTCGACATCAACGTCGACGGCGTCGAGACGGAGAAACTCACGGTGAACGTATAATGGCATCCGAACGGCAGACATCCGAGGAACGCGCCCGCGAGCGTCTCATCGACCTCGCGGCGGAGTTCTACGACCAGTTCGACGCGGGGGAGATTCCGTACATGACGCTCCCAACGCGGACGAAAAGCAACATCGAGTACGACGAGGACGCCAACGTCTGGGTGTACGGCGACCGGACCTCGAAGCGCTCTGCGAACAGCGTTCGGGGGGCGCGAAAGCTCCTGAAGGCCGCCTACACCATCGAGTTCCTCGCGCGCCAACTCGACGAGGACCGCTCGTCCACCCTGCGTGAGCTGTACTACATCTCCGAGTCGTGGGACAACGAGGAGGCGCACTTCTCCGACCAAGACGAGTCCAACAAGCTCATCGAGGACTTGGAAATCGTCAGCGAAGTCAAGCGCGAGGACTTCCACATGCGCCCGGAGGAGTCCGGCGCGAAGCTCATGGGGCCCCTCAAAATCCGCGAGCAGACGAACCGCGGCGACCGCGAGATTCACTGCCAACTGGACGTGGGTCAGGGCGGCTACCAGATTCCGAACAACCCCGACACCATCGAGTTCCTCGAACACGACATCGACTTCGTCATGTGCGTCGAGACCGGTGGTATGCGCGACCGCCTCGTCGAAAACGGCTTCGACGACGACTACAACGCGCTCGTCGTCCACCTCGGCGGCCAGCCGGCGCGCGCCACCCGACGTATCACGAAACGCCTGCACGACGAACTCGACCTGCCGGTCGTGGTGTTCACAGACGGCGACCCGTGGTCCTACCGCATCTTCGGCTCCGTCGCCTACGGCTCTATCAAGTCCGCGCACCTCTCGGAGTATCTCGCCACGCCCGAGGCGAAGTTCGTCGGCATCCAGCCGCAGGACATCGTGGACTACGACCTCCCGACCGACCCGCTCGCAGATTCCGACATTAACGCGCTCCAGTCCGAACTGGAGGACCCGCGGTTCATGGGCGACTACTGGACCGAACAGATAGAGCTCCAACTCGACATCGGCAAGAAGGCCGAACAGCAGGCGCTGGCCTCCCGCGGTCTCGACTTCGTGACCGACGAGTACCTGCCGACGCGCCTCGACGAGATGGGCATCATCTAACGCCGGTCACACCCGGTCGCCGGTGTTCTAGCTCGTTTCGGTTAGACTGAACAGTGCCACGATAGTGAACCCGCCGTAGAAGCCGAGGGTGTGGATCGCCACTTCGGTCGCGAACTCCGCGGCGGTTCGGATGGGTTCGATGTGAAACAACAGCGCGTCGGTCGTCACGACGACGAGCGTGGCGGCAAGACAGACGAGGAGCCGACGAACACTGAAAAGCGGGCTCGACCGGAGGGCGTCGCGCATGGCGGGTCGACGGCCGCCCGCTGTATGAGCCTGTTGCCGCGAAGGAGTTCGAGGGTGTCGCGGCTCGTGATGCGCGCTTACGGATACAGCCCTTTCCCCCTGAAGCCGTCGAAGTAACGCCTGACGACGCCGTTGAGCGTTCGCGGCTCGCTCGTGGCGAGACTGTGGCCCGCCCCCGAAAACAGCGCGAGCGTCGCGTCCGCGACGCCGTCTTTGAGTTCCCGAACCCGCGGTTCGGGGAACAGTCGGTCCGATTTTCCGGCGGCGACGAGCGTCGGCGCGTCGACGTCGCCGAGTATCTCCCGGGAGTCGTGTTCGAGACAGGCCGTACAGGAGACGACGGCGTCGGCGGGGACGGCGGGTCGGAGGTCGACGACCCGGCCGGCCGCCTCGATGAGCGCCGGGGCGACCGTCGCTTCGAGGCCGGTCGCGGACTCCCGTTCCGCGTCGGCGACGACTTCTGCCCAGTTGCCCTTGCCCGCCAGCGAGCGCCAGCGCGTCACGACGTTCTCGCCGTGGCCGCCGAGTCGCGTCCCGACGGAGACGACCGCCAGCGAGTCAACGTAGTCGCCGTAGTCGGCGGCGAGGTACTGGGCGACGAGGCCGCCCATCGAGACGCCGATAACGTCCGCCGGCCAGAGGTCCTGTTCGTCGATGACGCCGGCGTAGCCCGCGGCGATGTCGCGCGTGGTCGACCCGACCGGGAGGTGTCGCGGTCGGCCGACCACCCACACGTCGCGGTCGTCGAACTCGCGGAACAGGCCGGCGAGCGCCGCCGCGGTCGCGCGGTTCGGGTCGGTGCGCTGGAAGGCGTCCGAGAGGCCGGGAAGCACCACGAGCGGGTCGGCGTCGGCGTCGCCGAAGCGGTAGTAGGGCCGCCGGCCGCCGAGCATGCCGTAGTCGAGGTCCATACCCGAACCGACGGCCCGCCGAGGCAAAATCGTTCGGTCCGTCTGTCCGCTTCGCCGTCTCAGACTTGGTCGGGGTCGTCGAGGACGACCGGGATGCCGCGGTTCGCCACGTCGACGACGAAGGCGTCCGGGTCGGTTTCGAGAAGCGGAATCGTGTTGTAGTGAATCGGGAGCACGAGGTCCGGGTCGAGCGTCTCCGCGAGGTCGGCGGCCTCGCGGCGGTCCATCACGACCGACCCGCCGATGTTGGCGAGGAACAGCGATACTTCGAGGTGTTCGTGGCCCGCCAGCACGTCGGAGTCGCCGGGCCAGAAGACGGTTCGGTCGGCGATTGAGATGTGGAAGCCACAGCCGAACCCGCGGGGGTGGACCACGTCGCCGTCGCGGAGGTGCGGGCCGTCGGGGTCGTTGAACGCCGGGAGTGACCACACGTCCGCTTCGCCGACGGTCAGGTGGTCCTCCTCGCCGACGCGGACCGTCTCGTAGGGGAGTTCCTCGACCGGCACCACGTCGCGGTCGATGGTCGCGGCGTCGACCCCCTCGAAGGCGACGACCGTCGCGTCGGCGTCGGCGACCTGCTCGATGGCGTCGGAGTCGTAGTGGTGGTTGTGCGTGACCAAAATCAGGTCGCCGTCGCGGGCGTAGTAGTCGTCGAGGACGCCGTAGCGGCCGGGGTCGAAGTAGACGACGAAGCCGTCGGGCGACTCGATTCTGACGGTCGCGTAGCCGAGCCACGACACGTCGAGGCCGTCGTGTTTGATGGTCATACGCGACACCTCGAACCGAGGGGTAAAAAGCGCGGCTCTCGGGGCGAGGCGGTCGATGCGGACGGAGACGAGTGTCGGGCGGCGGGTGCGCGACCCCCGACTCAGACGAGCGTGTCGCGCAGGACGCCGAACACGACGAGGCTCCACAGGAACAACCCGGCCCCGTAGAACAGGAGGGTGAGGCGGAGCGAGGTGTCCGTCTCCACGGGCGACCACAGCCCCGCGTTCGAGACGACTCTGTTCGTCCCGCCCTTCTCGCCCGCGTGTTCGACGTTACTTGGGCCCATCTGTCCCACGGCCCCGCCGCCGAGTACGACGAGGAGTACGCCGGCTCCCGTCAACCCGAGTATGTACAATCCCGAGTGCGTGGCGAGATACGCCGCGCCGACCGTGAGCAGACCGAGGAGGCCAGTGTAGAGGACGACCGGCTTCCAGAGGGCGTCAAGATTCATGGAGGACCACCGTCCGAAGGTGTCGATTCACAGATACTATATCTCTTTGGGCGCGCCCCGCGGCGGCGTCGCTCACTGCGAGTCGGCCAGTCGCTCGACGCGCTCCAGCGAGTCGGCCGTCTCGGCGGTCTTGTCCTCGCGGACGGTGACGAACCGCGGGAACCGGAGCGCGTAGCCCGAGGAGTACGTCGGCGACGCCTGAATCTCCTCGTAGCCGACCTCGAAGACGACGGAGGGGCGGATGTCGACCTCCTTGCCCTCCTCGCGTTCGATTTCGGGTTCGAGGAGGTCGGTCAACTCGGCCAACTCCTCGTCGGTGATGCCCGTGGCGACCTTGCCGATGGTCTCGAAGGCGTCGTCGCCCGAGTCGGCTTCGACGCGGGCCGAAAGCAGGAACGTCCCGAGGAACTCCGCGCGGCGGCCCTCGCCCCACTCCGCGCCGGTGACGACGAGGTCCAGCGTCTCCACGTCGGGCTTGCGCTTCAGCCAGTTCTTCCCGCGGTCGCCCGGCGAGTACGGCGCGTCGGGGTTCTTCAGCATGATGCCCTCGTGGCCGGCGTCGAGGGCGTCGGCCTCGTAGGCGGCGATTTCCTCGGTGTCGTCCGAGAGGAGGAGGTCCGAGACGGCCGCCGAGTCGCCGCCGAGGACCGCGGTCAGTCGGTCGTGGCGGGCGGAAAGCGGGTCGGTGAGGAGGTCGTCGCCGCCGGCGTGCAGGCAGTCGAACGCCCGGAGTTCGACGCGGACCTCCTCGCGCATCCGGCCCACGTCGTGCTTGCGGCGAAAGCGCCGAAGAATCTCCTGAAACGGGAGGGGTTCGCCGTCGTCGTCCATCGCCACCACCTCGCCGTCGAGGATGACGGGCTCGTCGACCGCGTCCGCGACGAACTCGACCACCTCGGGGAGCGCGCCGGTCACGTCCTCCATGTTGCGCGAGAACAGCGAGACCTCGCCGTCGGCGTCGCGGTGGACCTGCACGCGCGCGCCGTCGAACTTGGTCTCGACCGCGGCGGTCTCCCACTCGTCGAGCGCGTCGGCGGCGGTGCCGGCCTGCGCCAGCATCGCCTGCACGGGGCGACCGACTTCGAGGCGAACCCCGTCGAGGCCGGCTTCGCCCTCGTCGCGGGCGAGTTCGGCGACCATGCCGTAGTCGTTCGACACCTGTAGGGCGCGGGCGACGGCGGCGACGGCCTCGTTCCGGCGGTCGCGGGCGGCGTCTTCGGTCTCCGAGTCCGCGTCGTCGTCGCGGATGGCGGCGGCGTCCGCGGGGTCGACCAGGAACGCCTCCGCGACGGCGTCGCGGACGGCCCCCTCGCCGACGCCGATGCGCATCTCGGAGAGGACGAGCCGTGCGAGGATGCGCGCCTCGTCGGGGTCGGTCCGATTGAACAGGCCGTAGAGCGTCTTGAGCTTCGTTTCTTCGCTCCCCGAGCCGGAGGCGGCCGCGAGCGCCCGGAGTTCTGAATCGACTTCGGCGACGGTCAGACCGTCCTGTCCGCCCGAGCCGAAGGCGGCGAGGCCGCGCTGGCCGCCGAAGTCGTAGCTCGCGGCGACCGCGCCGATTTCGCCGCGGTCGGCGAGGCGGTCTTCCACGTCGTCGGCCGAGACGTTCGGGCCGGCGGCGCGGGCGATAGCCTCGTGGCAGAGCCGCGGGCCGATGTCGAGCGTGGTCGAGTCCCACGCGGGGAAGACGCGACCCTGGACGAAGCGGGCGACCGTCGGGAGGTCGTCGCCGGCGTCGCGAAAGAGGTCTGAGAGGAGCGAGACGACCGCGAGGTCCGCTGGCTCGGCTTCTATCTCGGCGGCGCGGGCGGCGAACTCGGCGAACTGCATCGTCCGTGGGTATCGCCGCGCGGGGCAAAAGCGTCTCGACAGTCGTCGGGGGTGTGATTCGCTACCGAACGTCCGGAGTGCCGGGAAGTTGAAGGCGTTCGACGCCGGAACGCCGGGTATGAGCGACGACCTCGCAGAGCGCGTCGAAGACGTGCTCGCGGTCGACGCGGCCGAGTTCGAAGCGCAAGCGAAAGCCGACGCCGAGGTGCTCAAGCGCGAACTGCGCGAGGGGACCTTCGACAACCACCAGTCAATCGTCGGCTTGGAGTACGAGTTCTACGCCGTCTCCGACGGTCGCTGGTCCGCGAGCGAAGACGACGTGCACGCGCTCATGCGGGTCCCGCGCCGACTGCTCGGCCTCATGGGATTCGAGAAGGAGCTGGGGCTCCACAACGCCGAGATGACCACGAGCCCCCAGCCGCTGAACCCCCACGGCCTCCGCGCGCAGGAGTCCGAGGTCCGCGCCCGACTCGACGCCGCGCTCGACTGCGCCGCCGCCGAGGGGATGCGACTCGTCTCCGACGGGATGTGGAGCATCCCGCCGGCCGGCGAGAGCGCCCGCGAGTACCTGACCGACTCCGTCACCGACGGGGGCGTCCGCCTCGCGACGAACATGAGCAACTCCGTGCGGTATCACGCGATGGCCAACGGCCCGACCGCCCCGGCGTCGTTCACGCTCGACGCGCCGCACGTCTCGCTCGAAGCGGACACCGTGATGCCGGAGGCGCTCATCACGTCCATTCAGCCGCACTATCAGGTCCCGCACGCCGACGACCTGCCGTACCACTTCAACTACGCGCTCCGGGTCGCCGGCCCACTCCTCGCGCTCGGCGTCAACTCGCCGTTCTTCCCCGCCGACCTCTACGACGAGGACGCGACGGCCGACGAGATTCTCGCCGACGGCTGGGACGAGAACCGAATCGCGGTGTTCGAGTCGGTGCTCAACTCCGGCGACCACGAGAAGGTCGCCTTCCCCGGCGACCTCGACACTGTCGAAGACGCGGTCGACCGCGTCGTCGAGGACTCCACGATGGTCCCCATGTCGGTCGAACGCGGCGACCGGTTCGACGACGACTTCGCCACGCTCCGCCGGAAACACGGCACCTACTGGCGGTGGGTCCGCCCGGTGTTCGACGGCGCGTCCCGGTCGTCGGCCAACGCCCGCATCGAGTTCCGCCCCATCGCGGGCCAGCCGACCGTCCGCGACTCCGTGGCGTTTCAGGCCGCCTTCGCGGGGCTCATGGAGCGGCTCCCCCGACTCGACCACCCCGTTATCGACCTCGACTGGGAGACCGCGGAGGAGAACTTCTACACCGCGATGCGCGAGGGCCCCCACGGCGACCTGCGCTGGATAGACGTCGACGGCGACGAGGCGACCGGCGCGGACCTCTACGAGGACCTGCTCGTCCACGCCCGCGACGGGCTTCGGCTCGCGGGCTGTTCCGAGGAGGAGGCCAACTACTACCTCGAACCCCTGCGAAAGCGCGTTGAGACGGGCGTCACGCCGGCCGACTGGAAGCGCGCCCGCGTCAGCGACGCGCTCGACGACGGCGGCGACTTCGAGGCGGCGCTCCGCGAGATGCAACGCGAGTACGTCGAACGGCAGTCCGACTCCCTCCTCGAAGGCGCGTTCTCAGACTGGCTCTGAGGGAGCTGTTCGCCCCCGTTCTCGGGTCAGCGACGGCGCTCGGGGCCGTTCTCGTCGGTCGCTGACGCTCTCGCGTTTTGTCGGAGCAATAACTATTGTCGCGTCCAGCGAAGACCGCGTATGGTCTCCCGTCGGACGAAAGCGGTCGCCGAGTTCGGTATCGCGCTTCTCACCGCGCTCTGGATGGTGTCGATGCGCCGTCTGCTCCGCTCCAGCGACGACGAGTCGCACGAACCGACGCCGCTGTCGCCGAGCGGGGTCGCCGTCGGCGGGGCGTGGGGAATCGGACAGGTGTGGGCGTACGACCGCGATAGCTGGGGGGTTCGCACGAACCGGCGTCGCGGGATGGCCGTCACCCTCGTCGGTATCGGGGTCCAGCGCCGACTGCTCCCCCGCACCGAGTCGTTCCGGTACAGTTTCGGGTTCGGACGCGTCCTCGGCGTGGTCGTCTACCGGACGTGGTACGGACTGTTGCGGCCGCTTCCGGGCGACGACTGAGTGAGAACTGCGGCCGGGGGTGTTCCGTTGCCGGTGCCTCATGGGTGTCCGACCAGTCCCACCGGTCGCAAGTCGCGAAAACGAAGAGAAACCGCCGACTGCGGGCGACTTATTCGAGGCCTTCGAAGTTCTGGTGGCGCTGGATGTCGACGCCGTCCTCGGTGACGACGGCGATGTTGATACCGTTACCCGAGGCGAGGTCGCGCTCGACCGCAGAGCGGATAGCCTTCGTGGCGACCTGCTTCGCCTCGTCGATGCTGAGGCCGTCTTCGAACTCCTGTTCGAGCACACCGAGGGCGTACTGACTGCCGGAGCCGGTGACGGTGTACTCCTCTTCGAGGATGGAGCCGGCGGGGTCGATGCTGTAGATGTGCGGTCCGGTCTCGTCGACGCCGCCGAGGATGGGCTGGACGACGTAGAACCCGCCCGAGCGGAGGAAGTTGCCGACGAGCGTCGACAGCGCCTGCATGCTCATGTCCTCGCCGCGACGGGCCTCGTAGAGGCGGACCTCAGCGCGGAGGGAACTGATGAGCGACTGGGCGGCCGACACGGAACCGGCGATGGTCAGCGCGCCCGTCGGGTGAATCTCTTCGACCTTCTGGACGTCCTTCGAGGAGACCATGTAGCCCATGCTCGCGCGCATGTCGGTCGCGAGGACGACGCCGTCTTCGGTCTTGATACCGACGGTGGTCGTTCCGGTCTTCGTCTCTTTGTCTCCGAGCTCGTCGGCGCGACGCTCGGCGTGCGGGAACTCGCCGAGCTCGGGGCCGAACACGTTCGAGCGGTCGCCGTTCAGCGAGTCGAGACGGCCGGAGAACTCGTCGTGAGTCGGGGTACGCATTGTCAGCGATTGCACTTCGGCGCTGATAAATGCAACCCTTCACCTCGCCGTTGCCGGTGCCAAAGCGTCAGACGCGCGTCGTCGGCGGCCGCGCGGGGCGGTCGCTCGCGGCGAGCGGCGTCGGAAGGAGGGAGTCGCGCGAGTCGGCTTAGCGACCCGCGGCGCGTTCGTAGGCGGTTCCGGTCGTTTCCACGAGCCGGCGAATCGGGAGGGTCACACCCATCCGGCGAGCGGCGAGCGCGATGGGGAGGAGCGCGATACCCATCGCGACCGATAGCTGGTAGGCGGCAAACAGGACGTACTTGGTTAGGCGGGGAATCATCACCGTGTCCTCAGTGGAGGCTCGGGCGGTGCCCGTATATAAATCTTCTCTCAGCCCGGCGCGCGACACCCCGCCGCTGTCTACCGATTAAAGTGCACTTGTCTCTACTCCAACTAGACCGACTATTCGGCGTGGGTCGCGCGTGACCCGCGGAGCGCTTTTTCATAAGTTATAGCGATTATCGCCGTGGCATGCGCGGGTCACGCGCGCTCCGGTCGAACGGCGGGAGTGTCGCGGGTTCGAACGCGTCGCGGCCGGCGCGCGCGCCGGGTGTGTTAATCCCACGCGCCCCGGCGCTCGAACCACAAGACACGAAACCCCACCGGCGCGTAACGTGTGTATGAGCAACTATCTCGTCGCGATGGAGGCGGCCTGGTTGGTCCGGGACGTAGAAGACATCGACGACGCCATCGGCGTCGCGGTCAGCGAGGCCGGCAAGCGACTCAACCAGAAAGACAAGGAGTACGTCGAGGTCGAAGTCGGCGCGACGCCCTGTCCCGCCTGTGGCGAACCGTTCGACTCCGCGTTCATCGCGGCCAACACCGCCCTCGTCGGCCTGCTCCTCGAAATCAAGATTTTCAACGCGGACGGCGAGAAGCACGCCTCCCGCATCGCGAAAAGCGAGGTCGGCGGCGCGCTCCGCGACGTCCCCCTCGACGTTATCGACATCCGCGAGTTCGACTCCGACGAAGACCAGTAACGCCGCGCCGTCGCGCCCGGCCGCACCGCGTCGCGCCGACCACCGCACTCGGGGCGACCACCGACACGAGCGACCGATTTTCGCGACGCCCGCGACGCTCCACCCCCGGTGAGCGACCGGAACACTTTTTCATAACTACGGGTTATCACTCCGGCATGGAACTCCCCACGCCCCAAGACCTCAGGGAACGGCGGAACTCCCTCGAGTTGACGCAGAGCAAACTCGCCGACATGGCCGGCGTCTCCCAGCCGCTCATCGCCCGCATCGAGGGCGGCGACGTCGACCCGCGGCTCTCGACGCTCCGGCGCATCGTCGAGGCGCTGGACGAGGCCGAAGGGCGCATCGTTCGCGCGGAGGACATCATGAACACGACCGTCCGGAGCGTCGCCCCCGACAACTCCGTCCGCGAGGCGCGCGACATCATGCTCGACGCCGGCTTCTCGCAGTTGCCCGTCATCGAGAACGGCCGGCCGCTCGGCATCATCTCGAACGCCGACATCCGCCACGTTCAGGAAGACGACGTCACCGACCGCCCGGTCAACGAGGTCATGTCCGAGGGCGTCACGACCGTCGAACCCGAGACGACGCTGGACGAAATCGGCGTCTACCTCGACCACAACTCGGCTATCATCGTCGTCGAGAGCGGCGAGACGGTCGGCATCATCACCGAGGCCGACATCGCGGCCCACATCTGAGGCGGACCCCGACACCGGCGACGGCTCTCCGACGCACGCCGCTTCGGGCTCAGCGTCGCCGGACGACGAGCGGCGTCTCGCCCCTCGGCTGGGTCGTCATCTCGGGCGTGATTGCTAACCCACCGTCGCCGCCCCAGTCGAGTTCGAAGTCGCGGAGGACGGTCGCGAGCACGATTTTCGCCTCCGTGAGCGCGAACGCCCGACCGAGACAGCTCCGCGGCCCGGCCCCGAAAGGCAGGTAGGCGTAGGCGGGTCGGTCGCTGTTCTCGTCCCACCGCTCGGGGCGGAACGCGAGCGGGTCGTCGTACCACCGCTCGTCGCGGTGGATGCGGATGATAGAGAGGTGGATGTCCGTGCCCGCCGGGATGACTCGGTCGCCGGTCGGAAACGGTTTCGCCGTCTCCCGCGGGAGCGTGTGGACCGGCGGATAGAGCCGTATCGTCTCCTTGATGACGCGTTCGAGAACCGGGAGGTCTCGGGTCGCGTCGGCGGTCACGGGGCCGTCGCCGACGACGCGGTCGACCTCGTCGGCGGCGCGGTCGCGGGCGGCGGGGTGGGTCGCGAGCAGGTACAGCGCGAAGGTGAGCGCGAGCGCGGTCGTCTCGTGGCCGGCGAAGATCATGCCCACGAGCTGGTTCTCCAGCGACTCGACGGTCGCCGGGTAGTCTGAGTCGCTCCCGAGCGCGTCGGCGAGGCGGCGCGTGAGGCTCTCCTCGTCGGCGGTCTCGACCAGTTTTCGGACCTCCTCGCGGAGGACGCGGTCGGCCCGGTCGAACCGGCGTCGGCTCGGCGTCGGCACCCACGAGGGCAACACCCACGACGCGGGCGCGAAGCGGCCGTTGAGACCGTCGGCGGCCGACCGAACCCGCTCGTCGCCGTCGGGGTCGAGTTCCCGTCCGAGGATGGTGGCGAAGATGATGTCCAAGGTGACGGCCTTCATCTCGGCTTCGAGCGACAGCGTCCCCGAGTCGGGCCACGTCCGCAGGCGGCGCTCGACCTGCCGGCGCATCACGGGCGCGTAGTCGCCGACCCGCTCCCAGCGGAAGAAGGGCTCTAGCTCGTCGCGCTGTCGCCGCCACTCGTCTCCCTCGGCGGCGATGACGGCGTCGCCGAAGGCGGCCTCGAACTCGCCGCCCTTGACGATGGAGTCGCGGTCGGTCACGAACGCCCGCTCGAAGTGGTCGGGGTGTGCGAGGACGTACAGGTCGTCCATCCCCACCACGTCCAGTCCGACCGCGTCCTCGACGGCGTGGTCCGCGAGGAGGTCGGCGACGAAGCCGAACGGGTCGGCCGCGAAGCCCACTGTGTGGCCCACGAGCGGGAGGCCGCTCGGTGTCGGTGGCGGTGAAGTCACACCTCCACTATGGCGAACGTCGGTAAAATACTGCTTCTCATCGAACAGTTCGATTCGGCGCTCGGTCCGGCCTCAGAGGTCGAGCCCGCGAATCGAGACGCCGTCGCCCGCCTCGACGTGACCGATGACGCGGCCGTCGGTCGCCTCGACCAGCGCCTCGGCGTTCTCCTCGGGAACCGCGGCGACGAAGCCGGTGCCCATGTTGAACGTCGTGTGCATCTCCTCGTCGGAGACGCCGCCGCGTTCCTGGACGAACTCGAACACCGGTTGTGGGTCGAACGCGTCGTCGACGACGTAGCGGAACTCGCCCATGCGTTCGAGGTTGGTCCAGCCGCCGCCGGTGACGTGGGCCGCGGCGTTGGTCTCGGCCGCGCGCAGGTCGTCCAGCAGGTAGGTGTAGAGCCGCGTCGGTTCGAGGAGCGCCTCGCCGACGGTGTCGTAGTCGTCGCCGTCCCACGCGTCGTCGTAGTCGCCGTCGGCCGTCGCGGCCTTGCGGGCGAGCGTGAGGCCGTTCGAGTGGATGCCCGACGACGGGAAGCCGACGAGCGCGTCGCCCTCCTCGGCCTCGCCGAGGAAGATGGCGTCTTTCCGCGACAGTCCCGCGCAGGTGCCCGCGAGGTCGAGGCCGTTGATGACCTCCGGCATGACGGCGGTTTCGCCGCCGACGAGTTCGATGTCAGCCTCCTCGGCACCCGCGGCGAGGCCCTGACCGACCTGCTCGGCGAACGTCTCGTCGGGCGCGTCGACCGCGAGGTAGTCCACGAACGCGACGGGCCGGACGCCGGCCGCGACGAGGTCGTTGGCGTTCATGGCGATGCAGTCGATGCCGACCGTCGAGTAGTCGCCGAGCGCCTCGGCGACGAGCAGTTTCGTGCCGACGCCGTCGGTGGCGAGTCCGAGGTAGCGGTCGCCGATGTCGAGCAGGCCGGCGTAGTCGCCCGACCCGCCGCCGACCTGCGCGACGAGCGCCGCGGTCGCGGCCTCGCTCGCCTCGATGTCGACGCCCGCGTCGGCGTAGGTCATCCCGTCGGAGTCGTCGTTCGTCATGTTCGTGTACGAGATAGGCCGAAATATAAAATCACAGGGTACGAATCATACACGTTCTCGCATAGATGAGCGTTTGCCGGCGGCCCGGCCGACGACGGAGGGACGGGAGGCCGGCGTCGCCCGCGGGGTTACCCACTTCCTGCCGGCCGCGCGCGCTCTGCGACGCCGCCCGCTACGACCCTCCTAATCGTCGGCTTCCGGGTCGTTGTTATCGAATTATCAACAACTATTGCAATATTTGCGAAAAAGCACGAGGCGAGAGAATAAACTTTCTCGGGCGATTTAATCGATTTGTAAAACGTTACGAAAGAAGAATGTCTTCCGTAACCCGGTCCTGAACGGTCGAAAAAGGACCCGAATTCACGGTAACGCTCGGCCCCTTATATTATGGCCCCCGTCGTATGCAGAGGTGACGATGTCCGGAATACCCTCCACGAACGACTCGGTCGCGCTCGACCTCGCATCGACCCTCGGCCGCCTCGCGTACGCCCCCCTCGAAACCGTCGCGTTCTGGTCGGCAGTCGCGTTGCCCCTCGCGTACCTGCCCGTCCTCAGCGGCGGTCTGAGCCCCGGCGAAATCCCCCTCTTCGCCGGGCTCATCGCCCTCCACGCCGTCGCGCTCGTCCTCGGGCGCGACCACGGCCGGCAGTAACCGCGGTCCCCGACGCGTACGACCAACCCGGATTCGTCTCGGTTCCCCGCCGACGGCCCGCTCCACAAAGCGCGCGTCAGCGTCACCCACGATTGCGACCCGCTCGCTGACCGGCCCACCTGACAGCGGCCCCCTCCCGAACACCGACCTCAGCCCAACTCCAACCCAAACACCGACCTCAGCCCAACTCCAACCCAAACACCGACCTCAGCCCAACTCCAACCCAAACACCGACCTCAGCCCAACTCCAACCCAAACACCGACCTCGCGTCCCGAACTGCACGCCACGGCCGCACCCTGCCCCGAATCCCGACCTCCACGGCGACCGGTCCCCGTCGCACTCGTGCGGTCTCCTCCTTCCTCCATTCGTCCCTGCCGCGCCCCGAGTACCGTCTGTGCAGTCTGATCGAACCCTCCGAGCCCTCCGAATGCTCCGAGTGCTCTCTGCCGCGTCTCGACTCTAGCGGTCGCTTGAGACTTCGAGAACGGGGTGAACCGGAAATCGAGAGTCGAGGGTCGTCCGAACCCTCGCCGGTCGGGTCAGAACCCGACGAACAGGAACAGGCCGACCGTGAGGAGAACCGACAGGACGAGCACGCCGGCGAACACCGGCGTGCTCCACGACTGGACCGTCTTCCCGTCGAGCGAGCCGAACGGGAGCATGTTGAACGCCGCGAGGAAGGCGTTGATGATGAGCCCGCGCGCGCCGACGAGTTGGACCACGTCGGAACCGACGGCAACGCCGACGACGAGTACGGGCGCGAAGGCGACGAGGAGCAAGAGGTTCGTCACCGGCCCGGCGAGGGCGATGAGACCGTGTTCGCGCTCCGTGAGCACGCCGCGGTGGTAGACCGCGCCCGGCGCGGCGAAGATGAAGCCGACGAGCGCGCTCATGATGGCGATTGCGAGCATGCCGTAGTCGGCGCGGAACTCGGCGACCTGATTGAACTTGACGGCGACGACCTTGTGGGCGACTTCGTGGAGGAGAAAGCCCACGCCGGCCGTCAGGAGGCTCACGACGAGCGCGAGGCCGAACGACCCGCTCGTCAGCAGTTGGATGGTGCGATTGCCGCCGCCGGCGAAGAAGATAGCGAAGGCGAGACCGAGGGCGACCCACGCGACGAGCAGGTCGCGGAGTTCGCGCGAGGAAAACGAGACGTTCACGTCAGGGACCTCCAGATGAGGTCGGCGCTGTTGCGCGCGCCCTCCAGCATCAGGTTCGTCACGCCCGCGACGCCGCCGAGGTCGGAGGCGATGACGGGGATGACGTAGGTGACGAAGAGGAAGCTCGCGACGATGCTTCCGATGTTCGTCATGGCGACGACCATGATGAGCTTGAACAGCGGCACGTCGAACATCTGGCCGACGAGTTCGACGATGGGCGTCTCCTCGTCGGAGAGGAGCTCGTTCAGTTTGCCGATATCGCCGACGTTGACGGGCGTGTGGCGGAGTTCGACGTAGCCGGTGAACCAGCCGGGCGCGAGAAGCGGATTGATGGAGGTCATCCACGCGACGAGGCCGCCGACGACGGCGGAGGTCCACCGCGCGCCGGCGGCCTTGGCGAGCGCGGCGGCGAACACGCCGTTGATGAGGAACCACGCGCCGAAGATGGTCAGGAGTCGTTCGTTGCCGACGCCGGCCATCGCGAGGAGGACGAAGAAGGCGACGAACACGGCGGTGACGCCGAAGCCGAGCAGTTTGCCCCACGGGAAGCCGTCCTTTTCGGCGACGCCGACGAGCGACTCCATCGGCGGGAGCGTCTCGGGGTGTTCGAGGTAGTTCTCGATGCCCTCGCGGTGGCCCGCGCCGACGACGGCGACGACGTGCCGACCGGACTGCCGGAGCGCGACGAGCTGGTGGGCGATGTAGGCGTCGCGCTCGTCGATGAGCGCCTCCGCGCCGCCGGGGCTGAACCGGCGGAACTCCTCCATCATCGCCGAGACCACGTCGCCGTCGGTCAGTTCGGCCATGTCGAACTCCTCGTAGTCGGCGTCGCCCTCGACGGGCGCGAACAGGCCGAAGGCGTTCAGGACCGCGCCGACGGTGACGCCCACGACGACGCCCGCGAGGACGCCGATGACGAGACTGCCGACGATGGCGATGCCGAGGCTCCCGAGGACTCCGGAGACGAGGCCAGTGCCGAGTCCGAGGCCGAAGCCGGCGACGATACCGATTGCCGCGCCGCCGCCGAGGCCGGCGAGGACCGCGTCGTCGCCGTCGAGGGAGAACGAGGCGATAGTGTAGAGCAGGTACGCGGCCGCGCCCCCGAGGACCGCGGCGGTGGCGGTGCGCGTCAACAGGAGGTCGGTGACGCCGACCGCACCCCCGAACAGGCCGACGAGCGGCCCGAGGACGACGCCGACGGCGATGCCGAACACCGCGCCGATGCCGCGGGCGTCGGCGACCCCGAACAGGAGGTCGCCGGCCATGCGCATCTTTTCGAGCGTGCCCATCCGCCGCCAGAAGCGCTGGATGGTCACCTGGATGTCGCGGTCGACGAGCGCCACGTCGAGGCCCTCGTCCTCGGCGGTCTCGACCGCCGCGAGCATGTCCGCGCCGGGCTTCACGTCGAACTTGTCTCCCATCCGCGACTGGACGTACGAGAGCATCCAGTAGGCGATAAACTGGAAGACGGTGTTGCCGCGAAGCAGGTCGCGCGCTTCGATGTCGTCGGGCGTTCCGCCCTTCAGCTGTCGGTAGCGCCCCTCGTCGAGTTCGACCGCGACGACGTCGGGACGCTCCTCTCTGACGGTCTCTTCGACCTCTCTGACGCTGTCGGCCGAGACGTGGGCCGTGCCGACGACGCGGACGTGACCCTCGCCGGGCGACGAATCGTTCATCGCCGGGTTTACCGCCCCACGGTTTTTATCCGTGTCGGCATCCCCCACGAACTATGCAGGAGTTCGACGCTCGAACCCCGACGCCCGCCCACGAGACGGCCATCGACTGCCTCCGCGCCGGCGTCGAGGCCGTGCTCCCCGACCGCGTCGTCCGCGAGTCGGTGTCGCTCGACGGCGACGCGCTGACCGTCGCGGACGCCACGTACGACCTGACCGCATACGACCGCATCCTCGTCGTCGGCGGGGGCAAGGCCGGCGACGGCGTCGCCGACGCCCTCGAAGCCGTCCTCGGCGACCGCATCGACGGCGGCGTCGTGGTGACGCCCGACCCGTCGCCTCGCCCCGACGGGCGAATCGAGCGACTCCCCGGCGACCACCCGGTTCCCTCCGCGCGCGGCGTCGAGAGCACCCGGCGACTCGCTGACCTCCTCTCGGACCTCGACGACCGGACGCTCGTCCTCGCCGCCGTCACGGGTGGCGCGAGCGCGGTCCTCCCGGCGCCCGCCGAGGGCGTCTCGCTCGCCGAGTTACAGGAGACGACCGACAGACTGCTCGAAAGCGGCGCGGAGATTCACGACCTCAACGCGGTCAGAAAGCACGTCTCGACGCTGAAAGGCGGCGGCCTCGCGCGACTCGCCGCGCCCGCGACGGTCGTCGGACTCGTCCTCTCGGACGTGGTCGGAAACGACCTCGGCGTCATCGCCTCCGGCCCGACCGCGCCCGACGAGACGACCTACGACGACGCCCTCGACGTGCTGGACCGCTTCGACCTCGACGTGCCGAAGTCGGTCCGCACGCGCCTCGCCCGCGGCTCGGCCGGCGACATCCCGGAGACGCCGAAGCCCGGTGACCCGGTGTTCGATCGGGTGACGAACCACATTCTCGCGGACACCTTCACCGCGCTCGACGCCGCCCGCGGGGTGGCCGACGAACGCGGGTACGACCCGCTCATCCTCTCCTCTCGCGTGCGCGGCGAGGCGCGCGAGGCGGCGAAGACCCACGTCGCCGTCGCGGAGGAGTCGCTGGCGACCGGAAATCCGATTTCCGCGCCCGCCGTGGTTCTCTCGGGCGGCGAGTGCACCGTGACGGTCCGCGGCGACGGCGACGGCGGGCCGAACCTCGAATTCTGCCTCGCGGCCGCCGCGGAACTCCCCGATGCGACCGTCCTCGCCAGCATCGATAGCGACGGGAAAGACGGCGGGACGGAGGTCGCGGGCGCGGTCGTGGACTCCTCGTCTGTCGCCGCCGGCGACGCCCGCGCCGCGCTGGCGAGAAACGACGCGCTCCCGGCCCTCCGGGAGGCCGGCGCGCTCGTCGAGTCCGGCGCGACGGGGACGAACGTCAACGACCTGCGCGTCCTCGTGGTCGGCGAGGGCGTCTGAGCGCCGGCGATTCTTCGGCTGGCGGGACAACAAGTTTGTATCCTCCGGCGGAGTACCCCCCGTATGGCCGGTTTGTTGCCCTCCACCCCCGACACCTCCGCCGCGGACGAGTCCTCGCCGCGGGTCATCGGACTCGAAGACGACGAGGCGTCGGAGCTCCTGTCGGCGCTCTCGTCGGGGACGGCCCGCCGCGTGCTCGCCGCGCTCCACGAGGAGCCGACGAACGCCGCGGAACTCGCAGAGCGCGTCGACACGTCGCTCCAGAACGTCCAGTACCACCTCCGAAAGCTCGACGACGCGGGCCTCGTCGAGGTGGTCGACACCGTCTACTCCGAGAAGGGCCGCGAGATGAAGGTGTACGCGCCCGCCGACAGGCCGCTCGTCGTCGTCGCCGCCGGCGAGGAGACGCGGACGGGCCTCGCGTCCATGCTGACGAGTCTGCTCGGCGGCGTCGCCGTGTTGGGTCTGCTCTCGGCGCTCGTCCAGTGGGTCGCATCGCGCGGGCTCGGCGTCCTCGGCGGTGCCGGCGGTGCCACGGAGTCCGCCGACGCGACGGTTTCGACGATGGCCGCGGAGGCCGCGCCCGCGGCGGCGCAGGGAGTCCCGCCGGGACTGGCCTTCTTCGCCGGCGGTCTCGTCATCCTGCTCGTCGTCGCGGCCGTCCAGTTCGCCAGACGATGAGGCCCCGCGGGAGCCGACGGCGACCGGGTCGGCGACTCGCGCTGGGGTAACTATTCGTACTCCGCCCAACTACAGCATAGCATGAAACACCGTGCCGTGGTCCGCGGTATCGGGGTCGGCGTCGGCGAAGACGGCTCGAACGTCCCGGCGGTCGTCCTCGAAGCGCGCGACGAGTTCCTGCCCATCGTCATCACGTCGGACCAGGCGCAGGCCATCCAACTCGGTCTCTCAGGCGAGCAGTTCGAGCGCCCGCTGACCCACGACCTCCTGGTCGAGATGGTGACGGAGTTCGGCGGGGCCATCGACAGCATCCGCATCGACGACCTCTCGAACGGCACGTTCCTCGCCAAGGTCGACGCCGAGCGCTACCACGACGGCGAGGCGCGGTCGGTCGTCTTCGACGCGCGCCCGAGCGACGCCATCGCCCTCGCCATCCGCGTGGACTGCCCGATTCTCGTCTCCGACGACGTGCTCGACGCCGCCGGCCAGTCGCCCGAGGCGTTCGACGCCGACTTCGACGAGTGAACGCGGGGCGTCGCCGCCGCGCCCCACGATTTCAAGCCCCCTCAGCGTGACCCTGCTCGCATGAGCGAACCCACCGCGACGCTCGAAGAGTCGCGCACCGAGATGACCGAACTCCTCCTGCCGAACGACACCAACAACCTCGGGCGGGCCCTCGGTGGCGCGGTCCTCCACTGGATGGACATCTGCGGGGCCATCGCCGCGATGCGCTTTTCGAACCGCCAGTGCGTCACCGCGTCGATGGACCACGTCGACTTCATCAGCCCCATCGACCTCGGCGAAGTCGCCGTGATGGAGGCGTACGTGTTCAACGTCGGCCGGACCAGCGTGGACGTGAAAGTCGACGTGCACGCCGAGAACCCGAAGACCGACGAGCTACGGAAGACGACCACGTCGTTCCTGACGTTCGTCGCGCTCGACGACGACGGGAAGCCGACGCCCGTCCCCCGACTCGTCTGCGAGACCGACGAGGAAGAAGAGCTCCGCGCCGAGGCGGTCGCCGCCCGCGCCGACCAGCTCGAATCCGTCATCGAGCGCATGGAGAACTGAGGCGCTCGGCGACAGCGCCGAACTCTTTTCCCCGGCGGCGACCGACTGGCGACCATGCTCGACGTTCCCGTCCCGGACCCGCCGTCGCTCCCGACCGTCGACCCGAACCAGTACGACGACGCGCAGGTGGCGGCCGACGCCGACTTCAAGCGCGCCGAGTTGGAGGCGTTCCTCGAAGCCGGCGCGTGGGCCGACGCCTTCGAGGCGTGGGCCGCGGAGACGCCCGTCACCGAGGCGCAGTGGGAAATCGTCCTCGACCTCGACCTGCTTTCCCACTTCGACTTCTTCTGGGACGACTTCGCCGACCGCGTCGGCTACCACGCCCCCGGCATCCCCGAGGACTGGAAGGAGCGCGACCTCCACCCCGACCTGACCTCGTGGGGCGAGGTGTCGTCTATCAACGCCGGTCTCACCGAACTCGGACAGGACGTGTGCGACGTGCTCAAAGACGACTACATCGACTGGGAGTCCGAGTACGAAGCCCCCGACGACCTGCCGGACTTCTGAGGCCGCCGCGTTTCGCCCGCTCGTCGTTTTCCTCTGTTCGGCTTCCCACGAGCCTCGTCCGCAACGGCCCTTGAGAATATTCCCTTATTCGTGGTATTCTCGCGGGATATACTTATTTCTGGAAGCATTGTGGTCAGATTTGGGAAAACGGTGATATTTCGACCGTCGCTCTCATCTCCTGTCGCTATGACGAACATAAAACGACGCGACGTACTCCGTGGATTCGGTGGCGTCGCCATCGCGGGCGGACTCGCAGGGTGCATGGGCGGCGGCGGGACCGACGACGAGACCGAGACGACCACGACGTCGACGCCGACGCCGACTCCCACCCCGACACCCACGCCGGAACCGGAGACGGCGATGCTCCGCGTGGCGCATCTCTCGCCGGACGCGCCGAACGTCGACGTGTACGTCGACGACGCGGTCGCGCTCTCTGACGTGCCGTTCGGCGCGGTCAGCGACTACCTCTCGGTGCCCGTCGGGACCCGGGCGGTGAAAGTGACCGCCGCCGGCGACGAGTCGACCGTCGCCTTCGAGGGCGACCTCGACGTCGCCGAGGCGACCTACACCGTCGCCGCGGTCGGCGAACTCGCCGAGGAGACGTTCGAACCGCTCGTCCTCGAAGACGACGTGTCGCTCCCGTCCGACGACACGGCTCGGGTCCGCGTGGTCCACGCCTCGCCCGACGCGCCCGCCGTCGACGTGACCGCCGGCGACACGGTACTCTTCGACGGCGTCGCCTTCACCGAGTCCGGGAGCGTCGAGGTGCCGGCCGACACCTACGCGCTTCAGGTCCGGGGCGACACGGACTCGAACGACGGCGACGCGGTCGCCGAGTTCGACGTGGAACTCGCCGGCGGCACCGTCTACACGGTGTTCGCGGCGGGCTACCTGACGCCCGACGACGAGCCCGCGGATGTGGCTTTCCGGCCAGTCGCGGTCGTCGACGCCGGCTCCGGCGGCGGCGGACTCGTCCAGCGCGACGTGTCGCTCCGCGCCGCGCACCTCTCGCCTGACGCGCCGAACGTCGATGTCCTCGTCGACGGCGCGGTCGCGCTCTCGGACGTGCCGTTCGGCGCGGTCAGCGACTACCTCGCGCTGACCGCCGGCTCGCACCAAGTGACGATTCGCGCGACCGACGCGCCCGACACCGTCGTCTTCGACGAGATGCTCGACCTCGCGGCCGGCGCGTACACCGCCGCGGCGCTCGGCGAACTCGACTCGGCGGCCGAAAACGGCTTCGCCGTCTCGCTCCTCGAAGACGACCGCTCGGCCCCCGCGGACGACATGGCCCGCGTCCGGGTGCTTCACGCCTCGCCCGACGCGCCCGCCGTCGACGTGACCGTCGCGGGCTCCGGGGACGCCCTCGTCGACGGCGCGGGCTTCGGCGACGCCGCGACCGTCGAGGTCCCCGCGGGCGAGTACACCCTCCAGATTCGGGGCGACACGGAGTCGAACGACGGCGACGTGGCCGCCGAGTTCGACGTCGCGGTCGAGGGCGGCCGCGCCTACACTGCCATCGCGCTCGGCTACCTGACGCCCGACGACGAGCCGGCCGACGCCGCGTTCGACCTCAGCGTCGTCGCGGACAACTGACCGCAGAGCGGCCCGACCGACCCCCGGTTTGCGAGCGCACCCCACTCGACCCCCGGTTTGCGAGCGCACCCCACTCGACCCGGCCCCGGGAGACAACCCACCCGAACGAATGACGCCGACGCGACCCCGACGACGTGAACCGCCCCGGGCACAGCGGCGGCCATGAGCGTCTGGGTCGACGCCGCGCGGCTCTCGCTCGGCGCGAGCGTCGTGTTCCTCGTCGTCATGCTCGGCGTCTGGGGGCGGAACTACCTGCTTTTCCGGTCGAAGCACGCGCTCGGCTTGGTCGTCTTCGGGACGTTCCTCCTCGCACAGAGCCTGTTCGCGCTCTACTACTACCTCGTCGACCCGACGCTGTCGGTCTGGTTCGCCACCGCCGTCCCCGCCGCGGCGTGGCGGGTGCTGATGGGCATCCACGTCCTCCAAGCGGTCGCGCTGGCGGTCCTCCTGTGGATTACGTGGGATTAAACGTTAACCCGGAGGCCCCCGAGGCTCCGTGCATGCACCGCCGAGCCCTCCTTTCGAGCGCCGCCGCGCTCTCGCTTGCCGGCCTCTCGGGCTGTCTCGCCGACGCCCGACGAACCGCCAGCGGTCGAATCCGCGCCGACACCGGTCACTCGAGACTCCACCCGGCAGACGAGCAGTACGTCAAAGGGACGTTCCCCGAGGACGCCGACGTCCGCGGGTGGCTGTTCGCCGACCCGCCGGACGACCAGACGGACGTGTTCACCGACCGCGCGATGCAGGGGCGGTACTCCAACGACCTGCTGGGGGCCGCCGGCGACTCGTTCGTCCTCCTGTTCGAGGTCCGAATGGCCCGCGAAGACGCCGCGTTCTACAACATCGGATTGTCGCCGTCGTGGACCGGCTGGCGCGACGCCGACATCCCGATTCGACGGTCGGCGCCGGCCGACCTCGAACCGTTGGACGCCGACACGTTCGTCTGTACTCACCTCTCGACGTTCGACGTAGCGAGAGGTGCCGCGCCGACGAACGCCACGCTCCGGGTGTTCGAGCGCGAGGACGAGTCCGGAACCACACACGGGACGGAACCCGAACAGACTGTGGCGACCTATCGCGTCGGTCGCTGGTCGGACCGGTAGCGTCCCTGTCGCCGTCGCCGTCGAACACCTGTCGCAGTCGGCCGCGGAGCAAGCGTTATACGCCTCGCGGGACTGCTCTCGGATAGCATGCGACGACGCCGGACCTCGCGCCGTCCGCCCGCGGTCGGCCAGTCCCGACTGTCGGTCGTCGCCCCGTCGCCCATTATTGCGGGGCAGTAGCCTCGCATCTCTCTCATCTTCGACTCCCGTCCGTATCGACTTCCGAGCGACAGCGGTCTCCCGTCCGGTGTGACCGCGACCACCGGAATCCCAATGAAGCGACACACCCACTACACCCGACAGGCGTATCGACAGCGACCAGTAGACCATCGACAGCGGAGGGTCACTCATGTCTGAGTCCGACCCGGCGGAACGCCCGGCCGACGCGGACCAGACCCGCCGTTTTGATATATATCCACGAGAAGGACGGGGTATGGAAGACATCGCAGACCAGTACACGCCGTCGGACGTGGAGTCCGTGGTCGGCGAGTACTGGGACGAACACGACGCGTACGAGGCGACGAAGGAGGCACACGCCGACGACCCGTCGTTCTTCTTCGTCGACGGCCCGCCGTACACCTCCGGCCAGATGCACCTCGGCACGGCGTGGAACAAGACGCTGAAGGACGCCGTCATCCGACACAAGCGCATGACGGGGCACCAGGTCACCGACCGCCCCGGCTACGACATGCACGGCCTCCCCATCGAGGTCAAAGTCGAAGAGGAACTCGGCTTCACCTCGAAGCGCGACATCGAGGAGTTCGGCATGGAGCAGTTCATCCAGAAGTGCAAGGAGTTCGCCGTCCGCAACCGCGAGGCGATGGACGAGGACTTCCAGTCCATCGGCGCGTGGATGGACTGGGACAACCCCTACCAGACGCTGTCGCCCGAGTACATGGAGTCCGCGTGGTGGGCCTTCTCGAAGGTCGCCGAGAACGGACTCGTCGAACAGGGCAAACGGAGCGTCAACTACTGCCCGCGCTGTCAGACCGCCATCGCGGCCAACGAGGTCGAGTACGACGAAATCACCTCGCCGTCTATCTACGTCAAGTTCCCGCTGAAGGGCCGCGAGGGCAACCTCGTCATCTGGACGACGACCCCGTGGACCATCCCCGCGAACACGTTCGTCGCCGTCGACGGCGAGATGACGTATCAGGAAGTTCGCGCCGAGAAGGACGGCGAGAGCGAGGTGCTGTACCTCGCCGAACCCTGCGTCGAGGAGGTGCTGAAGAAGGGCCGCTACGAGGACTACGAGGTCCTCTCGGAGGTCACGGGCGAGGAGATGGTCGGCTGGGAGTACGACCACCCGCTCGCCGGTGTCGTCGCCGAGTACGCCGACTTCGAGGGCGCTGGACAGGTGTACACCGCCGACTACGTCGAGGCCGACCGCACGGGTCTCGTCCACTCCGCGCCCGGCCACGGGCAGGAGGACTTCGCCCGCGGGCAGGAACTCGGACTCGACGTGTTCGTCCCCGTGGACGACAAAGGCGAGTTCACGGAGCAGGGCGGCGACTACGCGGGCACGTTCGTCCGCGACGCCAACCCGCAGGTCATCGAGGACCTCGACGACCTCGGCCACCTGCTCCACGCCGGCGAGCACGACCACCGCTACGGCCACTGTTGGCGCTGTGACACGGACATCATCTTCCTCGCCACCGACCAGTGGTTCATCACGGTCACCGACGTGAAAGAGCAACTCCTCGACAACATCGAGGACTCGGAGTGGCACCCGCAGTGGGCCCGCGACAACCGCTTCCGCGACTTCGTGAGCGACGCGCCCGACTGGAACGTCTCGCGCCAGCGCTACTGGGGCATCCCGCTTCCCATCTGGGTCCCGAACGACCCCGACGCCGAGGGCGCAGAGGAGATGATTGTCGTCGGCACGCGCGAGGAACTCGCCGAGCGCGCCGACCAGGACGTCGACCCCGAGACGGTGGACCTCCACCGGCCCTCGGTCGACCCCATCACCATCACCGAAGACGGCGTCACCTACGAGCGCGTCCCCGACGTGTTCGACGTGTGGATTGACTCCTCGGTCGCCACGTGGGGCACCCTCGACTTCCCCGGCGAGACGGACGCCTACGACGAGCTGTGGCCCGCCGACCTCATCATCGAGGCGCACGACCAGACCCGCGGGTGGTTCTGGTCGCAACTCGGCATGGGCACCGCCGCGACCGGCGAGTCGCCGTACAAGGAGGTCATCATGCACGGCTTCGCCAACGACAAGGACGGCCGCAAGATGTCGAAGTCCGTCGGCAACATCGTGACGCCCGAGGAGGCCATCGACCGCGCCGGCCGCGACCCGCTTCGAGCCTACCTCCTCAGCCACGACCAGCAGGGCGTCGACCTCTCGTTCGAGTGGGACGGCCTCGCCGACACCCAGTCGACGCTCAACATCTTCTGGAACGTCTTCCGGTTCCCGCTTCCGTACATGGACCTCGACGGCTACGACCCCGCCGAGGCCGACCTCTCTGCGGGCGAACTCACCGTCGTCGACGAGTGGGTGCTCTCGCGGCTCCAGACCGTCGAAGCCGAGATGGCCGACGCGTGGGACGACTACGAGGTCTCCACCGCGCTCAACGCCCTTCTCGACTTCATCACGAAGGACGTCTCGCGGTTCTACGTGAAGGCCATCCGCGAGCGCATGTGGGACGAGGAGGACTCGGCGTCGAAGCTCGGCGCGTACGCCACGCTCTCGACGGTGCTCTCGGAGTCCATCCGGCTCATCGCGCCCTACGCGCCCTACATGGCCGAGCGGATGTACCAGCGGCTCGACGGCTCTGCGACGTCCGTCCACATGCTGTCGTACCCCGAGGCCGACGAGGAGCGCCGCGACGAGGAGTTAGAGGCCAACATGGCCGTCCTCCGCGACGTGGAGGAAGCCGCGGCGCACGCCCGCCAACTCGGCGGCCGCAAGCTCCGCTGGCCCGTCTCGCGTATCGTCGTCGAGTCCGACGACGACGAGGTCGCCGACGCGGTCGACGCGCTCTCGGACCTCCTCGCCGAGCGCGTGAACACCCGCGACGTGCAGGTCGTCGAGGTCTTCGACGAACTCGTCGAGACGGCCGAACCGCAGATGAGCGTCATCGGGCCGGAGTTCGGCGCTGACGCCCAGGAAATCATGGAGGCCGTCGAGGGGCTCTCGCGCGCCGAGGTCGAGTCGGGCGTCGAGGTCGACGGCGAGACGTACGACCTCACAGACGAGATGGTCTCGTACCGCGCGGAACCGCCGGGACACGTCAGCGGTGCCGACTTCGAGGGCGGCACGGTCTACGTGGACACCGAACTCACCGACGACATCGAGTCCGAGGGCTACGCCCGCGACGTCATCCGCCGCATCCAGGAGATGCGCAAACAGCTCGACCTCGACGTCGAGGCCGAAATCGACGTGTCGCTCGCGGTCGACGACGAGCGCGTCGCCGGCTTCGTCGCGGAGAACAGCGACCTCATCGCCGAGGAGGTCCGCGCCCGCGAGTTCGACCTCGGGTCGGCCGAGGGCGAGACGGTCGAGACGTGGGACGTCGAGGACGTGTCCGTGACCATCGCGGTCACGCAACTCGACTGAGGCGGTCGCGCGCCGGTCCGCACCGGCCCGCGGCGTCTCCGCCGGCCCGACGCTCGGCCGCCGCCGCGACCCGTGAAATGGAGGGCGCTTACCGCCGATTTTTCGCAGACGGCGACCGTCTCGACTTCCGACTGACCAACACTTTTGGCCTTATCGAACGTGAGGGACGGTGAGTCATGAAGAAACTCATCAACGAACCCGGAGCGGTCGTAGACGAGATGCTCGACGGGATGGTCGCGGCGCACCCCGAACTCCGCCGGCTCGACGGCACGAACGTCCTCGTCCGCGGCGACGCGCCGGTCGAGGGGAAGGTCGCGGTCGTCTCCGGCGGCGGGTCGGGCCACGAGCCGACGCACGCGGGCTATCTCGGCGAGGGGATGCTCGACGGCGCGGCGGCCGGTGAGGTCTTCACCTCGCCGACGGCCGACCAGTTGAACGAGATGATTCAGGCGACGGACGCGGGCGAGGGCGTCCTCTGCGTCGTCAAGAACTACGAGGGCGACGTGATGAACTTCGACACCGCCGCCGAGATGGCCGCGATGGAGGGCGTCGATGTCGAGCAGGTCGTCGTCAACGACGACGTGGCCGTCGAGGACTCGCTGTACACGTCGGGTCGTCGCGGCGTCGCGGGCACCATCTTCGTCCACAAATGCGCCGGCGCGAAGGCCGCCGCGGGCGGCGACCTCGCCGAGGTCAAAGCGGTCGCGGAGAAGGTCATCGACAACGTGCGCACGATGGGCATGGCGCTGACATCCTGTGTCACCCCGGAGAAGGGCGAACCGACGTTCGACCTCGGCGAGGACGAAATCGAACTCGGCATCGGCATCCACGGCGAGCCGGGCACCGAGCGCGCCGACGTCATGAGCGCCGACGAGATTACCGAGCACCTGACCGAGAACGTCCTCGACGACCTCGACCTCGGCGAGGGCGAGGAGGTCGTCACGATGGTCAACGGTATGGGCGGCACGCCGCTTTCGGAGCTGTACATCGTCAACCGCAAGCTCCAGTCCATCCTCAACGACCGCGGCGTCGAGACGTGGGACGCGTGGGTCGGCGACTACATGACCTCCCTCGACATGATGGGCTGTTCGGTCTCCGTGCTCCGCGTCGACGACGAACTGAAGGAACTCCTCGGCGCGCCCGCGGAGACGCCCGGCCTGACGGTCACCGAGTAAGTCGGACGCACCGCCGCCGAGCGCGCGACGACCTCCGCCGCGAACTCCCGGCGGCGACCCCCGACACGTCCCCGATTTTTGCGGCAGAACAGTCTCGCGGGACAAGGGATTAACCCCCGGCCGACGAAGGTCAGCCATGGCTGACTCAGAGACACAACGCGAAGCGGTGCTGGACGCGCTCGACAACGTCGCCGAGCGCCTCGCCGAGGAGAAGGAGTATCTCACGGACCTCGACTCCGCCATCGGCGACGCCGACCACGGCGCGAACATGGAGCGCGGCTTCGGCAAGGCCGCCGAAAAGCGCGAGGAGTTCGCCGAGATGGAGCCGAACGAGGTCGTCAAGAACGTCGGGACGACGCTCATCTCGAACGTCGGCGGGGCCTCCGGCCCCCTCTACGGCGGCTCTATCATGTTCGCCAGCCAGGAGTTCGAAGACGGCATCACCGCCGAGACTTCGGTGGCGTTCGCCGAGGCGTACCTCGACAAGGTCAAGGACCGCGGCGGCGCGCAGGTCGGCGCGAAGACGATGGTCGACGCGCTCGTCCCCGCCGTCCACACCTACAAGAAGTCCGTCGAGCAGGACGACCTCCCGCCGCTCGAAGCGCTCGCCAAGGCCGTCGACGCGGCCGAGCGCGGCGTCGCCTTCACCGTCCCCATCAAGGCGATGAAGGGCCGCGCGTCGTTCCTCGACTGGCGCTCGGTCGGCCACCAGGACCCCGGCGCGACGAGCACGCTGTTCATCCTCGAAGAACTGCTTGAGACCGCAGAAGAGTACCTCGATGGCGAGGTCGACCGCGACGCGCGGGCCGAAGACGCCGTCGGGAGGGACGAATGATCGGTCTCGTCGTCGTCTCGCACAGCGCGAAGGCGGCCGAGGGAATCGCGGAGGTCGCGGCGCAGATGGGCGGCGGCAACGCCCGCATCGTCCCCGCCGGCGGCGACGAAGACGGCATCGGCACCTCGCCGGACCGCATCCGCGAGGGCATCGAGGAGGCGGACGACGGCGACGGCGTCGTCGTCCTCGTGGACCTCGGGAGCGCCGTGATGAACGCGGAACTCGCCATCGAGATGGCGATGGACTCCGAGGCGGTCATCGCGGACGCGCCGGTGCTGGAGGGCACGCTCAACGCGGCCGTCGAGACGACGAGCAAGAAGGCGACGCTCGACTCGGTCGTCGAGCGCGCCGAGGACGCCCGCGACTACCGGAAGCTGAACTGAGCCGTCAGGGACGACCCGGGCGTCCGGGCCACCGACCGACCCGAAAAGAGACCGCCGCGCGACGCGGCGGCTCGCAGTTCCGTTTCGGTTCGTTTCGGTTCGTTTCCTTATTCTTCGTCGCCGGCTTCGGGCGTCGACAGCACTTCTTCGAGCGCGTCGAGCGCGGCCTCCGCGTCGTCGCCGTCGGCGACGAGGCGAACCTCCTCGCCGTGGCCGACGCCGAGGCCGGTGACGGCGAGCATGCTGGCGGCGGGGACGAGGTCGTCCTCGTCGGCGCGGCCGAGTTGGATGTCGGCGTCGAAGGAGTTCGCGGTCTCGACGAACTGGGAGGCGGGACGAGCGTGCAGGCCGTCTTTCGGGACGACGGCGACGATGCGTTCCATACGTCGGGTATCGACCGCGGAGCGTTATCGCTACCGGTTGCGGAACGCGGCGACAAAAAACCGTGAACGACGGGTGCGGGGCCGGGGCGTTCGGGTTTAGAGCCCGAGGTACGCCGCGTTGGGGATGACCCCGAGGAGGAACAGCACGCCGAGGATGAGCGAGTAGATGGTAATCGACATCGCCGGCGGGTCCACGTGGGTCCCGGAGTGGGAGTAGGCGACGCGCTGGGTGACCTCACCGAGGAGCGCGCCCACGAGACCGCCGACCGCGGCGGCCACGAGGATGAGCGGTTCGCTCCCGCCGACCATCGGCGCGGCGACCGCCGCGAACGACGAGCCGCCGAGCGTGATGTGGTGGGTGACGGGGAAGTTCTCGACGCCGAGCTGTAAGAACAGCAGGCTCGCCGCGGAGATGCCGTACCCGAGGAAGAAGCTCCCGGTGACGAGCCACGCCCATCCGCCGAGGACGCCGGCCGCGAGGCCGATGACGGAGACGTTGGCCCACTTGTACTGCTGGGGGAGCCACGGCTCGACCGCCAGTCGGTCGCTCCCGTCGCCGCGGAGCGTGCCCTTTTCGAACGGCGTCATGTCGAGGTAACCGTCGCCGGCGGGCGTGCCGATGAGCGGGTAGTCGAACGCGAGGCGGGCGATGAGCGCCGTCGTCATGACCGACAGCGCGACGCCGTCGAGCGGGAGGCCGATACCGCTGGAGATGCGGGCGATGAGCAGGCCGAGCACGCCGAAGACGCCGCCGATGGCGAGCACGTCGGGTCGAGTCCCGAACGCGTGCAGGATGTTCTTGCCGTCGACGTCGAACTCGGCGTTCTTGCCGGCGTAGGCGCTGGCCGCGACGCCGGCCGCGAACACGATGTGCGGGCCGACGAACGGGCCGAACCCGATACTACCGGTGATGCCCGTACCGAGCTCGCCGGCGGTGACGAGGTCCGCGCCTTCGAGCTGTCGGATGACCGTCCCCGCCGTCTCGCCGAGGAGCACGACGAAGCCGGTGAAGACGAACGAGGGGAGCGCCCCGACGGACGCGCCGAACATCCCGCCCGCGAACGCCGCGAGCAGGAGGACGACGAACCGCTCGGCGCTGACGCCGATGACCGGAATCTGGAGTGCGAATGTTTCGAACACGTGTTACTCCTCCCGTGCCCAGTCGAGCGAGCGGTCGACGGCCTCTTTCCAGCGGCCGTAGCGCGCTTCGACGTTCTGTGGGTCTTTCGGGGCGAACTCGCGGTCGACCTGCCAGTTCTCGCGGAGTTCGTCGAGCGTCTCCCAGTAGCCGACGGCGAGGCCGGCGGCGTAGGCCGCGCCGAGGGCGGTCGTCTCGTCGACCTGCGGGCGGACGATTTCCGTGTCGAGGATGTTCGACTGGAGCTGGCAGAGGAAGTTGTTCTTGACAGCGCCGCCGTCGACGCGGAGACTGGAGAGGTCGATGTCGCTGTCGGACTGCATCGCTTCGGCGACGTCGCGCGTCTGGAACGCGATGGATTCGAGCGTCGCGCGGACGATGTGCTCGCGGCGGGTGCCGCGGGTCATGCCGACGATGGTGCCGCGGGCGCGCTGGTCCCAGTGGGGCGCACCGAGGCCCGTGAACGCGGGGACGAAGTAGACGCCGTCGGTGGACTCGACCGACCGAGCGAGCTTCTCGGACTCGGCGGCGTTGTCGATGAGCGTCATGTCTTCGAGCCACTCGATAGCCGCGCCCGTGATGAAGATAGAGCCTTCGAGGGCGTACTGGACCGGCTCACCGGAGCGCTGGAAGCCGACGGTGGTGAGGAGGCCGTGTTCCGACATGACCGCCTCGTCGCCGGTGTTCATCAGCATGAACGAGCCGGTACCGTAGGTGTTCTTCGCGTCGCCCGCGTCGAAACACGTCTGGCCGAACAGCGCGGCCTGCTGGTCGCCGAGCGCGCCGGAGACGGGGACTTCCGCGCCGAGGAAGCCGTCCGCGTCGGTCTCGCCGTAGTGGTCGTCGTCGGACGACGGGCGGACCTCGGGGAGGAGCTCGCGCGGGACGTTGAACTCCTCGAGGAGTTCGTCGTCCCACTCCATGTCGTGGATGTTGAACAGCATGGTCCGCGACGCGTTCGTCACGTCCGTGATGTGGTTCCCCGTCAGGTTGTAGATGAGCCACGTGTCGATGGTCCCGACCGCGAGCTCGCCGTCGGCGGCACGGTCTCGGATGTCTTCGGGCCGAGAGCGCTGGAGCTTGATGGGGTCGGAGTTGTCGAGTAGCCACTCGGCTTTCGTCGCAGAGAAGTACGCGTCGGGTTCGAGCCCCGTCTTGGCGCGCACGTCGTCGGTCTTGCCGTCCGCTTCGAGCGTCTCGATGCGGTCGGTCGTCCGACGGTCCTGCCAGACGATTGCGTTGTGAATCGGCTGTCCGGTCTCACGGTCCCAGATGAGCGTCGTCTCGCGCTGGTTCGTGATACCGATAGCTTCCAACTGCTCGGCGTCGAGCCCGGCGCTCGAAAGCGCCGCGTCGATGACCTTCTTCGTGTTGTCCCAAATCTCGTTTGCGTCGTGTTCGACCCAACCGGGCTCTGGGTAGATCTGTTCGTGTTTCTCGTAAGCGTTGGCGACCACCTTGCCGTCGTGGTCGAACACCATGAACCGCGTGCCTGTGGTGCCTTGGTCGATGGCACCGACGTAAGTTTCTCCTGACATTTCTAACCAACCTCGATACGAACTCTCGGTGTGAGAGTCCTACCACTACAAACGTGTACAAATTATATGATAAATGTTTCTTTACTACTCCCTCGCATAATGTGACGACTAAAATTGGGTTAGAGGCCGTTAAACGCTTGAATTCGGGGAGTACTATTTCACACGGGCGCTTTTTCGGACGTTTTAATCAATGAGGGTGATCCGTGGACAGAACGGCCGCGGCCGCCGAGTAACGGGAAAAAACGGCGATTTAGGGGCAATATAGTCCGCAAAATCGCCGGCGACTCGGCGCGCGCGCTGAGCGTGACGACGTTTGAGTGGTCCGGCGCTCGAACGGAGCGGGTCGTCAGCCGTGCGCGCGTGTCAGACCAGCGCCTCTTCGAGGAGTTGGAGCGGGTGTTTGATGTCGTACCCCGTCCCGTGTTCCATCTGCATCGAGCAGGTCGGACACTCGGTCATGCCGACGCTCCCCTGTGCGTGCTCCATGTGGTCGAACATGTCCGCGCCTATCTGCATCGACTTGTCGTATTTTTCTTCCTTCCAGCCGTAAGTGCCGGAGATGCCGGAACAGGAGTCGCCGACGTCCTCGATTTCGACGCCGTCGAGCTGGCGGAACAGCTCGACCGCCTGCCGGTCGAGGCCCTGATTGCGGCCGTGACACGGCGCGTGGTACGCGAAGGCTTGGTCGTCGACCGAGGCCTCGCGAACCGCGCCTTCGAGGTCCTCGTGGATGCGGAGGTACTCCAGCGCCTCGTAGGTGTGCGCCGAGAGGTCCTCGATGCCGTCGATGTCGAACAGTTCGGGGTACTCCTGGCGGAGCGACATCGAACAGGAGGTACACGACGCGATAATGTCGTAGCCCTCGGGGATGAGCCCCGCGAAGTTGTCGACGTTGATGCCGGCGGCGCGCTTGGCGTCGTCGAGCATGCCGTTCGCGAACATCGGCGTCCCCGAACAGCGCTGTTTGGGGACGACGACCTCGTAGCCGAACGACTCGAAGACGCGGACCATCGCCTTGCCCACCTCGGGCGTGTTGTAGTTGGAGTAACAGCCGTGGAAGTAGGCGACGCGCTTTTCCTCGGAGCGGACCTGCGGGCCGCCGCGTTCGTTCCACCACTCGCGGAACGTCTGGGTGGCGAACTCGGGGAAGTCGCGCTCGGCCGTGACGCCGAGCACTTTCTCGTTTATCCGCTGGACGACCGAGTTGCCCATGACGGCGTTCGCCAGCCGCGGGAACATGGCTCCCAGCTGGGCGAGCGTGCCGTAGTTGGCGAGGATGCGGTTGCGGATGTACTCCCGCGAGAGCTTGTCCATCTCCTCGTCGACGTACTCGCCGCGGGCCGTGTTGTGCATCTGGCTGAGCGGGACGCCCGACGGACAGGCGTCGTCACAGCGCATGCAGTTCGAACACGACATGATGGAGTCGTCGACGGCCTCGTCTTCCTTGCGCTTGAGCCGCCACTGCTCGGGACCCTGGAACTTCGGCCCGGGGAACTCGTCGTCGACTTCGGCGACCGGGCAGGACACGTCGCAGGCGGTACACTTGTAACAGTTGTCCGCGCCGGGACGGAGGTCCATGTCGGTGCTGTCGGGGAACACCTCGACGGCCTCGAAGTCGTCTGTCTGTGCGTCGGGGGTCAGCGTTGGATTGCCTGGGGATTCTGCGTCGCTCATCTGGTTGCCTCCTCGCCCGCGAGGCGGCCGGCGACGGCACCCGTCGCCAAAGAGACGCCGCTCGCGGATTTCTCGCGCGCCACGTCGGCACCGCCGACGACGCCGCCCGCGGCGCGCAGGTTCTCGAAGTGCGGTTCGCCGTCTTCGTCGGTCGGCCGGAGTTCGTCGTCGGGGACGACGCCGAAGCGCGCGAACGCGTGGTCGCCGAACGCCTCGGGCTCGGACCAGTCGTAGCGGTCCTCGGGGTGCGGGACGTGACAGCCGAAGACGGGCTCCGTGACCGATTCGCGGTCGGAGTCGAGGCCCTTGCCGACGAGGCCGCCCGTCGCGAGGACGACCTGATCGGCCGAGTAGGGCGTCGGTCGGCTCTTCTGGTCGACGATGACCGTCTCGACGCGGCCGTCTTCGGCCTCGAAATCGACCGCCGGGTTGCCCGCCGAGATGCGGACGCCCGCCTCGTCGAGCGCGTCGAACAGGATGTCTTCGAGCTTGAGTCCGAGCAGGCTCGGCGGGCCGGTCGGCACCTCGAAGACGGGGACGCCGAGGCGGTCCGAAAGCTCCTCGCGGACCGCCTCGTCGTGGTCGTCGCCGAGCATCGCCGGGAAGCCGACGCGCGACTCGCCGTCCAGTTCCTCGGCGACGGTGTCGGCGAGGACGGAGCGGACCGTGCCGCCCGCGACTTCCTCGTCGCGGTCGAGGGCCTTGGCGAACCGCGTCACCTTCGCGTCGGCGCGGAACCGCTTGGGGAACTCGACGGTGACGCCGCGGGCCGAAAACGGCACGCCGGCGGCCGCGAGGTGGTCGGCCGCGACGGGGGCGTCGAAGTCCGTGAGGCCCGCGAAGCCCACCAGAAGCGTGTCGCCCGACGAACTGGCGAGGCCGGGCGCGACCGACTCGGGGTAGCGCGCGGTCGGCTTCACCGCGCCGCCGTGAGTCATCACGAGCGCGTTCGAGTCGGTGTGGCCGCCGCGGTAGGCGTCGCCGACCGCCTCGTCGAAGACGCGGAGCCCGGCGCGGACGCCGTCCTCGCCGACGACGCGGTAGGGGTGGCCCTCCGGGAGCGCGTCGAGGCCGGCGAAGGGGTCCGAAAGCGGACCGTCGCCGCCGGCGTGCCCGAGCACGTCGACGAGGCCGCTGGCCTGTCGGAGCGTGCTCTTCTTGTGGGCGAGCAGGCGCACGCGAGCGCCCGTCTCCGCGGCCGAGAGCGCGGCCGTGCAGGCGGCGATACCGCCGCCGATGACGAGTACGTCGTCAGTTATCGCCATCGGCACCTCCGAGCGCGTCGTCGCTCGCGCGGTCCGCGGCCCGTCTGCGACCGCCGTCCGCGACCGCGCCGCCGGACGCGACGCCCGAGGCGTCGTCCTCCGACGCGCCGCCGTCGTCGAAGGCGGCGAAGTCGATGTCGGCGTCGGCCGCCGCGGGGTCCTCGTCGCGGTTCATCGTCGCCGCGTGGAGCATGTGCTTCAGCGCGGTCTGGGAGAGCTGGGTCCCCCACATCGCGTGGCGCTCGCCCTTCCAGCGCTCCTGATAGAGGTCGTCGAGCGAGGCCCGGACGGTCTCCTCGTCGTACTCGGGGGCGAGTTCGTTCGCCATCCGGTGACAGCAGATTGCCCCCTGACAGTTGCCCATCGAGGCGCGCGTCTGGATGCGCACGGAGTTGAGTTCCGTGCCCGCGGTGTCGAGGGCGTCGTGAATCTCGGCGCGGGTAACGGCCTCGCACTCGCAGACGACCGGGTTAGGGTCGACGCTGTTGAGGACTTCGTCGGCGCGCGAGCCGAGCCGCTGGGCCGACCGGCGGCCGATGGGCGACCGCAGGCCGAAATCGTCCATGTAGTCGCGGAGGACGGTGAAGTCCTCGCTTCCCGGGAGCGGCACGTCGGCGGTGCGGCACTCGGCGTCGACGCCGAGCTTCTCGCAGACGTGGTCCGAAATCTGCTCGGCCATCATCCGATAGGTCGTGAGCTTGCCGCCGACGATGCTCGTCATGCCCGGCAGGTCGTCGCGGTCGGCGTGGTCCAACAGGAAGAACTCGCGGGTGATGTCCGTCGGGTCCTCCGTGCCGGTGCCCGGCGGCTCGTACAGCGGGCGGACGCCCCAGAAGGAGCGAATCGTCCGCGCGTCGGCCAACATGGGCACGAGCTCCGAGAGCGTCTCTATCATCAGGTCGACCTCCCAGCCCTCCTCGGGGTAGTCCTCCGGGTCCTCGACCTCCTCGTCCGTCGTCCCGAGGATGCACGTCGTCTCGTGGGGGACGATGATGTCGGCGTCGCCCTTCGGCCGACAGCGGTTGACGACCGTGTCCACCTGCCGGGTGTTCATGATGGTCATGACGCCCTTCGACGGCCGGACTTCGACGTCCACGCCCGCGAAGTCGCCGATTTGGCCGGCCCACGCGCCCGTCGCGTTGACGACGTAGTCGGCGCGGATTTCCTCGACCTCGCCGGGCTCGCCGTGGACGTACGGTCCGGTGCCGGTCTGGTGGGTGACCTCGACGCCGACGACCTCGCCGCCCTCGACGAGCACGTCGGTGACCTCGGAGTGCGTCTCGATGCGCGCGCCGTGTTCGACGGCGCTCGCGGCGTTCGCCACGCAGAGGCGGAACGGGTCGACCGCCCCGTCCGGGACCTTGATGGCGCGTTTGATGTCCTTCGCGAGGTACGGCTCTATCTCGCGCGCTTCCTCGGCGGACAGCACCTCGGCCGGAATGCCGCACTCGCGGCAACCCTCCAGTTTCTTCTCGAAGTACTCGTCTGAGTCCTCGGGGCGCTGGACGAACAGCCCGCCCGTCATCTCGACGCAGTGGCCCGCGATGCGCCGGAGGACGCGGTTCTCTTCGATACACTCCTTGGCGGACGCCTGGTCCGATACCGCGTACCGACCCCCGCTGTGGAGGAGTCCGTGCATCCGCCCCGTCGTCCCGTGTGTGAGGTTCCCCTTCTCGACGAGGGTCACGTCCAGCCCGCGCATCGCGAGGTCGCGCGCGATACCCGTGCCGGTCGACCCCCCGCCAATGACGAGGACGCTCGGCGATTTTTTCATCTGTCTTTCGTGAGGTAGGACCGACGGCACTTTATTTTACCTTCACTCGTCTCGCGTCCCGTTCGTCTCACGGAACAGACCACTTCGGTCGCGAGACTGCCATCGGAGCGCCCGTAGAATGCCGTAGCTCGGCGTTTCTACACCGAATCGAAACGACGGCGATAATTCAAAATTATTGTTCCAATTAGTTACGTCCGACTCGATTAAGAAGGCGACCACGAACCTCTCAACTGGCTTTGAGGCGGCCGTCACGGCCGATTTCAGTGTTTCGTGTTCTCACTTGTCAGGGACGTTGTCGGGAGTGGTCGGTTTTTAGGCGTGCGCCGGATACCGTCGGCCAGGGACTTACCACGCCATGCGCCTCGAAGACAGAATCACCAGGCGACGACGCCGCGGCGGGAAGCGGCCCCGGCTCGTTCGGGACCTGAGCGCGCTCGACCCGACGGCCCACCCCGAAGAGCCGACCGGCCGCGGCCCGACGCTCGAACGCATCCTCGACCATCTCGACCCCGTGTTCGACGGCGACCTGCCGCCCAACGCCCACGTCCACGGACCGAAGGGCGTCGGGAAGTCGGCGGTCGTCGCGTCGCTCTTCGAGCACCTCGCCAGCGCGCTCCCCGCCCGGCGGTCGGTCATCCACACCACCACGCGCACCGCCGCCACGCCGACGACCTCGTTCGCCTACGTCGACTCTCGCGACGCCTCGACCGAGTTCGCGCTTCTCCACGCGGCGCTCGACGCGCTCTGCGAGGAGCCGGTGCCGTCGCAGGGCGTCGGCGTCGAGGCGCTCCGCGAGCGGCTCGCGGAGTGGGTCGCTCACGACGAACACGCGGTCGTCGCCGTCGACCACGTGGGCGAGCCGGAGACCTACTCCGCGGCGACGGCGGTCGAGACGCTCGGGTCGGTGTCGCCGCACGTCTCGGTGCTCACCGTCGGCCGCGACCCCCGCGACGACGCGACTGCGGGCGGCGAGGCGGACGGCGACACCGCCGCGACGCCCGCGAGGTCAATCGCCGTCTCGGCCTACGAACGCCACAGTCTCGTCGACATCCTCGTCGCGCGCGCGTCCGACGGCGTCACCCGAAACGCGCTTCCCCACGAGGCGACGCGCGAGGTCGCCGAGTGGGCCGACGGCGACGCCCACGACGCGCTGTCGGCGCTCTACGGGGCGGCGACGCTCGCCGCCGCCGACGGCGCGGACACCGTCGATACCGAGTACGTCTGCGCCGGCATCGACGCCGTCCCCGACGACGGCTGTTCGCTCGGCCGCGTGTTCGCGCTCTCCGAGAGCCGTCGCCGCGTCCTTCGGGCGTTCGTCGCGCTCGACGACGGGGAGGCGGCTTCCGTCTCGGCGGCGACCGAGCACATCGCCGCGTCGCCGCGGGTGTCGCTGTCGCCCGCGACCATCCGGCGCGTCCTCTACGAGCTTTCGGACCTCGGCATCGTCCGGCGGGTCTCGGACTGTGACCCCACCGACGGCCCGGGGCGGCCGGCGACGCGACCCGTCCCGAACTTCTCGACGCTGGCGTTCCGCGGGCTGGACGACGGCGAGCGCTGAATCGCGGGGGCGACCAGCCGTCGGACCGACGACCCGCCGGACCGCGGCGCGCTTCTCCCCGACCGCTGAACCTTTTTCCCCCGTCTCCCAACTCCGGGTATGGTTCCGCCGCTCGTACTCGACATCGACGGGACGCTCACCGACGCGGAAGGCCACCTCGACCCCCGCGCGTTCGAGGCGCTCCCGACGTGGGACGCCCCCGTCATCCTCGCCACCGGCAAGGCGTTTCCTTATCCGGTCTCGCTGTGTCACTACCTCGGACTCCCGCAGACGGTCATCGCGGAGAACGGCGGGGTCGTTCTCGCCGACGGCGAGGTGACGTTCACCGGCGACCGCGAGGCCGCGCAGGCCGCCGCCGACGAGTTCGTCGCGCGCGGCGGCGACCTCGGGTGGGACGCCGCGGACACCGCGAACCGCTGGCGCGAGACCGAAATCATCGCCCGTCTCGACGCCGACGAGGCGCTCCTCCGCGAGGTCGCAGACGAGTTCGACCTCGAAGTCATCGACACCGGCTTCGCCTACCACATCAAGACGCCGGGAGTCGAGAAGGGCGTCGGCCTCGAACGCGTCTGCGAGACGATGGACTACGACCCCGAGGAGTTCGTCGCCGTCGGCGACAGCGTCAACGACGCCTCGACGTTCGGCGTCGCCGGGCGGTCGTTCGCTGTCGCCAACGCGGACGACGTGGCCAAGGGGGCCGCCGACACGGTGCTCGAACAGTCGTACATGGACGGCACGCTGTCCGTGCTCGAATCGCTCCGGGAAGAAGACGCGGCGTAATCGCCGGTCGTTCGCGTCGCTCTCGGCGTCTCAGGCCGGTTCCTCGAAGGGAGCGAAGCGCCCGTTGATGTCCCACTCGTGGATGCAGTAGGCGCTTCCGACCTGTTTTTCGCCGTCCGCTTCGGCGACGAGCCACGTCGCGGCGTCGTCGTCCCAGCGTTCCACCCGACCACAGCGCTCGCAGACGCGTCGCGTCGGCCGTCGAAGTTGGGGTTCCATACGTGTGTGACCGATTGCCGAGCAAAAAAGCCCATCGCCGTCGGCAGTTTCGCGGTCGGCCGCTCGGAGTCGGGCCGCCCCGCCAGCGGACCGACCCGCGTCGCCTTGCCACCGGACCGACCGCGGACGGATGTGCACGCGTCGAACACGACTCGGGCCGGAACCGATGGGACTTACGGGCCGGGGTGCGGAGTGTGCGCATGGGCTTTCACACCTTCGACGCCGACAGGGCGGCGAAACTGGACGACCCCGCGCGGTTCCGATTCGTCTCCCGGGAGGAACTCCTCTCGCGCCTCGGCGTCGCCCCCGATAGCGTCGTCGCCGACCTCGGAAGCGGCACCGGCTTTTTCACCGACGAGGTCGCCCCGCACGTCGGGACGCTCTACGCCGTGGACGTACAGGAGGTCATGCACGACTTCTACCGCGAGAAGGGCGCGCCCGACACCGTCGAGTTCGTCACGGCCGACGTGGCGTCGCTCCCCTTCGACGACGACCACCTCGACGCCGCCTTCTCGACGATGACCTACCACGAGTTCGCAACCGACGACGCGCTCGCCGAACTCGCCCGCGTCGTCCGCCCCGGCGGCTCAGTGGTCGTGGTCGATTGGTCCACGTCCGGTTCGGGCGACGACGGACCGCCGCTCGACGAGCGGTTCGGCCTCGGCGACGCCGTCTCGGCGCTGGAATCGGTCGGCTTCACCGTCTCTCACGCCGAGACGCGACGCGAGACGTTCGTCTGCGTCGCCCGGCGCTGACGCGACGGGGGTCGGTGAACTGAATCTCCGTCGGAATTGAACAGTACTCTGAGATGTGGTTGATTCGGTTCCCGTTTGAGTGTCTACTCCGGTTAAGAATATTAAATCTGAGAGTAGTTTGGTGAATCTCAGGACAAGACTTAGGGAAATTCGAGGCGAAAGCCTCGCCCTTCAGGGCGTCACCAGAACACGCCGCGTTCTGGTTGCCCGCCAGACGTAATCTGGCGACGGGGATGAAGCCGACCAATAGTATTCAATCGCTGACGATGGCATAGACAGGGTTCCAACGCAATCTTTAACCCGCCCAAACATGACAGTATGAATGGATGGTGAAGAGTACCCGTCACGCGAAATACGAACTCTACTACCACATAGTATTCGTGCCGAAATCTGGCGGAATCGAAGATCCCGCTGACCTCGCGGAACAGGGCTCCGCTCAGTATCGGCGTTCGCAGCTGACGGGGAAGACAAAGGAACGTCTCGAAACCATTTTTGTGGAAATCTGTGAAGACAAGGGCCTCGAACTGGCCGAGTCCGAGGTCATGCCCGACCACGTACACCTGTTCATCGGGAGTCCACCCAAGAACGCCCCTTCTCTCATCGTCAACTGGGTCAAGGGCATCTCGGCGCGGAAGTACAACCAACGCTACGACGACCGTGTGAAGTGGACTCGTTCCTACTACGTCGGAACGGCGGGAAGCGCGTCGAAGGGCGCTGTCGAACAGTACATCACTGAACAGGGGGGTTCCGACGCATGAAGCGCGTCAACACCTTCGAGGTCGACCCACAGACCGAGAACGACAAAGAGTGCCTCCTACGGCTACTCGATGCCTCAGCCTCCCTGTGGAACGAACTGACCTACGAACGTCGTCAAAGCTACTTTGGCGACGGTGACGTGTGGGATACCTCCGAGTACCGAGGACGCTACAACGGCGTCATCGGGAGCGCGACTGTCCAACAGATCACGCGCAAGAACAGCGAAGCGTGGCGGTCGTTCTTCGCCCTCAAGGAGAAAGGCGAGTACACCACCCCACCGTCGTACTGGGGCAACGAAGATGACGGACGCGAACTCCGCACCTACATCCGATGTAACCAGTACACGATTCAGTGGGGCAAGCGTAGCCGTCTTGAAATCCCTGTCGGGCAAGAACTGAAAGACGAATATGGACTCGGCTACCACGAACGACTCCGCCTCGAAGTCCGAGGCAACCCGAAGTGGGACGGCAAACAAGGTCGTCTGGAACTTGAGTATGACGAAGTGAGCGACACGTTCAGGGCTTTCCAACCAGTCACCGTATCTGATTTTCGACTGGATTCACCACTGGCTTCCAAAGAAGCCGCCCTCGACGTTGGCGCAAACAATCTCGTCGCCTGTTCCACGACTACTGGGAACCAGTATCTCTACGACGGTCGAGAGTTGTTCGGACGGTTCCGCGAGACGACAGATGAAATCGCCCGCCTACAGTCGAAACTCCGTGAAGGACGATACAGTTCCAAGCGAATTCGACGGCTGTACCGACAGCGGACGAAGCGTCGTGACCACGCACAGAACGCGCTGGTACGCGACCTCGTTGAACGACTGTACGACGAGGGCGTGGCAACGGTGTACGTGGGTGACTTGACCGGCCTGCTGGAAACGCATTGGTCGGTCAGAGTGAACGAGAAAACGCACAACTTCTGGGCGTTCAAGAAGTTCATCCACCGTCTCGCGTGCGTTTGTGAGGAATATGGCATCTCTCTCGAAGCCGAGTCGGAAGCGTGGACGAGTCAGACGTGTCCCGAGTGTGGCGACCACGAAAAGACGGCTCGCCACGGAGATACGCTGACGTGTCCGTGTGGCTTCGAGGGACACGCTGACCTCACGGCGTCTAAGACGTTCCTTCGAGAGAACAGCGATTGCGAAATCAGGCCGATGGCACGGCCCGTGCGATTCGAGTGGGACGACCACAATTGGTCGGGGAAACCATACCCTCATGGAAGTCCCAAAGAAGTGCGTACAAACCCGCAAGTTGCCTCCGTGGGTCGGTAGCCGAACCCCCAACGGAGGAATCCTCGCGCTTTAGCGCAGAGAGGATGTCAAGAGTGTCGCTCCTGTCGCACGCGAACCGTCAGCGAGACCCACCTGTCGGAGTGTCCCGACTGCGGCGGGTCGGTTCGAAACATCGCCGTCGCCCGCGAGTGACCAGCGACTCGCGCGACTCGGCGGGTCATCGACTCCGAACAACCCCTCAACTTCCTTCTCACAGAGCGCACGGAGGGTCGTATCCCCCCGTCAGTCGCCCGCTGTGGTTGGTTGTGGTCCCGCGGCACCTGTGGCCACGACGCTCCGCTCACGACTCGATGACGCCGGTGTAGCGGTCGACGAGTAAGACGACCGCCGCGCCGACGACCGCGGCCACGACGAACGCGCCGTAGAGTTCCGTCGTCCACGACCGCCCCGATTCGACGAGCGCGGCGGTGCTCTCTACCACCGGGGCGCGGAGCGCGCCGACGATGAGGCTCACGAGGAACGCCAGCGTCGCCCGTCTGTAGTGTTCGAGCGCCCAGCGGACGACGTGCGCGATGGTGAACAGGCCGACGACGGCTCCGACCATGAACGTGACGACGACCGTGCCCGACTCGACGACGACCGACAGCGGCGCGCCGGCGGCGACGTCGAGGAGGCTGTCGATGAACGCGTTGAGCGTCGCGTTCATGTACTCGTACTGTCCGAGAATCAACAGGAGAAGCGACCCGGAGACGCCGGGGAGAATCATCGCGCTGACGGCGATTCCGCCGGCGACCGCAATCGCCGGCGGCGAGTGCCCGAACGCGCCGCCGCTCCCGCCCGAGGCGACGAACGCGAGGGCGAACCCGGCGACGGCCGCCGCGATTTGACGCGGGCCGTCGAGCGACACCTGGGCGTAGAGGACGACCGCCGACGCGGCGATGAGCCCGAAGAAGAAGCCGTAGGTGGGCACCGGTGCCTCGGTGAGCGCGATGTGGAGCACGCGCATCACGGTCACGATGGCGGTGGCGATACCCGCGCCGAGCGCGAGCAGGAAGCCGATGTCGATTTCGCGCATCGCCGCGACCGCGTCGGCTCGGCGGCCGGGGACGACGACGCCGAGGACGCGTTTGATGCGGCCGGGCGTGATGGCCGTCACCGCGCCGATGAGTCGTTCGTAGATGCCAGTGATGAGCGCGATAGTACCGCCCGAGACGCCCGGAACGGCGTCGGCGGCCCCCATACAGACGCCTTTCAGGTAGATGAGAAGCCACGAGAAACGGGCTGTCGACCCGTCTGAGTTCCTCGACATTTCGTTGTCGGATGCTCTCTCGGCGAGGATATCAGTCCACCGTTCGACGTTGCGGCGCGCTCGGGTGTGAGCCGGACTCGGAAAGAATCAAAGCTCACGGCGTGCACAACTCTGTCAATGAAGCTCAGCATCATCGGTAGCGGGTACGTCGGCACGACGGTCGCGGCCTGCTTCGCGGAGCTCGGCCACCGCGTCGTCAACGTCGACATCGACGACGATATCGTTCGGGCGTTGAACGAGGGCCGATGTCCGATTCACGAGCCCGGGCTGGCCGAACTCGTCGAACGGCACGCGGGAGACGGACTCCGAGCGACGACCGACTACGACGAGATTCTCGACACGGAGGCCACGTTCCTCGCCCTCCCGACCCCGTCGAACGACGACGGCAGTATCGACCTCGGCGCGATGAAGGCCGCCGCGACGTCGCTCGGCGAGACGCTCGCGCGGAAAGACGGTTCGCATCTCGTCGTCACCAAGAGCACGGTCGTCCCGACGACGACGGTCGACGTCATCGGGCCGCGAATCGAGGAGGCGTCGGGGAAACGCGTCGGTGAGGGGTTCGATATCGCGATGAACCCCGAGTTCCTCCGCGAGGGCACCGCAGTCGACGACTTCCTCGGCCCTGACAAAATCGTCTTCGGCGCACAGACCGACCGGGCGCACGAGCGACTCGCCGAGATTTTCGCCCCGCTCGTCGAACGCGCCGGGAATCCGCCGGTCGTCGAGACCGGCATCAGCGAAGCCGAGATGATAAAGTACGCCAACAACGCCTTCCTCGCGTCGAAGATCAGCCTCGCCAACGACCTCGCGAACATCTGCAAGGAGTTCGGCGTCGACTCCGACGAGGTGTTGGAGACTATCGGTCTCGACGCCCGTATCGGGTCGGCGTTCCTCGGTGCGGGTCTCGGATGGGGCGGGTCGTGCTTCCCGAAAGACACGGCCGCGATTATCGCCGCCGCCCGCGCCCAGGGCTACGAACCGCGCCTCCTGCAGGCCGCCGTCGACGTCAACGACGGCCAACCGGAGCGAATGCTCGACCTGCTCCGAGAACGTGTCGACCCCGACGGCAAGCGCGTCGCCGTGCTCGGGCTCGCGTTCAAGCCCGGCACCGACGACATCCGGAAGTCGCGGGCGACGTTACTCATCAGTTCGCTCGTCGACGCCGGAGCCGACGTCGTCGGCTACGACCCCGTCGCAACCGACAACATGCGCGAGCGGTTCCCCGACATCGAGTACGCCGACTCGGCCGCGGACGCGCTCGCGAACGCCGACGCGGCGCTCGTCGCGACCGACTGGGACGAGTTCGCGGCGCTCGACGACGAGTTCGACGCCATGCGCTCGCGCGTCGTCATCGACGGTCGCCGCATCGTCACTCGACGCGAGGGAATCGACTACGAGTCGCTGGTCTGAGTCGGCTCCGCTCATCTGAGTCGAGTCCGGAGACGCTCCCGAGCGGCTTCGGTCGGCACTCGCTTGCTCGACTGTCGGCGGTTGTTCTGAACTGCGTGGAAAAAATGCGACCGCGAGAGACGTCGCCGGCTCTGTGCTCCGTTAGGCGGCGACAGAGACCGCGCCAGCGTCGACTGACGCCGAGACCGAAGCCGACGTCGACTCGTTCGTCTGCGAGTCGTCCGACGAGGAATCTCCGGACGAGGAGTCAACAGGCAGGTCGAGTTCCTGTTCGTTCCGTTCGAGGCTGACCTGCACGGCACCGTCTTCGGCACCGTTGACGAGGCCCTCCTCGACGGCGACGTTCTCCGCCTGGTAGGTGACGATAGTGCTGTTTCCGGCGACCGAGGTCGGGCCGGTGAACGCGTAGCCCCCCGTCGCGCGGACGCTGACGTTCGTGTAGCCGTTTTCCGGGCCGTACTCGTCGTAGCCGGTCGTGGAGTACGGGAGCGTCATCGTGAACTCACCGTCGGCGTCGGTCTGCGCCTGCTGTGTGTAGGTGAAGTTCGTGCCCGTGGTCAGGTCGCGCATCTGAACGCGCGCGGTCACCGTCGCGTTGGCCGGGGCACCGCTCCCTTCGACCGTCGCGCCGGGGACGCGTTCGAACGTCTTGACCCACGAGGGGTTGTTGGGGACGAGCGCCTGCGGCTGGATGCCGTAGGTGTTGCCCTCCCTGACGATGGAGTTCTGGTAGGACCCCGAGCGGAGCGCCGAGCTGTTCGAGGACTTCACGAGACGGTAGTGTTCGAGGGCCGAAACGCGCTCCTCGGGGAACGTTCCGAGACCGCCGATCTGGGACGTCGGGTCGTTCGCGACGTACTCCTCTGCCGCGGTCATGTTGTCGAACACCCTGACTGCCTGCCCGTCCGAGGGCGTCACTCTGAACGTCACCGAGCCGTCGGCGGATGTGCGTTCTTCCCAGTCGACGACGATCGGCGCCGCCTCGCGAGCGCTTCCGTGGTACGCGTAGAGCCGGACCATCAAGCTCTCGTAGTAGCGCTGGTCTTTGACGTTCGATGCGGCGGCGATAGTCGTCTGTCCGTTCTGCTCTTGCAGGCGGTACATCGGACTGTAGAAGTCCGACGTAGAGACGTTCGACTCGTCGTAGAAGACGGTCGGCGCGCTGAACTTCGAGTCGGTCGAAGCCATCTGCCAGTCGACCATGACGTAGCGAGTCTGGTCGCCTTCACCGTCGTCACCCATCGAGGTGAGGACCGATTCAGCCTGCTGTTCGTCGTCGGCGAGGAGGAAGTTCGCTGCCTCCGTCGCACCTTCCTGGAACGGGTTCGCGTTCGGAATGCGTTCGCCGAGGACGGTAATCCAGTGACCGTAGTCCCACCAGGACATGACGCCGTACGAACCGTCCGGATAGTCGAAGTCGTCTGCGCGCTCGTACGTCCCGTAGTACTCCATCCGGTTCGATACGCCGCCGAGCTCGCCTTCCGCGGGTGTGTTGTTCTGCATCCAGGTGAGGCTTCCGTCCCACTGAGTGACGGTCCCTGGACCGGTCTGGGACGCTTGCATGGCGGTTTGAGACACGCCGCCATTACCGAGTTGGATTGGGATGATGAGTACGGGCGTGAGGATGAGCAGGATGGCAATCACGACTGCTGCGACCTGTCCATACGAGATGTCGCCGAGGCGGTCGACGCTCGCGAAGCCGATGAAGTCGAGTCTGAGGACTTCTCGAAGGAGGTAGGCGTTCATCACCGCGACGACGACTGCGAGGTAGTAGTTGAAACGAACCTGCGTGAACGCTGCCGAGGTGATAATCGCGGCCCACACGAGGACGAACAACTGTTCGCTCTCGTAGTCAGCTTGCATCACTGCACCCACGATGAGTGCGGTGACGATGGTGAGGCTAACGAGCGACGATTCGACACCGAGGACACTGCCGACCCCTGCCGGAAGTGCCGGTATCAAGAAGAGAACTCCGATGAGAACCAGGCTCCCGGTAACGTATCCAATCTTCCGCGAGTTCCCACCCCTGACAAGTGGTTTCGCGACGAACCAAACTGCCGCGAGAGCACCTGTGAAGAAGGTGAAACCGTACTCAGACATGATACGGTCGACAGCAGTCTGACCGCTCGACTGGAGTGAGTTTGCAGCGATGAACGGTTGTGCTTCTCCGATGGTCCGAGTAGCTGCCCCGGCGCTGAAGCCGACCGTGCGGAGGAAGTTAGTTGTGATCTGTCTGAAAGCGTCCGGGAGGATGACCGCCAGCAGCGCTATCGCGATGAGGCCGATGGCAGCGACGGAAATAGGGTATCCTCGGGCGTCGACATCGTTCGACTCCCACCAGCGAGCGAGTGCGGCGAGAAAGGCAGCACCGAGAGCGATACCGAACGAGAACAGCGGTTGAATGAGACTGAATTGGGTAATACTGAACGAAGTATCGGACAGTGGGACGAACATCAAGACACCGGTGACGAGCGTCGAGACGACACCGACGAACGCGACATGTTCGGGAGACTGCCCACGAACGAAGTCAGAAACCATCGCAAGGACCAAAAAGAGACCAAAGATGCCAACGAGGAGGATGCCTGGCGGCCACGACCACATGTAGACCGCCATGGCGACGCCAGCAAGCGCGGACCACTTGAGGGGATCGCGGAGGGCGTCTAAGTCGCGGGCCTCAACGAGCTCCCAGACGGGTTTTTCCCGGTCTGCGACACGAAGAGCAATCATAACCGCGAGGACTGCGAAACCTTGGAAGAACGGCTCGGCGATGTTGTGGTCGGCGAATCCGACGAGACCACGTTGAAGGAAGGTCCCGGGTAGGAGCATCAGGATGACGACGCCGAAAAGGCCACCGAGGCGTCCGCCAAGTCTGCGGCCGATCAAGAACGTTGGAATGGCGACGAGCGTACCAAAGACTGCCGGTGCCACGAGGAGCGTCTTCGCGATTAAATCCGCGGAGGGGCTCCCGAGTCCAACGATGAGTGCGACCGTCGCAATTATTTGGTCGTAGATAGTGCCGAACTGACCGACACTCGTCCCGAACGGGAAATTCGTCCACGGGTCGAACGGCATTGTGGAGGGCCAATTGCGAACCGTGTACGAAACTTCGCGGAGGTGGTACCACGCGTCGTTTCCTGAGAAAAGGACATCACCATCTCTGATGAAATTGCTGTACGACCGGAGACGAATAGCCAACATAGTGACTAATATCACGAGGAGGATGGGGACGTGATACCAGTCTTTGAACAGCTCGAGGACCGACTGAGAATCAAGGCCCTCTGTACGTTCAGAGTCTACGCTCATTGATTCGATGGATTCGGAAAACGCGCATAAGTCTTGTGAAAGTCGGTCTTCAAAACTTCTTTTTCAGGAACGTTATCGGCTTTCGTACCAGTTGACGAACCGCTCGATTCCTTCTTCGAAGTCGACTTTCGGTTCCCAGTCAAGTTCGTTCCGTGCTCGTGACGTATCCGAGACGTATACCTTTTGATCTCCTTCACGCCACTCGTCGAAGGAGATGTCGGTACGCTTCCCCGACTTTTCTTCGAGAAGGTCGAGGAATTCGAGGAGACTTGTCGTGTTCTCCGTGCCGCCACCCATGTTGTAGACCGCGGACTTCCCGTCAGGGTCTGAGAGGAACGCGTCGTAGGCGCGAACGAGGTCTTTCACGTAGAGGACATCACGAACCTGCTTTCCGTCTCCGAAGATGGTCAGCGGCTCGTCGTTGAGCGTGCTGATTGCGAAGTGAGCAACCCATCCCTGGTCTTCGTTTCCGAACTGGCGCGTCCCGTAAATACAACTCATGCGAAACGCGGCCGCTTGGACCTCCTGTCGCTCTGCGTAGTCCTGCACATAGAGGTCAGCAGCGAGTTTCGAAACGCCATACGGTGTGTGTTCACACCCGTCGATAGAGAGGGACTCGGGGATGCCGTTCTCGAAGTCAGGGTCGTCGTACCAGTAGCGACTCTCCTCCTCACGAACGAAGATGTCGTTGACGTTGTTCCCGTACACTTTGTTCGTCGAGGCGAGCACCACCGCAGGGTCGCTGTCTGCTTTCCGTGCAGCCTCGAGGACGTTGAACGTCCCTTCGGCGTTCACCTCGAAATCCGTGCGAGGGTCAGTAAGCGACGCCGTGACTGCGACTTGGCCGGCGGTGTGCACGATTGCGTCGTGCCCTTCGACGATGGATTCGAGCGTATCAGCGGCGCGGATGTCAGCTTCGACGAGTTCGACCTCGGGGTAGTTCTCCTCGATGAAATTCCAGTTGTATGCCGCGGTGTTCCGACTCTCATCGGCATTTTCGAGCGTCTCAGTTCGACTGAGGTTGTCGAGTGCCGTGACGTCGGCACCCTGTTCTGCGTAGTACTCGACCGCGTGACTGCCGACGAAGCCCGCGCCACCAGTGACGAGGACGGTCTCCGATTTGCTCATGTGTTACGTCTGCGTGCAGGTGGTGAAAATGCATGAGGTGGATATAGTTATTGCTCGCAATTCGACTGTTGTGTATAAACTCACCACGTTAGATGACTCGGATTACTCTTCTCCAACGAGACCCATCTCTTCGAGTTCTGCGTGGACTTCCTCGAAGTTTTCACTGACTCCGCGATTAGTCGTCTGTTAGCCGCTGTTCGAAATACGGAATCGTTCTTTTGAGTCCCGTTCGGAGCGAGATCGAGGGCTTCCAATCGAGCTGCGACGTGATTTTGGAGATATCAGGGCGTCGAACTTCTGGGTCGTCTTGTGGAAGTGATTTGTACGTCACGCCGGAATCGGTATCGACGACATTGAGGATGACGTCAGTTAATTCTCGAATGGAAATCTCTTCCGTGTTCCCGATGTTGAACACATCGCCTGCAGCGACTTCAGCAGGGGCATCAGCAATCGTTCGGATTCCTGCGACCAGATCTGATACGTAACAAAAACTCCGGGTCTGACTACCATCACCGTAGACAGTCAAGTCCTCACCACGGAGCGCCTGCGTCAGGAAGTTCGGAACCACACGACCGTCGTTTGGATCCATTCGGGGACCATACGTGTTGAAGATTCTAGCGGTGCGAATGTCCATCTCGTATTTCCGTTCATACGCGACGGCGAGTGCCTCCGAGAAGCGCTTCGACTCGTCGTAGGGCGCTCGCGGGCCTCTGATGTTGACGTTGCCGTTGTACGTTTCCGACTGTGGGTGTTCGTCTGCATTCCCATACACTTCACTCGTCGAGGCGATGAACACGCGAGCGTCGTGGTCACGAGCACATTCGAGTGCGCGCTTGGTCCCCTGACTGTTCGTCAGTGCGATTTCGACGGAGTGCGAGGTGAAATCTTCTGGACTCGCCCGTGACGCCATGTGATAGACGACATCGACAGTTTTGAATTCAGGGAACGGATCCCGGACATCGTGTTTCTGAACCGTAAGCCTTGGCGACTCAACATGCGCCAAGTTCTCCTGACGGCCACTCCCGTAGTTGTCGAGAACAGTGACACGGAACCCATCTTTAAGGAGGCTATCGACGAGGTGGCTCCCGAGAAATCCCGCACCGCCAGTCACGACTACGTGCGTTGTGATTTCTGTATCAGGCTGTAGTGAACTTTTGTCTTCCGACATCTGTTAGAAATAGATACTGCTGTTGTCGCCAACGTTGAGATTGTTCGCCTCACCGTGGACATCGGTGTTACTCCCGACGATGCTTTCGTTGATATTGACGCCCTGTAAGACCGCATTCTGTCCAACAATACTGTTGGCGACGATGCTCTGTTCTATCGTGGCCCTATCGTCAATACTCACGTATGGGCCAACGACACTCTCTTTGACGGTTATGTTCTCTCCAGCGTCAATGGGAGGGATGATGACAGATCCTCTAAGTTGCTCGTCTCCATTTGTTTTAGTTCGTTCGAGAAGAACACGGTTGGCTTCCAGAAGCGTCTCGGGACGACCACAGTCGTACCAGTCTTCGACTTCGAATGTTCGGAGGTTGCACCCCTGTTCGACCATCCTCTGGAGCGCGTCGGTTAATTGGAACTCGTTTCCAGCACCTCTGATGTCGTTGTCGACCAGATGCCCGAGCGCGTCAAAAAGTGCGTTCGAATTTTCGATAATGTACACGCCACTGATAGCTAAGTTCGATGGTGGGTCATCAGGTTTCTCGACGAGTCGGCTGACTGCGTTGTCCCCGCTCATCTCGACGACGCCATAATGGCTCGGTTCGGAAACCTCTTTCACGCCGATGCTTCCGTCGCTCTCCGGAAGTTCGTCATGAGCATCGAGGAATGTGTTGAATCTGTTTTCGAAGAGCATGTCCCCGAGTGCGATGAGTAACTCGTCGCCGCGGGCGATAGATTCGGCCTGATAGATACTGTGGCCGAGGCCTTTTGCGTTCTCTTGTTCAACGAAGTCGAACGCGAACTGTTCGGAGAATGCAGACCGAGCGTACTCAGTAATCTGGTCCTTCATAGTCCCTCCGACGACGACGACGACTTCTTCGACATTCGTCTCGGCAATATTTTGGAGGATATGTCCGAGAATCGGCTTTCCAGCTAGCCTTACCATTCCCTTTGGTTTCGTATGCGTCTGGGGGTAGAGCCGTGTCCCTTGACCGGCAGCTGGAATGATCGCTTTCATTAAAGACAGATTCCTTTCCCCTATCTAAAATCCACCGCTCCATGCGAACATGGGAGGAACGTCTCCCCGAAAATATCATACGACGAACTTTCTTAAAAAAGCTCATACTTTGAGGGCCAATGATGGTCTCACTCGTCGTCCCCGTCCACAATGAGGTAGGGGGCTGGACGTGACTGACTGACTGCGTGAAATCGGTTCTCTCCTCTAAATTTTTCACGTGCTTGAAGTTGTCTATGTGGGAATACGAACTGTTTGGCCAAGCTGAACGTCTGCGAATCTCTCTACTCGTTGCAGTTGCCGGGTTTTATGGGGTAACTCCCCGGTGTTGATAGTTGGAAGGGGCACAACTCGCAGACGGCGTTCAATAGTTAGATTCGCCCTCGAAATGGCTTGTGTCAGCACTCATCAGAAGTGTCATCCACTGGTCGTGGGTGTTCATCTACGTGCAGGCGTCTTCTACCGAACTCCTCAAAATCATCAGTACGACGCTGTCGCGCTCGCTCCCTCGATTACACTACTTGAGTTTTGAGGACTTGAAATCGCCTGGTAATGGCATTCTCACAATACGTTCTATATCGCAACCGTGGTGATTCTCGTCGGCGACTTGCTCTCTGGTCAGTTGTCCAGTGAGTATTCGTCGTGACCAACGGTGGTGATACGAACGCACAGGATGTCGAGACGTACCTCGAAATACCTGACACAGATAGTGCGACCGTCCTTGTGATTGACGAGTATCGGCTGCCCGTACAGTGGTATCTTCGTGCTACCGTCGCGGTGTTGGTATAGAGTCTCCTCGTATACAGTCTCTCAAAGTTATTGTTGGCCTCCGACATCGAAGAAGCTTCTGAGATATTTATTATTGTCAGTAGTGGTAGAAGTGAACTATAACTCCAAATAAACTTTGAGAAGTGTACCGTAGTGTTCCTTGGGTTGAGCGTAGCCTCAGAGACCCCATTCAGAAAGAGTGACACCACTTACGACTACAGTACAATCTTCCAATCCTATTTTTTGACTGGCTGCTGAAGAAGGTAGTGCCTACCAAAGATTTTTATAATTCACGCTCACCGCTGATATCGTGCGTGTCGCCATCATCACACCCCGATATCCACCTAACGTTCACGGTGGGGGAGAAATCAGTGTCCAACTTCTTGCAAATGAACTATCACCTCAGGTAGATCGTGTTGAGGTGTTTAGTTTCGATGGCGCCGGTGCGCGATCAGTCGACGGAATCAAAGTCCACCGATTTAGAAGCCTCCCACACCAGATACTGGAGTGTTCGAATCTACTGGCATACCTCCCATTGAGAAGGAAACTCAAGCAGTTAGAATCATTCGACGTACTCCATTCGTACAACATCGTATTGAACCCTGTTGTTGGTCGTCTCTCCTCTCAGATGGACGTTCCAAGCGTAGCGACACTGAACTCGTATGACCTCCTACCTAAGTCGGCTTTCGGAATAAAAGCACCCCCGAAACGACGTTTGTACGAACTTCTCTCAATGGGCACTACTGGCCGAATTATCCGGAGCGAAACAAAACGGATCAACCGCTTTATCACTCTGAGCGACGCTTCCAGAACTATCTACCGCGAAAACGGATTCCAGGACGTTCCGATCGATGTGGTCCCAAATATGCTTGATCCTTCATTTAAAATTCCTGAATCTGGAACAGACTCCAATAGCTATCAGTTACTCTTCGTTGGTAGCCTAATCAGAGAGAAGGGAGTCAAGTATCTTATTGAGTCTCTGTCTCATCTTTCTTCGGATATCTCTCTCAGAGTAGTTGGCACTGGAGACCAACGTCAATCCCTTGAGTCATTAGCTAATCGATTGGAAGTTAACTCTCGTGTCGATTTCACGGGCCAGATTCCGTACGAGCAACTACGTCAGTACTACACAGATGCTGACTTATTCGTCCATCCAGGTATATGGCCGGAACCGTTCGGGCGAACGTTGCTAGAGGCGATGCAAGCAGGCCTTCCAGTGGTTGCAACTAACCTAGGGGGGCCCGCAGAAATCGTCCAGCAAGACGAACTCCTCTGTCCGCCAAGAAACGCCAAAAAGCTCGCTGAGACAATTTCGCTAGCACGAAATCGATCAGGCGATGGAGTCCAGAACCAGGCGTATGTCTACAACCGGTACTCTCCCGAAACAGTCATCGACGAAATTTGTGATGTGTACCAGTTGGCAATGGACGGTTGGTAATCCGTCCACCTACGAATTAATCGTACTTTTCAGCTCCCCAACACGGTTTAACATACGTTCAAGAACGTATAAGAAGGACACGTCCAGATTTTTTGATTGTTGTAGAGCCAAGGGAAGATAGGCTAACGAGCCAAACAGCCCAAACAATATCCGCGGTATTGTCCGAGATCCACCGTGTTTTTGATGGAAGTGGTGTGTTCCTTCTCCAGACCGGATTGCTCTACTAACGAATGACTCCCAACTGTAATCATCGTTGTGTTCTACAGATATTGGGATGTATTTCATATCGAATCCGGCTTCAACGACCCGGCGCTGTAGGTCTGCATCTTCTCCTGCTGCTAATGGGAACGATTCATCGAATCCGTCCATCTCGGAAAGCACAGACCGTCGGTATGCAACATTTGCCGTTCCGCCCACTGCCAAGTCACCTTCACCCCGAACTGGCTCGTCCGGTTCATCGTACGACATCTGGTCTCGAAATCTGTGCGCTTGAGCAAAGCGGTTGCTCCTCAATAGTTCCTCGAGTGGGACTAACGAGCCACCTACTGCTGCAACACCCGGTTCGAAACCAGCAACCAACGAATGTACCCAATCTCGCGGAACGATGCAGTCGTCGTCTGTGAACAGAATAAACTCACCTGCCGCACGTCGCCACCCCCGGTTACGTGCTGCCGCAGGTCCCGAATTTTCCTGTCGTAGTACTTGTACGTGTCCCTGCTCTTCGAAACGCCTGAGAACGTCGTGTTGGTTTTCGGATTCGGAGCCGTCGTCGACGACGATTATCTCATAATTGTCTGCGGTCTGGTCACAGACTGACCCTAATGTCCGCTCTAATTTCGACGGTCGCTCGTAGGTCGGGATAACAATAGACGCGCGTATCTTGGAGGTCACGTATTTATGACGTTGAGACAGTTCGTTCTAACACAGTTACCATTGCTGAATCGAAGTTCTGTGAATCAATCTCTGTATGGCCGTTCATGCAATATATTTTCTACTACCTACGGTTTGTTTCCTACGTATTCAAAATGCCTTAGCTGACGCGGCACTGGTAACTGGCTGTGAATCCGATACGAGAACTATTAATCCGATACACTTTGAACTGAGATAAGATGGATACTGCTCGTTCTGGTATTGGTTGGTTGATTGCCCAGATGGGTGCACTCGCTGTGGCCTGGATCGCGAGCATTTATTTTGCTCGAACACTTCCTGATCCTCAGACGTCCCTCGGCACGTTCTATGCGTTTGAGACTGTCGTCACATTCCTTGTTTTGCTTGGAAACGGCGGTCTGAACGAAGCAATCGTTAAACGAGTCAGTGAGGGGAGAGATCCCGAACAGTTTGCAACTGCTGGTTTGTTGCTATCTATATTACTTGTTGTCACTGTCTCGGCGGGCATCCTATTGTCATCACAACTACTGATAAATTTCTTTAATTTTGGGGGAATCTCAGTATTGGTGATTATTGTGACAGTCATTTCATATCAAATGAGGGATACTTTGGGTGCACTTCTAGCAAGCAAATTCCAAGTTGGACGCTCAGGAGCCATCAACTTCGCAAATTCGGTTGGGCAAGTCGCCGTTCAGGTCTCACTTGTCTCTATCGGTTTCGGTGCCATTGGACTCATGATAGGATATATGGCGGGTGCGGTGTTCGCATCGCTGATAGCGATCTGTCTCGTCTCAAATCGTTTCAACATTGCCTCACCCACGAAGCACCACATCTATAGTCTGGTTCGGTTCGCTCGGTACAGCTTCCTCAACAACTTCGTCCAGAAATTTTACGATAATATCGACATTATCATAATAACAATTTTACTTGGTACATCATCAACAGGCGTATACGGAATTGGCTTTCGATTCTCTCTCCTTGTCATGGTTATCTACAGCGCAATTACCCGCTCGGTCGCACCTGAGATCAGTCGGCTAGATATGGAAGGAAATAACGAGCGTATTCGGGAACTCCTCAACGATTCAATCGTTTTGGGATTGTTTTTTGGGATTCCTGCTCTGGCTGGGTTCGGTGTTCTCGCACAACCAATCATCGTCACGTTCTACACGGAGGAGTTCGCCTCGGCAGCAGTCATCGCATTCGGTGCCGTCGCAACAAGAATCCCGGAAGGACTTCGGTCGACTGCTAGCGCTGTACTGAGCGGAATGGACCGTCCCGACATCACCTTTCGGGGTGGTGCTATTCTCATGATTACAAATCTTGTTCTTGATCTTATTCTTGTCCCGACGATTGGAATCAAGGGTGCTGTAGTGGCGAGTTTTGCTGGAATGTCCCTGCAACTGTTGTATCTTACTTATTATCTCTTTTCGATTCTTGACCTCTCGTACGTTGATCTTCCTGGCCGAGAGGTCCTGGCCGAGGTCCTAGCCGCGCTCGTAATGGCCGGTGTCGTCTACGCTGTGAGAGCCAGGCTCCCCGGGATGTCCGCCGCATTACTTGTTGGATTAGTTCTGCTCGGTGTTATCACTTACTTCACGGTCATTATCGGTATCAGTGGAGGTGTCCGGCGCCGAGTATTCGGAATCGCACGAACGGTAATACCTTGATGTTGCAGCGATCAAGCTACCGACTAATTGTCACTCTTATTCTCGACAACACCTGTAGTTCACCCAGAGCACCTGGATGTTGGAGTCGTTTTTGGCCACCATTGTCGACTTCGCATCCCCCATGAGTCCTACCGACTCTCTTTAGCAACTGATAACCACTTGGAACTAAAAATAACCGAGATCTTGGAGTCTCTGTGTCACCTCTTCAGAAGTGACATTTGAATTTGTGACACTCTCTGTGGGTGTGTGTGTTTTGTTGTCCGTTCCAGTAGTTTCGTACCACGGGACGGTAACGAGTGGGTCGATTGGCATCCAACGTGGATGGCCGTAAATCCCATACTCTCCAATCGCGTTTCCGTGGTCTGAGGTAACGACGGCAGTGTCGGCGTCAACATTTTCCAACAGTATTTCGACGTCCTCTAATACGTGGCGTAAGTTGTTCTTATACTCACGCCACACTGTTTCTTCGTCCACATCTCCGGTCCGTAACTGCTCCCATATCGTCCGTGACTGCTTCTTTCGCTCTTTATCGTTTGGACCGATATACGAGCCTTGGTCTAACTCTGGTGCGGGAATGAACGGATGATGCGGTTGCATGTAATGGACAATCATCGAATCTATGTCCTGGTTCCTACTGGTCTCGATTGCTGTATCAGTGATTGGTCTGGGTTGAATCGTTCCGATATCGTTATCCCAACTCCTTCGCCAGACCTCTTTCAATATCTTCACAGGCACCTCTCGTTCTCCGGTGAGTTTTGTTTTACAGGATGAACATATTTCACACCCCTCATGGTACACGGCTTGGTGCGAAGGTTTGATCTCAGCCCCACAGTCACACTGATTAGAGAACGTATAAGGGAATGCATAGATCGAATTAGGATTTCCAGTAACATACGCTGCCTGTGCGAGTTTGCGTTTATACTGTGGGTCGAAAATCTTCTTTACCCAATCCGATGTCGAACTCGCAACTGACGTTAACGAGTTCTGGTTTGAGAGAAACTGGTATTCATTTGCGACAGATTGTAGTAAATCCAAACGACAAGCGTCAAGTACAATCAGAAGGTCCCAATCACGCTCCCAAACTGATGTTGGATTATAATTCAAATTGCTAATCCACCTGACACATCCTACTCGAAATTCGTACGATGACTCTTTAACACCATCCATTCCGTCTGTCCGGATTGACTGGACAGAACTGTTGAACCAGTCGAATAGACTCATGTACAGGTTCGTTCATCCCTAGGTCTAATAAGGTATTTCCCTTTTAATGGCTCTGGTGAATCGCCATACAGCGGTTGATTTCACTGTTTTGCGGCACACTTGATGTTGTGAATGACACACTTCACGACGAGTTCACGAAATTCTCGGTACCAGGTTCGCACTCGCACGGCGTCGCCGTGCGTGCGCTTGATCGACGAGAAGACGGTCTCACACATCGATCGTTGACGGCATCGAGGCCCATCGACCACGCGCATAACGCGCGGGTCGATGGGCCGGAAGATCCGGTGCTTAATCAGCGGTCTGACGTCCTCTTCTCGGAGTTTCTCGCGTAAATCCATCCGATTCGTAGCCTTTGTCAGCGGCGAGGCTGTGCAGGTCGTCTGCGTTGCGGCAGGCGACCTGCCAGCCGAGCTGTGTGTCGTGCGTTTTCTCGGTCGTACAGTCAAGAATCCCTTGAGTCTCTGTATCCACGAGAGCCGTCGCTTTGAGCGTCTGAACGCGGTAATTCGTGTGGCGGCAGTAGTGCTTGCTGGCGTTCTCGCGGTCGAAAAACGTAGCGTCGATTGCGGCGTGACCCGAGGGGTCGTGCAGCTGCGCCGACAGGCGCAGCAGCACTCGCCAGATCTTCATTTCGAACCTATCAAACGCTTTAACCAGCGTCGAGTGGTCAGGGAGACCGCCCTCTTCGAGGCCGATCTCCCCAAAATATGCGGCATCTCGCTCAGCAAATCGAGTGCCTTGCGGTACGATTCATCAAGGTAAACCCGAAGACAGTGCAGCGAGACGAGGACGTAGTCGGTGACAACATTTTTAGCCAACGTGACGACTTTTGTCGTGAAGCGGGAGATTTTCGACATAGGTATCAACAGTCTTCCGCTTCAACTCCTTTGAGTTAACGACCGAATCCGCCGCCATCTAGTGATTTACCAGAGCCGATAAATTCATTCTAGAAATATACAACTACCTATGTCCAACCAACCCTTCGTAGACCCAATCCCTTGTTTGTGGGTTTAATTAGCGAGAAAATCCGTCTTGTCCTCTTTGATTTGGGCGCTCGGTTGATCTGCTAACCCTCTGAGACAAAAACGATGCTAGGTTATTGATTTTGATAGATGATCTGAGTAAACTCGGCCACTTCGCTCCACGTGATGCCAATATCAATATCGACATCAACGTGGTCCAAAGAGTGGACTGCACTGACTATCTCCGAGGACCTGGCATCTTGAATCGCGAAACTTCCTTCTCTTCTTGCCCAGTCCACTAATGCCCCCGCTTCCCTCACCACACACGGCGTCCCCGCCGCCAACGCCTCTGCCACCGTCATCCCGTAGGCCTCGAACTCGCTCATGGTCACGTAGACATCGGCACCGGCGTAGAGACCGGGCAACGTCTCGCTATCAACGTATCCGAGGAACTCGACTCGGTCTTCGACACCAGCCTCTCGTGCGATTCGCTCCAACGCATCGCGATACGGCCCGCTCCCCGCGACGAGCAGGTCGAATTCGGGGAGGTCGGTCATCGCACGAATCACGTGCTGGACACCTTTGTATTCCTCTAACCGTCCAACTGTGAGGAGATACGGTCGTTCCCGATCGAACGCCGTGGCCGACGTGAACCGCTCGACGTCGAGTCCGTTCGGTATCACCGTCGCATCGACGTCGAAGTCCCTTGCCAATTGTTCGCGTTCCCACTCGCTGACGGCGATGACAGCGTCGGCACGTCTGATTGCCCACCTGCCGAACGGCCTGTAAAGCGACAGCAGTCTCTCCCGAACCGAACTCGCGCTGCCACCGTGGTAGTGCGTCGTCACGACGAACCGTCGCTCACCGACACCCAGCGCCGCGAAAAACAGCGGGAACGAGTGATAATTGTGTGCGTGGACGACATCGGCGTCCGCGTTCCGAACTGCCCGCATGATCTGCGGGCAAATATGCATGGCACCGTCCGGTGCGACCCCGCGGTAGCGCTTAATACGAACGCCGTTTCGGCGCTCGCGTCGAAACCCATCCCCGCCAGCGTCAGCCGTGAGGACAGTAACCTCGTGCCCACGATCGACGAGTCGCTCTGAAATTTCTGCTACGTGTGTCTCCACACCTCCGGATTGCGGCGGATACCGCGGCGTCACCTGCAGTATCCTCATTCGTACTGGTCTCGCAGTTCTTCGTCGACTTCCCAAATCGCACTCCCTTCCCCGCGCAGCAGTTTCACACTCGCAAAGAGCAGCGACACCTGCGTATCGAAGAGTGCGTAGGCGGGCTGGAGCGGCCCGAGTTCATCGCGTGACCCGAGAGCGACGAACGCGGCGACGGCACCGGGTACAACGAGTCCAAGGGGGCCACCGAGGGCGAACCCGACGAGCGTCGTCACCGACAGCACGCCAGTGAGCAACCACGGCGAAACGATCATAAACCACCAGTTGAACGGGAGAACGACAGCCCCGTACATTCCGTACCGACCCAATGCGTCGCGGTGCTGGGCGAGGAGTCGAATCAAGCCCATCGCACGCCGGTCTTTCTGCGTTCGCCGCTTGGAGAACGCAGAGTGCGACGCCTCCTTGTAGCGGATGTCGGGGTCGAAGACGACGCGTTTGCCGTTCCGACGAATCAGCAGTGCCAGTTCGGTGTCGTCGGCGATGGAGTCCGGGTCAATGGGAACGATTTCGTCGTTTTCGAACGCGGAGAACGGCCCGTGGAAGATGAGCGTCGAATCGAGATGCGATTCGAGCGTTTGGATGGTCGCTTGGATTCCACGGTACCCCTCTTCGACGCCGCTGCCTCCCAGGACGTCTGCGTTTCGGCCGGTGACCGCGCCGACGTGAGGGTCGGCGAGGTTGGCGGCCGCGACACGGAGCGCATCGGGTGCGACTTTCGAGTCGCAATCGGTCTTGACCACCATCTCGTTTTTTGCGGCGGCGTAGGCGTCGTTGAGCGCAGGGGCGAGGCCGCGACGCTCGTCTTCTTCGATGAGGTTCAGCGTCGGCGTGTCGCGGCGCTCGAACCAGTTACGGATGATGTCTCGCGTCGAGTCGTCGCTCGAATCCACGATGACGACTTCGACTTTCTCCATCGGGTAGTCGAGCGCGTAGATGTCGTCGAGTTTGTTTTCGATGATTCGTTCCTCGTTGTACGTCGGCAGCACGATGCTGACCGTCGGTTCCGCGTCCTGCTTGTTCGCTGGGGAGCCCTCCGGGTCAACCACGTAGTAGAGCAATCCGTAGAGCAGGTACGGGATTCCCGTGAGCGAAAAAAGGAACACCGCCCCTTTCGCCAGACGGCGAGCGAGAGTGCGCATACCCCCGGTTGAACGAGGGTAATAAAAATAACACGGGTCTCACCCCTTTGCTACCGTCCTCCAGAGTTCATATCGGTAGCGACCACCTCTCTGGTTAGTTGCAATTCTGGCTGGCGCACACCCACACAATTTCCCGGAAAGACACCTTCGTTATGATCGTCCCGAGGCTCTGATTTGATTAGAGACTCCCCTAAGTGAGATCCATCGAATAGACCAACATTTCAGATCGAGGTATACTGGATACACAGGACATCAGCTTCGAAAATATGGTCGATTCAGCGATTGTTGAGTGAACGTGAACTGCGCTGGTCGAAGCAAGTGTGAGTGCCGACGATAGGCGAGGAGACTCTCTGCGAAGAAACGAAAACAGACAATACACCACCTGTACGATGAGGTGTACTGGTGATGAGAGAGAAAGTGACAGGCGTCGCGACTCGATGATCTAGTGAGTCCGTCGACGAGCACAGACCTGTGAGGAAACGAAAAACCACAGTCAAGCGCGACGCTACGGCACGAAAACACGCGGGGGGATTCGTAGACTGTGGTCAGTGGTCGACAGGACCTCAGCACCAAATTCACACCCCCGAGACGACGATACGAATACACCCCCTGCGGAAAACGGGCGAGTGTGTACACCCCTGATATCGGTGGGTGTACCGGGGTGAGCCGAAGACACTTAAAAGCAAAAAGGGTGTAGAGGATGGGCAAAAAAGTACAAGGGTGTACGAGTACCAAGCAGCTGCGATCCATACCCACGAGATATTGGTGGAGCTACGGCTCCAGTACTGCCCGCCCGAGTAACAGCCTCGGGGAGCCTCCTTGACCGAACCGAGTTGGTGGGGTGGCACAAACAGACTCCCGGTTGGAGATAAAACGCGGCTTTCGGGGCGTGATATAGTACGGGTTAGCGACGTCAGTTCGCACAACGCCGACTGTCATCCGTGTAAACCGTTCAGGTTCGTGACTAAGTCGTGTCCTTGATACTAAAGAGAAAACCCTTTTGAGAAGTCCTCAACCACCACTGTAACAATGCCCACCCCCGACGCCGTCTGTATCCTCATCCCCACCTACAACGAGGCGGAAACTGTCGCTGACGTCGTCTCTGACTACCGGGACGAGGGATTCACAAACGTCCTCGTCATCGACGGCGATTCGACGGACGGAACGCGTGAGATTGCCGAAGACGCTGGTGCTCACGTCGTCGTCCAGTCGGGTACCGGAAAGGGCCAAGCCGTCAGAGAGGCCATCGAGGACCACGTCACAGCCGAGTACGTCCTGATGCTCGACGGCGACGGAACCTACGAAGCGACGGACGCCACCAAGATGCTCGCCCCGCTTACGGAGGGGTACGACCACGTCATCGGCGATCGCTTCGCCGACATGCGTCCGGGTGCGATGACGCGGCTCAACAGGGTCGGAAACCGCATCATTAACCGGGCGTTCGCGTTCATTCACGGTCAGGACTTCCGTGATATTCTCAGCGGCTACCGGGCGTTCACTCGCGAGTCGTTTCTCGACATGACGCTCACCTCCGACGGTTTCGGCATCGAGACGGAGATGGCCGTCGAGTGCGCGAAGCGTGGCATCAAGACGACGGTCGTCCCCACGACGTACTACCCGCGGCCCGACGGCTCGGACACGAACCTCGACCCGATTCGCGACGGTGGTATCATCTTTCTCGAACTGTACCGCCGTGCTAAGACCAACAATCCGCTTTTCTATTTCGGAAGCGTCGGGTTTGCGTCGACGGCGACCGGGGTCGGCCTCGCACTCTACGTCGCCTACGAGTGGGTGGTTCGCTCGGTCTCCCACGAAGTCATCGCCGTCGTCTCCGCGGCGGGAATCCTCTTCGGCGTGCAGTTGTTGATGTTCGGCGTGCTGTCGGACCTCATCTTATCGTTGCATCGCGAGCAGATGAAACGCATCGAAGAACTGGAGTGAGCGCCGGCTCGCGCCGGCTGTCGAGACCGGACGCCTCCACCGAGACCGGCTTCAGAACGGGACGAGCGAACGGAGCCGACCCATCAGGCTCTTCGACGCTTTGGCGCGGAACTCCTCGAACACCGGGTGGAGCGTCTCCAAGAGGTCGCGGCGGGAGTCGAATCGGTCTTTCGGCGCGGCGGCGAGGGCGTCGCTTATCGCGACCGTATTGCCCGCGGCGTCAATCGGCACGGCGACGTCGTCGAGCGCTCGCACGATTTCGCTGGCGTCTGCCGGGTAGTCGATGTCTGCGGTGTCGACGTCATCGGCGAGCGCGGCGATACCGAATTCGATTGAGTTCGGCTCCGACGTATCGTTCTGCGGCGGTCTCGCGGCCATCGAACGTGTATAGGATGTCCCGCATGGAAAAACCCCCGACCTTCGGGGATATCGCCGGTGAACGCCGAGAAACCGGACGGACGGTCGCGGTCGCCACCGTTGGGGTTAACCTCGCCCGGTGCCACGGTCGACCCATGACCGAGTACACGACGGTCTCGATCCCGAAGGAGTTGGCCGCTCGCGTCGACGACACCATCGAGGGAACCACCTTTTCGAGCACGAGCGATCTCGTTCGGTTCCTCCTGCGCAGTATCGTCATCCAGCACGAGCGCTCCGGGGGCGACCTCTCGGAGGCGGAGTTCCAAGAGATAGCGGAACAGCTCACTGACCTCGGTTACCTGCGATAGCCGGCTGGAACGGTCGGCTTAGTCGAGTTCTTCCTGTGGCGGTTCGGCCTCGACGACGGCGAGTTCCAACTTCCGGCTGGCGCGGTCGAAGGCGGCGAGCGTCCGCCGTTCCCACGGGGGGACGGCGAGGAGCACCACGGCCGCGAGGTCGTCGCGCTCGGTGAGCTCGAACGGTCCCTGCGGGTGGGTGAGAAACCGGGCGCGGCCGCGCCCGGCGGGCGTTCCGAGGTCCATCCCGAAGACGGCACTCACGGACTGGCCGGCCTCGGCCATGTAGAAGTGGGTGAGCACCGGCGTCTCCGGGTCGAGACCGAGGTCGTCGTCGAACTCGCCCGCGGGCGTCGGCGCGAGGACGAGATTCATCGACGACGGCTCGGCGTCTTCGGCCATGTCGAGAAGCAGGTCGACGAGTCCCCGGGTGACGTGAATCCGTCGCCGCTCGCCCTCGACTTCGACTTCGGAACCGGAATCGGAATCGACGGTTTCCCCGTCGGTCGTGCGGTCGGGTGTCGGCTCCGCGCCGGAGAGGTGCTCGTCGCCGGGGGCGGTCGTATCGTCGGGCATCAGTTCGAGAGCATCGAGGTGAACGCCCGGGCGTAGGCGCTCGGGAGGTTTCGCCGGGCGTTTCCGAGCGCGGTTCGAAGCTCGTCGCCCGCGTTCACGGGGACGCCAGCGCCGTGACCGACGAGTAGCCGTTCGGGGTCGTAGCGCGAGAGCACGCGCCGCGGCGGGAACGGCCGGAGCATCGGGTGGACGCCGAGGTGTTCGCCGCGGGCGCAGAAGTAGTCCACCGTGCCGACCGACTCGGGGACGACGAGCAGGTCGTACTCGTCGTGGTAGAAGCCGACTTCCTGCCACGGCGGGAGCGAGCGGTCGACGAGGCGGAACGCCTCGAAGCCCGAGTCGGCGAGGTCGGCCCCGAAGCGCTCGACGGCCGCGTCGAGTTCGTCGGCGACGCCGGTCATCCACGAGGCGACGTAGACGGGCACCTCGTGGCGGTTGGCGATGGCGGCCGAATCCCGCTTGTGTCGGTCGAGGCCGACGACCACCCCGGCCACGTCGCCGAACTCGGCGAACAGGTCGTCGACGCCGGGGGCATCGACGGGGTCGAACACCCACACGTCGCCGTCGACTTCGACGGCGTGGCTGGCGCGTTGCATGGTCTCGTCGGGGTGTGCGAGCCAGCCGACGCCGTGGTCCCATCGGTCGATTTCGCGGGGTTCGGAGGCACCGCGACCTTTCATCGGCATGCCAGTATCGTCGAGCGCGCGGTGCATAAGGACTCTCCCCGCGGCCCATGCCCCCGGTTCTCGCGCCTCACGTCGGCGGTCGCTCGCCGGGACGCGGGACCAACGCGGGTCGGCCTCTCAGAGGTCGTCCGTGTTGATGTCCACGCCCGGTGGGGAGACGACGAGGAACTTCCGGAAGTGCATCAGCTGGCCGCCCATGTCTTTGACGTCGCGTGCGAAGCCCGACGCGAGCTTGTTGAGGTCGCCTTCGATGGCGAGAAAGAGGACGTTGCCGCGGGCGACGGACTGGACCCACTCTTCGGGCGGGGTAGACCCGTCGAGGACGCCGAGGACGACATCGCCCTCGGCGTCGTCTTCGTCGAGGTGTTCTTCGGCCGTCTGCAAGTTGAGATTGAAATCGCCCATACCCGCCCGGTTGTCGAGCGACGAGAAAAGGGTTCGGTCGGGCCGCGAGCCCGCCGTCGAGCGTCGCGATTGGTTCATTGTTATCACGTTGCACGCGACAGTCGCGTTTCAATCCACGTTTGTCCAGTCCGCGGTGCGCGCATCGGCCACGAAATTTTGTTTCTAAACTCTATTCGATTGTATTATGTAGTACAGCGATTCGAACGCCAAGCGAGCATATCAAGTCAATATATGACATTAAATACTATAAGGTCGTTTAGGTACGTCGATTAGGGTCGGTGCGGGTTGTCACGCGACACCCCCTGAACGTTCGTGATACTGTCGGGGAGAAACGTTTAAATAGGAGTTCGGGCACGTGACTGACACGATGTCTCACAAAGACACGGAGGATTCGTCGGGTTCCCCGGCGGGTCGAGTTCTTCCAGGGCACATTAGCCCAACAATCTGAAATCGAAGACGTACGAATCTTCGACACGACACTCCGCGACGGCGAACAGTCACCGCGAACCTCGTTCAGCTACGAGGAAAAGCGCGACATCGCCGAAACCCTCGACGACATGGGTACCCACGTCATCGAGGCCGGGTTCCCGGTGAACTCGGAGGCGGAGTTCGAAGCAGTCGCAGATATCGCTGCTTCGACGGACGCGACGACGTGCGGGTTGGCCCGCGTCGTCGACAAGGATATCGAAGCCGCGCTGGATTCCGGCGTGGACATGGTGCACACGTTCGTGAGCACCAGCGACGTCCAGTTGGCCGACTCGATGCACGCTTCCCGCGAGGAAGCCGTCGAGCGGGCCGTCCGCAGTGTCGAACACGTCCGCGACGCGGGCGTTGAAGTAATGTTCTCGCCGATGGACGCCACCCGGACGGACGAAGACTTCCTCATCGAAGTCGTCGAGGCCGTCTCCGAGGCGGGCGTCGATTGGATCAACCTGCCGGACACCTGCGGCGTGGCGACGCCGACTCGCTTCGCCCGCATGGTGGCGACGGTCCGAGAGCACACCGACGCGAGAATCGACGTGCACGCGCACGACGACTTCGGACTGGCGTCGGCGAACGCGATGGCCGGCTTCGAGGCCGGCGCGGCACAGGCGCAGGTGTCGGTCAACGGCATCGGCGAGCGCGCCGGCAACGCCGCCTACGAGGAGGTCGTCATGGCCGCCGAATCCCTCTACGGCGTCGACACCGGCATCGACACGACGAAGATAACCGAGCTGGCTCGCATCGTCGAGGCGGCGTCCGACATCCCGGTCCCGGCGAACAAGCCGGTCGTCGGCCGCAACGCCTTCTCTCACGAGAGCGGCATCCACGCCGCCGGCGTCATCGAGAACGCCGACACGTTCGAACCGGGCGTCATGACCCCGGAGATGGTCGGCGCGACCCGCGAGTTCGTACTCGGCAAGCACACGGGGACGCACTCGGTACGCAAACGCCTCGCAGATATCGGGTTCGACCCCTCGGACGCCGAGGTCCGGGAGGTCACCCGCCGCGTCAAAGACCACGGCGCGGAGAAAGAACGCGTCGACGACTCGACGCTCGAGGTGTTCGCTCGCGACGTGGGTATCACCCACGAGGACGACACGGAGGAGGAGGTCCGCGCCTGATGGCGCCGGGCTGTGGCCCTACGGGGCGACCGCCCTGCACGCGTTCGACCTCCCGACCGGCGTGCAATCGTTGCCCGCCGCGAAAGCATTATTACCGACGGGACGGACGTGTTGCATACGATGACCTCGCACGACGAACACGCGGTTCGCGCGACCCCGGTCGCCGGGGCCAGCGACGCCGCCGTCGGCGCGATTCGGTCGCTCATTATTGTAGGGGCATAGCCCCCTACCACACCATCTCTCCGTCCCGCGTATCCGCACCGTTTTCAGACACGTCCGAAGTCCCCACAATGGCGCACCAGCACCACACGCAGTCACCAGACAACTCGTATCGACGACCGACCACACACCACGGAGCCCACACATGAGCGAACGAACCGCAGCCACGACCGACCCCGACGCGACGGAAGCCGACGACGACTCGACCGAGACGCCGACCGAGGTTACCACGGGTTCGACGTCAGTCGTCCGCGCCCTCGAAAACGCCGGCGTCGAGACCGCCTTCGGCGTGCAGGGCGGGGCGATAATGCCCATCTACGACGCGCTGTACCACTCGGACATCCGTCACGTGACGATGGCCCACGAGCAGGGCGCGGCGCACGCCGCCGACGCGTACGGCGTCGTTCGCGGCGACCCCGGCGTCTGTCTCGCCACGTCCGGCCCGGGCGCGACGAACCTCGTGACCGGCATCGCCGACGCGAACATGGACTCCGACGCGGTGCTCGCGCTCACGGGGCAGGTCCCGTCCGACATGGTCGGCTCCGACGCGTTCCAGGAGACCGACACCACGGGCGTCACCGCGCCCATCACGAAGCACAACTACTTCGCCTCGTCGCCCGACACGGTCGGTGACACCGTCGGCGAAGCGTTCGCGCTCGCCGCCGAGGGCCGCCCCGGCCCGACGCTCGTCGACCTCCCGAAGGACGTCTCGCTCAACGAGACCGACAGCGAGCCGGGGGCGGCACAGCCGCCCGAGACGTGCCGCGCTCGCACCGACCCGGCCGACTCGCAGGTCGAGGCGGCCGCGCGCGCGATCGAGCGCGCCGAGAAGCCGCTCTTGCTGTTCGGCGGCGGCGTGGTCAAGGCCGACGCGACCGAGGTCGCCCGGCAGTTCGCGACCGAGCACCGGATTCCGGTCGTCACCACGATGCCCGGAATCGGCGCGATGCCGGAGGACCACGAACTCTGCCTGTCGTGGGCGGGGATGCACGGCACCGGCTACGCCAACATGGCCATCACGCACACCGACTGTCTCATCGCGGTCGGCACGCGGTTCGACGACCGCCTGACCGGCGGCATCGACACGTTCGCGCCCGAGGCCGAGGTCGTCCACATCGACATCGACCCGGCGGAAATCTCGAAGAACGTCCACGCGGACTACCCGGTCGTCGGCGACGCCGGCCGCGCCATCGAGCGCGTCGACGCCGAACTGGACGAGGGCCCCGACGCGCGCGAGTGGGTCGAACAGTGTCTCACGTGGAAAGACGAGTACCCGATGGACTACGCGGCCCCGGACAACGAGCCGCTGAAGCCGCAGTTCGTCGTCGAGGCGCTCGACGAGGCCACGCCCGACGAGACCATCGTCACGAGCGGCGTCGGCCAACACCAGATGTGGGCCGCCCAGTACTGGACGTTCACCGAGCCGCGGCGGTGGGTCTCCTCTCACGGCCTCGGCACGATGGGCTACGGCCTGCCCGCCGCAATCGGCGCGCGGGTCGCGGCCGACGACGACGAGACGGTCGTCTGCGTCGACGGCGACGCCTCGTTCCTGATGACGATTCAGGAGCTTTCGGTCGCCGTCCGCGAGAACCTCGACATCACCGTCGCCATCCTGAACAACGAGTACATCGGGATGGTCCGTCAGTGGCAGGACGCCTTCTTCGAGGGCCGACGCATGGCCGCCGGCTACGAGTGGTGTCCCCAGTTCGACAAGCTCGCCGAGGCGTTCGGCGCGCGCGGCTGGACCGTCGACTCCTACGAGGAGGTTCCCGACGCCATCGAGGAAGCGCTCGCGTACGACGGCCCCTCGGTCATCGACTTCCACGTCGACCCGGCGGAGAACGTCTACCCGATGGTCTCCTCGGGCGGCGCGAACGGCAAATTCGCACTCTCGGAGGACCAGTTATGAGCGACAATCGGACAGGACTGCAGGGCCCCGCGCCCGACGAGCGGCCACACCCCGACGGCCGCCGCAACGCGCAGGGCATCCGCATCGACCCCGAAGCGGAATCGGAACACGAACCGCGGCGCGCGGTCTTTTCGGCCATCGTCGAGGACGAACCCGGCGTGCTCTCGCGCGTCGCCGGCCTCGCCGCCCGCCGCCAGTTCAACATCGAGAGCCTCACCGTCGGCCCGACGACGGTCGAGGACCACTCCCGAATCACGATGGTCGTCGAGGAGCCCGAACCGGGCATCGACCAGATAGAAAAACAGCTCGCGAAGCTCAAGCCCGTCATCTCCGTCGGCGAGCTGGACGACGACGCCGTTCGCGCGGAACTCGTCCTCCTGAAGGTCCGCGGCGAGGACCCCGATAAGGTCCACGCCATCACGGAGATGTACGACGGCCGCACGCTCGACGCCGGCCCCGAGACCATCACGGTCCAACTCTCCGGCGACGAGCGCAAGATAGACGACGCCGTGGACGCGTTCCGGCGGTTCGGCATCATCGAAATCGCCCGGACCGGCCAGACCGCGCTCGCCCACGGCTCGAAGAAGACCGTCCCCGGAGAGGAACCCGGAACCTCCGGCGAACCCACCAAACCCAACACGAATACGCAATGACAGAACTCACCACGGAAGTCTACTACGACGACGACGCTGACCGCTCCCAAATCGACGACAAGACCGTAGCCGTCATCGGCTACGGCAGTCAGGGCCACGCCCACGCCCAGAACCTCGCCGACAGCGGGGTCGACGTGGTCGTCGGCCTCCGCGCGAACTCCTCGTCCCGCGACGCCGCGGAAGCCGACGGCCTCCGCGTCAAGGAGCCGGCCGCGGCGGCCGCCGAGGGCGACATCGTCTCCGTGCTCGTCCCCGACACCGTCCAGCCGGCGGTGTTCGAGGAGATTCGCGACTCCCTCGACGCGGGCGACACGCTCCAGTTCGCCCACGGCTTCAACATTCACTACAACCAGATTCGACCCCCGGAAGACGTCGACGTGACGATGGTCGCGCCGAAGTCGCCGGGCCACCTCGTCCGCCGCAACTACGAGGCGAACGAGGGGACGCCGGGTCTCATCGCCGTCTACCAGGACGTGACCGGCGACGCCAAAGAGGAGGCGCTGGCGTACGCGCACGGTCTCGGCTGTACCCGCGCGGGCGTCATCGAGACGACGTTCCAAGAGGAGACCGAGACCGACCTGTTCGGCGAGCAGGCCGTCCTCTGCGGCGGCGTCACCTCGCTGGTCAAGCAGGGCTACGAGACGCTCGTCGACGCGGGCTACTCCCCCGAGATGGCCTACTTCGAGTGTCTGAACGAACTGAAGCTCATCGTCGACCTGATGTACGAAGGCGGGCTCGGCGAGATGTGGGACTCGGTCTCCGACACCGCCGAGTTCGGCGGGCTGACCCGCGGCGACCGCGTCGTCGACGAGCACGCCCGCGAGAACATGGAGGAGATTCTGGAGGAGGTCCAGGACGGCACCTTCGCCCGCGAGTGGATTCTGGAGAACCAGGCGGGCCGGCCGTCGTACTCCCAGCTCAAGGACGCAGAGGAGAACCACCACATCGAACAGGTCGGCGCGCCGCTTCGCGACCTGTTCGCGTGGGCCGACGAGGAAGACGAGGCGGACGCGGAGAAAGCCGAAGCGCCGGCGGACGACTGAACACGACACCAATGACACGCGACGACACGACAGACCGAATGCGAGACATCAGCCACACGAACCCCTATACGGGCGAGACGTTCACCACGGTCTACGAGCGCGGCCCGGCCGTCACCGACGGCGGTCGGAGCGACTCGACGCCCGCGGCGACGGACGGGGACGCGACCGAGACCCAAACGATGGGCGACGTCGACCACACGCCCCGCAACGGCGAGGGCGCGAACCAGGTCTGGGAACGCGGCCGCGACGACAGCGTCGTACCGGGTGACCGCCATGAGTGAGGGAACGCTGTACGACAAGGTCTGGGAGGAACACACGGTCTCGGAGCTTCCGACCGGCCAGACCCAGCTGTTCTGCGGCCTCCATCTCATCCACGAGGTGACGAGCCCGCAGGCGTTCGGCATGTTGCAGGAGCGCGACCTCGAAGTCGCCTACCCGAACCGGACGCACGCGACGGTCGACCACATCGTCCCCACGTCGGACCAGTCGCGGCCGTTCCGCGACGACGCCGCCGAAGAGATGATGGCCGAACTCGAACAGAACGTCCGCGACGCGGGAATCAACTTCTCGGACCCCACGTCGGGCGAACAGGGCATCGTCCACGTCATCGGGCCCGAGAAGGGACTCACCCAGCCCGGCATGACTATCGTCTGCGGCGACAGCCACACCTCGACCCACGGCGCGTTCGGCGCGCTCGCGTTCGGTATCGGCACGAGCCAGATTCGCGACGTGCTTGCGACCCAGACGGTCGCGATGGAGAAAAAGAAGGTCCGGAAAATCGAGGTCACGGGCGAACTCGGCCCCGGCGTCGAGGCCAAGGACGTCATCCTCGAAATCATCCGTCGCCTCGGGACCGAAGGCGGCGTCGGCTACGTCTACGAGTACGCCGGCGAGGCCATCGAGAACCTCGACATGGAGGGTCGGATGAGCATCTGTAACATGTCCATCGAGGGCGGCGCTCGCGCGGGCTACGTCAACCCCGACGAGACCACCTACGACTGGCTGAAAGACACGGAGTACTTCCAGGAAAACCCCGAGCGGTTCGACGAACTCAAGCCGTACTGGGAGTCCATCCGCTCCGACGAGGACGCCGAGTACGACGACGTCGTCACCATCGACGGCTCCGAACTCGAACCCGTCGTGACGTGGGGGACCACGCCCGGACAGGGCGTCGGCATCACCCAGCCGATTCCGGCCCCGGAGGACCTGCCCGAAGAAAAGCAGGACACCGCCCGGATGGCGCAGGAACACATGGGCGTCACGCCCGGCGAGACGATGCAGGGCTACGAAATCGACGTGGCCTTCCTCGGGTCGTGTACCAACGCCCGCATGCCCGACCTCCGCCGCGCGGCGGAGGTCGTGAAGGGCCGACAGGTCGCGGACAGCGTTCGCGCGATGGTCGTCCCCGGCAGTCAGCGCGTCAAGGCCGCCGCGGAGGCGGAGGGCCTCGACGAGATATTCAAGGACGCCGGCTTCGAGTGGCGCGAGGCGGGCTGTTCGATGTGTCTCGGCATGAACGAGGACCAACTGGAGGGCGACGAGGCCTCCGCGTCCTCGTCGAACCGCAACTTCATCGGTCGGCAGGGGTCGAAAGACGGCCGCACCGTCCTGATGAACCCGCGCATGGTCGCCGCGGCGGCCATCACCGGGGAAGTGACTGACGTGCGCGAACTGAAGGAGGTGACCACCGCATGACCGACGAGATTCCCGAAATCGACTCCGCGTTCGGCTCCGGCGTGCCCATCCGCGGCAACGACATCGACACGGACCAGATTATCCCGGCGCGGTTCATGAAGGTCGTCACGTTCGACGGCCTCGGCGAGTTCGCGTTCTTCGACCAGCGCTACGACGAGAACGACGAACCCAAAGAGCACCCGCTGAACGAGCCGCAGTTCCAGGACGCCTCCATCATGGTCGTCAACGCCAACTTCGGCTGTGGCTCCTCTCGGGAGCACGCCCCGCAGGCGCTCATGCGCTGGGGCATCGACGCTATCATCGGCGAGTCGTTCGCCGAGATTTTCGCGGGCAACTGCCTCGCGCTCGGCATTCCGACGGTCACCGCCGACCACGACACCATCACCGAACTGCAGGACTGGGTCGACGAGCACCCGGACGCTGACATCGACGTGGACGTGGAAAACGAGACGGTCACCTACGGCGACACCACCGTGGACGTGACCGTCGACGACGCACAAAGGAAGGCGCTCACCGAGGGCGTCTGGGACACGACGGCGCTCATGAAGTCGAACGCCGACGCGGTCGCCGAGAAAGCCGCCGCCCTGCCCTACGTCGATGACTGAGGAAATCGTCGTCATCCCCGGCGACGGCATCGGCGCGGAGGTCATCCCGGCGGCGGTTGACGTGCTGAAGGCCGTCGGCGACTTCGAGTTCGTCGAGGCCGACGCCGGCGACCACGTCAAAGAAGCCACGGGCGAGGCGCTCCCGCAGGAGACCTACGACCTCGCCGCCGAGGCGGACGCGACGCTGTTCGGCGCGGCCGGCGAGACCGCGGCGGACGTCATCTTGCCGCTTCGGACCGCGGTGGACTCCTTCGTCAACGTCCGCCCGGCGAAGGCCTACCCCGGCGTCGACGCCCTGCGTCCGGAGACGGACCTCGTCTTCCTCCGGGAGAACACCGAAGGCGTCTACTCGGGCCACGAGGACCGCCTCTCGGAGGACCTCTCGACGCTCACGCGCGTCGTCACCACCTCGGCGTCCGAGCGACTCGCCGAGTACGCCTGCGACTACGTCGGCGGCGAGGGCGGCAGTTTCCAGGTCGCCCACAAGGCGAACGTGATGCGCGAGACGGACGGTCGCTTCCGCGACGCCGTCGTCTCGGTCGCAGACGAGCGCGGCGTCGAGGCCGAAGAGGTCCTGATGGACGCCTTCGCGACGCGCGTCTGTCTGGACCCCACGCAGTTCGACACCGTCGTCTGTCCGAACCTCGCGGGCGACGTGCTTTCGGACCTCGCCGCCGGCCTCGTCGGCGGCCTCGGACTGCTCCCCTCGGCGAACATCGGCCCGGACGCCGCGCTGTTCGAGCCGGTTCACGGCTCCGCGCCCGACATCGCCGGCGAGGGCATCGCCAACCCGGCCGCGACGATTCTGTCCGCGGCGATGCTCCTCGACTACCTCGACTACGAGGACGAAGCCGACCGCGTTCGGTCGGCCGTCGAAGGCGTCCTCGCCGACGGGCCGCGCACACCGGACCTCGGCGGCGACGCCTCCACTGAGGACGTGACCGCCGCGGTTCTCGACCGTCTCTGAGCGCCGGCGACGCACCGAATCGGCGGTTCGACGTTCGTTTCGAACACGCTCGTTTTCGTTTCTGATCGTTTTCTCACCCACGAACACCCCGTTTTCGTTCCTGTGTGGAATCCGTCCGTTTCGAACAGATACGGGCGGAATCCAACATAAACAATTAACACTACTCCCCGACCTATCTTCCACCTAACGAGGAATCGCCACCGATGTTACCAGCAGAGCGCAAACGCCGCATCGTCGAACTCGTCTCCGACTCGGACGGTCGGTCGGTCGAGTCGCTGTCCGAACATCTCGGCTACTCGAAGGCGACGATACGGCGCGACCTGCGCGAACTCGAAGACCGTGGGCTCATCGAGCGGTCGCACGGCGGGGCCGTCCCCGTGACCTCCGTCGGGCGCGAGCAGACCTACGGCCAGAAGGAAGTACAGAATCTCGAAGGGAAACGCGCGATCGCGGACCGCGCGGTCGAAGAACTGGCCGAGGGGCAAGTCGTGTTCTTCGACGCCGGGACGACCACGATGGAGGTGGCCCGGAAAGTCCCCAAGGACGGGACGATACTCGGCGTCACCAACTCGCCGCGGCTCGCCATCGAACTGAACGAGGAGGACAACGAGGTCAAACTCACCGGTGGGACGCTCCGCCGGCGGACGAAGGCGCTCGTGGGGCCGACCGCGGAGTCGTTCATGGAGCGGACGAACTTCGATTTGCTGTTCCTCGGCACGAACGGGTTCGACGTCGAATCCGGCCTCACGACCCCGAACGAGGACGAAGCGCGGATGAAAAAGCTGATGGTCGAAAAGGCCGCAAAGGTCGTCCTCGTCGCCGACCTCTCGAAGCTCGGCCGACGGAGCTTCGTCCAGTTCGCATCACTCGAAGATATTGACCTGTTTATCACCGACGGGACGCTCGACGCCGACTCCCGAGAGGAGATAGAGAGCGCGGGCGTCACCGTCGTCGACGGAGTTGCACGATGATTCTCACAGTCACCCCGAACCCAGCAGTCGACCACACGATTCACTTCGACGAACCGCTTCAGACCGGCGTCGTCCACCGGACCGACGACGCGGTGTTCACCGCCGGCGGCAAGGGCATCAACGTCGCCAAGTACGTCTCGGCGCTCGACGCCGACGCGACCGCCTCGGGCTTTCTCGGCGGCCACTTCGGGAAGTTCGTCCGCGACCGACTCGACGCCGACGGCATCGCCTCGGACTTCGTCACCATCGACGCGGACACGCGGCTGAACACGACCGTGCTCGCGGAAGACGGCGAGTACAAACTCAATCACAACGGTCCGCAGATTCGGCCGGCCGACGTGGACGAACTCGTCGAAACCGCACAGGCGAACGAGCCGGACACGCTTCTGGTCGGCGGCAGTCTCCCGCCGGGGATGTCGCTTTCCGACGTCGACAGGCTCGCTCGCGCGGGCGACTGGCAAATCGCGGTGGACATGGGCGGCGAGTACCTCGCCGAACTGGACGCCGACTACTACGTCTGCAAACCCAATCGCTCCGAGCTCGCGGCGGCGACGGGCCGAACGGTCGAGACCGAAGCCGACGCCGTCGAGGCCGCCGAGGAGCTTCACGCGCGCGGGTTCGAGTACGTGTTGGCCTCGCTCGGCGCGGACGGCGCGCTCCTCGTCACCGACAGCGAGGTGCTCTCTGCGCCCGCGCTCGACGTGGAGGTCGTCGACACGGTCGGCGCGGGCGACGCGGTCATGTCGGGCTTCCTCGCCGCGCGCGAACACGGGCTGTCCGACGCTGACGCCCTCCGAATGGGCGTCCTGACGGCCGCGCGCGTCGTCGGCGTCGCCGGCACCCGCGTCCCGCACCTCGAAGACGTGCTGACGAACGAGATGCACGTCGAGGTGACGACCGTTCGGACTCGGTGATTCTCGTATAAACGTTTATCAACGACCAAAACGCGCAGTAACGTTCATATTCGAAAGGGTTTTTGAGCACATTTGCGTACGTTCTTTCGTAGGGGTGGCAACACTATGGCAAACGACGCAGAAGACGCGGTTCGGTCCTACCTCACGTCGGTGAAGGAGGACCTGATGACCGGGGTATCGTTCATGATTCCGTTCGTGACCATCGGCGGAATCTTTCTCGCGCTGGGCTACGCGGTAGCCTCGCTTTCGAACAACGTACAAGACGTATTCAACAGCACGGGGACCGCCGGCTGGTTCCTCGCGCAGATCGGCGTCGCTGGGCTGACGCTGATGGTTCCGGTCCTCGGCGCGTACATCGCGTACGCCATCGCCGACCGACCGGGCCTCGCACCGGGCTTTATCCTGTCGTACATCATCCAGCAGGGCAACGTCCTGCAGGCGGCCGGTGACGTCATCGGCCTTCAGGGCGGCTCCGCCGGCGCGGGTTACCTCGGCGCAATCGTCGCCGGGTTCCTCGCCGGTATCGTCGCGCGCTGGTTCAAACAGCGCGACGTGCCGGAGTTCATCGCACCGATGATGCCCGTGCTCCTCATCCCGGTGGCGACCACCGCGGTGCTCACGCCCGTGATGCTGTTCGTGCTGGGCGTCCCGATTTCCATCGCCAACGCGGGACTCACCGCGTTCCTGAGCAACATGCAGGGCGGCGGACAGGCAATCGTTCTGGGGGCTCTCCTCGGGGCGATGATGGCGGCCGACATGGGCGGCCCCATCAACAAGGTCGCCTACGTGTTCTCCGTCGGCCTCATCTCCGAGGGCGTCACCGCACCGATGGCCGCGGTCATGATCGCGGGCATGGTCCCGCCCATCGGCCTCGCGCTGTCGAACTTCATCGCGCCGCAGAAGTACGCGGCCGAGATGTACGAGAACGCCAAGAGCGGCGTGCTCCTCGGGTTCTCCTTTATCACCGAGGGCGCGATTCCGTACGCGGCCGCCGACCCGGCCCGCGTCATTCCGAGCGTCGTCGCCGGGAGCGCCGTCGCCGGCGCGGCCTCGATGGCGCTCGGCGTGAACATGCCGGCACCGCACGGCGGCATCTTCGTGGTTCCGCTGTCGAACCAGCCGTTCATGTTCGTCGCGTGCATCCTCCTGGGCTCCATCGTCACGGCCGTCATCGCGACGGCCATCAAGCCGAACTTCGACGCCAAGGTCGCGGCCCAGAGCTCCGACGACTGACCACAACCGAACTAATCTTTCCGTACTCGAACGAAGCACAATACAATGGACGTCACTGACATCAGCACCATCACACCGCTCGAACTGATCTCGCTCGAAGAGCCGCCGGCGACGAAGGAGGGAGCCATCGAGTTCCTCCTCGACCTCGCGGTCGACGCCGGTCGCGTCGACGACCGCGACGCCGCGCTCGACGCCCTCCTCGAACGCGAGGAGGAGGCGACGACCGGCGTCGGCTTCGGCATCGGCATCCCCCACGCGAAGACCGACGCCGTCTCGAAGCCGACGGTCGCCTTCGCGCGCTCGACCGAGGGCATCGACTTCGACGCCATGGACGACAAGCCGGCGAAGCTCCTCTTTATGATTCTCGTCCCCGCGGCGGGCGGCGAGGACCACCTGCAGATTCTGAGCGCCCTCTCGCGGTCGCTCATGCACGAGGACGTCCGCGAGAAGCTCCTCGAAGCCGAGAGCAAACAGACCGTCCAGGACGTGCTCGCCGAGGTGGTCGAGTGATGGAGCGGACCGTCACGGTCGTCCCCGAAGACGGGCTTCACGCCCGGCCGGCCTCGCAGTTCGTCGAGACCGCAAACGAGTTCGACGCCGACGTACAGCTCGGCCGCGCCGACGAGGACGACCTCGTCCCCGCCGCCAGCATGCTGGCCGTCACCGGTCTCGGCGTCGGCCACGACGAGTCCGTGCGCCTCGTCGCCGAGGGTGACGACGCGGAAGCGGCACTCGACGCCCTAGAGGATATCCTTTCGACGCCCGAAGCCAAACAGTAAGCCATGACCGAACGAACCCTCTCCGGCATTGGCGTGACACCGCTTTCGGGCGTCGGCACCGTCGTCTGGTACCGACCGGACGCCGACCTACCCGAGCCGCCGGCACCGGAAGACGTGGACGAAGACGCCGAACTGGCGCGCTTCGAGGACGCCCGCGCGGCCGCCGAGGACGAACTCGAAGCCGAGCGCGAGCGGACCGCCGAACGCGTCGGCGAGGAGGAGGCCGCGGTGTTCGACGCGCACGTCCAGTTCCTCAACGACCCGCAGATAACCGACGGCGTCACCGACGCCATCGAGGGCGGGCTCCCGGCCGAACACGCCGTGCAGGAGACGTTCTCCGAGTTCGTCGAGCAGTTCGAGAACATGGGCGGTCGCATGGGCGAGCGCGCCGACGACCTCCGCGACGTGCGCGACCGACTCGTGCGCGTCCTCTCGGACGGCGAGCGCGTCGACCTCTCGTCCCTGCCGGAGGGGAGCGTCGTCGTCGCCGAACGGCTCACGCCGAGCGACACGGCGCAACTCGACCCGGAGCGCGTCGCGGGCTTCGTCACGGTGACGGGCGGCCGCACCTCCCACGCGGCCATCTTCGCGCGCTCGCTCGCCCTGCCGGCCATCGTCGGCGTGGGCGAGGAACTCCAGTCCGTCGAGGACGGCGCGGAAGTCGTCGTCGACGGCGAGTCGGGCGACCTCGTGGTCGACCCGACCGACGAGCGCAAGGAGGCCGCCGCGGCCGCCGCCGACGTGGACGTCCGACACGAGTCGGTCGAGACCGCAGACGGCGTCGACATCGAGGTCGCCGCCAACATCGGCACGCTGGCGGACCTCGGGCCGGCCGTCGACCGCGGGGCCGACGGCGTCGGTCTGTTCCGCACCGAGTTCCTCTTTCTCGACCGCGAGTCGCCGCCGGACGAAGACGAGCAGTACGAGGCGTACGTCGAGGCGCTCGAATCGTTCGACGGCGGGCGCGTCGTCGTGCGGACGCTCGACATCGGCGGCGACAAGCCGGTGCCGTACCTCGACCTGCCGGACGAGGAGAACCCGTTCCTCGGCGAGCGCGGCATCCGCCGGTCGCTCGGCCCGGACGCGGACCTCTTCGAGACACAGGTGCGCGCGCTCCTGCGCGCGGCGGCCAGCGCCGACGGCGCGAACCTGTCGGTGATGCTCCCGCTCGTCTCGACGGTCGAGGAGCTTCGCGCCGGCCGCGAGCGGTTCGAGTCGGTCGCCGCGGACCTCGACGCCGACGGCGTCGCGAACGAACTGCCCGAGTTCGGAATCATGGTCGAGACGCCCGCCGCGGCGTTCATGGCCGACCAGTTCGCGCCGCACGTGGACTTTTTCAGCATCGGGACGAACGACCTCGCGCAGTACGTGATGGCCGCCGAGCGCGGCAACGAGCGCGTCTCCGAGCTCGGCGACTACCGACAGCCGGCGGTCCTCCGCGCCATCGACGCCACCGTCTCGGCGGCCGAGGGCGAGGACTGCTGGGTCGGCATGTGCGGCGAGATGGCCGGCGACCCGGACCTCACCGAACTGCTCGTCGGGCTCGGCCTCGACGAACTGAGCATGAGCGCCGTGACGGTGCCGCAGGTCAAGGCGGCCGTCACGGAGACCGACACCGCGGACGCCCGCGAACTCGCAGAGCGCGTCCTTCAGGCCGACACCAAGGCTGAAGTCGCGGAAATCCTTACACTAGAGCTATGAAACTCGTCGCAGTCACATCCTGTCCGACCGGAATCGCACACAGCCAGATGGCGGCCGAGAACCTCCTGCAGGCCGGCGAGCGCCTCGGCCACGACATCGACGTCGAGGTCCAGGGCGCGATGGGCACGCAGGACGAACTGTCTTCGGACGCCATCGCCGAGGCCGACGCGGTCATCATCACCTCGGACACCTCGGTCAGCCGCGACCGATTCGACGGCAAACTCGTCCTCAAGGGGACGGTCAAAGACGGCGTGAACAACGCCGAGGCAGTCGTGGAGAAGGCCGTCGAACTCGCCGAGGCCGGCAAGACCGGTTCGGTCACGTTCGGTAGCGGCGACGACGGCGAGGACGCCGAGGCCGGTGCCGACGCCGACGACTCGTCCGGCGACGCCGCGGACTCGGACGAACCCGTGCGCCGCGGCGGCGACCCCGAAAAGGGACTGTTCGCCCGGCTGAAGAAGCTGTTCTCGTAACTCCCGCCGACGGTTTCTCGTTTTTCCCCCGCCCGTCAGCGGCGGCGCTCCATCCCCCGATGAAAATTAACTCGAACGTGAACAAACGAAAACGTGCAGAATCGAAACTCACTTCCCATACATTATTAGTCTCGCAGTCGTTGACGAAACCGAGGTGAACGCATAATGCCGTTCTACGGCGGGGAGGAACTCGCCACAGTGTACGACGAGGCGCTCGACGAAGGATTCGGCCTCATCGCGAGTAACATCGCGGAGCCGAACATTATGATGGGTCTCATGGAGGGAGCCGACCGGATGGACTCGGACCTCCTGTTGCAGATGAGCGGCGGGGCCTGTCGGTTCGCGGGCGACGGCGACGCCGTCGCGGGCCTGAAAGCCATGGGGAACTACATCGAGACCATCGCCGAGCGGTACGACATCGGCGTCTTCCTCAACATGGACCACCAGACGGACCTCGAGTTCATCGAGAAACAGATCGAACTCGACATCCCGTCGTCCATCATGATCGACGCCTCCCACGAGCCGTTCGACGAGAACGTCGCGACGAGCCGCGAGGTCGTCGAGATGGTCGACGCCGCGGACTCCGACGTCCTCATCGAGGCCGAACTCGGCCAGATAAAGGGCGTCGAAGACGAAATCGAGGCCGAAGAGGCGTTCTACACGGACCCCGAGCAGGCCGTCGAGTTCGTCGAGAAGACGGGCGCGGACCTGCTCGCCATCTCCGTCGGCACGCAACACGGCGTCGCCAAGGGCAAGGACCTCGAACTCCGTCCGGACCTCGCCAACGACATCCGGCAGGCCCTGCGCGACCACGGCCTCGACACGCCGCTCGTCCTCCACGGCTCCTCGGGCGTCCAGCCCGACCAACTGCAGGAGATGCTCAAACACGGCATCTGCAAGGTCAACAAGGACACCCGCTACCAGTACGAGTACACGCGCACCGCCTACGACCGCTACACCGAGGAACCGAACGCCATCGTCCCGCCCGAGGGCGTCGCGGACGCCCGCGACACGTTCTTCAACGAGACCGACTGGTCGCCGAACAAGGACGTGTTCGACCCCCGCGTCGCCGGCCGCGACATCCGCGAGCGCATCGCCGACGTGCACGCCGACCTGACCGAGGTCTCCGGTAGCGCCGGCCAGTCGCTGTTCAAGTAACGCCGCGCGGGCGGTGGCACGTTCACCGTCGAGCGCTCGTCGCGTCCGCACTCGAACCGACACCGGCCGTCGTCTCCACCCGGCACACCGCCGGTTTTTCGTTTCGATACGTGTCCCGCCCAGCGGCGGCGCTCTCGGTGCTCGGTGGCAGTCGAATCCGCCGCCCCACGTCGCTTAAGGTGTCACGCGGCGTGGGTGTAGGTATGCCGCAGATTCACCTCGACGACGAGACGGTCGCCCGACTCGACGCGCTCCGCGAGGAAGACGAGGAGTACGACGAACTCATCAACGAACTGATGAACATCTACGAGGCGAGCGAGCGAACGCTGTTCCACGCCGGCGACGAGTACTGAGACGCCGGGCGCGAACGCAACCGCCGGAACGCCCCGGCTATTCGAGGTAGCTGACCCGGACCTGATTCCACTTGCCCTTCTTTTCGAGGTGGTCTTGGAGTTCGTCGGCGTACGCCTGCGTGAGTCGCTCTGCGGCCTCCAGTTTCTCCTGTTCGCCCTTCTTTCCGCCGCCGCTCATCCCGAGTGCGCCCTTGATGGAGTCGACGATGCCGCCGGCGGACGAGGAGTCGTCTCCGCCGCCGCCCATCCCGCCCATCTGACTGCGGATGTTGTCGAGTTCGGGGATAATCTGCGGGACCTTCTCCGTGTCGGCGACGATGCGCGCCGCCTCGGGGTCGTCCGCGTTCTCGATTTCGAACTCGGTCGCCGTCATGATGAGACCCCACTCCTGACTGTTGAACCGGGAGTTCATCACCTGCTCGTTGAACTCGCGGTCCACCGTCATCCGGTCGCCGACGATGCTGTCGGTCCAGTGTGCCATGTGCACACGTCGTCGGCGGGTCGGTATCAGAGTTGCGGGGCCGACCGACCGTCGGCGGCGCGTCTCTCCGCCGGCGAGACGCCGCGGGGGAACCGGCACCCATGCGGGTTTAATGCGGTTGGGTGACGACCCCGAGTCATGGAGCGGTACGACCTCCTGTACAGACTGTACGGGAACTTCGACGCGGACGCGGTCCGGGACGCACAGGACTTCGTCGACCTCTTGCCGCCGCTCGGCTCGCCGGTGGCGCTGTCGCACTGGCAGGCGGTCGACGACGAACTCACGGCGAAGAAAGACCGCATTCGCCGCGCGCTTTCGGACGGCGACCGCTACGCCGAACTCGCCGCGCGCGCGACGCGTGACCAGGCCTTCACGGCCCTCGACCTCTACACGAAGTACGGGCGAGAAGTGAACGCGCTCGTCCTCGACGTGGACGAGACGCTTCGCTCCGCGGGGCAGACGGACAACGAGATTCCTCGCGAGGTGCTCCACCTCCTCACCCGGTTCCACGAGCGGGACGTTCCCATCGTCATCTGCACCGGCCAGACCTTAGAGAACGTCAAGGGGTTCGCCATTCAGGGGCTGGGCAACGAACTCGTTCACTCGGGTGACGTGAGCATCGTCTACGAGGCCGGCACCGGCGTCTTCACGCCCGGTCACGGCTCGGACACGAAGCGCCTCCTCTACGAGACGCTCGACGACTCGGTGCAGTCGGTGTTCGAGTCGGTCCGCGGGCGCGTCATCCGCGACCTCCCCGACGCGCTCCGCGGTGGCGTTCACCTGCAGGGCAACGAGTTCAACGTCACGCTCAAACCGAACTTCGAGACCGGGAGCGACGACGCCGAGGCGGTCATCGACGGCGCGCTCGTCTACCTGCTTGACCTCCTCGGCGAGGCGCTCACCGACGACCCCGCCGGCCCCGACTGGGCGCGGGCGTACTTCGCGGCGCGCGACCCGGAGATACGCGACGTGCTCGACGACCGCGACGGGCTTCCCGAGTCGGAGGCGGAGATTCCCGAGGACGTCGAACGGACCCTCGAACGCGTGACGGTCGCGTACTACCACGCCGACGCCGCGGAACTCTCCGCGGTGGACCTGAACAAGGCGGCGGGGGTCCGCGCCGCGCTCGACGTGCTCGGGGTGGACGACCCGTTCGTCCTCGTGATGGGCGATTCGAAGTCCGACCTCGACGTGATGCAGTGGGCCGCGGAAAACGAGTGCGGGCTCGCGGCGGCTCCGGAACACTCCTCGCCGGGCGTGCTCGACCACGTCCGCGAGACCGACGAACTGGTGTTTCCCCGCGGCGATGCCGCGTCGGTGCTCCGGACGGCCTACGCCCTCAATCTCTTGGTCGACTGAGCGGGCCGCGTCGTCGCGGTGCCCGGTCGCTACAGCTGAGCAAGGCGAGTGTTTCGGGGGTGACTCCGAGGCGGCTCAGACCGTGCACATCCCGATGTCGCCACCCGAGTCGTCGCCGGTGTCGTCGGTGTTCGAGTCGTCGCCGGTGTCGTCGGTGTTCGAGTCGTCCGAAGACGAGTCATCGGTGCTGTCGTCGGTCGAGTCGTCTGCACTATCGTCGGTCGAGTCGCCCGCGCTGTCGTCGGTCGAATCGTCCGAAGACGAGTCGTCCGCGCTGTTGTCAGTCGAGGAGTCGTCACTCGAATCATCTGAAGACGAGTCGTCCGCGCTGTTGTCAGTCGAGGAGTCGTCACTCGAATCGTCCGAAGACGAGTCGTCGTCATTGTAGTTCGAGACGCCGACCGGGCTCCCGCGCGGTCTGGTCGTCCTCGTCGCCGAGTCGGTGTCGTTGTCGCCGGTCTCGACCGTCTCGAACGTCCCGCTCTCGCTTTCGCTCTCGTTTGCGGTGCCGTCGTCGCCCGAGTCGTCGGCCCCGTCGTCGCCGGCGACGACGGGTTCGGCTTCGATTCCGGGGTCGGGGTCCTCGGGCGGCGCGTCGTCCGCGTCGGGGCCGGCCACGTCGGCGCCGATGCTTCTGTCGGCGTCGTCGACCGGCGCGGGCGTCTCGGGCGTATTCACGCCGCCGGAGAGGAGCGCGAACGCGACGATGATGAGGACGACGACGCCGACGCCGAGCTGGCCGAGATTCATCGCCTGACCTCCCGGTGGTCGGAGTCGGTTCTCGGGGTTGGTACATCGGTGGGGGTCAGAGACATGGTTCGACCTGTTATTTGCGTTCCGAGGGCTTCGTTACGAATCGTCTACCGCTCGGCGTCGCGCTCCGAAATTTCCCCGGTAGAGAGCGCCCCGGACCGCGGAGGAACTGCTCGAATCCATCACCGGATGCGAACATTCGCGTTCCTAACCCGTGTTAATCCGCGAATACCACGCCAATCTGAGGGTCTATTTTCGACAGACACTCACCGTGAACAGAATGTCCGGAAATCCTGTGGTTATCGTCGGGCTACGTGGTGTCGAACTCGGGTCGAAAGACGCCGCGTCTCGGGGCCTCCGGCTCTGTAGTTATCTTCTCGGAGCGCGTACAGTCACTGAATGACCGCCTCCATCGACAGAATCATCTCGCGCGTCTCGCGCTGGCCCGGCGTCGAGACAGCGCCGCACCGCTTCGGAGGGACCGAGTTCGTCGTCGCCGGCAGGGAAATCGCCCACGTCCACGACGCCGGCGTCGTCGACCTCGCGCTCACGAGGCGCGTCCGCGACGTGCTTCTCACCGACGGGCTCGCGGACCCGCACCACGTCCTGCCCGACTCCGCGTGGGTGACCTACCGCGTCAGAAGCGGTGCCGACGTCCCCGACGCGATGCGTCTGCTCAGACTCGCGTATCTCTGGCGGCTCCTCGCGGTCCGCCGCCGCGGAATCGACCCCGACCCCGAGGCGGACCCCGACACCGACCTCCGCCGCCTCGGTCTCCCCGCCGACCTCGACGCGCTCGTCCGCGAGACGTTCCGCGACTCCCTCGACCGACGCGCGCCGGTCTGACTTCGCTCCCGGTCCCCCGAGTCACGAGCGGAGACATGTCTCGGTCGGAAAAACTTTACTAACGTCCGAGTAAACCACTCTGCATGGGTAAGAACTACGCGGATTTACACGATCCGAACGCGGAGTACACGATGCGAGAGCTGTCGGCGGAGACGATGGGCGTGACGGCCAAGCGCGGCGGCGGCCGCGACGTCGAAATCACCGACGTGCAGACGACGATGATCGACGGCAACTTCCCGTGGACGCTCGTCCGCATCTACACCGACGCGGGCGTCGTCGGCACCGGCGAGGCCTACTGGGGCGCGGGCGTTCCCGAACTCATCGAGCGCATGAAGCCGTTCGTCATCGGCGAGAACCCCCTCGACATCGACCGCCTGTACGAGCATCTCATCCAAAAGATGTCCGGTGAGGGCTCCGTCGAGGGCGTCACGGTCACCGCCATCGCGGGCATCGAAATCGCGCTTCACGACCTCGCGGGCAAGATTCTCGACATCCCGGCCTACCAGCTTCTCGGCGGGAAGTACCGCGACAAGGTGCGAGTCTACTGCGACTGCCACACCGAAGAGGAGGCCGACCCCGAGGCGTGCGCCGACGAGGCAGAGCGCGTGGTCGACGAACTCGGCTACGACGCCCTCAAATTCGACCTCGACGTGCCGTCGGGCTTCGAGAAGGACCGCGCGAACCGCCACCTGCGGCCCGGCGAGATTCGGCACAAGGCCGAAATCGTCGAGAAGGTGACAGAGCGCGTCAAGGACAAGGCGGACGTGGCGTTCGACTGCCACTGGACGTTCTCGGGCGGGAGCGCAAAGCGCCTTGCGGCCGAGTTGGAAGACTACGACGTGTGGTGGCTCGAAGACCCCGTGCCGCCGGAGAACCTCGAGGTGCAGGAAGAGGTCACGAAGTCGACGCTCACGCCCATCACGGTCGGCGAGAACCGCTACCGCGTGACGGAGCTTCGCCGGCTCATCGAGAATCAGGCCGTGGACATCGTCGCGCCGGACATGCCGAAGGTCGGTGGGATGCGCGAGACGCAGAAGATCGCGGACGTGGCGAACCAGTACTACGTGCCGGTCGCGATGCACAACGTGTCGTCGCCGGTGGCGACGATGGCGTCGGCGCACGTCGGGACGGCGATTCCGAACTCGCTGGCGGTCGAATACCACTCCTACGAGCTGGGCTGGTGGGGCGACCTCGTCGAGGAGACGGTCATCGAGGACGGCTACATCGAGATTCCGGAGAAGCCGGGCCTCGGCGTGACGCTGGACATGGACACCGTCGAAGAACACATGGTCGACGGCGAGACGCTGTTTGACGAGGCGTAAGCCGAACCGAAACCACAGCAGGACTCACGGACCCGCGTTTCCATTTTTCCGACCTCGCACGCGGAGCCGTCGGCTCGTCTCCTCACCTCTCGCCGACCAGTCGAACGCCGGCGGAGGGACGGCAGGCGAACACGTCGGCGTCGGGGCCGACGCGCTCGGGGGCGGCGGCTCGAATCGCGCGCGCGGCTTGGTCGAGCGCGTCGCCGTCGACTAACGCGACCGCGCTTCCGCCGAAGCCGCCGCCGGTCATCCGCGCGCCGTAGACGCCCGGCGTCTCGGCGGCGAGTTCGACCGCCGCGTCGAGCTCCGGACAGCTCACCTCGTAGTCGTCGCGCAGGCTGTCGTGGGCCGCGAGCATCGCGTCGCCGACGCGGTCGAGGTCGCCAGCGACGAGCGCGTCGCGGGCGCGTCGGACGCGCTCGTTTTCCGTCACGACGTGCCGAACGCGGCGGTAGTGAACCGGGTCCAGCGCGTCTGCGTGGGCGTCGAGGAGGGCGCGGTCCACGTCGCGCAGGGAGTCGAGGTCGCGGTCGGCGCGCTCGCGCAGGCGGTCGAGCGCCGCCTCGCACTCGCGGACGCGGTCGTTGTAGCCCGATTCGGTCAGTTCGTGGGAGACGCCGGTGTCGATGACGAGCACGCCGACGCCGTCGCCGAGGGGGACCGACTCGGTCTCGCGGCTCCGGCAGTCGAGAAAGAGCGCCGAGTCGGCCTCGCACAGCGCGGCCGAAAACTGGTCGAGGATGCCGCACTCGACGCCGACGCCCTCGCGTTCGGCCCGCCAGCACGCCAGCGCGAGGTCGGCGGCGGGGCGGTCGCGCCCGGCGACCGCAAGGAGCGCGCGACCGACGGAGAGTTCGAGCGCGGCCGACGAGGAGAGTCCCGCGCCCGTGGGCACGTCGGATGCGATGGCGAGGTCCGCGCCGCCGATTGGGTCGTCCTCGCGGAGGACGCGCGCGACCGCGGCGACGTAGGCCGCCCACCCGTCGGGGTCGTCGTCGGGGGCGAGCTCGGCCGTCTCGTCGAAGTCGGCGGCGCGGACGCGGAGTCGGTCGTCGCTTCTCGGGCGGGCCGCGACCGCGACGTGGCGGTCGACGGCCATCGGGAGGCAGAGGCCGTCGTTGTAGTCGGTGTGGCCGCCGACGAGGTTCACGCGGCCGGGAGCGACGGCGACCGCCGGGGCCGTGCTCGCAGGTGCGTCTGCGGTCGACGCCGAGCTGTCGCCCTCGACCCGGAGCGACGCGAGCGCGGCGTGCGCGCGCTCCACCGGGGTCGAGGCCGTCGGGGCCGCGTCGTCGGTATCGTCTCCCCCGGTCATTCGTGGCCGCTCCCGTGCGGTTCCTCGTCGCTCGCCGCGGCGTCGTCGCCGTCGCCCGCAACCGCGTCGCCGCCGAGTCGCCGGGCTATCTGCCGACCCAGTTCGCGCGGGTTCGCCTCGGTCACGCGGAGGTCGTCGCCGACCGCGACCCGGCCGGGCGAAAGCACGTCCGCGCAGATGCCGCCGCGGGACTCGCGGAGGGCGTCGCCCACGTCGTCGCCGACGAGGTCCGCGAGGTGCGCGCAGGGCGGCCTGAGCTTCGTGCCGCGAAGTTCGGCCCCGCCGAGTTCGAACGTCGCGTCGAGCAGACCGGCGAGGTCGACGCCGCGGACGACGACGTTCCGGCGGTGCCGGCCGCCAGCGAGGTCGAGGTCGTACTCGCGCGCCGCGTCGTCCAGCACCGCGGCGTCGACGAGCGTCACCGGACAGCCGTCGGTCGCCGAGTAGAAGCCGTCGCCGTCGGCGTAGCGGTCGCCCTCGATGCCGCCTGGCGCGACCGAGACGGCCTCGTGGGAGGCCATCGGCTCGGCCTTCGACGGCGCGGTGTACAGCGCCTCGACGCGCCCGCGAACCTCGGAAGTCATACCTCCGGCTACCACTCGGGGACACGAATAGATTGGGTCGGCGGCGCGGGGCTGGGCAGTGCGGGGCGGGCCGGTCGTCGCGGCGGCGACTCAGCAGAGCGGCTTCGGGTCGACGCCGAGTTCGGCGAGGCCGTCGGCGTAGTCGTCGTACGCCAGTTGGACGACGTACTCTGCGACCATCCGGGCGCGCTCCCAGTCGGCGTCGGTCGCACAGCGGTCGTCGAGGAGGTCGAGACCGGCCGACAGCGTCTCTTCGGTCTCGGCTTTCAACTCGCGGAAGAGGTCGGCGCGGGGCTCGTCGGCCTCGTTGACGAAGAAGCCGATGACCTGCGTGTGAGTGCGAATCGAGACGAGGCCGCGGCCGACCATCCCGGCGGCGGCGCGCTCGATAGCGACCTCGCGCCCGCGGAGGTACGCGTGCATCACGCCGGGTTCGTCGGGAAGGTCGATGTCCTCGCCGAGGGCGTCGAGGACGCGGTCGAGATGTTCGGCCTCTCGGGTCGCGGTGGCCTCGAAGGCGGCTCTCGCTTCGGCGTCGGCCTCGTCTGCGGCCCACGCCGCGAACGTCCCGCGGGCCGCGTGCTCGGAGTACGCGGCGGCGCGGAGCACCGCCGGTTCGGAGAGGTCCGCCTCGGTCAGCGCCAACAGGAGCTTCGACGAGCCGAGCCGGTCGAGTTGGGTTCGCTTCGCCGTCTCGACTGACTCGCGGAACGAATCGGCGTCCATGCCGGATATCGGCTCGCCAGTCACCTGAACGTTCGGACCGGTCGGCGAATGTGGGATTCTCACGGCAATCAATCCCGGTATCATTCGTGATATTCCGCGGAGAGGGTTGAAATACCGGTGTCCGTTGAAGAAAGTATATGGCAGACTCCTCGGGGCAAGTCGACGCCGGCGCGCGAGCGCGCGTCGACGGAGACGCACTTCTCTCGCAGTTGGATATCGATGCGGCGGAAATCGACCGACGGAAATCGTTCGTTCGGCTCTCGGAGGGAGACGAACGTCGCCTGCGCGACCTCGAACCGCTCTTGGACGAGTTTGCGGACGAGTTCGCGGCGGAGTTCTACGACCACCTCGGCGAGCACGCGACGGGGAAGTTCTTCGGTCGCTCGACGAAGACGACCGAGATGTTACAGGCCGACCAGGCCACGTATCTCCGCGAACTCGGCCGCGGCGAGTACGACGGGGACTACTTCGCCAAGCGGGCGCGCATCGGGAAGTTACACGATATGATAGACCTCGGGCCGAAGTTCTACCTCGGCGCGTACTCGGTCTACTACGAGGGCATTCTCGGTGCCGTCGCGGACGAGGTGAAAGCCGAGTTCACCGGCGGCGACACGGCAGGGAGCGATGCCGACACCGAGTTCGACGCCGACGGCAACCGTGGCGGCCTCTTTTCGGGACTTCTCGGCGGCGTGTCCGGCGTTTCGGGCGGGCTCGGCGGCGGCGACGACCGGGTCGAAGCCGCCGTCGACGAGGTCGTCGCGCGCGTCCTCCCCGTGTTGAAGCTCCTGTCTCTCGACCAGCAGGTGGCGATGGAGACGTACATCCACTCGTACAGTCAGGCGGCGCGCGAGGCCGCCGAGCGTCGGCGCGCCCTCGCCAACGAGGTCGAAGCCGACGTGAGCGCCCCCGTCGAGTCGCTCCTGCGGAGCTCCGAGGAGGTCACGGAGCGAACCGACGACATCGAGGCCACGGCGCAGGCGCAGGCCGACGACATGGCGACCGTCGCCGCCGAGGTGTCCGAGATGAGCGCGACCGTCGAGGAGATCGCGGCGACCGCAGAGGAGGTTGAGCGGACCAGCGCCGACGCCGCCATGCGCGCCGCCGAGGGCGAGGACGCGGCCGACGAGGCCATCGACGTGATGCGCGACGTGAGCGAGGCCGCGGAGACGGCCTCCGAGGACGTCCAGCGACTCCACGACCAGATCGCGGAGATAGACGAGGTGCTCGACGCCATCAACGACATCGCCGAACAGACGAACCTGCTCGCGCTCAACGCCTCCATCGAGGCCGCCCGCGCCGGCGACGCGGGCGAGGGATTCGCCGTCGTCGCCAGCGAGGTGAAGAACCTCGCCGAGGAGTCGCAGGCCCGCGCCGCCGAGGTCGAAGGCACGGTGGGACACATCCAGACCGAGGCGCAGGAGACTATCGACAGCCTCTCGCAGACGACCGGGCGACTGTACGACGGCATCGACCGCGGCGAGGACGTGATGCGGAGCCTCTCCGACATCTCGGCGGCGGTCGAACAGGCCACCGTCGGCGTCGGCGAAGTCGCCTCGGCGACCGACGACCAGGCCGCGAGCGCCGAGCAAATCGCCGGCATGGTCGACGACGCGACCGCCCGCGCGACCACCGTGTCGGACCAAATCGGCGATATCGCCGACGCCAACCGCTCGCAGACCGAGCAGGTGCTCTCGATTCGCGACGCCGCCGAACGCCTCGTAGGCGGCGAGACGGGCGGCGTTGGCGGGTCGAACGCCTCACCGGAACCGGGCTCCGACGCCCCGTCCGCCGGTGGGGTCGACGGCCCGCCGGGCGACGTCGTCGACGAGTTCGACTTCGACGAACCGCCGTCACGCCGTCTCAGTAACGACGGCGGAACGACCGAGTAGCGAACGCTTCGCTCTCTTTTCGGCCCGCGGAGCGTTCTTCCGCCCGGCGCGCGTATCGTGTGCGTATGACTCCCGAGGAACTGGCGGCCCGACTCGCCCGCGGCGACCCCACGACGGTGCTCGACGTGCGCGACCGCGACGAGTTCGAGACGTGGCGCGTCGACGGCGCGGCCGTGACCGCGACGCAGATTCCGGCGATTCGCTTCACGCAGGCCGAGATTCGCGGCACGGTCGACGAACTCGCGGCCGAGTTCCGAGACGCGCCCTCGCCGGTGGTCGTCGTCTGCGCGGAGGGTCGGTCGAGCGCGCACGTCGCCGACCTGCTCTCCGAGGCCGGCGTCCCCGCCGAGAACCTCGAAACCGGCACGGACGGCTGGGCGCGCGTCTACCGCGCCCGCGAACTCTCGGTCGGGAACGCGGACGCGACGGTCCTCCAGTACGACCGCCCCTCCAGCGGCTGTCTCGCCTATCTGGTCGTCGTCGGCGACGAGGCCGTGGTCATCGACCCCCTTCGGGCGTTCGCGGACCGATACGTCGCAGACGCCCGCGAGCGCGGCGCGGACGTCGTCGCCGTCGTCGACACCCACGTCCACGCCGACCACGTCAGCGGCGTCAGAGCGGTCGCAGAGCGCGCTGACGCGACCGCCGTCTTCCCGGCGGGCGCGACCGACCGCGGCCTCGACTTCGACGCGCGACTCGTCGCGGACGGCGAGCCCGTCGGCGTCGGCGACGCGGAACTCGTCGCCGTCCACGCGCCGGGACACACGACCGAGATGACCGCGTTCCGCCTCGGCGACCTGCTCGTTGCGGGCGACAGCCTCTTTTTAGAGAGCGTCGCCCGCCCGGACCTCGAAGACGGCGACGAGGGCGCGACCGACGCCGCGAGACGGCTCCACGCGACGCTCACGGAACGGTTCGGCGCGTTCGCGGACGACACGCTGGTCGCGCCAGCCCACCGCGGCCCCCGGACGGTCCCCGGCGACGACGGCGCGTACGTCGCCGAACTCGGCGCGCTTCGGGAGCGACTCGCGGCGCTCGCGATGGACGAGTCGGCGTTCGTCTCGTTCGTCTGCTCGGATATGCCGCCGCGGCCGGCCAACTACGAGCGAATCATCGAGACGAACCTCGGGCGCGACTCGCTGACCGACGAGGAGGCGTTCGACGTCGAGTTGGGGCCGAACAACTGCGCGGCGACGAGCGAGGCGTGAGACGCGGTCCGCGGGCAGATTGCGGGCCGAGCGAGTACGTCGGACCAGCGCGTCGGCTCGGCGACTCGGTACGAAGCGGAGAACGCGGGCCGGCGGACCGGCCCCGGTGAGTACCCGTCGTCAGTCGTCGTCTGCGGCGGTGCCGGCGGCCGCGGCGTCGCCCTCGATGCTCGGCGGGTAGGCGCCGCGGTCGAGTTTGAGGTCGCTCTGCGGGCGGGCCATGCAGGTGAGCGCGAAGCGCTCGGCCTCCTCGTCGGTCAGCCCGCGGGCGGCGGGCTGGGTGACGTCGCCTTCGAGAATCTCGGCGGAGCAGGCGAGGCACATCCCGACGCGGCAGGAGTACTCCTGTGCGATGCCCTCCTCGATGCAGGCCTTGAGAATGGTCTGCTTGTCGGAGACGGTGATGGTCTCGCCCGTGCCGACGAACTCGACGGTGTACTCGGTCATACCGCGGCGTATGCGCGACCGCACCAAAACTGTTTATCAAAGCCGCGGCGACCCCGTCGCCGACCGCGACGACACGCGGTTCGGACTACTCCTCAGCCTCGGCGTCGGCGTCCGCGCTCTCGTCGGCGTCCGCCTCGTCCTCGTCTTCGTCGTCCAGTCGGATGGTGAGCACCGGCACCGGCGAGGTGCGGACGACGCGTTCGGTGACGCTCCCGAGGAGGTAGTGGCTCAGGCCCGTGCGCCCGTGGGTGCCCATGACGACGAGGTCGATGTCGTGGTCGTCGATGTACTTCCGGATGGAGCGGTAGGCGGTCCCGGTGACGACCTCCGCCTGCACGTCGATGCCGACCTCGTCGGCGGCCTCGCGGACGTGTCGGGTCGCGGCGTCGCCCTCCCGTTCGAGGGCGTCGATGACCACGTCCGCGCCGGCGTCGAGAGAGGTGTAGATGCTGGTGTCGACGACGTACAGCGCGTGAATCCGCGCGTCGTACGTCTCCGCGATGTCGAGGGCGTGGTCGATGGCGCGTTCGGCGGCCTTGCTTCCGTCGGTGGGGACGAGGATTTCGCTGTACATGACGGATTATACTTAGTTCGGAACGCGGTTAATACTACTCCTCGTTCCCGTCGCCTCGGAACGACAGGACGGCTTCCTCGCACGTCTGCAGTCCGTCGATTCGCTCGGTCTCGCCGTCGAGTGCGACCGTCTCGACGACCGACCAGCCGGCGTCGTCCTCGTAGGCGACGCCTTTGACCCACGCGTCGGTGGCGAAAAGCAGGCTTCGGGCGGGGCCGTCGTCCTCGACGGCGACGACGAGGTCGAACGCGTCCGCGCGATTCAGCGACGTCAGCTCCTGCGGTTCGAGGGGCCGAGGGGGTAGCGACTCGATGAGCGACATATCGGAGTGCTACCGGTCGGCGGGGATGACGCTTTCGAAGGGGCGGGCCGGGGGGCCTCCGCGAGTCGTAACCTTTCTGCCGTCCGGCGCGTCACGTCACCTCATGACCCCCTCCCGCGCCGGACGGCGTCCCGACCGGACGACGCTCGCCGTCGTCGCGCTCGCGGCCGCGGCGCTCGTCGTCCGCCTCGTCGGCCTCGGCGACCGGCCGCTCCACTGGGACGAGGCCCGCGTCGGCTACTGGAGCCTCCGGTCGCTCGAAACCGGCTTCCTCTCGTATCGCCCCGTCGCCGGCGGGCCGCTGGTCTACCACCTCTCGCGGCCGTCGCTCGCGCTCGTCGGCGCGACCGACTTCGCGCTCCGCCTCCCCTTTGCCCTGTTCGGCGCGGCGCTCCCGCTCGCCGCGCTCCTCTTCCGCGGCCGCCTCGCCGCCGACGAGACCCTCGGGTTCGCGGCCGTCCTCGCGGCGAATCCGATCCTCGTCTACTACGGGCGGTTCGCCCGCGGCGACGTGCTCGCGGTCGGCTTCGCGCTCGTCGCCTTCGGCTTCGCGCTCCGCCTCGTCGACGGCGCGGGGCGGCGCAACGCCTACGGACTCGCCGCGGCCGTCGCGCTCGCGGTCGCCTCGTCGGGGCTCGGCGTCGTCGCCCTCTGCTGTCTCGGCGTCGCCGGACTGCTGGTGTTCGACCACGCGGCGCTCCTCCCGTCGGCGCGCCCGGCCGCGATGCGCCTCGGCGAGTACGCCGCCCGACTCCGCGGCGCGGCGACCCCCGCGGCTCGCTCGGCCCTCGTCTTCGTCGCGGTCTACGTCTTCGCCTTCGCGCCGCGGGCGGGCGACACCGACGGCGCGGGTCTCTACACGCCGGGGACGGTGCTCGGCGCAATCGACGCGGCGCTTTTCGACTCGGTCCGTCGCTTCGTCGGCGTCCGCGTCGTCGACCGCTACCCCGAGGGGACCCACGAGTACCTCCCCTATCTCGGCGACCTCCTCGGCGCGCTCGCGCTGGCGGCGCTCCCGGTCGTCGTCCTCGGTGCGGCGGTCTTCCTCGTCGACCGCTACACGGCCGGCGGGCCGCGCTCGGAGGTGTCGGCGGCGGTCTACTGGGCCGGCGCGTCGCTGGCGTTCGTCCCCATGCTGACCGAGGTGTCCGCGCCGTGGCTCGGCGTCTACGTCGTCGTCCCGCTCGCGCTCCCGGCGGGCGTCGGCCTCGCGGCGCTCGTCCGCTGGGGCCGTCGCGCCTTCGACTCACGGGACGTGCCCCGCGTCGCGGCCGCGGTCGTCGTCCTGCTCGCGCTCGTCGCCCAGACCGGCGCGGTGGCGTCGAGCGAGGTGTACGCCCCGAGCGACCGCGACGCCGAACTCGCGCAGTTCGCCCAGCCGTCGGAGGAGTTCTCGTCGTTCCGCGACAACCTCTCGGCGTGGGTCGGACCGACCGACGACGACGCCCCGGAGGTGCTCTACTACGGGAGTTCGATGTACGTCGCCGACGGCGCGGCCGACTACCCGCCGGTCCCCGAGGCGTGGGGCGAGCGGCTCCCGATGGCGTGGTACGTCGAGCGACTCGGGGCCGACTCGACATCGGCGGCGACGCCCGAGGCGCTCGAAGCCCGGTCGTCGGTTCCGCCGGTGGTCATCGCGCCCGCCGACGAGCGCGGGACGGTCGCGCCGCTCCTCGACGGCTACGTCGCACACCAGTACGACACCGGCCTCTGGGGGCGGTCGGTCGTGGTGTTCGTGAAAAACTGAAACTGCGCGTCTTCGACGGTCTCAATCGGTGACGGCGAGCCGGGTCGCGGGTCGGGTCTGCGGGCCGACGCTCAGCGGAAGCCCATCGCTTCGATCTGTTCTTGGTAGCGGTTTCGGATGGTGACCTCTGTCACCTGCGCCACGTCCGCGACCTCGCGCTGAGTCTTCTTCTCGTTGCAGAGAAGCGACGCGGCGTAGATGGCGGCGGCGGCGAAGCCGGTCGGCGACTTGCCCGACAGCAGGCCCTGCTCGGCGGACACGTCGATGATTTCGGTCGCCTTCGCCTGGACCTCCTCGGAGAGGTCGAGCGCGGAGGCGAACCGCGGGACGAACTGCTTGGGGTCGACGGGCTTGAGTTCGAGTCCGAGTTCCTGCGAGATGTAGCGGTACGTGCGGCCGATCTCCTTCTGCGGGACGCGCGACACCTCCGCGACCTCGTCGAGCGAGCGCGGGATGCCCTCCTGACGACACGCGGCGTACAGCGCCGACGTGGCGACGCCCTCGATGGAGCGGCCGCGAATCAGGTCCTCGTTGAGCGCGCGGCGATAGATGACCGACGCGACCTCGCGGACCGACCGCGGGACGCCGAGCGCCGAGGCCATGCGGTCGATTTCGCTGAGCGCGAACTGGAGGTTGCGCTCGCCGGCGTCCTTCGTCCGGATGCGCTCTTGCCACTTGCGGAGGCGGTGCATCTGCGAGCGTTTCTCGGACGAAAGCGAGCGGCCGTAGGCGTCCTTGTCCTTCCAGTCGATGGTCGTCGTCAGCCCCCGGTCGTGCATCGTTTCCGTGATGGGCGCACCGACGCGCGACTTCGACTGCCGCTCGGAGTGGTTGAACGCCCGCCACTCCGGGCCGCGGTCGATCTGTCGCTCGTCGAGGACGAGGCCGCAGTCGTCACACACCAACTCCCCCTGGTCTGCGTCCGTGACGATCTGGTCAGAACCGCACTCCGGGCAGTTGACTTGCTCGTCCTCTTGTGCCGTTGCCTCCTCCTCTCGTTGACGCTGCCGGCTCGGACGTTCCATTAAAAGGTTTCTGGTGGAGCGTGAATTTAAACCTTTGTAACAGAAATATGATACAGGCCGCTGTCTGGCGATTCGACGAGTTCGGATTCGGGCAACCCGGACGCACCTACTTATACGGTTCCCTGACAAACGGTGAATCGAATGGTCAGACGTGCTACCGCGACACTCGTTGTCGTCGCGCTCGCGGTCCTCGCGGGCTGTCTCGGCGGGGGCGGCGCGGACGCGACGACGACGGTCGAACCGACCGCGACAGCGGCGGCGTCGACGACGTCGCAGTCGGGGTCGCCGACGACCGCGGCCGCCCTGGGCGACGTGACAGTCGAGGTGGTCGAGGTGGTCGACGGTGATACCATCAAAGTCGTCATGCCGGACGGCGCGCGCGAGACGGTCCGCCTCCTCGGCGTCGACACCCCGGAGGTCCACGCCGAGAACACGCCCGACGAGTTCGAGGGGGTCCCCGAGACGGAGGCCGGACGGACCTGCCTCCGCGCGGCCGGCGAGAACGCGAGCGCCTACGCGAAGTCCCGGCTCGCCGACCGGACGGTCGAACTCCGGTACGACGAGAAGGCGGGCGAGCGCGGCTACTACGGGCGGCTCCTCGCGTACGTCGTCGTCGACGGCGCGGAGTTCAACTACGACCTCATCACCGAGGGCCACGCCCGGGTCTACGAGAGTTCGTTCGAGGAGCGCGAGCGCTACGAGCGCGCCGAACGCGACGCCAGAGAGCGCGGGGTCGGCCTCTGGTCCTGCGCGACCGAGGGCGCGGCCGCGGGGGGCGCGGACGCGACCACCGACGACGGCCTCTCCGTCTCGGTCGTCGCCGACGCGCCCGGCAACGACAACGACAACCTGAACGAGGAGTACGTCACGCTCCGGAACGACGGCGGCGCGACACTCGACCTCTCGGGGTGGACCGTCTCCGACGCGGCGGGCGCGACCTACACGTTCGCCGGGGGGACCGAACTCGACCCCGGCGCGTCGCTGACGCTCCACACGGGGTCGGGAACCGACACCGACGAGGACGTCTACTGGGGTCGCGGCGGCGCGGTGTGGAACAACGGCGGCGACACGGTCACGATTCGGGACGCCGGGGGAACGGAGGTCCTCTCGTACACGTACGAGTAGCAGTGTTGTCCGAGTAGAACCTCGTCGGGACGAGCAGAATCGCTCGCGCAGGGTCGAGGGGAATGGGGGTGGAGCGTGCTCCCCCAACGGTGGTACGACACCGGTCTACATTAGTCTCTAGGTTGTCACGTTCGCGGGGATATCCGCGCGTCACCGGCGAATCTGCCTCTGTCTAATTACTACTGCGCATTTACAAAGATATATACATAACTAGAGAAAATGTATGCGCAACATGAGCACGCTCGAATCCTCGTCCGTCGAAGCCGCCGTCACCGCCGGCCGCCCCGCCGACCTGACTCCCGTCGTCCTCGACGCGTCGCGGCTGGAGTCGACCGCACCGTCGCACCTCCGCGACCTGAAGGCCGGACTCGCCGAGGAGGGCTACCTCCCGGCCGAACTCACCGTCGAAGCCCGCTTCGGCGAGGACGACCCCCTCGCGGTGCAATCGGAGTCCGACCGCCTCCGCGAGTACGTCCGCGCCGCCGCGTTCCTCGGCGTCGGCCGGGTCGCCGTCGACGTCGCGGAGTGCTGTCGCCCCGACGACGCCGAGTCGGCGCTCGCCGCGCTCGGCGAGCGCGCTCGGCGCGAGGGCGTCGCTTTTGAGCTTCGAGGTTCCATCGACGGCTGATGGCAACCAAGGCCGCGCTGGAGGCGCAGTTGGCGGTGGTCGCCGGTTTCGAGAACCCGAAGGTCTCGCTCGAACAGTACCCGACGCCGCCGGACCTCGCCGCGCACCTCGTCCACCTCGCGGACCTCCGCGGCGACATCGAGGGCGCGACGGTCCTCGATTTAGGTTCGGGTACCGGCATGCTCGGACTGGGCGCGGCGCTCCGTTCGCCCGCCCGCGTCGTCGGCGTCGAACTCGACGACGACGCGCTCGCCACCGCGACGGACAACGCCCGCCGGGTCGGCGCGAGCGCCCCCATCGACTGGATTCGCGCCGACGCCACCCGCCTGCCGCTCTGTCTCTCGGACGACCGGCAGGTCACGGTGCTCATGAACCCCCCGTTCGGCGCGCAACGGGGCAACGAACACGCCGACCGCGCTTTCCTCGAATCGGTCGCGTCGGTCGCCGACGTGTCCTACTCGGTCCACAACGAGGGGAGCAAGGAGTTCGTCGAGTCGTTCGTCGCCGACGCCGGCGGCGACCTCACCGACGCCTTCCGGGCGACGTTCGACCTCGACCGCCAGTTCGAGTTCCACGACGAGGACCGCCGACAGCTCGACGCCGAAGTGTTCCGCATCGAGTGGTGAGCCGGCGGCGCACCGTCGCGCAGACCGGGAGCCGCGGCGGTCGTCCCGCCGGTACCGTCACCGCGCGACGCCTAACCCACGCTAATTGTACGTCTCTGCTCGCGCGACGCGGACTCTCGTCCCGCGCGACTCGGCGAACACGAGGGAGTTCTCGCGGACGAACCGAATCCCGTCGAGCGTCGTCGTCGTGTTCTCGGTCGGCATCGGTCCCCTGACGGTCCCGCTGTCGGACGACACCTGCACGTCGTAGCCCGTCGCCGTCGGCACGACCGAGACGCTCCGCCGGGCGACGACGGGTTCGGCCCGGACCGGGCCGGTGTCGTACGCCAGTCGCGCCTCGCCGTCGGCGACGAGGAACACCCGGTAGGCGGTTCCCGCGCCGGTGACGACGTAGCCGTCGCGGACCGCCGTCACCCGGTCGCGCCAGCCGAGACCGCCGAGTCTGACCGCGGATTCGCCGTCGAACGCCAGCCGGTTCGTCGAGACGGCGGTCGTCCAGATGCCGCGCCGCTCGCTTTTGACGATGACCCCCGAGGTGTTGGTCGTCGTCGACTCGCCGAACAGTTCGACGTCGAAGACGGCGGTCAGCCCGTTCGGCACGTCCTCGGCGTAGGTCACCTCGTAGTCCCTGACCGTGACGCTCTCGCCCGGCAAGTCGTCGCCGCTCGCGGTGAACGTGTTGTACAGCATCGCCGGCCCCGACAGCGCCGCGACGACCACGAGGAGCACGGCGGCCCCGGCCTGCCAGCGGCGGGCCGAAAATATGGAGGTGTCGGGCGCGTACGCCCGGAGCGGCTTGTCGGAGGCCGCGACCGTCAGCGCGACGACGGTCGCGAGCGCGACGACGAGCGCGAAGCCGACGGCGCGAAACAGCACGTAGGTATCGCCCCCGCGGTACCAGTACACCGCCCACAGCGACTCGCTGACGGCAAACAGGAGGACGCCGGCGAAACTGCGGAGCGCGGGCGGGGGCGACCCCTCGCGGCGGTGACTGAGCCACACGCCGAGGAGGACGCCGAACAGGAAGCCGATGGCGTGGCCCTGAATGGCGATTTGGGACCACCACGGCGTCGAGAAAGTGGGGCGGGCCGACGAGACGACCTCGGGCGACAGCATCGCGTTGTAAAACAGGCTGACGACGCGCCCGGAGACGAACGCCAACACGGTCGCGAGCGGGCGGAAGACGAGCGCGAAGCCGGCGAACGCGAACACGACGCCCGAGAAGCCGACGACCGGGCCGAGCGCGAAGACGGCCGTCAGGAGCCCCACGCCGAAGACGACCGCGGGGAAGACGACGAGCGACCGGACGTACGGGTTCTCGCGGGCCGACCCGAACGAGGTGGACCCGCGGCGCGTCGGATAGTGGCTCCACGCGTACTCCGCGACCGGCGCGAGCGTGAGCGTGCCGACGAGGTTGCCGACGAGGTGGCCGGGACTGGAGTGGGCGAACGCGGCGGTCAGCATCCCGGTCGGATAGAAGTACGACCACGCCCGGAACGGGATGACGATGGGTCGGTACCACGACGACCAGCCGTCCTGAACCACGAGGTAGACGAGGAGGACGCCGCCGGCGCTGACGAGCGTTCCGAGCGGGAGGCCGAACAGGAAGCGTCGCCGGAGCGCCGCCGAGACCCGACTCGGTCTGTCGACGACGGCGAGCGCGACGGCGGCCGCGAGGAGCGCGAGGAGCGCGGCGAGCCGCTGGAACGGTATCCAGCCCGGAATCTCTAGCATTAGCTACCTGTGTCGTGCGAACGGGTGGTAAAGAAACCCGCGGAGAACTGCTTGAGAACTGCTAGCGACCGACACGCGCGCCACCGCCAGCGGCGACTCCGCGGCTGGCGGGCGGTCGCTGGAGGCGTTGCGGTCGACGGCCGCTCAGATTTTGCCTTCGGCGTCGTCGGCCAACTCCTCCATGCGCTTGCCGACGCGGCCCGCGCTGGAGAACTCGTCGTCGCTCATCGCGGTCGCGAGGGCGTTGCCGAGCACGAACACGGCGTGTTTGTGCTCGCTTTTCGATTTGTGGACGTGGGAGGGCTCGACGGCGAGCTCGTCGTAGGGGTCGAACAGGCTCGAATCGACGTGCTCGCGGGCCGAGAAGTGGTCCTTGATGATAACCATCTGTTCGTGAAGCTCCAGCAGTTCGTCCTTGTGCATGAGCGTTGGGTAGGAGCGAAGGCGGTTTAAGAGTTATTGGGGGATTCTGTCACTCGGCTCAGAAGACGTACTCGTCTTCGTGGCCCATCATTCCGTCGTCTTCGTACGCGCGGTCCTCGTCGGACATCGGACCGCTGGTCTTGTACGCGCGGATACCGGTCGACAGCAGGTCCTCGATGGCCTCGTCGCGGTTGACGAACTCGCCCTGTTCGACGAGTTGGACGATCTGCATCTCCAGGTGTTCCGGCACGGTAATCTCTACTTTGGGCATCTGAACGTCCGTCGCTTTGGAAGGGCCGTATATAACTCTACCGGGGGAATAATCGGGTTTTCCGAAGGTCGTCCGGGCGAACGCGAACCGCCGTTTACCTTCGGTTAGTGCGGTCCGTTTCTCCGGTCGCCGGCGGGTGTCCGGAGTCGTTAGTGATAGGTGCGTCGGGCCGAAGTTTCGAGCATGGCCAACGACGTGACCCACCTCTACGAGGAGTTCGGCGGCGACCGACTCCCGCCGGGCCAACGCGAGACCCAGCGCTTTCCCGTCCTCTCCAAGAGCGGCACGCCCTCGTGGGACCCCGAGACGTGGTCGTTCGAGGCGTGGGGCGCGGTCGACACCGAACTCGACCTCTCGTTCGACGAGTTCCGCGACCTCCCCTCCGAGACGCAGATACAGGACTTCCACTGCGTCACCGGCTGGAGCAAGTTCGACTGCGAGTTCGAGGGCGTCACGTTCCCGGCGCTCGCCGACGCGGTCGGCGTCGACGACGACGCGGTCCACGTGATGTTCCACGCCATGGACGGCTACACGACGAACCTGCCCCTCGACCAGTGCATGCGCGACGAGGTCATGTTCGTCTGGGGCTACGACGGCGAGGACCTGCCCGCCGACCACGGCGGCCCCCTCCGGGTCGTCACCCCGCACAAGTACGCCTACAAGGGCGCGAAGTGGGTCTCGGGCGTCGAGTTCCTCACCGAGCCCGAACGCGGCTACTGGGAGAAACGGGGCTACTCGAACACGGCGAACCCGTGGAACGAAGAGCGGTACAGCTAACCTAAGTTTTTGGTCCAGATTTTTGCGTGGTGAGCGTAGCGAACCACGGAAAAAGGTGGGCGAACCCGTGGAACGAAGAGCGGTACAGCTAACCTAAGTTTTTGGTCCAGATTTTTGCGTGGTGAGCGTAGCGAACCACGGAAAAAGGTGGGCGAACCCGTGGAACGAAGAGCGGTACAGCTAAGCTGATTTTCAGGCGTTTTCGGCGGTCGCTTCGCGTCCGAGCCACCGGCGTTGTCGCTCGGTGGACAGATGTGCACGTTCGACCGGGGTCGCCCGACCGGGGTGCGGAACAGAAGGGAGAGTTTCAAGCGTCCCCGGTCCTGAGCCACGGTCGATGGAACCGTTGCGGACCGACGAGGTGGGGACCCACCTCGTCAGCAGGTCGGTTCGACTGTCTGCGCCCCCCGTCTCGGCGTCGCTCGCGGCGATGCAACGCCCGCGGGCGCTGTGGACCGCCCCCGACGAGCCAACCGTCGTCGGCGGCGGCGTCGCCGTGGCCGTCGAGGCCGACGGTCCCGAGCGACTCGCGCGCGTCCGCCGGGCGGCCACGGCGCTGTTCGACGGCGCGGACGTGGACGCCCCCGACGCCGCTCGCCCGCGATTCTTCGGTGGCCTCGCCTTCCACGAGGAGGCGACCGGCCGCGACCCGTGGGCCGACTTCCCGGCCGCGCGCTTCGTCGTCCCCGAAGCGCAGGTCGTCTTCGACGGCGACGACGCGTGGCTCACGGTCACCGCCGTCGACGACGAGGCCGACAGCGAGAGCGTCGGCGACCGACTCGACGACCTCCGGGAGACGCTCGAATCGCTCGACGACGCGCCCCCCGAGGGGCCGCCGGGCGTCTCGGACCGCCACCGGACGACCTCGGTGGAGGCGTGGCACGAGAGCGTCGACGCCGCGGTCTCGCGCATCCGCGCCGGCGACCTTCGGAAGGTCGTCCTCGCGCAGGCGCTCGAAGTCGAACTCGACCGCCCCGCCGCCGCGCCCGACCTCCTCGCCCGCCTCGGGGAGACGTACCCCGACTGTCACCGCTTCCTCGTCGAGCCGAACGGCGGGGCGAGCTTCCTCGGCGCGACGCCCGAGCGACTCGTCTCGCTCCGCGGCCGCGAGGTCGAGACCGGCGCGCTCGCCGGGACGACCGGCCGCGGCGACACCGACGACGAAGACGAGTGGCTGGCGAACGAACTGCTCGGAAGCGAGAAGGACAACCACGAACACGAGCTCGTCGCGGAGACGATTCGGGAACAGCTCGCGCCCCTGTCGGCCGAGATTCGCGTCGGCGACCGCGGGATTCGGAAGCTCGCGACCGTCCAGCACCTCTGGACGCCCATCGACGCGACGCTCGAACGCGACGAGCACGTCCTTTCTCTCGTGGACGCGCTCCACCCGACGCCCGCGGTCGGCGGCCTCCCGCCGGAAGCCGCCCTCGACGTGATTCGGGACACCGAGCCGTTCGACCGCGGCTGGTACGCCGCGCCGGTCGGCTGGTTCGACGCCGACGGCGACGGCAGTTTCGCGGTCGCGCTTCGCTCGGCAATCGTCGAGGAGACGCTGGCGACGCTGTTCGCGGGCGTCGGCCTCGTCGCCGACTCGGACCCCGACGCCGAGTGGGACGAGGTGCAACTGAAGTACCGACCCGTCCTCGACGAACTCGAACGCGACGACTGAGTTCGGGAGCGACGACCGGCACCGGAGCCGACGACCGCCTCCGATTCGAACCGATTCGATTCGACTCGATTTGACGACGACTTAGACGAGATGACAGCACCGAACCGAAACGCCCTCTGGGCACGGACCTTCGCCGACGAACTGGCACGCACCGGCATCGACGCGGTGTGCATCGCACCCGGCAGTCGCTCGACGCCCCTCACGGAGGCGTTCGACCGCCACGACGACATCGAGACGTTCTCGCACCTCGACGAGCGCTCGGCGGCCTACTTCGCGCTCGGCCGCGCCCGACGCACGGGCGAGGTGACGCCCGTCCTCTGCACCTCGGGGACCGCCGCGGCCAACTTCCACCCCGCGGTCATCGAGGCGTCGCAGGCCCGCGTGCCGATGCTCGTCCTCACGGCCGACCGCCCGCCGGAACTCCGCGACAGCGGGGCCAACCAGACCGTCGACCAGGAGAAGCTCTACGGCGACGCCGTCCGCTGGTACAAGGACATGCCCGAACCGGAGGCCACGGACAGGAAGCTCCGGAGCCTCCGAACCACCGCCGCCCGCGCGGTCTCCGAGGCAACCGGCGTCGACGCCGGTCCCGTCCACCTCAACTTCCCCTTCAGAAAGCCGCTCGAACCGACGTACGTCGAGGGCGACGTGCCCGCCGACCTCGACCCCGAGGCGCTCGACGGCCGGAGCGGGAGCCGACCCTACGTCAAGACGACCGCGGGTGCGCCGGAGCTCTCCGAGGACCACCTCCGAAAGCTGGCCGACGACCTCGCGGTCGACCGGGGGCTCGTCGTCGCCGGGGCCGCCGACCCGCCGGGATTCAACGCCGAGGCCGTCGCCGCGTTCGCCCACGCGACCGGCTTCCCCGTCGTCGCCGACCCGCTTTCGGGGCTTCGCTTCGGCGGCCACACCCGGACGACGACCGTCCTCGGCGGCTACGACGCCTACCTCGACGAGCGCGTCACCGCCGACTGGCCCGACCCGGAGGTCGTGGTCCGCATCGGCGCGTCGCCGACCTCGAAGCCGCTCCGGAAGTACCTCGCGCGCACCGACGCCCGACAGTACCTCGTCGACCCGACGGGCCGCTGGCGCGAGGCCGAGTTCGGCGCGACCGACCTCGTGGAGGCCGAGCCGTCGGTGCTCGCGTGGCGGCTCTCGCAACTCGTCCGCAACCGCCCCGACGAGGCGTGGAACGCGCTGTGGACCGACGCGGAAGACGGCTACTGGAGCCTCGTCGACGACGAGACCGACGCCTTCGAGGGCCGACTCGCGGCCGACGTGGCCGACCTCGCGCCCGAACCTTCGACGCTGTTCGTCTCGAACTCCATGCCCGTCCGCGACCTCGACCGCTTCGCGCGCCCCTCGACGAAGTCCCGAACGGTCCTCGGCAACCGCGGCGCGTCCGGCATCGACGGTATCGTCTCCTCGGCGCTCGGGGCCGGCTCCGCGGCGACCGACCACCTGACGCTCTTGACCGGCGATCTCGCGTACTACCACGACATGAACGGCCTGCTCGCGCTCGGCCGCCTCGGCGTGGACGCGACTATCGTCCTCGTCAACAACGACGGCGGCGGCATCTTCCACATGCTCCCCATCGAGGAGTACGAGCCGCCCTTCACGGACCAGTTCAAGACGCCCCACGGTCTCGACTTCGAAGCAACCGAGGACCTCTACGACCTCTCGTTCGCGTCGGTCGACCCGGACGACTTCCGCGACGCCTACGCCGAGTCGGTCGCCACCGACGGCACCGACGTCATCGAGGTCCGGACCGACGCCGAGTCCTCGCACCGCGTGCGCGAGCGCATCGCCGAGCGCGCGGTCGAGCGACTGTCCGATTGACCGACTGACCGAACCAGTCGACCGACTGACTTTTCTCCCGCGCTCCGAATCGTGGCGACATGTCCTCCACGTCTTTCCGCCAGTATCGCGGCAGTGTCTACGCCGTCGCCGGCTTTCTCGGCGTCCTCGTGTTCGCGTACGCGGCCGTCGTCACACACGAACCGCTCGCCGGGGTCTTCGCCGGCGGGACCGTCGTCTTCGGCGTGGTACTCCTCTCGGATATCGCTGAGCGCGGCTATCCTCCGGCGCTCGGCCGCCGCGGAACGCTCGCGCTCGTCGCGGTCGTGGTCGCTCTTCCTGTCTTCTGGTTCGTCGTCCAGCGACCCCTGATGGGCCTCGGTCTCGCGCCGCTGGTCGCCGTGATTGCGTGGGCGCTCGCGCGGTTCAACACCGTCGGCTACCCCGAGTCGATGGGTCGCCGTCGGTCGCTCGCCACCGCCTTTGTCGGGACCGGACTCGTCGCCTACGGGTCGCTTGCCGGGGCGACCGCCTTCCTCGTCGGCATCGCGGGCGCGATACTCGTCGGGCTGGCGTCGTGGCTGACGAGTCCGCGCGGCCCGCTTCGGGGCAGACTGGCTGACTAACTGGCTGACTCATTCACTTACTCACTCCGCGTCGGCGGCCCGCCCCGAGGCGCCCGACTCCGTCCACCGCCCGACGAGCCGGCCGGCCACCCAGTAACAGCCGGCGTCGAGGAGGACCGACAGGCCGCCGATGACGCCCCCGACGACGCTCGCGGCCGCAACGCCGATGAGCGCGATGAACGCCAGCGAGAGTAGTGGCGCGCCGTTCAGGACCGCGCCGACGAGGACCACCCCGAGGAGGAACGCTCCCCCGATGAGCGCGCCCGCCGCGAACCCGCGGAGGACGAGTCGCCACAGTCCGCGGAGGCCGTTCCGCAGGCCGGCCAGCCCGCCGTCCGCCAGCGCCCACCGGGTCGCGGCCGCGGTGAGGAGCCACAGATACGCGAAGACGGCGACGCCGGGGAGCGTCCCGAAGCCGGCGAGTTCGCCTTCGAGCGCCCCGCTCGCGTGCGCGGCGAGGAGTCCGACGAGGCTCAGGACGACGAGGTTGAACGACGAGACGACCCACGCCTCGACGCGGCCGGCGGCGGCCTCAGCCATGCGCCAGCACCTCCGCGAGCGCGACGAGCACGAGGAGCGCGGCGGCGGTCGCGCCGTAGCCCTTCGCGAGGACCGAGCGCCCCGAACCAGTCGAGTCGCCCCGCCGGAGCCGGAACACGACGAGCGTCCGGACGAACGACCCGAGGACGAACGCGGTCACCGCGAGGAGTTTCGCCGTCAGTATCGACCCCCAGCGCCCGGACGGTCCGGGCGGGCCGAGCGCGCCGAGGTTGCCGACGCCGGTGACGACCATCGCGCCCATGGTCGCCCAGAAGACCCACTCGTACGTGACTGCGAGCGCGGCTGGTTCGCCGAGAGAGGCGGTCGAGCCGCCGGCGTCCGCGCGTCCGGGACCGGCGGCGCTGAGCGTCGCCCACGCGAACGCCGCGCCGCCGAAGACGAGCGCCATTCCGACGAGGTGGACGAGTCTGACGAGGAGGGTGGTCGCGGCCGACATGCGCGGGAGTCGTTCGCGGACTGACAAATATTTCCGGGCCGGGGGAGCGGTCGGGCGGCGGGCCGCCCCCCGAACCGCGGCCGCAAGCGAATCTTTTTGCGCCGCCCGCGCCGCCTCTCGGTATGGTCTCGGAGATTTTCGACCCCGACCGCTGGGAGCCCGTCCCGGGGTCCGACGAGTTCGACGACATCACCTACCACCGCGCCGTCGACGTGCCGGCGGTCCGCATCGCGTTCGACCGCCCCGAGGTCCGCAACGCCTTCCGACCCGGAACCGTGGACGAACTCTACGCCGCGCTCGACGACGCCAGAAAGCGCGCGAACGTCGGGTGCGTCCTCCTGACGGGCAACGGCCCCTCCGAGAAGGATGGCGGCTGGGCGTTCTGTTCCGGCGGCGACCAGTCGGTCCGCGGCGGCTCGGGCTACGAGTACCGCGACGACGACGAGGCCGACGCCTCCGATGACCCGCTCGTCCGCGAGGCGAAGGCCGGTCGCCTGCACATCCTCGAAGTCCAGCGGCTCATCCGATTCATGCCGAAACCCGTCGTCGCCGTCGTGCCGGGGTGGGCCGTCGGCGGCGGCCACTCCCTGCACGTCGTCTGCGACATGACGCTCGCCTCCGAGGAGCACGCGAAGTTCCTCCAGACCGACCCCGACGTGGCCTCCTTCGACGGCGGCTTCGGCTCCGCGTACCTCGCAAAGCAGGTCGGCCAGAAGAAGGCCCGCGAGGTGTTCTTCATGGGCAAGACCTACTCCGCCGAGGAGGCCGTCGACATGGGAATGGCGAACGAGGCGATTCCCCACGAGGAACTGGAGGAGGTGGCGCTGGAGTGGGCCGACGAGATGACGAAGAAGTCGCCGACGGCCATGCGTATGCTGAAGTACGCCTTCAACATGACCGACGACGGCATGGTCGGCCAGCAGGTGTTCGCCGGCGAGGCGACCCGACTCGCCTACATGACCGAGGAGGCACAGGAGGGCCGCGACGCCTTCCTCGAAAAGCGCGAACCGCGCTTCCGCGACTACCCGTGGCACTACTGAGATAACGCCGGCTCGCCGCCCGATACCGGTCTCTCGCCCGCGATGCGGCCTCGTTTCGTTTCGTCTCGGCTCGTTTCGTCTCGGCTCGTCTCCCGCGACGAAACGCGTCACCTCGCCATAGTTTAGGCACGCCGAAAAATAGGAACGCTCTTGTGTGTTTAGGGTAGCCTAAATCCTATGGACGAGAACTCCACCGGGAACGAGGGACTCACGCGACGCAACTACATTCGCTACGGCGGCACGGCGCTCGGGGCCGGGATGCTCGCCGGCTGTACGTCGGACTCGTCGGGAAGCGACGAGACGACAGCCGCGGCCGAGACGGCGACCGAAACGACCGCCGCGAGCGAGACGGAGGCGGGAACGGAGACCGACGCGGCCGAGGCCGACGCCTCGTACTCGGTGGCGATGGAGCCGATGGGCGAGGTCACGTTCGACTCGGTTCCCGAGTCGTGGGCCGCCTACGACGGCGGCTACGCGGACATGGCCGTCGCGCTCGGCGTCGGCGACGGGGTGACCGGCGTCGGCGGCGCGGGCCGGTACTACACCTACGTCTACGACGAGCTTCCCGGCGTGAGCGTCGACCGCGAGCAGATCGAGGCGTACCCCGAGGTCAGGACGAAAGAGGAGTTCTACGAACTCGACAACGACGTCCACCTCTACGACCCGAACATGCTCATCAACTGGTTCGACTGGGACCAAGAGGACGTGGACGAAATCGCGGAGAACGTCGCCCCGTTCGTCGGCAATCTCATCTTCCGCCGGTCCGACGGCTGGCACGACTACCGCTACTACACCCTCTACGAGGCGTTCGAGAAGGTCGCGCAGGTGTTCCAGCGCGAAGAGCGCTACGAGGCGTTCGCGGCGCTCCACGACGAGTTCATCGCGGAGATACAGTCGCGACTGCCGCCGGCGGACGAGCGTCCGAACGTCTTTCTCACCTACGAGGGGACGACCGAGCCGGAGACGTTCTCGCCGTACCGCCTCAACGACAAGGGCACGAGCAAAAAGCAGTGGAACGACCTCGGCGTCACCGACGCGCTCACCGGGACCGACATCGAGAACCTCAGCACGACCAACCGCGGCGAACTCGACTACGAGAACCTCCTCGAAGTCGACCCCGACGTGATGCTCGTTCGCGGCCACGAGCGCAAGACGGCCGCGGAGTTCCGCGACACCGTCCTCGCGTACATGGAGGACCACCCCGTCGGCGGCGAGCTGACGGCCGTCCAGAACGGCCGGGTCTACCGCGGCGGCTACCTCAATCAGGGGCCGATTCACAACCTGTTTCTGACCGAGCGCGCCGCGAAGCAGATGTACCCCGAGGAGTTCGGCGAGGTGACCGGCGACGCCGAACTGTTCGACCGCCAGCGCGTCGCGGACGTCGTCACCGGGGAGTTCTGAGATGGCGGACGCCGCGGCGTTCGACTACGACGTGGCCATCGTCGGCGGCGGACCGACGGGCTGTTCGGCGGGCGTCTTCACCGGCCGGTACGGCCTCGACACCGTCGTCTTCGACCGCGGCCGGTCGTCGCTCCAGCGCTGTGCCTATCTGGAGAACTACCTCGGCTTCCCCGGCGGCGTCGACATCGAGACGTTCTACGGGCTCATCCACGACCACGTCGAGGCGGCCGGCTGTGACCTCGTTTCAGACCTCGTCGAGGCGGTCGAACTCGTCGGGGACGACGAGACCGCGGACGTCGCGGGGGATTCCGGCGGGGATGCCGCCGACGCGGCCGCCACCGGCCCCGGCTTCGCGGTCACGACCCAGAGCGGCGAGACCGTCACCGCGAGGCGGGTCGTCGCGGCCGCCCGCTACGGCGGCGACTTCCTCGAACCGCTCGGCGACGACGAGATGTTCGTCACCTACGAGTACGACGGCGAGACGCGGACGACGTTCGACCGCGACTACGCCGACGTTGAGGGGCGCACGCCGATCGACGGGCTGTACGTCGCCGCGCCGGTGAGCGAGGTCAACGTGCAGGCCATCATGTCGGCCGGACAGGGCGCGCGAGTCGGCCGGTCGGCCATCACCGACCACCGCCTCGAACGGGGGTACCCCGAGGACCTCGCGCGCCACTGGGACTGGTTGCGCCCCGAGGCGGAACTCGCCGACGAGGCGGCCGCCCGCGACGACTGGCGCGAGCGGTTCGACAGCCGCGTTCCCGACGACTGCGACCTCCCCGAGGAGCGACTCCGCGAACTCCGCGAGGCCGACGTGGAGCGCCAGCGCGAGATGTACGTCTCCGACGAGACGGTCGAAAACCGAGCCGAGAAGGGTCGCGAGCGACTCGCCGAGCACCTCGGCGTCGCCGCCGACTCGGATTCGGCTTCCGACGCCGGTCCCGAGTAGCGAGGAATCCACGTCACCGGGTCGGCTGACGGCGATGACCACGTCGTCGCCGACGCCGGGGAGAACGCGCCTCGTCGGGGGCGGCGCGACCGCCGAGCCACCGTGTTCTCCCACTCATCGCCTCGGAGTCGCGCGCTTTCGGATAGGAACTTACTCACTGCTCCGGCACTCGTATGCAGACAATGAGCACGCAGGACATCTCTCGCAGGCGGGCGTGGGTGATGGCGTCGCGGCCGCAGACGCTTCCGGCGGCCGCCGCGCCGGTCGTCGTCGGCACCGCGGTGGCCGTCCACGCCGACCTGTTCGCCCCGCTCCCCGCGCTCGCGGCGCTCGCGGGCGCGCTCCTCATCCAAGTCGGGACCAACTTCGCCAACGACTACTACGACGCGGTGCAGGGCGCGGACACCGAGGCCCGCGAGGGCTTCACCCGCGTCACCGCGGGCGGACTCATCCCCCCGGCCGAGGTCAAGCGGGCGATGTATCTCACCTTCGCCGCCGCCGTCCTCCTCGGCACGTACCTCGTCTACGTCGGCGGCGTGCCCATCCTCGTCATCGGCCTGCTCTCGGTCGCTTCGGGCATCGCCTACACCGGCGGTCCGTACCCCCTCGGCTACCACGGCCTCGGCGACCTGTTCGTCTTCGTCTTCTTCGGTCTCGTCGCCGTCGTCGGCACGTTCTACGTGCAGGCCGCGAGCGTCCTCGCCGCCCCCCTCACGGTCGGGATTCCCGAGGGGACCGTCACGCTCGCCGCCGTCCTCGCCAGCCTCCCGATGGCGGCCATCTCCACGAACATCCTCGTCGTGAACAACGTCCGCGACAAGGAGGAAGACGCGACCACGGGCAAGCGGACGCTCGCGGTCCGGTTCGGCTACGGCTTCGCCCGCGCCGAGTACCTCGCCATGCTCGCGCTCGCCTACGCCGTCCCCGTCTACCTCTGGACCCGCGCCGACTTCGACTGGTTCGTCCTTCTCCCCATGTTCTCGATGCCCGTCGCGGCCCGCATCGCGCGGACCGTCGTGACCGAGACGAAAGGCGAGAAGCTCAACCCCGCGCTCGAAGACACGGGGAAACTCCTCGCGCTCTACGCCGTCCTCTTTTCGGTCGGCCTCGTCCTCGCGTGACGATGCGCCTCCGCGAGTTCGCCGTCGACCTCCGAACGCCGCTTTCGACCGCCGCGGGCGATATCGAGCGCCGCGAGGGGCTCCTCGTCGCGGTCGACGTCGCGGGCGAAACCGGCGTCGGCGAGGCGACCCCGCTTCCGGGCTGGACCGAGTCGTTCGCCGACTGCCGTGACGCGCTCGCCGGGCTCGCCGAAGACGACGCCACCGGTGACGCCGACCCCGAGTCCCCGCTCGAAGACGGGACGCTCGCTGACGCGCCCGCCGCGAGACACGCCGTCTCGCTCGCCGTCGCCGACGCCCGCGCTCGCGCCGCCGGCCGGCCGCTCGCCGCGGCCCTAGACACCGACTCCCACACCTCGCTTCCGGTGAACGCGACCCTCGGCGACGACGGTCCCGAGGCGACCGTCGAGGCCGCCGAAACCGCCGTCGCGTCGGGGTACGACTGCCTCAAACTGAAGGTCGGCGCGCGGGACCCGACCGACGACGTGGCGCGCCTGCGGGCGGTCCGCGAGGCGGTCGGTCCCGACGTGTCGCTCCGGGCCGACGCGAACGCCGCGTGGGACCGCTGGACCGCCGACCGCTTTCTCGACTCGGTCGAGGAGTCGGTCCTCGACCTCGACTACCTCGAACAGCCGCTCCCCGCCGACGAACTCGACGGCCACGCCGCGCTCCGACGGCTCCACGACACGCCCATCGCGCTCGACGAGTCGCTTTCGGCGGTCCCGGTGGGACGGGCCATCGCCTCGAACGCGGCGGACGTGCTCGTCTGCAAGCCGATGGCGCTCGGCGGCCCGGACCGCGTCCGCGACCTCGCGGCCCGCGCCCGCGACGCCGGCGTGGCCGTCGTCGTCACGACCACCATCGACGCCGTCGTCGCCCGACTCGGCGCGCTCCACGTCGCGGCGTCGCTCCCCGGCGACCGGGCCCACGGGCTGGCGACCGCCTCGCTCCTCGACGCCGACCTCGCGGCCGACCCGGCACCCGTGCGCGACGGCCGGATGCGCGTCCCCGACGCCCCCGGTCTCGGCATCGACGTGGACGCGGTGTTCCCCTGAGGCGCAGACAACAATCAACTCTCCACGGTCCAAACGTTTTTCACGATTCTGCACGTCGTCCCGGGGGATGACCGAGGTCGAACTCGACTCCGACGCGGTACGGCTCGCGCTCGACGACGGCGTGGCGACGGTGACGCTGGACGCTCCGGCGGTTCGGAACGCGCTGACGGTCGAGGTGACCGCCGGCGTGCGCGAGGCGCTGGACACGCTCCCCGGCGCGGCGCGCTGTGTTGTCGTCCGCGGGAGCGACGAGGCGGGCGCGTTCTGCGCCGGCGGCGACGTGAACGCCATGAGTGAGCTACAGGCCGACGCGATGACGCTCCCCGAGGCGGTCGACCACGTCGTCCGCGACACCGCCGACGCCGTGCGCCGCGTCTACGAGTGCGACCTGCCGACGGTCGCGGCCATCGACGGCCCGGCCGTGGGTGCGGGCGGCGCGCTCGCCATCGCCTGCGACCTCCAACTCCTCCGCGAAGACGCCTTCGTCAGCTTCGGCTTCCGCCGGGTCGGTCTCGCGGTCGACTCCGGCGTGTCGTACCTCCTTCCCCGACTCGTCGGGCGCAACGTCGCCATGGAACTCGTCTACACCGGCGAGGAACTCGGTCCCGAGCGGGCGCTCGAACTCGGCGTCGTCAACCGCGTCGCGGGCGAGGACGAGTTCGAAGCCGACCTCGCCGCCCTCGCGGAGCGCATCGCCGGCGGCCCGACGAAGGCGCTCACCGCCTCCAAGCGCCTGCTCCGCCGCCCCGACGACTCCATCGAGGCGGCCATCGAACACGAGGCGTCGGCGCAGGCGGTCATACTCGACACCGACGACCACGCCGAGGGGCTGGAGTCGTTCGTGAGTCGCCGAGAACCGGAGTTCGAAGGGACGTAGCCGGGCAGTCGGGCGGTCTCACCCGGCCTCGCGCCTCCGCCGGCCCCGCGTTCGGTGCATACTTGTCGCCGCCCGGTGACGCCGGGAGTATGGTCACCGTCACCGTCTGGAACGAGTACCGACACGAGAGGGAAGACGACGAGGTCGCCGCGGTCTACCCCGACGGCATCCACGCGACGATAGCCGAGGGGCTCCGCGAGGCCGGCTACGACGTGCAGACCGCCACGCTGGACGAACCCGAACACGGGCTCACCGAGTCGGTCCTCGACGACACCGACGTGCTGGCGTGGTGGGGCCACAAGGCCCACGACGAGGTGGACGACGACATCGTGGACCGCGTGGTCGACCGCGTCCGCGACGGGATGGGGCTTCTCGTGCTCCACTCGGGGCACTACTCCAAGCCGTTCAAGCGCCTGATGGGGACGACCTGCTCGCTGAAGTGGCGCGAGTCGGGCGAGAAAGAGCGCGTCTGGGTCGTCGAGCCGGGTCACCCCATCGCCGACGGGCTTCCCGAGTCGTTCGAGGTCCCCCGCGCCGAGATGTACGGCGAGCGGTTCGACATCCCCGCGCCGGACGAACTCGTGTTCACGTCGTGGTTCGAGGGCGGCGAGGTGTTCCGCTCGGGCTGTTGTTACACCCGCGGCAAGGGCCGCGTCTTCTACTTCCGGCCGGGCCACGAGACCTACCCAATCTACGAGCAGGCGGAGGTTCGCACCGTCCTCGACAACGCCGTCGAGTGGGCCGCCCCCGGCGACGGCCCCGACCCGTACTTCGGGAACGCAGAGCCCATCGAAGACCTCGACTGAAGCGTCGGGGGATACCGCCCGAACGGAACCGTCCGGAGCGCCGACTATCATAAGTGGATGCGGTCCGGAGAACGTCCATGGCACAACCGACGAGCGGACAGCGGCGACTGATGTTCGCCCTGTTCGCGTTCGCGACGCTCGTCTTCCTCCTCGGCATCGTCGTCATCGGCTACCTCGCCGGCGCGTTCTGAGGTCGGTTCCGGGGCGGTCGCCTCGCCGATGAGCCCCGCGCTCAGCGGGTCGCGTCGTCGGGGTGGTAGGTCTTTCCGCGCGAGCCGTCGGCGGTCATCCGGCGGAGCGTCGCGGCGGCGTTGCTCGCGTCGTAGCCGAACAGCACGTCTTTGGCGTACTCGTCTGCGACCTCGATGGCGTGGATGAGGTCGTCCACGTCCACGTTCACGGCGTACAGTTCGAGCGAGAAGTCGGCGTCGTACGGCTCCAGAAGCGAGACGAAGCCGCGGGCGATGGTTTCGAGCCAGTAGGTCGTCCCGTAGTGGGTGTCGTACAGCGGGACGACGAACTCGTCGACGTACTCCGAGAGCGCCTCGATATCGAGGCCGGCGCGGCGGTAGAGGTGGCCCGGATAAGGGTCGGGATACAGCGTGAGATACAGGCGGCCGGGGACGCGCTCGGCGGCGTCGGCGACGAAGTCGGTGATGACCTCGGCGCGCCACTCGAACCACGCGCCCTCGTCGTCGGCGTCGCGGTCGCGGTCGTCGGCCCACGCCTCGAACTGCGAGGTACACCGCTCACACCGGCAGTACTCGTCGCGGGGGAAGCCCACGTCGTCGAGGCGCACGTCGCCGTTGGCCGCGGCGGCGTCCGCGACGATTTCCAGCAGGCCGGCGCGGTACCTCTCGTTCGTCGGGCAGATGTACGCCCAGTCGAAGTACGTGCGGTCGCGCGTCGCCGGGTTCCCCTCGCCGTCGACGGGGACCAGTTCGGGGCTCTCGTTGGCGGCGGCGTTGTCGCCGAAACACGAGATCATGTTGACGGCGTTCGACAGCGGTTCGGCCGCCCGGCCGGTCACGTCTTTGACCTCGTAGAACCCGCGGTCGAACTCCGGCCAGTCGACTTCCTCCTCGTTGCGCGTGACGACCCCGTACATGGCTCCGCCTTCGCGCGGGCGTCGGGTAAGTCGTTCGCTCTCGGGCGTGCGGCTCGCTCCCCGGCTCGGCCGCTGGACGGTCGAGAGTCGGGCAGACTCGGTCGGAGTCGACCGAGCGCCGAGAACGTGGTTACTCTTCGATTTCGACTTCGACGGTCTCTCCGCTACCGGAAAACACGGTGTAGAGGACCGCGATGAGCGCCAGTACCAGGACCAGTTTGGCCTTCTTGGACATACCGAGAACTTCGACCGCACCGCACTAAGTGATTACGACACCGGGAGAACGCGCGCAGGTGACTGGGAACTGGCCACTCGCGCTCTACTGCGGTTCATTTTTTGTGAGAATTCACAGAAACTTTATATTATCTGAGACCATTCTGTTTGTCGTTCAGTTCGTTCCTTCCGCCCGATGCCACTCGACTCCTCGATTCGCGTCCTTTCCGCCGACGGCGACCGCGCGATTTTCCGCGCCGTCCAGCGGGCGGTCTCGCCCGCCGTCGTCGACTCGGCGGCGACGCTCGCCGCCGCCCGCCGCGCCCTCGACGGCGACGCGTACGACTGTCTCGTCCTCGGCGCGGCGTTCCCCGACGGCGACGGCGTCGCCCTGCTCCGCGAGGTTCGCGCGACCGACGACGACCTCCCGGTGGTCTTCCTCGCGACCGACGACGCCGACCACGCCGTGACGGAACTGGTCGATTTGGGTATCGACGCCTACCTCGACCGTGTGGCGGTCCTGCGGCGGGCCGAGCGCGACAACGGCGACGACAGCGACGACAGCGACGGCGATGGCACCGACGCCCCCGCCGACGCGCCCTCTGACGACGCGCTCGGTTCGCGCGTCCGGCGGCTCGCCTGCGAACACCACAAGGCGCGGGTCGCCATCGACGCGTTCGACCGGGGGGCGACCCCGGCCGACGCGAGTTGGTTCATCGAGGACGCCCTCGACGCGCTCGACGACGTGTTCTACGTCTACGACCGCGAGGGGAAACTCGTCTCGTGGAACGAGCGGCTCACGGAGCTCACCGGGATGTCGGCCGCCGAACTCACCGGGATGTCGGCCGACGCGTTCTTCCACGAGGCCGACCGCCCGGCGGTCAAACGCGCCGTCGAGGAGGTCATCCGAACGGGAACGACCGTCGTCGAAGCGCGGTTGCCGACCGACGACGGCGCGCTGTTGTTCCAACTCACCGGCCGCCGGCTCGCGGGACCTGACAAGGAGCTCGTCGGCTTCTGCGGCGTCGGCCGCGACATCACGACCCGCCGGCAACACGAAGAGCGCCTCGCACAGCAAAACGAGCGCCTCGGCGAGTTCGCGCGGGTCCTCTCGCACGACCTTCGGAACCCGCTTTCCGTCGCGATCGGCTTTCTCGACCTCGAACGACAGGTGAACGACTCCGCGAACCTCGAACGGGTCGCCACCTCGCTGACCCGAATCGACGACATCGTCACCGACGTGTTGACCGCGGCTCGCCGCGGGACGGCCGTCGTCGAGTTCACGCCCGTCTCCGTCGAGGCGGTCGCCCGCCGCGCGTGGGACACGGTCGAGACGGGCGACGCGACGCTCGTCGTCGAGTCGACCGCGACGGTCCACGCCGACCCCGGCCGGCTCCAGCGGCTGTTCGAGAACCTGTTTCGGAACGCTGTGGAACACGGGACCGCGGACGAGCGGGCCTCGCCGCTGACCGTCCGCGTCACCGCGTCGCCCGCCGAGGGGACGGTCGCGGTCGAAGACGACGGCTCCGGCATCGCCGCCGCCGACGCCGCGCGGGTGTTCGAACGCGGCTTCACCACCTCGCCCGAGGGGACGGGCTTCGGCCTCGACATCGTCCGGTCGCTGGCGGAGGCCCACGGCTGGTCGGTCTCCGTCGGGGCCGCGGCGACAGGCGGCGCGAGATTCGAGTTCGACGGCGTCGAGTTCGCCGACGAGGACCACCGCTGTCCGGCGAGCGCCGCGAGAAAAAGGGGGTTGGACGACCCGTAACGCCGGTCAGTTCACGTCGAGGTTGGCCGCGACTTCGTCCTCGCGGACGATAGTCTCGCAGTAGTCACAGCGCACGCCGTCCGAGAGGACCGTAAAGCGGGACTGGATGGGTTCGTCGGCGTTCGAGATGCAGTTTCTGTTCGGACACGAGATGATGCTCGCGACGGCGTCGGGGCGGACGACCCGGTTCTTCTCGACCACGTCGTAGTCGCGGACGATGTTGATGCTCGCGGCGGGCGCGATGAGCGACAGCACGTCCACCTCGGACTGGCTCAGCTCGCGGCCCTCGACCTTCACGATGTCCTTGCGGCCGAGGCGGTCGGAGGGGACGTTCATCCCGACCGAGACCGCCTCCCCGCTGGTGCCGTCGATGCCGAGGATGGCGAGGACGTTGAGCGCCTGTCCCGCGGCGACGTGGTCGATGACGGTGCCGTTTCGAATCTTCGAGACGCGGAGTTGGTGGTCGTCAGTCATCGTCTTGGGAGAGGAGGATGTCCAGAAGCGCCATCCGGACCGGGATGCCGTTGTGGGCCTGTTCGAAGTACGTCGCGTGGTCGGTGTCGTCGATGTCCGGCGAAATCTCGTCCACGCGGGGGAGCGGGTGCATGATTGTGAGGTCGTCGGACGCCGCTTCCAGCGTCTCCGAGTCGATCTGGTACTGCCCCGCGACCTTGCGGTACTCGTTTTCGTCGGGGAAGCGCTCGCGCTGGATGCGCGTCACGTAGAGCACGTCGAGTTCGGGGAGCACCTCGTCGAGTTCGGTGTGTTCTCTGACCTGCGCGCCCGAGGCGTGGAGGTCGTAGCGGACGTTCCGGGGGAGCCGCAGGCTCTCGGGGCTGATGAAGTGCTGGCTGGCGTCGAAGTTCGTCAGCGCCTCGGCCAGCGAGTGGACCGTCCGGCCGTACTTCAGGTCGCCCATGATGCCGATGGTGAGGTCGTCGAGGCCGGCGTTCTCCCGGATGGTGTAGAGGTCCAGCAGGGTCTGACTCGGGTGCTGTCCAGCGCCGTCGCCCGCGTTGACGAGGGGCACGTCGACGAACTCGGAGGCCATCGTGGCCGCGCCCTCGCTCGGGTGGCGGAGCACGAGCGCGTCCGCGTAGCCCTCGACCACGCGGACGGTGTCTGCGAGCGTCTCGCCTTTCTTGACCGACGACGACTCGACCGGGCCCATATCGACGGTCTGGCCGCCGAGGCGTTTCATCGCGGAGTCGAAGCTCATCCGGGTTCGCGTGCTCGGCTCGAAGAAACAGAGCCCGAGAACCTTTCCGGCGTGTCGTTGCCGGAACGCGGCCGGGTCGGCGTCGATGTCGGCCGCGCGGTCGAGCACCGCCTCGATGTCCTCCCGCGAGAGGTGCGACGCGGAGATGAGGTGGTCCTGACGCATCGATGAATGACGCGACCTACACCGACTTGAATCCCCCGGCATCGGCCGCTCCGAGTGATATTCACCACCATGCACAGAATCGCCGGCGTCGGCGACTGCGGCGGACACGGCACGGCGGGCGAAACGGTCGAAAAGCGAGGCGACGAGGCGGCAGGACGAAACGCCGAGACGGCACGACGAAACGCCGAGACGACGACTGACCTCGACCCTACGGCCAGTTGCCGGCGGAGTCGTAGGAGTCGACGACGCGGCGGATGGCGACGACGTAGGCCGCGGTGCGGAAGTTCGGCAGGTCGTGGGTCTCGTAGGCGTCGACGAGTTCCTCGAAGGCGTCGACGATGACGCGCTCCAGCTCGTCGTTGACGCGCTGTTCGGTCCAGTAGAACCGCTGGCGGTTCTGGACCCACTCGAAGTACGAGACGGTGACGCCGCCGGCGTTGGCGAGGATGTCGGGGAAGACGTGGACCTCGCGCTCGGTGAGCACGTCGTCGGCGTCGGGCGTGAGCGGGCCGTTGGCGGCCTCGACGACCACGTCCGCGTTCACGTCGTGGGCGAGTTCGCCGTCGATGGCGTTCTCCAGCGCGGCGGGGACGAGCAGGTCCACGTCGAGGGTGAGAAGCTCCTCGTTGGTGATGGCCTCCGTTCCCTCGTAGTCGGAGACGGTGCCCGTCTCGTTTTTGAACCCCTTGACCGCGCGGGTGTCGAGGCCGTCGGGGTCGTAGACGCCGCCGGAGGAGTTGGAGACGGCGACGACCGTCGCGCCGAGGTCCTCGATAAGTTTCGCGGTGACGGAGCCGGCGTTCCCGTAGCCCTGGACGGCGACGGTCGCGCCCTCGATGTCGCGGCCGAGGTAGTCGAACGCCTCGCGGGCGGTGAGCATCGTCGAGCGCCCGGTCGCCTCGACGCGGCCCTCGCTGCCGCCGTTCGAGAGCGCCTTGCCGGTGATGACGCCCGGCGCGGTGGTGTTTTCGAGGGTCTCGTAGGTGTCCTTAATCCAGTTCATCTCGCGCTGGCCGGTGTTCACGTCGGGCGCGGGGATGTCGCGGCTCTCGCCGATGAGGGGCCGAAGCTCCTTGGCGAACGACCGGGTGATGCGTTCGAGCTCGGACTCGGAGTACGCCTTGGGGTCGATGACGATGCCGCCCTTGCCGCCGCCGTAGGGGATGTCCACGACGGCGCACTTGTACACCATCCAGCCCGACAGCGCCTTCACCTCGTCTCGGCTGACGTTCGGGTGGTAGCGAATCCCGCCTTTGTACGGGCCCCGGTCGCCGTTGAACTGCGACCGGTAGGCGCGAAACAGCTCCACGTCGCCGTCGTCCATCTCGACGGCGAGGTTCGCTTCGAGGACTCGCTCGGGGTTCTTCAGCCGCTCGATAACGTCGTCTCGCACGTCGAGGTAGGCGGCCGCGTCGTCGATTTGCTCCTGTAGACTCTCGAAGGGATTCGCCTCTTGTGCCATGCCCTAATACGCTCCGGGCATCCGGTTAAGCGTAGCGGGGATTTTAGCATACCACAGTATTGAGACACATACCCAACGATAAAACGTGGCAGTCGGTGCGCCGACCGCGACGGCGCGCCGGCCGGGGCGCGCTCAGTACGACTCGCCGGCGCGGTCGAGAATGTTCTCGGCCTGCTTGACGAGCGGGGCGTCTATCATCTCGCCGTCGACGCCGAAGACGCCCCGGCCCTCCTCTGCGGCCTCGTCGCGGGCGCGAAGCACCTTTTTCGCCCACGCGACGTCCTCGTCGTCGGGTGAGAACGCCTCGTTGATGACGGGCACCTGCGCGGGGTGGATGGCGAGTTTCCCGTCGTAGCCGAGTCGCCGACCGAACGCGGCGTCCTCGCGGAGTCCCGCCTCGTCCTGATAATCGACGTGGAGCGTGTCGATGGCGTCGACGCCGGCGGCCGCGGCCGCGACGACGACGCGCTCGCGGGCGTAGAGCACCTCGGTCCCGTCGTCGGTCCGGGTCGCGCCCACGTCGGCGGCGAAGTCCTCCGCGCCGAAGACGACGGCGGCGGTGTCGGGCGCGGCCGCGACCTCGGGCGCGGCGAGGACGCCCGCCGCGCTCTCGACGATGGCGATGACGGGACAGTCAGCGCCGACCTCGCGGGCCGCGCCGGCGACGCTCGTCACGTCCTCGGCGCTCGTCGCCTTCGGGACGACCAGCACGTCCGGCGGGTGTTCGGCGCAGACGGCCTCGATGTCGTCGCGCCCGGCGGCACCGGGGTTGACGCGGACCGCGACCTCGGCGTCCGGGTCGAACTCGGGGTCCGCGAGGACCGCGGCGACGGTCTCGCGGGCTTCGGCTTTCCTGTCGGGCGAGACGGCGTCTTCGAGGTCGAAGACGAGCACGTCCGCGCCCGCGCCGGGGGCCTTCCGCAGGAGTTCGGGGCGGTCGCCGGGGGAAAACAGGACGCTTCGTCGGGGCATGGTGTGTGTATCGAGGGGGGCGGTGAAATATCGACGCGTCGGCGACCCGGCTCAGGGCCAGAGGCCGCGGTGTTCGTGGGCCTCGGAGACGCGTTCGAGCGCGACCATGTAGGCGGCGTCGCGCCACGTCACGTCGTGTTCCTCGACGCGCTCGCGGACGGCGGTCCACGCGCGGAGCATCTCCGTCTCCAGTTCGTCGTGGACGCGTTCGAGCGACCACGAGCGGTGGTTGAGGTCCTGCAACCACTCGAAGTACGAGACGGTGACGCCGCCGGCGTTGGCGAGGATGTCGGGGACGACCGGAATCTCGCGTTCCTCGAAAATCTCGCTCGCCGCGGAGGTGGTCGGACCGTTCGCGCCCTCGACGACGAGGTCAGCCTGCACGTCGCCGGCGTTCTCGGCGGTCAGGACGTTGCCGACGGCGGCCGGGATGAGCACGTCGACGTCGAGTTCGAGCAGTTCCTCGTTCGAGAGCTTCCGCGGCGCGTCGTACTTCATGACCGCCTCGGGCTCTTCCTCGTGGGTCGGCACGTCGTGCGTGTCGAGGCCGTCGGGGTCGTAGATGGCCCCGTTCACGTCGGAGACGGCGACGACCGTCGCGCCCTCGTCGTCGAGGAGTCGCGCGGCGGGCGCGCCGACCGAGCCGAACCCCTGGACCGCGACGGTGGTGTCTTCGATGTCCCAGCCGAGGTAGTCGATGGCCTCACGGGCGATGATGGCGACGGAGCGGCCGGGCGCGGTGTCGCGGCCCTCGCTCCCGCCGACGACGGGCGGCTTGCCCGTCACGACGCCCGCCTTCGTCTCGCCTTCCTGCATCGAGTAGGCGTCCATGAACCACGCCATCGTCTGGGCGTCGGTTCCCATGTCGGGCGCGGGGATGTCCTTCGTGGGGCCGATGAAGGGCCGAAGCTCCTCGGCGAACCGCCGGGTGAGCCGCTCTTTCTCGTCGGCCGAGAGGTCCTTGGGGTCGACGACGATGCCGCCTTTGCCGCCGCCGAAGGGCAGGTCCATCACGGCGCACTTCCACGTCATCCACATCGAGAGCCCGATGCACTCGGCCTCGGTCACGCCGGGGTGGAACCGGAGGCCGCCCTTGTAGGGGCCGCGGACGCTGTCGTGCTGGGCGCGGTAGCCGGTGTAGACCGCGGTCGAACCGTCGTCGCGCTCGAGCGGCACCGAGACGCGGTGAACCTGATTCGGATGCCGAAGCCGCTCGATGACGCCGGGGTCGACGTCGAGGTTCGCCGCCGCGCGTTCGAGCTGTCGGCGGGCCGTCTGGAGGGCTGTCTCTTCGGTCGGTTCGTCGTCCGTCGCGGTGGATGGTACTGCGGATGCCATGATTGGTCGTGCCGGCCGAGCGCCGGCTGTGCCGGGGGACAGACGCGTTGTCCCGCGCCCGCAGTGACGGCCGAACCGTCGACCGAACGGCCGACCGAATCAGCCGCCATCGGGCGCTTTCGCAATCCTCTATTGTGGATAATTATAATGGTTGTTATCTAGTTTTGTTCGGGGCAATAGTTGTCACACGGTGCGACCGACCGGCACGGTTTTATCACGGTCTATCACACGCACCACTATGACCGGTCTGTACTACGAGGAGTTCGAGGTCGGCCGGACCATCGAACACGAAAAGCGCCGTACCGTCTCGGAGTCGGACAACCAGCGGTTCTGCGACATGACGATGAATCAGCAACCGCTCCACCTCGACGCCGAGTTCGCGGCCGACTCGCAGTTCGGCGAGCGACTGGTCAACGGCCTCTACACGATGAGCCTCGCGGTCGGCCTCTCGATTCCCGACACGACCGACGGGACCATCGTGGCGAACCTCGGCTACGACGACGTGTCCCACCCGAACCCGGTGTTCTACGGCGACACGCTCCGGGCGCAGACGACCGTCCTCGACAAGCGCGAGACCTCCGACGGCGAGCGCGGCGTGGTGACGATGCGCGTCGAGGTGTTCAATCAGGACGACGAACTCGTCTGCGAGTTCGAGCGCACGGCGCTGTCGCTGAAACGCGAGTTCGCCGACGATGTCGACGCCGACGCGGACGACGCCTGAACCGGCTGACTGGACCGGCCTCCAACCCACCCGCACCGTTTTCTCTCCGGCGTCGCTAAGCCGGACATGGATTTCGACGGTCTCTCTGCGCGAGTCGCGTCGGCCAGCGACCGGGCCGCGTCGGTCGCCGCCCGCGCACCCGACCCGATGACCGTCGCCCGAGTCGGCCTCGGCGCGATGGTGTTGGCCGCGGGCGTCCACAAACTTCTGGACCCGCTTTCGTGGTCGGCCTACGTCGTCCCGTGGCTCGCGCCGTTGCTCGTCGTCTCGCCGGTGACGTTCATGCTCGTAAACGGCGTCCTCGAAGTCGGCTTCGGCGCGGCCATCGTCGCCGACCGCTACACCGCCCTCGCGAGCGCCGTCGCGGCCGTCTCGCTGTCGGCGACGTGTCTCTACCTCGCGGTCGTCTTCGTCGTCGAGGGGGGCCTGTTCGGCGACGTGCTCGCCCGCGACATCGGACTGGCGGGGCTCGCGTGGGCCGTGCTTCTCGACTCGCTCCGGCGGCCTACCCGAACACCGTGACGAGGATGAGTTGCGTGTTCATCAGCCCGGCGACGCCCCACGGGACGGCCACGCCGATTGGAATCGCCCCGCGGTAGCGACTCGGGAGGACGTGCCACGCGACGACCGCGACCGCGAGCACGACGAGTTTCAGCGAGATGAGCGCACCCACCGGCCCGAGCGCGGGCATGAGCGCGAGAACGACGGGGTTCAGTTCGGCCAGTCCCCGGCCGAGACCGTAGAGCGTCGTCAGCACGTCGAGGACGAACGCCAGCATCGTCACGGTCCAGAGGACGTGCTCGTCGCTCACCGCGTGTGTGAGTGCCGGTCGGGGCGTCTCGGGAATGGGGAGTTCGTGGCTCATGGCGGGCTATCGGCAGGCGACAGTTCCCGAAACCGGGCCGAGACGACGGGCGGGACGCGGTGGAGCGGGACGGGAGTCAGCAGGCGATAGCGTCCGTAGCACCCCCGACACCCTCAGTACGAACCGCTTAGGTCAGTTACCGTGAGATTACCCGCCGGAAAAACAGAGCATTAACCCCCGAGTCGGCTCAGATGACGGTCCCGTGTTTCTTGTCGGGGAGCGACTTGTCCACGTCCGCGTAGAACTCGAAGCGGGCCGCAAGCTCGTCGCGGAGGGTCGACGGCGGGACGATTTCGTCGATGACGACCTCGCTCGCCATCCGGTGGGCGTCGATGTCTTCTCTGTACTCCTCGCGGAGTTCGTCTTCCATCCGCGCCCGTTCTTCGGGGTCGTCGATGTCGGCGAGCTTGTTCGCGTACACCGCGTTGATGGCGGCCTCGGGGCCCATGATGCCGATCTCCCCCGAGGGGAGCGCGATGACGCTCTCGGGGTCGTAGGCCGGGCCACCCATGGCGTAGATGCCCGCGCCGTAGGCCTTCCGCACGATGACGGTCTGCTTGGGCACCGTCGCCGACGACGTGGCGTAGATGAACTTCTTTCCCTTCTCGAGGATGGCGTCTTTTTCGACCTGCGAGCCGGCCATGAAGCCGGGCGTGTCACAGAGGTAGAGGAGCGGAATTTCGTAGGCGTCGCAGGTCCAGATGAACTCCGCGGCCTTCTCGGCGGCGTCGGGGAAGATGGCTCCCGAGCGCTCGGTGGGCTGGTTGGCGACGATGCCGACCGGCCGGCCGTCGATGCGGGCGAACGCGGTGACGATTTCCTCGCCGTAGTCGGGTTTCAGTTCGAACACCGACTCGGCGTCGACGACGCGCTCGATGAGGTCGTGGGCGTCGTAGGGGCGGTTCGGCGACTCGGGGATGAGTTCGTCGATGCCGTCGGGCGAGTACCGCGGCGGTTTCGACTCGGAGCGCGGCGGCTTCTCGCCGGCCTTGTCGGGGAGGTAGGTGACGAGTTGGGCGACGAGTTCGCGGGCGTGGGCCTCGTCGCGGGCGACGAGGTCGGCGCTCCCGGACTCCTCGGCGTGCATCCGCGCGCCGCCGAGGTCCTGCATGGAAATCTCCTCGCCGGTGACCATCTTCACCATCCGCGGCGAGGCGATGGCCATCGCGGACATCCCCTCGATCATGACCGTGAAGTCGGCGAAGACGGGCGTGTAGGCCGCGCCGGCGATACACGGCCCGTAGAGGACGCAAATCTGCGGGACGTACCCCGAGAGCATCGAGTGGTTGTAGTAGTACTTCCCGATGCCCTCGCGGTTGGCGAAGAAGCCGGTCTGCTGGTCGATGCGGCCGCCCGAGGAGTCCATCAGGTAGAGCACCGGCTTGCCCGTCTTGAGCGCCCGCTGTTGCATCCGAAGGAACTTCTCGACGCCGCGGCGGGCCATCGACCCGGCCTTGACCGTGAAGTCGTTGGCCATGACGTGGAGGTCGCGACCCTCGAACTCGGCGGCACCCGTGAGCAAGCCGTCGCCGGGCAGGCGGGTGTTCGGGTCCGCCTCGTCGACCTCGGGAGAGTTCTCGTGCCACGAGTCGAAGTTGGCGAACTTGCCGTCTTCGAACGCCAGCCCGTCGGGGAACCAGAGGTCGAGGCGGTCGCGGACGAACAGCTTTCCCGACTCCGGCAGGCGCTGTTTGTACTTCTCGGGGCCGCCGCCGAGGATGTCCGCGATTTCCTCGCGGAGTTTCTCCTCGCGCTCTGTCGGTCCCATGTCGTCGTCCAGCGGGAAGGTGTCCGCGGGCGGTTCGGCGTCCGCGACGGCCTCCTCGCCGTCGCCGACGAAGACGTTCACGTCCGTCCCGAGGTGTCGCGCCAGCGCGTTGGCGATGGCCTCGGCCTCGTCGCCGGTCGCGCCGTCGCCGATTCTGACCTTCATACTCGGTGATGCACCACCGTATTCAAAATGGTTTTCCATGCACGATTTGCCGGGCGGTCGAATAGAGGCCGGCGGCAGTCCGGCCGCAGTCCGCTCGGAGACCAGTCGCTATCGACTGCGGAGTCCGTGGAAAACGAGTGTGCCCGGTCGTTTCGGTTCGCTCGGTGCGGTCGGTGCGGTTACTGTGGTCGACGAGTCGGGCGCGCTCAGTCCAGCGCGGCTTCGAGCATCGCCACGAGGTCGGTGTTGCCGACGTACATCGGGGTCCGCGCGTGGAGTTCGTCCTTGTCCACGTCGAGAAGCGACTTCGTGCCGTCGGAGGTCGCGCCGCCGGCCGTCTCGATGACGTAGCCGATGGGGTAGCCCTCGAACTGGACGCGGAGTTTGCCCTCGGGGGCGGACTCCAGCGTCGGGTACGCGAAGATGCCGCCGTAGGTCAGAATCTGGTTCACGTCGCCGATCATCGACCCGCCGTAGCGGAGCTTACGCGAGGCGTCCTGTTCGACCTCGCGGGCGAACGCCTCGAAGTCGTCGGTCCAGTCGGGGACGCGGCCGCCGAAGCCGTACACCGACCCCTCGTCGGGGAGCGTAACGTCCTCGCGGACGAGCTCGTGGCTCGCGTCGTCGTGGATGACGTACTCGTCGACGGTCCCGTTGCGGGCGACGACCATCGTCATGACCGGGCCGTAGAGGACGTAGCCGGCGGCGACGAGGTCGCGGCCGTGGGCCGGCAGGGGGGCCTCGTACACCGCGAAGATGGTCCCCATCGTGTTGTTCGGCTTCAGGTTAGACGAGCCGTCGAGCGGGTCGACAGCGACCGACAGGCGACCGGTGCCAACGTCCACGGACTCGGGCCGCTCCTCGCTGGCGTACTCGCCGACGCCGTCGAGCGCGCCGATGCGCTCGCAGAGGAGGTCGTCGGCGAACACGTCGGCGGCCATCTGCGTCTCGCCGCTCGGGTTCTCGTCTTCGGCGGTGACGCGCCGGCCGGGCAGGCCGGTCCGAATCTCGGGCGCGGTGCTCGCGATGACGTCGACCACGCCGTCGATGGTCCGCACGTCGCGGGCGGTCTCGGCGGTGTTGATGTCTGTCGTCGCCATCAGGCCCACCCCTCGGAGCGTCGGCGAGTCGTCGGCGAGTCGTCGGCGAGGCGGGAACTGCCCCCGAGCGTCGTCGGGGCGGAAGATACCGTCTGCGGGGAGTCGACGGCCGTGTCGGAACCGGGCATCATCTGATTCAAAATGGTGTAACTACCTATATAAATACTGCGTCTAGAGTGGTTTAGGAGATATTGCTGGATTCAGTCGTTATGGGGTCTGTAACAAAATATTACGGGAGAATACGATGCGAATGAAAATTACTACTCAGATAGTAAAAATTCGGACGGCAGTCAGAACCGGCGGTCATTCCATGGCGTCGCGCGCCTGGTCCTTCCACGCGCTGACGACGGTCGGGTCGATTTGGAGGGCGTCGGCGACGTGTTCCGGGTCGGCGGTGGCGAGTCGCCTGACGGACCGGACGCCCGCCTCGGCGAGCAGTTCGACGTCGGCCTCGTCGACGCCGGCGAGCGTCGTGAGCGGTTCGGGTTTCGACCGCTCGCGCCACGCCGCCTCGGCCGCGAGCGCGTCTCCCGAGCCGTCGGCCGACGCGCCGGTCGTCTCCCGCCCGCTGGGCGTCCAATCACCCGACGCCGTCGGCCCCGAGGGCGTGTCCGGCCCGCCTTCAGACCCCGACGGCGTCCAGTCCCCGTCTCGCGCGGACCCGTTCGTCCCTGTCGTCTCGCCCCGGCCGCTCGGCGTCCAATCGCCGGCCTCGCCGTCGCTGTCGCCGTCGTCGGCGTCGTCTGCGCCGCCGGTCTCGTCCCAGTCGCCCGAACTCGCGGCGACCCACGCGCGCTCGTCGTCGCCCAGTCCGCGGACCTGCGACGAGCGCCGGTCGAGGTCGTCGCCGGAGTTGAACGACCACGAAAGCGAGTGCCAGCGCCGAATCTTCGCCGCCACGCCGGGGTTCGTCCCCGCGGCGACGAGGTCGCGGTAGCACACCTCGCCGTCGACGATAGCGGCCGCGTCGATGTTCGCCCCGGCGAGGCAGTCGGCGGTCGCCGGGCCGACGTATTTCAGGTCCTGTAGCTCCGTCGGGACGCCGTCGCTCGCGCGCTCGCCCCGCGGTCTGAGCAGGTGCGTCAGCGCCTCGTCGGGGTCCGACGGCCCCTCGTCCGCCTCGTTCGCCCGGGTCGAGCCCTCGCCGTCGCTCGGGCGCGCGTCCGAGACGGCTTCCCCTCCGTCCCCGCTCGCGTCGTCTCTGTCGTCTCTGCCGGCGTCGTTCACCCCAATCACCGTTGCATGTCCCCATTCTTGCGCCCGACTTGAGTCTTCCCGTGGTAGTCACGGGTCTGTCACTATTCCGAACGCATCGGCAAGTTTTACCTCCCCACCTCGCGCAGACCTGGACATGTACGATACCGAAGACATCGACACGGTGGGCGTCGTCGGCGCGGGAACGATGGGCAACGGCATCGCGCAGGTGGCCGCGATGGCCGGCTACGACGTGGTCATGCGCGACCTCGAACCCGAGTACGTCGAACGCGGCCTGTCGGCTATCGACGACAGCCTCTCGCGATTCGTCTCCAAGGAGAAACTGACCGCGGAGGAGGCCGACGCGACCAAAGGGCGCGTCTCGGGGACGACCGAACTCGCGGACCTCGCCGACTGCGACCTCGTGGTCGAGGCGGCCGTCGAGAACATGGACGTCAAGCGCGACATCTTCGCCGACCTCGACGACCTGATGCCCGAGGGCGTCGTGCTGGCGACGAACACCAGCACGCTCTCCATCACGACCATCGCGGCCGCGACCGAGCGCCCCGAACTCGTCGTCGGCCTCCACTTCATGAACCCCGTGCCGATTATGAAGGGCGTCGAGGTCGTCCGCGGCGAGAAGACCGACGACGAGGTCGTCGCGTTCGCCCACGAGTTCTCCGAGGACCTCGGCAAGGAGACGTGGGAGTCCGACGACAAACCCGGCTTCGTCACCAACCGCATCCTCATGCCGTGGCTCAACGAGGGCATCCGCGCCTACGACGAGGGCGTCGCCGAAAAGGAGGACATCGACCGCGGCATGACCCTCGGCACGAACGTCCCGATGGGGCCGCTCACCCTCGCGGACCACATCGGCCTCGACATCTGTCTGGACGCCTCCGAGACGCTGTTCGAGGAGCTCGGCGACCGCTACAAGCCGGCGTACCTGCTCAAGCGCAAGGTCGCGGCGGGCGACCTCGGCAAGAAGACGGGCAAGGGCTTCTACGAGTACGACTAACGGCGCTCGTCGGGCGTCTGCGGTCGTCCCCTTTCGTCAGCCGCGGGACGGCGAAACTGTTGCCCCGCGAAGGGGAAGGCTATCAATCCTGAAACCCCGCGCGAACGCTTTTTATGCCGTCCCGCGTGAAACTCTCACAATGATTACGGTCGAGAACCTGCGGAAGACCTACGGCGACTTCCCCGCCGTCGTGGGAAGCGACTTCTCGGTCGAGTCGGGCGAGGTGTTCGGCATCGTCGGCCCCAACGGCGCGGGGAAGACGACGACGCTGAAGATGCTCGCCGGGCTCGTCGAGCCGACCGGCGGGTCGGCGTCGGTGCTCGGATACGACCCCGAGGAGCCGGCGATGCGGCGCAAACTCGGCTTTCTCCCCGAGGAGTCGCCGCTGTACGAGGACATGACGGCGCGGTCGTACCTCCGATTCTTCGCCGACCTCTACGACGTGCCCCGCGACGTGGCCGACGAGCGCACCGGCGCGGTGCTCGACCGCCTCGACCTCGAATACCGCGACCGGCGACTCGGCGACATGTCGAAGGGAATGAAGCGAAAGGTCGCCATCGCCCGGTCGCTCGTCAACGACCCCGACCTGCTCATCTACGACGAACCGGCCAGCGGCCTCGACCCGCTGACGACGAACGTCGTCTTGGAGTTCGTCCGCGAACTCCGCGACGAGGACAAGACCGTCGTCTTCAGCGCGCACAACCTGTTTCACGTCGAGTCCATCTGCGACCGCGTGGTCATCATGAACCGCGGGGAAATCATCGCCCGCGGGACGGTCCCCGAGATTCGCGCGGAACACGGCGAGACGACCTACCGCGTCTTCACGACCGTCCCGCTCGCGGAGACGCTCCCCGCGGACGACGAGGCCGACGGCGAGGAGCGCCACGTCGCCGTCGTCGACGAGATGTCGGCCGTCGAGTCGCTCCGCGAGCGCGCCGAGGCCGCCGGCGGCCGCGTCGCCGACATCCGAACCGACGAGGCGTCGCTGGAGGACATCTTCCTCCGCCTCGCCCGCGAGGCGCCCACGACGAGCGAAGCCGAGGGCGGACGCGGCGGGGCCGCCGGCGGGACCACCGCCGTCGACGAGCCCGAACGGCGCGTCGCCGGAGGGAACGAGCAGTCGTGAGCGACCGCCGAACCCGACTCATCGCGCACGCTCGGACCGTCCTCCGCATCGCCCGCTGGGAGGTGTCGCGCTCGGCGGGGACGCTCGACCGCCGAACCGCCGTCATCGGCCTCGTCGCCGTCCTCGTCGCCGGCGGCATCGCGGCGGGCGCGGCGGGCGGCGGCGGCGCGCTCGACCGCGACCTCTACCGCGTCGGCATCGCCGGCGACAACCCCTACTACGACGCGGTCGAGCAGTCGTCGACGCTCGACCCGCGCCCCGTCTCGGACCCGAACGTCGAGCTCGTCGTCAGCGAGACGCACATCTCGGTCGCGGACACGCAGACCGGCCGGGCCGCCTACGCCGCGTTCCGCGACGCGGTCCAGTCGTACAACGAGCGACAGATGGCCCGCGAGGAGAACCAGTCCGCCGCGTTCCCCGTCGTCGTGGACCTCCAGTACCGCGAACGGGACGCGCTGGTCCCGACCGGAAGCCGCGTCGACGCCAGTGCAGGCGGTGGCGGCGACCCCGGGACTGCTGGCGGCGGCGGAACCGACACCGAAGCAGGGGATGGCGGTGGAACCGGCGACACCGCGGGCGGGACAGCCGGCGGCGGCCCGAGCGCGTCCGACGCCGCGGCGGCCGACGACGGCAGTGTCGACGCCCCGTCGCTCGGCGGGATGGCTGGTCTGTTCGGCGGCGACACCAGCGGGTCGCCGGCGAGCATCAGCCCGCCGTTCCCCTTTGCCTCGCTCGTCCTCGCGTTTGCCTTCCTCGTGCCGATGAACTTCGTGATTCAGGCGTACGGGTCGAGCGTCCTCAACGAGCGCATCAACCGCCGCGGCGAACTGCTCCTCGTCGCGCCCATCTCGCCGGGCGACATCGTCGCCGGCAAGACGCTCCCGTACCTGCTCGGCACGGTCGCTATCACCGTCGCAATCGCGGCGGCGGTCGGCGGGGGCGTCGTCTCGGTGGCCGCGGTCGTCCCCGTCGGCCTGCTGTTCCTCGCGTCGACGTTCGTCGGCGCGATGTTCGCCCGGTCGTTCAAGGAGCTCACGTTCGTCACGGTGACGGTGTCGGTGTTCCTGACGACGTACACGTTCGTCCCGGCCATCTTCACGAACATCACGCCCATCGCGCTCATCTCGCCGCTGACGCTCGTCGTCCGCGACCTCGCCGGCGAGTCGATTCCGCTCGGCGAGTTCCTGTTTTCGGTCGGGCCGATTCTCCTCGCCGCGGGCGTGTTGTTCCTGCTCGGCGTCGGCGTCTACCGGGAGGAGGACATGTTCACCCAACGCCCGGTCCCGCTGAAGTTCCTCGACGCGCTCGACAGCCGCATCTCGCGGGCGCGCTCGGTTGCGACGCTGTCGGCGCTGTCGATTCCGTTCGTCTTCATCGCCGAACTGCTGGCCATCGCTGTGCTTTTCGTCCTCCCCATCGACCTGACCGTCCCGATGATTCTCGTCGCGGTCGCGGTCGTCGAGGAGCTGGCAAAGAGCCTCCACGTCCTCGCCGCCTTCGAGAAGGCGCGGTTTTCCCGGACGCTCCGGTCGTCGCTCGTCCTCGGCGGGCTCTCGGGGCTCGGCTTCTTCGTCGGCGAGAAGTTCACCGCCATCGCCCAACTCGCCGGGTTGCAGTCTCTCACCCTCGGACAGACCGCCTTCGCGCCCTCCGGCGTCGGCATCGCCGACGGCACCGGCGTGAGCGTCCTCGTCGTCCTCGGGCTGTTCCTCGCGCCGCTTGTGCTCCACGCGGTGACCGCCAGCGTGACCGCCTTCGGAGCGAGTCGGGGGCGCTCGGCGTACGGCGTCGCGCTCGTGGGTGCAATCGCCATTCACCTCGTCTACAACCTGCAGGTGGTGAGCTCCCTTGGGTAACCCGCGATTCGCCATCGCCCGGCGCGAACTCGGCAGTCTCCGCAAGGAGAAGACCATCGTGCTGGCGCTGGCCATCCAGCTGTTCGTCGCGGCGTTCTCGTCGTTCCTCGTCGTCGGCCTCGTCTCGCTGTACGACCCCGGCGCGGCGAGCTATCAGGTCGACGTGGCCGTCACGGGCGACGAGGAGGCCGTCGAGGACCTGCTCCGCGCCGTCGGGACCGAAGACGGACTCAGCGGGCGGCCGTACGCCTCCTCGTCGGACGCGCTGACGGCGTTCCAACAGCGGGAGGTCGATGCCGTCTTAGAGGCCTCGACGGGCGAAGACGGCAGGATACGAGTCACGGCGGTCGCGCCCGACTCGGGGGTAGAGACGACGGCGGTCGTCGTCCGCCTCCGCGACGCGCTCCGCGAGCTGGAGCGCACCGAGCGCGCGGAGCGGAGCGCGTCCCTCGCAACGGACCCGCTTTCCCTCCCACCGGCGACGGAGTCGAGCCCGTACTTCGGCTTCACCTACACGGTGCTCGTCCCGCTTCTGCTGTTCCTGCCCGTGTTCATCTCCGGGTCGCTGGTGGTGGATTCGCTCGCCGAGGAGGTCGCCCGCGGCACGCTCGAACTCCTCCGCGTCGCGCCCGTGAGCTTCGCGGCCGTCGTGGACGGGAAGCTCCTCGCGGCCGGCGGACTGGCCCCGGTGCAGGCCATCGCGTGGATGCTCCTCCTCCAACTGAACGGGACCGCTATCGAGAGCGTACCGTGGCTGTTCGGTATGGTCGCCGGACTGTCGGCCGTCGTCGTCACCCTCGGCGCGGCGGTGGCGATTACGTCGCCCGACCGCCGGGTGGCACAACTCCTGTACTCCATCGGCGTGCTCCTCGTCTTCGCGGGCACGTCGCTTCTGCCCCTGAACCCCGCGAACACGGCCGCGCGACTGGCGCTCGGGACCGCGGGCGTCGGCGCGAAGGCCGCCGTCGCGGGGCTGGTCTTCGTCGGCGTCGTCGCGCTTGTCGGCCTCCGATTCCTCGTCGACCGGGTGGACCCGAACGAACTCGGCTGAGGTGCTCGGGTGTCGTCCCCGGGGTTCGGCGCTCGCGTTTTCGGTGCCGGCCACGCCGCACCGGAAGTCGTACAAGCCCCGAGTCCGAGAGGCGACACATGGCACTCGGAGGAACCGCGAAGAAGCTCCAGAAGGTCGCAGAGATGGCCGAAGACGTGTACAAGAAGCTCAACGAACTGCGCGAGCAGGTCGTCGAGGTCCGCGAGACGGTCAACGAGACGAAGTCGCGCGTCGACCGACTCGAAGCCGAGAACGCCGAACAGCGGGCGATTCTCGAAGCCATCGCCGAAGAGCAGGGTATCGACCTCGACGCCGTCATCGCCGACGCACACATCGCCGAGGCCGAGGAGGACGCGGCCGGCGACGAGACCGCAGACGCCGACGCATCTGACGCCGACGCGTCGAGTGACGCCACCGACGAAGCGTAAGCCGACTAGCCCCTCCGTCTCTCTGGTTCTCTTTCGGCACCACGCTCCCGTCGGAGCCCCGACTCGGACTTCAGAGCGGCGTCTCTCGACTCGTTCTCGTGCGAGTCCGCTTCCGGCGAGGGGGAACGACGGGATGAAAACGTTCAGGGTCTGGGGCAACTTTTGCCCGCGTATGACCACGCACCGCGGCCCCTTCGACTCGGTGCTCGACACCGTCGGCGAGACGCCGCTCGTCAGGGTCCACGCGTCGCCCGACGAGGTGCCCGTCTACGCGAAGCTCGAATCGTTCAACCCGGGCGCGAGCGTCAAGGACCGCATCGGGAAGTACATGCTCGAACGGATGCTCGAATCTGGCGAACTCCCCGAGGGCGGCACCATCGTCGAGCCGACCGCCGGCAACACCGGTATCGGCTTCGCCGTCGCGGCCGGCCAGCTCGGCATCCGCGCGGTGTTCGTCGTCCCCGAGCGGTTCAGCGTGGAGAAACAGACGCTCATGCGCGCGCTCGGAGCCGACGTGGTGAACACGCCCACCGCCGACGGGATGGGCGGCGCTATCGACCGCGCCCACAAGCTCGCCGACGAACTCGACGACGCCGTCGTCCCCCAGCAGTTCTCCAATCCGCTCAACCCCGAGGCGCACTACGAGACGACCGCGCCCGAGATTTACGACGCGCTCGACGGCGCGGTCGGCGCGCTCGTCGCCGGCTGTGGCACCGCGGGCACGCTCATGGGGCTGGCGCGCTACGGCCGCGAACGCCACGAAGACACGTTCGTCACCGCCGTCGAACCCGAGGGGTCGCTCTACGCCCGGCTCCACGGCCGCGACGTGGCGGAGGCGTCGTACAAGACCGAGGGCATCGGCACGCACGACCCCGCGACCAACGAGCTGTTCGACCCCGAACTGGTGGACGAAATCGTCCAAATCGGCGACCGCGACACCCACGCCGAGATGCAACGCCTCGCCGCGGAGGAGGGACACCTCGTCGCGTCGAGCGCCGCCGCCAACTCGCTGGCCGCCATCGACGTGGCCGAGCGCGCCGCCGCCGGCGACCTCGACCTCCCCCACGACGCCGTGGTCACGGTGTTCCCCGACTCCTCGGAGCGATACCTCTCGAAGGGCGTCTACGGCGACTTCGAGTCGTGGGAAGGGTAGCAAAGGCCGGCCGGAAGCCGACCCGGGTCGAACCGCCGGTTCGGCGGGCGCTCAGGCGAGCCGCGAGTGCTCGACCTTGAAGCACCGGTCCTGAACGAACGAGAGCCCCGCCTCCTCGGCGCGGGCGGCCGCGTCGTCGTCGCGGATGCCGAGTTGGAGCCAGACGGCGGCCACGTCGCCGCGGGCGTCGGCGCGCTCGATTGCGGCGTCGACGATGTCGCCCGCCTCCTCGGACGGTCGGAACACGTCGACGATATCGACGTCCTCGTCCACGTCGGCGAGCGAGTCGTACGCCGTCTCGCCGAGAATCTCGTCGTGGAACGGGTTGACGGGGACGACGCGGTAGCCCTGTCTCTGTATGTACGCCGGGACGTCGTGGGCGGGCTTGCCGGGCGTGGCCGAACAGCCGACGACCGCGACGGTCTCGGCGTCGAACAGCGCGCGGATGTCGTCGTCGCTGGTGATGGGCATACGTACGAGGAGACGGGGCGCGGATAAAAACGTCAGGCGGCTGTGCGGCGCGGCCGCCGTCCCACTCCCGCCCGTCGGTCCGCAGTCTCTGGTCTCTGGAATCGTCGTCTCACAGTCGTAGACGGCTCGAGGTCTCGTCTAGTGGTCCGCGATGCGGATGTCCGGCGGCGCGTCCTCGTGGGTCGTGATGATGCCGTCGAAAAGCTGTTTGATGGTGTTCATCGTCCGGTCGTCGTGGGCGTCGGCGTCGATGGTGAACAGGCCGAGTCCGCCCACGCTCTGGATGCGGCCGGTGAACACGTGGAGGAACCGGAAGACGGTCTGGAGGTCGGCGTACATCAGGAGCGTCGACAGCGAGTGGAGCATGATGCGGTTCTCCGAGAGCCCGCGGTCCTGGTAGTACTCCTGCAGAATCTCCGAAAGCTTGATTCCGATACCGGTCATGTCGACCGGCGACGACGTGTAGCGGATTCGCTCGTCGTCGCGGACTTCGCCGACGCCCTGCTGTTTCGTGACGCAGTCGACGACTGCGACGGGTTTGCCCTCGTAGTCGAGTCGTTTGCCGAAGTCCGAGAGGATGCGGTCCGCGCCGTCTTTGGTCGTGACGATGATTGACCCCTCGCCGTTTCGAGTCCCCGCCGCGAGGATGTCGAGCGCCAGCGAGCGCTTGCCGGTCAGCGGCGGTCCGACGAGGAGGAGGTTCGTGCCCGGTTCGACCTCGACGTCGAGATCAGCGCCCAGGTTATACATGCAGGTACCTCGGCTCGATGTCGTCGACTCCGAGGAATGCACTCGCCTGACGCTTCCGCTCGCCGGGGGTCATCGGATAGTACGACCATACAGTGAGCCGGTAATATTCTTTTTGATTGGAGGATCGAACACTTCCGGTTCGTCGGGGTGTTCTCCGGGAACTGACCGGTCGCTCGTCCCCACCGTTTATATGAGTCCTCCCGCCGGTGCCGCCGCCCGTCCGAGGATGAACGCGAACGCCGCGAGGAACATTCCGTGTTTGAGCCGACGCTGGGCCGCGGCCGGGTCACTGAACGACCGGGCGGCGGCGACGAGCATGAGCGCGTCGGCGGGGACGACCACGGCGAGGTACGCCAGTCCGAACTCCCCCCGGACGAACGGCACCGCGCTCGCGCCGACCGCGACCACGAGGACGGCCGCACCGAACCACAGCGACGCCGCCTCGCCGACGACGATGGGGAGCGTCCGAAGCCCCTCGGCTCTGTCGCCGCCGATGTCTTCGACGTCCTTGACGATTTCGCGGGTCAGCGTCGCCAGCGCGGCGAGCACGCAGAGGACGGCCGCGCCCAACGGCTCGCCGATGGCCGCGCCGCCGAACAGGAACGTCGAGCCGGTGAGCGCGGCGACGACGACGTTGCCGACGCCGGGGAGTCCCTTGAAGAACTCCGTGTACGCGAGGAGCGCGACGAGGTTGACCACGGCGATGGCGATGGCGACGACCGGGAGGACGAGCGCCGAGACGACCGCGCCGCCGAACAGCGCGACGCTGAACCACTTGGCCTCGGCGGCGCTCACCGCGCCGCGGGGAATCGGCCGGTCCGGTCGGTTGATGCGGTCGATGTCGCGGTCGAAGTAGTCGTTGACGGCGTTGCCCGCGCCCGTGGCGAACACGGTGGCGAGCACCGCCGCGACGACGACGAGCGCATCGCTCGGGGACGCCCCGGCGACGAACGCCCCGGTGAACGTGAGCACGCCCGCGGCGACCGCGTTTCCCGGTCGGGTGAGTTCGGCGAACCCGCGCGCCCGCGCTCCGAGAGACATACCCCGTATTGTTCCGAGGTCGGGTATAAATCGCGCGGAGTCGCCGCCTCGAATCAATCCATTTAAAGCAGTCCACAACAGACGAAGTCATGTAGGGCGCTTAGCTCAGTCTGGACAGAGTGCTTGGCTTCGGACCAAGTTGCCGTGGGTTCAAATCCTGCAGCGCCCATGATTTTGCGAGGAACCTCGCGACGAGCGACGGCTCAAGCCGAACGCACCGGCTCACGTTCTGAGCTCACTCCCCCTTGGGGTTTTACAATCCGAACTCGCGCCGCGCCGAAACCCCGATTCTTCTAGGCACAACCGAGTTAGGTACGGCTCCCCTCATACACACCCACATGGACCGGACCGAATACGCGATACTCACGGTCATCGCACTCGCGACGGTCGGACTCGGCGTGTTCACGACCACACAACCACTCGGGACGTTCCTCGTAGAGAGCACCCGAGAGGCGCTTTCGACCACCGCGGCCATGGCGTGGGTGACGTGGTGGGCGCTCGTCGTCGGCTTCGCCATCGCCGGCGGCGTGGAGGCGTGGACCTCCGGCGAGGAGGTCTCGGAGCTACTGGCGGGCCACGGCCCGCGGGAAATCGGCTACGGCTCGCTGTTCGGCTTCGTCTCCTCGTCGTGTTCCTACAGCGCCATCGCCACCGCGAAGAACCTGTTCAAGAAGGGCGGCTCCGCGGCGGCGACCCTCGGGGCGTTCATGTTCGCCTCGACCAACCTCGTCATCGAAATCGGCGCGGTCATCTGGATTCTGCTCGGCTGGCAGTTCCTCGTGGCCGACGTCCTCGGCGGGTTCATCCTTATCGGGCTGATGGCGTTCGGCCTCGTCTACGTCGTGCCCGACGAGGTGGTCGAACAGGCTCGACGGAACGTCCAAGTCGAGGGTTCGGAGACCGTCCGCGACCCCGTCTGCGGGATGGAAGTCGACCCCGACGAGACGGAGTACAGCGTCGAACACGACGGGCGGACGTTCTACTTCTGCTCGAAGTCGTGCAAGGAGAGCTTCGACCCCGAGGCGGCGAACACGACAGTCCGCGAGCGGGCCACGTCGCTGTCGGGGTGGAAGGCGCTCGCCGACAAGCAGTGGAAGGAGTGGGGGATGCTCTGGGACGAAATCGCCATCGGCTTCGTCTTCGCCGGCCTCATCGCCGGCTTCATCCCCGAGTCGGTGTGGACCTCGGTGTTCTCGGGGCCGACGTTCGGGCTCCCGGTGTACGTCTTCTGGACCGCGGTCCTCGGGGCGGTCATCGGCGTCGCCACCTTCGTCTGCTCGGTCGGGAACGTCCCGTTCGGGGCGGTGCTGTTTTCGAACGGCCTGCCGTTCGGGAGCGTCCTGAGCTACATCTACGCCGACCTCATCGTCCCGCCCATCATGGACGCCTACCGCGAGTACTACGGGACGACGTTCGCGGCCGTCCTCTCCGGGATGATATTCGTGTCGGCGGTCCTGACGGGCGTCGTCATCCATTTCGTCTTCCTCGGCGCGGGGCTCATCCCGTCGCCCGAGAGCGTTCAAATCGCCGAGGTGAGCATCGAGGCCGACTACAAACTCGTGTTGAACGTGTTCGCAACGGCCCTGTTCGGCGTCCTCTACTGGCTCCACCGCTCGGAGTCGGTCGGAAACGAGGGCCGCGGCGGTCACGGCGAGGCGGCGCAGGCCGGCGACTGAGCCGGCGACTCGCCGCTCGACGTGCGAAGCGCGCGACACGCGACCCAAAAGAAAACCGAAGACCGACCCCGGGTCTCCACGGACCCGCTGAACCCCCGGCTTACGCTTCGAGGTGCTCGATGCCCCGCTTCGAGACGTTCGCCCGGGTGACGTAGTCGTCCATCCACTCGGGGGCGTCGTCGTCTTTCGCCTCGGTCCACGCCCACCCCTCGTAGATGTGGACGCGGTCGGTCCCGCGCTCGCGGAGCCTGAGCGTCGCCTTCCCGTCGATGTCGTCGGGGCTGGGGGCGGGGTGGAGCCGGCGGGCGGCCTTCAGCGCCGCCTGCCGGGGATACGTTCCGCTGAACACGCTCGTCTCCTCGCCGTCTTCGACGAGGACGAAGTTTCGCTTGCCGTCTTCTCGTACCATGCGTGGCTATACCACGCACTCCGAATTAGTAGTTGGTGTCGCCGAGCGTCACCGCGCGGCTTCGGCCGGGCGGCGACGCCCCGAGCGACTCCACGCGAGGTCACAACAGCGCGTCGAGTCGCGCTCGGTGGAAGTCCACCGCGGCCGTCCCGGTCCGCTCGGGGTAGCCGGGACGGGTCACTTCGCCCGCCGAATCGACGGACGAGCGGACGACTGCGGCGACCCGATAGGCGCGCGGGACCGCCGGAAGCGGCCGGACCGACTCGTAGCCCGCGCGGAACGCCCGGCGGAGCGGCGCGCCGTCTTCGACGTACCAGTCGGCGACGAGGTGTTCGACCTTGGCGACGGCGAGTCCGGGCGCGGCGGCCATCGGTTGGCCCCAGTCGAGCACGGCGGTCACGCGGCCGTCGGCGACGAGCGCGTTCCCCGGTCTGAAGTCCCACGGGTAGAGGTGTGACGGCGGGTTCGCCGGGAGCGAGGCGGCCGCGACGGCCTCCTCCAACCGCTCTCGAAGCCCGTCGAACGCGGGCGGGATCGCGGCGATTCCCTCGCGGGCGTAGGCGGCGAACCACGTCTCCCAATCGCTGTCGTCGGCGCTCGCGGCGTCGAATCCCTTGTCGGTCGCCGTTTCCGATTCGAACGCGGCACCGCCCGCGGCCGCGTCGCCCCCGTCGGCTCGCTGTCCGCCGCGAGCAGAGCCCACGAGCCGACCGTAGCCGTCGAAGGTGAACTGTTCGTGGAGCTGGCCGAGGCCGACGCCGAACGACCGAGCGACGCGTCGCTGGGCCGTCGCGTCGAGCGAGACGAACCGCTCGTGGAGTTCGTCGCCCGGGGCGCGCTCTGCGACGACGTAGCCGACCCCGTCGAGCGCGCCCGACGCGAGGACGCGGGGGACCGGAATCGTCGTGCGCTCGCGGACCGCCCGCGAGAGGGCGGCTTCGAGGGCGAGCGCCGCGGCGTCGGTCGCCGTCTGGACGACGACTTCCCCGCCGTCGGCGAACGTCGCGACCGCGGTCCGCTTGTGGTTCCCCTTCGGGACGCGGGCCGTCCTCGCGACGCGTCGCTCCGGGAATTCGCGGGCGAGCACGGTCGCGACGGGGTTCATGGACCCACTCTCGGGCGACGCGAACAAAGGTCCAGCGGACGGTTCACGGGCGGTCGGTGGCGACGCCGACGCCGCGTGAGCCGAGTCACGGTCCGCCGTCGAGAATCGCCGGGAAGTCGGCGAGCGACCGGAGGACGTACGCCGGAGCGTAGGAGGTCGGGTCCGGGTCGCGTTTACCGTCCGTTTCGACCGGGCACCACGCGGCGTCGAGGCCGGCGCGGTGGGCACCGTCCACGTCGAACTCGAGCGAGTCGCCGACGTGGAGGCTCGCGTCCGCCCGGACGTCGAGGGCTTCGAGCGCCCGGTCGAACGGGTCGGGGTGAGGCTTTCGCCGCGGCATGTCGCCCGCGAAGACGACCGAGTCGAACGCGTCGGCGATGCCGAGCGCGTCGAGTTTGATAGACTGCCGACGTTCGGGGCCGTTGGTGACGAGGCCGACCGACGCGTGCTCGCGGGCGGCGGCGAGCGCGGCCTCGGCTCCCGGTCTGAACGAGACGGCCGAGTGGTCGACCGTCTCGACGAACCCGCGGGCCAGCGCCCGGACGTCGACCCCCTCGCGGTCGTGTTTCGCGGCGACGCGCTCGAAGCCGTCGGCGAGGTAACCCTCGTGGTCGTCGTGGTCCGGCGGGCCGTCGAGCGAGGCCCAGAGGTCCGACGGCTCGCCGAAGCGGTCGAGACCGGCGGCGTCGAACGCGCCGGCGTAGACGGTTTCGCCGCTCTGGTCGTTCGTACAGAGCGTGTTGTCGAGGTCGAAGAGAATCGCGTCGAACGGTGCCACGCTCGCTCTTGGGGCGGCGGCGGTAAAACCTCATCCACGGTCGACGCCGACCGCGGCGGCGAAGTCCCGCGAGTCGCGGGAGGTCTCAGCCCCGCCTCAGAAGCCCTTGCCGAGCAGTTCGCGGGCGATGATGTTCTTCTGAACCTCCGTGGTCCCCTCGTAAATCTGCGTGATTTTCGCGTCGCGGTAGAGCCGTTCGACGTCGTGGTCGTTGACGAAGCCGGCCCCGCCGTGAATCTGGACGGCCTCGTCGGCCACGTCGGTGGCGACGTTCGAGGCGAACTCCTTCGCCATCGACGCGAGCGTGGTCAGTTGGCCCTCGTCGTTGTCGACGCTCCACGCCGACTTGTAGGTCAACTGCCGGGCGGCTTCGGTCGCGGTGTGCATCTCCGCGAGCTTGTGCTGAATCGCCTGGAAGTCGCCGATGGAACGGCCGAACTGCTCGCGCTCTCTGGCGTAGTCGAGCGCCCGCTCGCAGGCTCCCTTGGCGATGCCGACCGCCTGCGCGGCCACCGCGGTCCGCGTCTCGTCGAAAAACTGCATGAGCTGGAGGAAGCCCATCCCCTCGGTGCCGACGAGGTTCTCCGCGGGCACGCGCACGTCGTCGAAGACGAGTTCGGCCGTGTCGCTGGCGCGGATGCCCATCTTCCCGGTTATCTTCTCCGCGGCGAAGCCGTCGCGGTCGGCCTCGACGATAATCTGCGAGAAGCCCGCGTAGCGGTCGTCCGCATCGGGGTCGGTCCGGCACATGACGACGAAGTAGTCGCCGACGCTCCCGTTCGTTATCCACATCTTACTGCCGTTTATCACCCACTCGTCGCCGTCCTTCTCGGCGCGGGTGCGCACCGAGGTCACGTCGGAGCCCGCCTGCGGCTCGCTGATGGCCGCGCCCATGACGGATTCGCCGTCCGTAATCGGCGGCAGGAAGCGCTCTTTCTGGTCGTCGGTGCCGAAGCTGATGATGGCCTCCGCGCCGAAGCCGGCGCTCGTGATGCAGAGTCCGATACCGGGGTCGACCGCGAACAGCTCCTCGGTGACGATGGCGTTCTCCAGCGACGTGTAGCCGACGCCGCCGTACTCGACGGGGAAGTGCGCCCCCGTCAGTCCCATCTCCGCCGCCTTGCGGACGACGTCGGCGGGGTACGCCTCCGCCTCGTCGTACTCGACCGCGACGGGCGCAATCTCGTTTTCGGCGAACCGCCGGACCTCCTCGCGGATGGCCCGCTGTTCGTCCGTGAGCGAATAGTCCATGGTTGTTAGTCACAAACGCGGGCGATAACGGTTGTGACACCGAGAAAAACGTGCGTCGAGTTGACTCGGCGGGCGGGGATTCGGCGGGTCGGGCGGGCCGAACGGGTCAAACGGGTCAGCTCAGTCGGCGGCCTCGACGGCCGCGAGCGGGAGTTCGATGACGAAGACGCTCCCCCGGGGTTCGTTGTCCTCGATATGCACGGTGCCGCCGAAGTTGGTGACGATGGTCTCGACGAGGTACAGTCCCGTTCCGGTGCCGGGGCTCTCTAACCCTTTCGCGCCCTTCCCGAAGACGACCGATTTCCGTTCGTCGGAGATGCCCGGGCCGTCGTCGGCGATGCGGACGGTGACGCGTTCGCCGTCCGCCGCGCCCGAGACGGAAATCGACGGGTGGTCGCGGTCGCTGTGGACGACCGCGTTCTTCAGGACGTTCACGAACACGGAGTCGAGCAGGTCGTTGGCGAACACCGTTGCCGGCGGGAGGTCATCGACCGTGAACGCCGCGTTCGGATAGCCCTCGCGCACGTCTTCGACGGCCTCGCGGACCGCGTCGCCGACGTCGAGGGCGCGGCGGCGCTCGTCGTCGTTCGTCGCGCGCATCAGCTGTCCGAGCACGTCGGTGAGGTCCACGGTGTTGAGCGCCCGCCGGAGCGCGGTCTCCAACTGGCTCCGCGCCTCGTCCGACAGCGGTTCGTGTTCGAGGACGATGTCGATGTACGCCGTCACGAGTTGCATGTCGTTTCTGATGTCGTGGCGGACGATTCGGTTGAGCACCTCCAGCTCGTCGTTTCTCGACTCCAAGGCGAGTTCGTAGCGTTTCCGCGGCGTCACGTCCCGGACGGAGACGACCCAGCCGAGCGGGTCGCCCGCCCGGTCGAGCGGGATGCGCGTCAGTTCGACGTAGCGCCCCCCCTCGACGAGCACGTCGCACGTCGGGGGGTCGCCGGCGAGATCGCCGTAGTTCGGGACGGCCTCGCTCGCCGGGCGGCCGAGGAGCGGGCCGTCGGTTCCCAAAAGCGGGCGGACGTGGTCGTTGACGTGGACGACGACCTCGTCGGCGTCGAGGACGACGAGCCCGTCGGCCGAGTGCGCGCCGGCGGTCGCGTAGGCGAGCGGGAGGATGTCGAGGAGCCGGTAGCGGTAGACGGCGATGCCGAACGTCACCGAGGGGACCGCGAGCGAGGCGGGGATGAGGTTGACGCCGCCGGCGAGCGGCGCGGTGTCGGTGAGTTCGAGCGCGGCGACGACCGACGGCACGACCATCCCGACGAGGAGGAGCGTCGCCTGTGTCCGGTAGGGGCGGTCGAGTTCGAGGGCGTACTGGCCGATGACGCCGAGCCCGAGGAACAGAAGCACGAAGCCGTAGACGAGGCCGAACACGCTCACCGGGCCGTCGGTGACGGAGAGCGTCGTCACGCCGTCGACGGTCGACAACTGCCAGCCGGTGTAGCCCAGCTCCAGCGGGTTGGTAAAGAGGACGACGAGGAACACCGCCGGGACGACGTACAGCGACGCGACGACGTAGCGGTCGAGCAGTTCCCGGCGGCCGGTGTACGCGAGGGCGAAGACGAAGAACGTCGGCGCGGCCGTCATCGCGCCGACGTGGAGGAGCTTGTACGCGAACAGTTTCGCGCCGGGGTCGACGAGGAGCAGTTTGACCGCCGTCGTCGCGGTCCAGAAGGAGACGGCGGCCGTCAGCACGGCGAACGAGACGACAGTCGGGTTTCGCCCGCGACGGCGGACGAACCGGACCGCGTACGCCGAGAGGACGGCGGCGACGACCGCCGCGAAGACCATCGGGTAGGCGTAGGCCGTGTGCTGCCAGTTCATCGAACACCTCGCTCGGCGGTCACGTCTCGCGGAGTGCCCACAGACGCGAAGTCTCGGCGGTCGTGCCCGGTATCGTCGGTGATAGCTGGAGATACTCCGGCATCCGATAAAGAACTTCTCAGGGGTAGGCCGCCGAACCGCGGAGCGGTTTGCCCCCGACGACCCGTCAGGCGTGCAGTTCCTCGTCGACGAGGTCGACCGCGCGCGAAACCGCCCCGACGGAGGTGAGGTGGCCCGCCCCGACGGTGGCTTTCATCGCCTTGGCGGCCTTCCCGCGGAAGATGCTCGGGCCGACCTGCGCGACCGCGCCGTCGCCGACCGAGACGATCCAGCCGGGCACCTCGAAGCGGTAGGGCTCGGGCCGCGGGGCGAACTCGTTCTCGCCGGCGTCGGCCTCGAACTCGACCTGTGCGGCGATGTTGCCGGCGACGGTCTTCGCCTCGCGGAGCGCCGCGGAGGCGCTCGCCGGCACGGGCTCGCCGTCGGCGTCGACGGCGCGGGCCGCGTCGCCGACGACGAACGTCCGCCCGTCGAGTCGGAGGTCCGCCCTGACGGGAGGTCGCTCGCCGCCCATCGCGTCGTCGCCGGCGATGCCGCCGGTCCAGACGAGCAGGTCGTAGTCGACGTCGCCGGTGTCGGTCTGGACGGTCGCGTCGGTCACCGACTCGACGGTCGTCTCGGTCCGAATCTCGACGCCCCTGTCGAGGAGTTCGTCGCGGACCGCCCGCTGGAACGACTCGTCGAACGACGGCGCGACGGCGTCCAGTTGCTCGACGAGGACGACATCGGCGTGCGCGCCCTCCTCGTCGCGGAGCGCGGCGAGTTCGCCCGCGACCTGCACGCCCGACAGCCCCGCGCCGCCGACGACGACGGTCCCGCCCTCGTCGCAGTCGTCGAAAAAGCGCTTGCGGACGGTTTCGGCGTCCGCGACGCGCTTCAGCGGGACCGAGTGCGATTCGAGGCCGGGGATGTCGTAGTAGGCGGTCTCAGCGCCCAGACAGACCGCGCAGTAGTCGTAGTCGAGGGCGTCGCCGTCGTCCAGTTCGACGGTCCGCGCGTCGCGGTCGACGCCCGTCACGCGGTCGACGACGACCTCGGCGCGGTCGAGCGCCTCGTCGAGGGGGACCTGAATCGCGTCGGCGACCGCCGGCCGCCGAATCGCGCGGTGGACTTCGTGTTGGACGAGGTGATGCGGCGAGTCGTTCACCACGGTCAGGTCGGCGTCGGCGGGGAGTCGGCGTTCGAGGTCGCGGGCGAGCGTGAGGCCCGCGTACCCGGCACCGAGAACCAGGACACGCATGACTGACGGGTAGGGCGCGAGAGAAAAGAGGGTGACGGCGGGTGCCGGTCGCCGGCGCGCGCCGGTTGCCCGCGCGAGAGAACTCAGAACAGCGCTTCGGACTCGTCGAGCACCTCGGCGGGGCCGCCGACGCCCCACACGTCGGTCTCGACGCCGCAGTCGGCGACGACCTCCTCGACGCGGTCGACGTGCTCCTCGGTCGTGTTGACGTAGACGCTCGCGCCGGTGTCGGTCGAGAAGTAGACCGGGACGTCCTCCTCGTTCCGGAGCTTGCGGACGGCGTTGAAGACGGCGATGGTGCGCGGTTGCCAGTAGACCCAGCCGGCGGGGCCGGTCATCGTCGTCGCCGCGAGCGACAGCGAGTCGTGTTCGGCGAGTTCGAAGGCGGCGTCGAAGTCGGCGTCGTACAGCGCGTCGCGCATGTCGTCTATCTGGGCGTGGATGTGGGCCATCCGCGCCTGGAACATGTGGCTGTCTTCGGCCTCGGCGTGGGCCTGCTCGGTCTCCTTGTAGGCGGGGACGTGCGCGGCGACGATGCGCAGGTCGTCTTCGAGGTCGGTCTCGATGCGCTCGGAGCGGCAGTCGGTGTCGTTCATGCCCGAGTAGAGGTGTGAGACCGCGCCCGTGACGGCGCGGGCGGCGGACGCCGACCCGCGGCGGGCGATGGTCGATATCTCGGGGCGCGTCATGTCGAGACCGGCCGCCTCGGCGAGCGCCATCGCGGCCGCGGCGAACCCGGACGCCGACGAGCCGAAGCCGATGTTCGAGGGGAAGGAGTTCTCGCTCTCCAGTCGGACGCGGTGGTCGAAGTCGGCCAGCTCGCGGACCCGGTCGACGACGGCTTGGATGCGCTCCGCGCCGCGGCCCTCGACTTCCTCGCCGCCGATGACGTAGACGTCCTCGTCGGCGTCGCGGAGGAACTCGACGGTCGTCTTCGTGTGGCTCGGGGCCGTACAGACGCTGATGCTGTCGTGATACGGCATTCGGCGCTCGGTGTCTCGCATCCCGTGATACTTCACGAGGCCCTGAATCGGGTGGGCCTTGGCGGTGGCCTTCATGTTCGAACGCCCGTCGGACTCGGGGTTAAACGTCCCGATAGGCGTCGGCTCCGGCGGCTCACGGAAAGAATCGGTCGGAAATCGAGTGCGCGCCGGCGGGACGGCCGGCGGGGTCGGTCGCAATCGGTGCGCAGGAAGGTGGCACGTTCTCCCTCTCCAGCGGGAGACAGTCGAGTTCGATGCAGTCGGTCGTTCGGTTACGCGGGTAATTCGGTTACGCGGGTAACCGTCTCGTGTGTGGCTGTATCGTGATTGCGTTGTTTGGTTGGCGTCGAGTAGTTGGCTGGTTGTCGGGTTCGATGCGGGTGGTTCGTTACGGTGCGGGTGGTTCGTTACGGTTCGATTGGTCGGTCGAATTCGATGCGGGTGGTTCGTTTGCTGTTCGTCGCGTCGGCCGAGTCCGCCCGCCTACTCTGTGGACTCGGATTCGTGTCCTCGCTCCCAGACGTTCGTGACGCTTTCGCCTGTCGGCGGTGTGTGGCTGACGTCTCGCATCGTCTTCGGGCGGTCACTTGTGTTGCTCATGTGTTGCCTTGGTAGTTGCTACCACGGTTCGCGGATAAAGATTTCGGCGATGTTATATTACGACTTATTAGCATACTAGGTCGTATGAGGGGCGCGTCGAATCGGACCCGAACGCGCGTGGAGCGAACGCCTGACGGGCGGCGTCTGGTCGTCTCGCGGCGGGTTTCGGCTCCCGAGACGGCGGCGTGGGACGTGCTGGTGTCGGTCGCCGACTGGCCCGACTGGGGACCGAGCGTGTCGGGCGTCCGCGGCGTCGACGGGCGAATCGAGGCGGGGGACCGCGGCGAGGTCCGCGTCGCCGGCGTCTGGGTCCCGTTCGGCATCGAGACGTGCGACGACGAGGCCCGTCGGTGGACGTGGCGCGTGGCCGGCGTTCCCGCGACGGGGCATCGCGTGGAGCCGGTCGGACCCGACCGGTGTGCGGTGGCGTTCGAAGTCCCCGTGTTCGCGGGGCCGTACGCCGCCGTCTGTGCGGTCGCGCTTCGCAGAATCGAGCGACTCGCAGAGCGGCGCGCTCGCGGGTGAGATGGGTCGCGAGCGAGACAGAATGAGTGACTGGTCCCGAGCGCCGTTCAGAGCGGCCCGAACAGGACGAGCGCGGCGACGACCGCCACCACGACGACGGCCGCGACGAGGAGCGCGAGCGCGCGGCCGGAACCGGTATCCGACGCGGCGTCGGCCTCGGCCGCGGCGCGGGCTTCTTCCGCGTCTATCTCGTCGAGAATCTCCTCGAACTCCGGTTCGTGCGGCTCGTGATACTCGTCGATGATGTCGTCGTCGAGGCCGGCGTCTTCGAGCGCGTCCACGAGGTCGGAAAGCGCCACGAGGTCGATGGGGCGTTCGACCTCGTCGGGGTCGACGAGGAGCGCGCGGTCGCCGTCCTCGTCGGGCTCGTCGAGCTGTTCGTCGGTGGCGAACGCGAGCGCGAGCGTCTCCGCGGCCCGCTCTTCGTCGCCGGTCGTCAGGAGCGTCCCGTAGACGCCGCGGTCGTCACAGCGCTCGGCGAACGCCTCGACGCTCCGGGCGTCGAACGCGGCTTCGACGTCTATCCAGACGACTTCGGCCGGTTGTGACTCCCCGTCCGGGGCCGCAAACAGGAACGTCCGCCCGTCGCGGACGCTCCGTTTCGTCCGCTCCCCGCGGGCCGCGCGGACCCGCTCGACGACCGTCGCCGCGTCGTCAGTATCGAGAAACGAGAGCACGCTCGACAACGACACGTCGCTCATTGTTCAGACAGAACGCGTATCCCGCGATAAACCTTCGCGCCCCATTATCAGTTCGTGATAACGGACGGGCCGCGGGAGCTGTCTCGTCGGAACGCGCTAGTCCGGGCGAACGAGCTCGAACCGGTCGTCGGTCGTCGCGTACTCACTGCCCGCGAGTCGGCCGACCGCGTCGAGTTTCGTCGTGTCGAGTTTGCCGTCGGTCAGCACCTCGTCGGCGACGTGCGCGTGGACGACCTCGCCGAGGACGAGCGTCGACGAACCGACCTCCATGCTGTCGTAGAGGGTGCACTCGAAGGCGACTTTGGCGTCGGCGACGCGCGGGGCGTCGACGCGGACGGCCTCGGCCTTCTCGATGCCGGCGTGGTCGAACTCGTCGACGCCCGAGGGGACCGTCGCGGCGGTCTCGTTCATCGCTTCCACGAGGTCGCGGGTGACCACGTTGACGACGAACTCGCCGCGCGAGATGGCGTTTCGCGGCGTGTCCTTCAGCGACGGTCCGCGGCCGACCGGCGCGAAGACGACGACCGGCGGGTCGACGCTGGCGACGGTGGAGAAACTGTACGGGGCGAGGTTGTCGGCGTCGTCGCCGCGGGTGCTCACCCACGCGATGGGGCGGGGCACCACAGCCCCGGAAAGCAGGCGGTACGGCGAGCCGAAGGCGTCGGGCGCGCCGTCCATCAGCGACTCGCCTCCGCGGGCGGGCGTGGTCGGCTACTCGGCGGGCGACGAGGGCGTGTCGAATCCGGTATTGCGTCGGTCACGAATGGATGTGTGGTGGGTTCGGAGGCCGATGAATCTGTGGGAGAGCGTCAGCTCGGGTGTTGGTGTCGGTTCGGTGTCGGCGTCGGGGCGGGTGTTCTGCCGGGTTCGTGTCGGAACTCGCGCCGCGGCCCCGTCGGCGGGGTTAGAACAGCGTCAGGCCGATGGCGTAGGACCACGTCGTCCCGGTGAGCGCGAGGAAGACGAGCGCGCCGCCGAGCATGACGACGTTCTTCAGGAAGCCGGTCATCTCGGACTCCTGTTGGTCCTCGGGGACCGCCCAGAAGTTGTGGAACACCGGCGTCCCGACCACGAGGAAGACGGCGACGGCACCGGCGGCGAGCGCGGGGAAGACGCCGAGGACGATACCGAGCCCGCCGAAGACGAGCATCCCGCCGGAGACGACGACGCCGAGGCGGGGTGCCGGCAGGCCCTTCATCTCCGCGTAGCCGGTCATGTGGTCGAGGTTCAGGAAGTGGTTGAGTCCCATGAACGCGAGCACCGCGCCGAAGAGGACGCGCGCGAGGAGGAACGCGACGTCCGCGCCCGGGGAGGCGAACTGGAGCGCGACGCTCATCTCGACACCTCCGTCGCGGCGGTGGTCGTGTGGCGGTCCGTCGTCCGGAGAACTACTAACATTGCATTACCTGGTACGAGTCCGAACCAACATATATGTTTGCTGATACGAGTGTTACCGGGTAACCGTTCGGGTATCCGGTTACACGGGCGTTACTCGGGGTTCACACGTCTGATGAGTACATTCAACCGGTGCCGATTTCGTCTCATCTGAGGCGATAGGGTGCCCAGTCGTTTCGTTCTCAACGCATATATGGTACGTATATGGTAGTATTGTCCGACCCTCGAAAGATATACCCCGCTTGGCACTCCATAACATCACGGGACGTGTCAATCATGATGAAAACGACCAGCGGAGAGTCTCGGTTATGACCGAGACGTGGGATTCCGCGGGGCATATCGCGAGTTCACGGTACCGGCTGGCCGTCTGTCGGTATCTCTCGGAGCACGGTTCGGGACTTCCCTCCCGAATCGCCGTCGAGACCGACCTCGCACAGCCGCACGTGTCCCGGGCGCTCTCCGAACTTCGGGAGCGGGGCATCGTCGAACTGTTGGTGCCGGAGTCACAGCAGAAAGGGAGGCTCTACGGGCTGACGGACCTCGGCGAACTCGCCTACGAGCGCGTCGCGCTCGACCGGGAGGCGGACGTTACCGTCGTCGAAGCGGGCGAGTTCCCCGCGCCGGAAATGTCTTCCGAGTTACAGGACGCGTACGGGGACGCGCTCCGGGCGATTGCGTGGTGCGAGCCGCTTCAGACGCGGATTCGGTTCTTCGAGCGGTCGCTTCTCGACCGCTACGACGAGGACACCGTCAAGACGCTCGTTGCGACGCTCACGAACGAGGAGGCCATCGACCAACCCCTCGAAGACCTGCCAATCGGAGGCCCGGAACTCGTCGCGTTCGCCATCGACGACGTGCTCATCGTCAGGGTGCCGCTCGACGACGAGGTGAAAGTGCTCGTCTCGCTCGACGCGAACGCCGATGTGAAACTCGGTGAACTCCGCGACTCCTGCCGACAGATGACGGCCGCAACCCTCGACTCCTAACTTCGGCGCTTTTGCCTCCCGGCCCCTGAGTACGACGCGTGTCACAGCGACGCTCCGTTGTCGGTGTTGATGCTTGCTCTGCGGGCTGGGTGTGCGCCGTCGCCGCCGCGGGCGGCCTCTCCGTGCGAGTCGTCGCCGACTTCGCCGCCGTCTGGGACCTCGCCCGCGAGCGCGACGCCGCGCGAGTGCTCGTCGACATCCCTATCGGCTTGCCCGACGCCGCCCGCCGGGCGTGCGACCGCGAGGCCCGCGAGCGACTCGGCTCTCGGGCCGCCACCGTCTTCTTCGCGCCCGTCCGGGCCGTCCTCGCCGCCGACTCCCACGAGGCGGCCAGCGCGGCCAACCGCGAGCGGACCGGGGCGGGACTCTCGATTCAGGCGTGGCATCTCGTGCCCAAAATCCGCGAGGCCGACGCCGTCTTCCGGCAGACGCCGCGCGCCCGACAGCGCGTGTTCGAGTCCCATCCCGAACTCGCGTTCGCCGCGTTCGCCGGCGAACCCCTCTCGGAACCGAAATCGACGCCCGAGGGCCGTGACCGCCGCCTCGACGTGCTCAGGACGGCGTTCGCTGGAAACGAGGTCTCCGGGGACGGCGGCGACAGTTCGGAAGCCGACGCGACCGACCAGTCAGAGTTCGACCCCGAGCGCGCCTACCGCGAGACGCTGGACCGGACGCTCCGCCGCGACGTGGCCCGCGACGACGTGCTCGACGCGCTCGTCCTCGCCGCCGCGGCCAGCCGTCCCCTCGCGTCGCTCCCGAGCGACCCGCCGACAGACGCCGTCGGACTGGAGATGGCGATTCGCGTCCCGGTGAGCGCTCTCGGATGGTATCTCTCGGATTGACAATCATGCATAACCAACTCCAGAATGTTGAAACACACTAGTATATAGTCAACAATAGTGTGTGGTATTCTCAGAGGAGAAGATATTTATGCACGGTGTTCAATCAGATAGATGGCGTGGCCACTGTCGCCACCACAGAATACCCAGCCCAGCCCAATGCGTGATTCAGTGCCAGCACGCAGTCGGCCGCGCCTCCCGCTGCCTCTACTCGGGTTCGACGACCCCGCCCCGGGCTCGAACCCGACCGTTTCCACGCCCCGAGCGTCCGCTTCGGTCGGCGTTTCGCCCCGTTCTCGCCCGGTTTCGAGCCTCGGGTCTCCGGCCCGAAGCTACATCTGCGACCCATCCTAACCCCGCGTATGTACACCGGCAGGACGGACCAGCCCTGCTGTCTCTGTGACGACCCGAAGACCGTCGCCCGCATCGCGGTCCCCCCGCGAGCGGTGATGCTCATGGAGAACGCCGCCCCCATCGCGTGGCGCGACATCGTCGGCGACGTGACGCTCCAGTTCTGCGAGAGCGACTGGGAGCTCGTCGCCGAGTTGGTCTTGGACCTCGGCATGCACCCGCTTTCGCGGTGTAACGTCGCCCGCGCGGACTTCAGCATCCGCGAGGACTTCGAGGCGCTTCTGAACAGCACCCGCGACGAGCCCGACCAGACAGAACAGGAAGACCGCATGCTCGCCGAGGCGCGCGCCGCCATCGACGACTCTGACGACCCCATGGTCGAGGAACGCGACCTCGTGGAGGCGCACGTCGTGGTCCGCGCGATGGCCGAACTCGGCGTCGACCGGCCGGCGTGAGCCGTGCTGTGCCGTGCTGTGCCGTGTCTCGCGCCGATTTCACGTGCCGATTCTCACGCGCCGGTTGCCACGCCGAACAGCCGCGTCGACCCCCACGAGAGCACGACGATGCCGGCGATGAAGACCGCGAGCGCCGCCATCATCGGGAACGGGTCGAGCGACGGCCCGCCGAGGAACGGCCCGCGGACGATGAGAAACGAGGTGCCCATCGAGAGGCCGAGCCCGACGCTCGTGACGAGCGTGAAAAACAGTTTGGCGACGCCGATTCCCCGCGTGTCGTTCCGGAAGCGCATGGGGACAGGTCCCCCGAACCCCGCTTGAACGATTTGGCCGTCTCGTTGATGTTATCGGTCGGTTGTCGGGTTCCCGTCAGCGCTCGACGCGGAAGCCGGTCTCGCCGTCCGGTTCCTCGTAGGTGACGTCCACGTCCTCGACGGTCGCCATCGGACTCCCGTCGTGGCACCACTCGACCATCGCCTCCACGTCGTCGCGGGGGCCCTCGAAGACGGCCTCGACGCGGCCGTCGGCGAGGTTCTTCACCCAGCCGTCGACGCCGCGGTCGCGGGCGGTGTCGCGGGTCGTCGCCCGGTAGTAGACGCCTTGGACGTGGCCCGAGACGTAGACGTGTGCGCGAGTTCGACCGTGTTCGCTCATGGCTTTCGCTTCGTCCCCCGGCGTCAAAGGCGTGCTGTCTCGGGCGGTCGGTTCCTCGGGGGGCAGGCTCCCCGAGCGACCGTCTCCGCGGTCGTCGCCGCCACCGACCCGTGCGCCCGCCTCGCACGCATCTCCCGAACCGTCAGCATCTAAGTACGACCCCGCCAACGCTGGACTATGGAACTTTTCGGCACCGCCGGCATCCGCGGGAGCGCGACGGAGCGAGTGACGCCGGAACTCGCCCTCAGCGTCGGCCGCGCCGCCGGCCTCGCCGCGCTCGAATCGGACGGGTCCGCCGAGTTCGTCGTCGGCCGCGACGGACGGACGACCGGACAGGGCCTCGTCGCCGCCGTCGAGGCCGGCCTGCTCTCCGCGGGCGCTGACGTGACCCGCGTGGGCGTCGTCCCGACGCCGGCGCTCGCGTTCGCCTCGCGGGGCCGCCGCGGCGTCATGCTCACGGCCTCGCACAACCCCCCGACGGACAACGGCATCAAGATGTTCGTCGACGGACAGGAGTACGACCGCGACCTCGAACGAGACATCGAGACGCGGGTCGAAGCGGGCGCGACCCCGGCCGACTGGGACGACTGGGGCACGGCCGGGACGAGCGGCGTCCTCGACGCCTACCGCGACGCAATCGTCGAGTTCGCCGGCCGGCACGGGTCGGACCTCGACGGCCTCTCCGTCGCCGTCGACTGCGGCAACGGCATGTCCGCACTCGGCACGCCGCAGGTCCTCCGCGACCTCGGCGCGCGCGTCGTCACGCTCAACGGGCAGATAGACGGCCACTTCCCCGGCCGCGAGTCGAAGCCGACGCCCGAGACGCTCGCGGACCTCATCGCGTTCGTCGCCGACGGCGACTTCGACTTCGGCATCGGCCACGACGGCGACGCCGACCGCATCGTCATCATCGACGGAAACGGCGAGGTCGTCCACGAGGACACCGTCATCGCCATCGTCGCCGAGCACTACGTCCGCGTCTCCGACGCCGACGACCCCGTCGTCGTCACGACGCCCAACGCCTCGGGCCGCATCGACGAGCGGGTCCGCGAGGCCGGGGGTCGCGTCGAACGCGTCCGCCTCGGCGCGCTCCACGAGGGCATCGCCAGCGCCCGCGCCGGCGGCGGCGACGTGGTGTTCGCGGCCGAGCCGTGGAAACACATCCACCCGTCGTTCGGCGGGTGGATAGACGGCATCGCCTCGGCGGCGCTCGTCGCCCGTCTCGCCGCCGAGTCCGGCATGGCCGGCCTGCGCGAGCCGGTTACGGAGCGCCCGTATCGCAAGGTGAGCGTCCCCTGCTCCGACGAGAAAAAGGGGGCGGCGATGGCGGCGCTCGAACGCTCGCTCCCCGAGGCGATGGCCCCCGAGTCGGTCGACACCGAGTACGGCGTCCGACTGGAGTTCGCCGACGCGTCGTGGACGCTGGTCCGCCCGTCGGGGACCGAGCCCTACATCCGGGTGTACGCTGAGGCCGACGACGTGGACGCGCTCGTCGACGAGGTGACGGCCGTCGTCGAGGGCGAAATCGAGGACGCCTGAGCGGGTACCGGGGCAGGTTCGACCCGGCGCGAGCGCGAGCCGGCGCGGCGCGAACTCGACGTCCGCGAAGGTGAACCGCGGTCCCGTTCCCGCCGATTTGCAAACGTGGTGATGCGACGCCGCTGAAACCGCGAAACGACACCTTTATGCAATTTTCGCGGCCCCTGTCTCAATAGGAGTTCATAGATATGGACAGACGTTCTTTTGTCAAAGCGGCAGGGGTCGCGGGTATCGCGGGCCTCGCAGGTTGTACGGGCGGACCGTCCGAGGGGAGCCAAGAGACGACGGCGACGACGACCGAGTCGTCCGGCGGCGAGGAGACCACGGCGGCCGAGCAGACGACCGAGGAGTCCGGTCCGGCGGCCTACGTCGGCATGGTCTACGCGCTCGGCGGTCTCGGTGACAAGTCGTTCAACGACGCCGCGAAGCGCGGCATCGAGCAGGCGACCTCGGAGTTCGGCGTCGAGTACGACGAGGCTCAGCCCTCGGCGGCCGAGGAGTTCCCGCAGTTCCAGCGCCGGTTCGCGCAGTCGTCGAACCCGGACTACGACCTCGTGTCGTGCATCGGCTACGCCCAGAAGTCCGCGCTCGCGGAGACGGCACCGAACTTCCCGGAGCAGAACTTCATGATCGTCGACGACACCGTCGACGAGGACAACGTGGCGAGCTACCTGTTCCGCGAGGAGCAGGGCTCGTTCCAGGTCGGCTACCTCGCCGGTCTCCTCACCACCCAGGAGTTCTCGGCGGGCTCCGGCTCGACGACGCCCGACTCGAAGAACGTCGGCTTCGTCGGCGGCGTCGACGCCCCGCTCATCCGGAAGTTCCAGGCCGGCTTCGAGGCCGGTGTGGCGCACGCGGACGAGGAAATCACGGTCGACGCGGCCTACGCCGGGTCGTTCTCCGACTCCGCGAAGGGGAAGGAAATCGCCACGTCGATGTACGACAACGGCGCGGACATCGTCTACCACGCGGCCGGCGGCACGGGCCTCGGCGTCTTCCAGGCGGCGAAAGAGCAGGGTAAGTTCGCCATCGGCGTCGACTCCGACCAGTCGCAGACCGAGCCGAACTACGCCGACGTCATCCTCGCCTCGATGGTCAAGCGCGTCGAGTCGGCGGTGTACACCTCCGTCGAGAACGTCGTCAACGACGAGTTCAGCGGCGGCTCCACCATGACGCTCGGCCTCGAAGAGGACGGCATCGCCGCCGTCTACGGCGCGGAACTCGGCTCCGAAATCCCGCAGGACGTCAAGGACGCGCTCTCGGAGTCCCGCGAGGCCATCATCGCCGGCGACATCGAGATTCCGACGACGACCGAGTAACCCCGCGACCCGTCACTCGCATTTCTTTCGACGCCGCGCCCCGAGCGACGGCGTCCGAGACGAAGCAGTCAATATTGCCGGTTCCACACCGCGGGCAGTCGAACATGCCCGCGGGTTGAACAGTTCGAACTCCCCGATAACCGCCGCGACGCTCCGTGTGGACCACTCCCGCGTCGACTCGAATCCCACGAGTTTAAGCGAACCCCCCCGAAAAAAGGGTCAAGATGAGCACCGCTGTTCATCTCGACGAAATCACAAAACGGTTCCCCGGCGTCGTGGCGAACGACGACGTGGACCTGACCGTCGAGCGCGGCACGGTGCACGCACTTCTGGGAGAGAACGGGGCCGGCAAGACGACGTTGATGAACATCCTCTACGGGCTCTACGAACCCACGGAGGGGACCGTCCGCGTGGACGGGAAAGCGCGGGACTTCGACTCACCCGCGGACGCTATCGACGCCGGAATCGGTATGATTCACCAGCACTTCATGCTGGTCGACCCCATGACGGTCGCCGAGAACATCGTCCTCGGCAACGAACCGCGCAAGTGGTTCGGCACGACCGTCGACCGGGAGCGCGCGCGCCAAGAGGTCATCGACCTCTCGAACCGATACGGATTCGACGTGGACCCCGACGACGCCATCGAGGACGTGAGCGTCGGCGTTCAACAGCGCGTCGAGATTCTGAAAGCACTCTACCGCGGGGCGGACATCCTCATTTTGGACGAGCCCACCGCGGTCCTCACTCCCCAGGAGGTCGAAGAGCTGTTCCGCGTCTTCGAGGAGCTGACTGCACAGGGGAAGACGATTATCTTCATCAGCCACAAGCTCGGCGAGGCCATGCACGCCGCCGACGACATCACCGTCCTCAGAAACGGCAAGAACGTCGGCACCGTGAAGGCCGACGAGACGTCGAACGAGGAACTCGCCGAGCTGATGGTCGGCCGCGAGGTCCTCCTCGAACCGAAGGCCGAACCGCAGGAACCGGGCGACGAGGTGCTCGCGGTGCGGAACCTCTCGGCGGAGGACAACCGCGGCATCCCCGCCGTCTCCGACGTGTCGTTCGACATCCGCGAGGGCGAGGTGTTCGGCGTCGCCGGCGTCGACGGCAACGGCCAGTCGCAGTTGGTCGAAGCCATCACCGGCCTGCGGACGCCGACCGAGGGCTCGATTACCTACAAGGGCCGGGACGTCACCGACGCCTCGCGCCGCTCCCGCATCGACGACGGGATGGCGTACATCCCCGAGGACCGACACGAGCGCGGGCTCGTGATGGACTTCGACCTCGTCCAAAACGGCATCCTCGGGAGCCAGCACAGCCCGACGTTCGCCGCCGACGGCCGGATACACTGGTCCGACGCGCGCGACCACGCGGAGCGAATCATCGACGAGTACGACGTTCGACCGCCGCACGCCGACGCCGACGCGGAGTCCTTCTCCGGCGGAAACCAACAGAAGTTCATCGTCGGCCGCGAGTTCGAACGCGAACCGGACCTCGTCGTCGCCACCCACCCGACCCGCGGCGTGGACATCGGCGCGATGGAGTTCATCCACGAGCGGCTCTTGGACCTCCGAGCCGAGGGCAAAGCGGTGCTTCTCGTCTCCTCGAAGCTCGACGAGGTGCAGGGCCTCTCGGACCGCCTCGGCGTCATGCACGACGGCGAACTCATGGACATCGTAGACCCACGCGACACCACCGAAGAAGAGATCGGCCTGCTCATGGCCGGCGAACGCCCCGACGCCGACGCGACCGACGCGGAACCGCCCGTGGGTGACGCCAGATGAGCGCGGTCGAGAACGCGAAGGCCGTTCTCCGGCGGCTGACGGCCGCCTCCGCGACCGAGCGCATCCTCATCAGCTTCGCCGCGCTCGTCATGGCCGTGCTCGTCGGCGCGGTCATCATCCTCGTCTCCGGCCGCATCACGACGTGCCAGACCGCGGCGACGACGCTGTTCGGTACCGGCTTCTGTTACGACCCCGTCGAGGTGTACCTCGTGCTGTTCAACGGGGCGCTCGGCGAGCCGTTCCTCCTGAACGACCCCGCGCTGTTCAACCCCGACTGGAACCCGCTGAACTTCGGGCTCGCGCTCACGCTCAAGGAGACGACGCTCCTCATCTTCACCGGCCTCTCGGTCGCCGTCTCCTTCCGCGCGGGCCTGTTCAACATCGGGACGCAGGGACAGCTCGTCCTCGGCGGCCTCGCGACGGCGCTGTTTTCCTTCTTCGTCGCGCCGATGCTCCCGTCCGGGCTCGTCGGCGGCCTCGTCCTGATTCCGCTCGCCGTCATCGTCGGCGCGCTCGTCGGCGGCCTCTACGGCGCGATTCCGGGCGCGCTCAAGGCGTACGCCGACGCCAACGAGGTCATCACGACCATCATGCTGAACTTCATCGCCGCGCAAATCGCGTTCGTCCTCGTCAGCGAGTTCTTCTCGAACCCCGACTCGCAGGTCGTCGAGACGACGCCGCTTCCCGGTTGGGCGACGCTCCTCCCGGTGGCGTTCCCGCAGGGGGGCGACTTCTCGATTCTCGCGCTCGCGTTCGGCCTCGCGCTCGTCGTCGCTGTCTGGTTCCTGCTCGAACAGACCTCCTTCGGGTACGACCTCCGGACGAGCGGCGAACAGCCCGAAGCCGCCGAGTACGGCGGCGTCGACGCCAAGCGAACGACCGTCACGAGCATGTTCCTCTCCGGCGCGCTCGGCGGCATGGGCGGTGCCATCTGGGTGCTCATGGTCATGGGCAAGTGGCAGGCCGGCGTCCCCGCGCTCGGGTTCGACGGCATCACCGTCTCCATCCTCGCGGGGAACAACCCGTTCGGCGTCGTCCCGGCGGCGCTCCTGTTCGGGACGCTCAAGTCCGGCTCCCTCGCGGTCCAGTTCGGGACCGGCGTCCCGAAACAGCTCGTCGGCGTCCTCCGCGGTCTCATCATCCTGTTCGTCGCGATGCCCGAGTTCTTCCGCATGCTCGGCTCCGCCATCGACCTCGAACCGGACCGGGAGACCGTGGCCACGGACGGCGGCGCTCTCGGAGGTGACGACGAATGAGCACGACCACCATCGACCGACTCCGCGACACCGAACTGTCTTACAGAGCGACGCTCGCCGGCGGGGCGCTGAGCGTCTTCCTGCTCATCGCACTGCTCGGCCTCGCCTTCCCGAGCAGTATCTGGGGCAACCTCCTCGCCATCCTCACCAGTCGGAGCACGCTCTCGTCGGCGCTCCGGCTCTCGGTGCCCATCACCTTCGCCGCGCTCGGCGGTATCTTCTCCGAGAAGGCCGGCGTGGTGAACATCGGGCTGGAGGGTCTGCTCATCATCTCGGCGTTCACCGCGGTCATCACCACGGCCGTCGTCGGCCCCGAGATGACCGTCCTCGGCCTCCCTGCCATCTGGATCGGCTTCTTCGCCGGCGTCCTCTCGTCGGTGCTGTTCTCGGCGCTGTTCGCCGTGGTCTGCATCCGCTTCAAGGCCGACCAGATTATCGCCGGCCTCGCCGTCTGGCTCATCGCGCTCGGCCTCGCGCCGTTCGCGGCGACCGTCTACTACGGCGGCGTCAACACCGACAATCTCGGGACGACCCTCGGGACGTGGACGATTCCCGTCCTCTCGGACATCCCGTTTTTCGGTGCGCTGTTCGACGCCGACCCCGCGGTGTACATGATGCTCGTCGCGGTCCCGGCGTCGTGGTACGTCCTGAACCGCACGGCGTTCGGCCGCCACGTCCGCGCGTCCGGCGAGAACCCCAAGGCGCTCGACACCGTCGGCGTCGACGTGAGCCGCGTCCGCTACGCGGGCGTGCTCCTCTCGGGCTTCCTCGCCGGCATCGGCGGCTCCGCGCTGTCGCTCGGCCTCGGCCAGTTCGTCGGGAACAACCAGACGATGGTCAACGGGAAGGGCTTCATCGCCATCGTGGCGTTCCTCTTCGGGAACTACAACCCCGTCGGCGCGTTCGGCGCGTCGTTCCTCTTCGCGGGGCTGGAGGCCGCCCAGATTCGCCTCCAGCAGGTCCCCGGATACGGCGTTCCCGACTCGCTCATCCAGACGATTCCGTACGTGACGGTCCTCGTCGTCCTCGCGCTCGTCGGCCGCACCCGCATCCCGGCCGCCTCGGGCGAGCACTACGACACCGGCGACGACAACCGCTGAGCGACTCGGTCGCCTCGGGTTTCCGTTTTCTCCTGCCTCTCGTCCCCGGTCTCTCCCCGTCGAGCGCCGCGTCTCGGCGGGAGCGGTTCCCGCCGGAGTCGCCCCGCGCGGTCGGTGCGGGAGTAAAGAGTTTTCAGCCCGCGATATGGAGGTGATACCATGTCCACAGACGAGAACGACACCGCCGGGGACTCCTCGGCGAGCCCACGGACCCAGTCCGTGGACGTGGTGGTCGTCGGCGCGGGAACCTCCGGCTGTTACGCCGCCGCCACCATCGCGAACGCGGGCTACGACGTGACCATCGTCGAGCGCAAGCCCGCGGAGGAAGCGGGCCACATCGCCTGCGGCGACGCCCTGAAGGGCGCGGACGCCTTCCCCGAGGCGATTCCGAAGTCGAAAATCGAGCCCGCGTTCACCAACACCGAGGTGGACCACGGCCGCTTCGAGATTCCGCAGGAGGACACCGTCCTCGACATCCCGGTCCCCGGCGAACTCGCCGTCATCGACCGCTGGGAGTACGGCCGGCTCATCATCGAGGGCGCGGAGGAAGCCGGCGCGGAACTCCACTACGACACGGTCGTCCAAGACGTGACACAGGACGACGACGGCACCGTCACCGGCATCGTCGGCAAACACGACGGCGAGGTCGTCGAGTACGACGCCGACATCGTCATCGACGGCGCGGGCTCGCTGTCGCTCCTCCAGGATAAGGTGGACTTCGCCGGGACCACCTTCGACACGAACGTCTCCTACCAGCACTTCTCGTCGGCGTACCGCGAGGTCGTCGAGGTCCCCGAGCCCGTCGAGTGGTCGGACGCGCTCGTGTTCAAGCCCGCCGAGGTCGCCGCGGGCTACGTCTGGTACTTCCCGCGGACGGAGACGACCATCAACGCCGGCCTCGGCTTCCAGATGACAGAAGAGCCGATGAAGCTCGTCGACGACCTGAAAAAGGACCTCCGCGAGCGCCCCGAATTCGAGGGCGCGGAGGTCGTCGACAAGCTCGGCGCCGCCCTCCCGACCCGCCGCCCCTACGACTCGGCGACCGCGCCGGGCTACATGGCCGTCGGCGACGCCGCGGCCCACGTCAACCCGACGACCGGCGGCGGCATCGCCGGCGCGGCCTACGCCGGGAAGTACGCCGGCGAGCAGGCCGCAATCGCGCTCGAAGCCGGCGACGTGAGCGAAGAGACGCTGTGGCGCTACAACCAGCGCGTCATGGACCACTTCGGCGGCCGCTACGCCAGCCTCGACGTGTACAACATCCTCTCGACCGCCGTCGACGTGGACGACCTGATGGGCCTCATCGCCTCCATCCCCGGCGAGAAGCTGGCGGAGGCGCTCTACTCCGGGACGACCTCGTTCGGCCCGGTCCTCCTCGCGCAGACCGCGGCGTCGAGCTACGGCCACTGGAGCCAGATTTACGAGTTCTTCAAAGTCAAGCGCCTCGCCGACGAACTGCTGGCTCACTACGGCCGCTATCCGAGTCGGCCGAGCGCCCTCGAAGGCTGGAAGGTCGAGCGGGACCGCATCATGGACGACATCTACGAACTCACCGGCGCGGACCCGAAGTACTGACCTCGGACTCCGCCGCGAACGAGACGCCTCGGAACTCGAACCGCGCGCCACCGTTTTCGCCGGTCGTCGCCGTCACCTCCCAGCCGTGAGCGTCGGCGACGCCGGCGACGATGGCGAGGCCGAGACCGGTCCCCTTCGTATCGGTGCTGTAGCCCGACTCGAAGATTCGGTCTTGTTCTTCCGGCGGGATGCCGGGGCCGTCGTCTTCGACGAAAAAGCCGTCTTCGAGCGGGCCGACGCGGACGTTGACGCCCGGTGTTCCCCCGTCGGCGTCGGCCACCGCCCGGCGGCCGCCCGCGCCTGCCGGGGTAGTTTCGGCGGCGGACGACTGGTCGCTCCGAGCGCCGCGCTCCGCGGTCTCGTCGGAGGAGTCCCGGCGGTTCGTGGAACCGTGTTCGACGGAGTTCCGAAACAGGTTCTCGAAGACGGCGGTGAGTCGGCCCCGGTCGGCGAGCAGTCTCGCGTCGGCCTCGACGGTGAGTCCCGACGCCCCGAGGCTGGTGTTCGTCACCGCGTCGGCGGCCACGGTGGCGAGGCTGACGGGCTCGACGTCGCCGACCGACTCGCCGACGCGGGCGAGCTGGAGCACGTCCTGAATGAGCGCCTCCATCCGGTCGTGGGCCTCGGCGACCGTCGAGAGGTGGTCGGTCCCGTGGCCCTCGCGGGCGAGTTCGAGTCGCATCTGGGCGACGTTCAGCGGGTTGCGGAGGTCGTGGGTGACGACCGACGCGAACTGGTCGAGCCGCTCGTTGCGGCGGCGCAGGTCCGTCTCGCGGGCGTCGCGGTGGGTCGACCACCGGAGCGCCCCGACCACGAGCGCGACCGAGCCGACGAGGAGCGTCCCGTCTTCGAAGACGAGCGTGACCGCCTCGGGCTGGGTGACGAGCTCGTCGACCGCGTCGGTGACGGCGTAGACGGCGAACAGCGCGGTCCCGGCGTACAGCGGCCGCCAGACCGCCTGCACGTCGCGGACGGTCCCGACGACGAACGCGCCGGCGAGGGGAATCGGAACCAGAAGCAACTCCACGGCGAACCGGAGCCAGCGAACCTCGGTGCTGTGGGGGAAGACGGCGACTTGGACGACCGCGACGCCGACGGCGATGCCGACGACTGCGAGACCCGGACGCAGGTCTGTGTCTTCGGTCGATTCACCGCCGAGGAACCCCATCGCTGGCGGCTATGCACGGGGGGGACAAATAACCGCTGGCGGTTCGTCGGGGCGATTCGGGCGACAGTGTGCCGTCTCCGTCGCGGTAACGCGGTCAGAGGTGGCTCGAACGACGCGCTCAGACCGTCTCAGGGACGCTCGGCCGCGATTCGCTCGACGCTCCCGGCGAGCACGTCGACGGCGATGCGGATGGTCTCCTCGTCAACGTCGAACGTCCGGGTGTGGTGGCCGCCGGGGTGGTCCGTGCCGACGCCGACGTAGGCCGCGAGGCCGCCGCGGTCCTGCACGCGTTGCATGAGGTACGTCGCGTCCTCGCTCCCGCCGAGTTCGTCGCGGTCGAGGATGGAGGTGACGCCCTCGACGCCCTCGCTCACGCCGCCGACGATGGCCGCGAGCGCGTCGTCGCTCCGGGCGCTCGGGGCCTTGCCCTCGACGTTGATTTCGACCTCGCAGTCGTGCATGGCGGCCGCGGACTCGATGATAGTGTGGGCGCGGCCCTCGACGTACTCCATGAGTTCCGTCGTCGCGCCGCGCACCTCGCCTTCGATGAACGCCTCTTCGGCGACGATGTTCGTGGCGGTGCCGCCGCCCATCAGCCCGACGTTGACGCGGGTCGCCCCGTCGGAGTGCCGGGAGATGCCGTAGAGGTTCTGAGTGGCCGTCGCGGCCGCGAGGTTCGCGTTCTTCCCCTCCTCGGGTTTCGCGCCCGCGTGGGCCGGCGCGCCGGTGAACTCGGCGCGGAAGTGCGAGACCGCGAGGAAGCCGTCGATGCCGCAGACGACCTCGCCGGTCGGGTGGTCGAGACCGACGTGGACCGCGAGCAGGTAGTCCACGTCGTCTAGGTGGCCGCCCTCGGCGACGGCCTTGCCGCCGGCGACCTGCTCCTCGCTCGGCTGGAAGAACACCTTGAACGTCCCCTCGAAGTCGGAGTCGATGACGGCGTCGAGGACGCCGAGCCCGATGGTCGCGTGGGCGTCGTGCCCGCAGGCGTGCATGAAGCCCTCGTTCTCGGAGCGGAAGCCCTCGGCGGCCGGGAGGTGGTCATCGGCCTCGGACTCGGGGATGGGGAGCGCGTCGATGTCGACGCGGAGGCCGACGGTCGGGCCCTCGCCGCGTTCGACGACGGCGACCGCGCCGGTGTAGCCGCCGGCGAGACGGTCGAGCACGTCCTCGCGCGCGCCGGCCTCGCGGGCCCGCTCGAACCACGCGTCGAGGTCGTCGTCGTCGGGGACGGCCATGCGCTCGTCGGCGTCGAGCGTCTCGGGGCCGACGTAGAGCGCGTCGAGGTCGCGCGTCTCCAGTTCGTCGACGAGGCGGGCGGTGGTGTAGAACTCGCACCACGCGGGTTCGGGGTGGCGGTGCAGGTCGCGGCGAAGCGAGACGAGGTCGTCCATCGTCGCTCGGTTGCTCATGTCTGGACTCTTTTTCCCCGGCAATGATAAACGCTCCCGACAGTTCGTGGGCGAGAAACTCAACTTTGGAAGAAATAGTTGGAGGAAATTCGTGCCTATTATATATCCCAGTCAATCTCTGACAAACGATGCCAGAAGAACCGGACATCGAGCTCAGTTTCCGCGGCGGGCGCCTCGTGAGCGCCCTGCCCATCGCCCTGTTCATCGCGTGGGCGATTTTCCAGAGCGGTATCCTCGGTATCGGCGATACGACCGGCCTCGTCGCGGGGATGCTGACAGGACTCATCGTGGGACTGCTGTTCGTCCGGGGAGACTGGAAGGACTACGCGGACGTCATCTTCGCCGGCATGACCCGCCGAGTCGCCGCGACGGCGGTCGTCGCGTGGCTCTGGGCGGGGATGTTCGCCGAGACCATCCAGGTCGGCGGCTTCGTCGACGGCCTCGTCTGGGCGGCCACGGTCCTGAACGTCGGTCCGGGGCTGTTCCCGGCGGTGACGTTCCTGCTCGCGGCGCTCCTGGCGACCGGTATCGGCACCGGCTACGGCACCGCAATCGCCTTCACGAGCCTCGTCTTCCCGGCGGGGCTCCTCCTCGGCGCGAACCCCGTGTTGCTGTTCGGCGCGATTCTCTCCGGCGCGGTGTTCGGGGACAACCTCGCGCCCGTCAGCGACACCACCATCGTCTCCGCGGTCACGCAGGACGCCGACATCGGCGGCGTCGTCGCGTCCCGCGTGAAGTACGCCGTCGTCGCGGCGGCGCTCGCAATCGCGGCGTATCTCGTCGCCGGCTTCGGTATCCCCGGCGTCTGGGGCGGCATGCCGCACGTCGACGTGGCCGGCGAGGTCTCCGCGTCGGTGTCGCCGTGGGGGCTCGTCCACCTGCTCGACATCGCCGTGGTCATCGTCCTCGCCGTCCGCGGCCGGCACATCATCGAGGCCGTCTCGTGGGGCCTGCTCCTCGCGGCGGCGTTCAACGTCGCGCTCGGCGCGGCGAACCTCGTGGACGTGTCGGCCGGGAGCATGCTCCTGTTCAGCGCGCCGCAGAACGGCCTCACGCAGGCGGTCGAGGCGCTTCCGCTCCTCGGGGCCGTCGTCGAGACCGTCCCCGCGGGACAGGTCGGCGTCGGCGGGAGCGTCTACTCCGGCGCGGCCGGCTTCTTCCCGCTTATCGTCCTGACGCTCTTGCTCGTCGCGGGCGCGGAAATCATGCGCGCCGGCGGCGGCTTCGACGCGATTCAGGAGCTCGTCATCGACCGCGTCGCCACGACGGTCCGCCGCGCGGAGACCACGATGGTCGTCGGCACGGCGCTCGTCAACGCGACGGTCACCATCAACACGGCGGCCGAAATCGCCATCGCGCCCTACATCGCCACGCTCGGCAAGCGCTTCAACATCAACGGCTACCGCCGCGCCAACATCCTCGACGCCAACACCTCGGCGCTCGGCTACATCTTCCCGTGGGGCGGCGGCCTGCTCGCCGGTTACGGGGCTATGCAGGGGCTCGTCGGCGGCGAGGCGACGCCGTGGTTCACGGCCGAGATGCTCGTGAACCCCGCGTCGGTCTTCCCCTACGTGTTCCACGGCTGGTTCCTCGTGGCGGTGTTCCTCTTCGCCGCGTGGACCGGCTACGGCCGCGAGTACGTCTCCGACCGCACGAGCGAGGAGGTGAGCCGCGTATGAGCCGCCTCGACAAGCTCTTGGCCGGCTGGACGTTCCGCACCGCGACGCCGACGTTCGAACCCGGCGAGGTCATCACGGCCTACGTCAGCGAGCGCAACGGCGACGGCCTCACCGTCCGCATCGGCGACTCGGTCATCCGGGTCGAAGACGGCGGCGACGCGGCCGTCGAAGACAAGATTCGGCTTGAGGTCACGTCGTTCGACGCGACCAACCACGTCGGAACCGGCGACGTGGTCGAACTGCTCGGGCCGGACGCCTGAGCGACCGCAGAGACCGGAGGAAAAGCGGGGACCCGCGTCGTTTTTCGCGTTCCGCGGCCGCCGTCAGCGACGGTGGCCGAGCGGCTTTTTCTGTTCGACTTCGATTTCGAGGTGGACGCTGTCGGGGAACTCCTTGAGGCCGACTTCGCGGGCGATCTGGTCCGCGCCGTGGATTTCGAGGCGGCGGGTGTAGACGGGGTAGGACCACGACGAAAACTGGTCGCCGGGCTGGAGCGTCCGGTACTGCGGGACGCTCACCTGTTTCGGCTGGTCGGAGTGGGGGCCGCGGCACTCCGCGCCCTTCCGCTCGATGAACTGCTTGAGGTCGTCGACCACCCGGTCGAGGACCGCCTTATCACCGCTTTGAAAGGTGAGTTTTGTGACGAAGGCCATAGCTGGGTACTACTCCTTGTTGCACGCTCCGACGGTAAAAGCGCATCTACACGAACCGGTGACTCGGGCCCCCACGACCCGAATCCCGAGTGAAAAACCGTGCGAACGCGCTACAGGCTCCGATACCCTCTTAAAGGGTGGCACGTTTATTTCGGGTAATGGCAGTCGAAGCGGTCAGCGCTGGAGCCATTCTCTTCCGCGACACCCGCGGCCGGAGGGAGTACTTACTCCTGAAGAGCCGTCCCGGGGACTGGGAGTTCCCGAAGGGCGGGGTCGAAGGGGACGAGGAGCTTCAGCAAACGGCAATCAGGGAGGTCAAAGAGGAGGCTGGAATCCAAGATTTCCGCCTCATCGACGGCTTCCGCGAGGACTACAGCTACGTCTTCGAGGCGAACGGTACGACGATTCACAAGACGGTCCACCTCTTTATCGCGCGCTCGTTCGAGGCGTCCGCGGAGCTCTCGACGGAGCACCGCGACCTCCAGTGGCGCGACTACGAGCAGGCCATCAACACCATCACGCAGGACGGCCCCCGCGAGATATTCGAGCGCGCCCACGAGTTCCTCGACGACCTCGCCGCGAAAAACGAGGGCGAACACAAGTACCTGAAGTAGCGTCGGTCGGTTCGGCCGACGCCCGAGACGCGACACCCGCGAGCGACAGCGCCGCGAGTCGGCGCGGGCGACGCGGGCGTTGCGGGCGGCGACACCCGCGGTATCGTCTGCTTCGTCGTCGGGCCGGACGCCGAAGCCGCCCGACCGAAACGCCTTCGGCTCCCCGCCGCAACTCCCGGTCGTGAGCGACGCCGCCGACCGCGACAGCGACCGTGACCCCGAGTTCGCCTTCGAGCTACGGGTCTGCCGCTGGGCCGAGCGCGCGTGGCACCCCGACGGCCCGCGCCCCGCGTTCGTCGCCCGACAGCTCGGCACCCGAGAGCGCCGCTGGGACACCGTCGTCGTCGAGGTCGACCCCGAGGCGTTCGCCGCCCGACGCGCCCTCTCGACCGACGGCTTCGACTCGGACCTCCTGCGCGTCGTCCGCCACGCGCCCGCCGAGTGGGCGTGGTACAGAGACGCCGTCCCCGAACCCGACTTCCCGTGGCGACACGTCGTGCCGGCGGTCCACCGCGCCGCGGGGCTCGGGCTCGTCGAGAAACGCCGCGGCTCGCGGAACCGCGTCGAGTACCGACGGACTGCGCCGTACCCCGACTGGGTCGAGCGCGTCGTCGCCATCGAGAACAAGCCGGACCTCGACGCCAGCGCCGCGCGCGCGCTCGCCGACCAACTCGAACACGACGTGTCGCGGGCGCTCGCAGACGAGGTCTGGGTTGCCACCGAGGTGACGGGCCGACGGGTCGAACCCGCCCTGCTGGAGGACCTCCCGGCCGAAGTCGGCATCCTCGGCGTCGACGGCGACTCGGCGGAGGTGCTGTGGCACCCGAGTTCGCTCTCGCCGGACCCGGCGGACGCCCGGCGGCGACTCGTCCTCGCCGAACGCGCCTTCGACCGCGGCTGGCGGAACTACGTGGACACGATGCGACCCGACTGCCGTCACTTCGAACTCGACCGGCGCGGCCGCGCGCTCGTCCCGCGGTGCGCCGCGAAAGACTGCTATCAGAGCCAACGCGAGTGCGCCCACTCGTGTCCGTCGTTCGAGCCGGAGCCGCCGGCGTGGCGGATGAAGGGGTGGCCCATCGAGGGCGGCCCCGGAAAGGGTGTGCGCCGGATTCTGGAGGCACGGCGCGAGCGCGAACGAGACCGCGCCGAACGCGGGAGTGAGAACGCCTAACTTCGCGCCCCTCGGACCGACTGATATGGAACGATTCCAGAACACGAGTCTGCCGGACTGGGATTGGTGGGGAAAGCTGTGGCCGACGCCGGGCGAGACGCTTCGGGACCTCGGGTTGTCGCCGGGCGACACCGTCGCCGAAATCGGCTGTGGAAACGGCTACTTCGCGTTGCCGGCGGCGCGAATCGTCGCGCCGGCCACGGTGTACGCGGTCGACCTCGACGACGACCTCCTCGCGGAACTCGACCAGCTCGCCGCCCAGCAACGCATCGACAACGTGGTATCGGTCCGCGGCGACGCCCGCGAGCTATCGGGGCACCTCGCCGACCCCGTCGACGTGGCGCTGTTCGCCAACGCGTTCCACGGGGTCGACGACCCCGACGAGTTCCTGACGGAAGTCGAGTCGATTCTCGCCGACGGCGGCCGGTTCGTCGTCGTCAACTGGCGGCCGCTCCCCCGAGCGGAGACGACCGTCGCGGGCGAGCCTCGCGGCCCGCCGACCGACCTGCGCCTCGGTCCCGAGGAGACCGCGGCGATGGTCGCAGAGGCGACCGACCTCGCGGCGACGGCGGAACTCGACATCCCGCCGTACCACTACGCGCTGGTGTTCGAGCGGCGAGAATAGCGTCGCGGAGACGGGCGGTCAGACGACTTCCACGTCGACCTCGTCGCGCTCGACGGCGAGGCGGAACGTGGGGACGGTCCGGTAGACGACCTCGATGACGCCCTTGCGGCGGAGGCTCTGGAGCGCGCGGCGCACGTCGTCCACGTCGGGGTCGATGTCGAACTCCTCGCGGAGCTTGTTGAGGACGCTGACGACGCTCTCGGAGCGGTCGTCGGGGCCGGCGACGACCTCGAAGACGCGGGCTTCGAGCGAGGGGACGCGGATGACGCTCGGCACGGACTCCGCCTCGTCGTCGCCCTCCACGCCGGGTTCGACGCCGACGAGTTCGGCGGCCTCCGCGGTGGCGCGGATGAGGCTGTTGTCGTCGCGGTAGTAGTAGTCTTTCAGCTCGGATTCGAGGTAGCGGTGGACCTCGCTCCCGCTTTCGAGGTCCCAGCGGTTCTGTAACTCCTTGTTCTTCGTCGGCTGGAGCCGGACGATGTCGGCGAGGCGTTCTTTCGCCTCGTCGGAGAGCGTCATATCGGTGGATTCGACGGAGGGGGTATAACGTTGTTCTGGATTCTTCGGCGCGACCGCGAAACGTTAATTATTATCCCTGTCCCTCGCGTCGCCCCGAGTATGAGCTGGGACACCCTCCGACTCGACTGGGACGGCGACGTGGCGACCATCACCATCGACCGCCCCGAGCAGATGAACGCGCTCAACGCGGACGCGCTCGACGCGCTCGAAGCGGCGCTCGACGAGGCCGAAGACGGCGGCGCGCGGGTGGTCGTCCTCACCGGCGCGGGCGACAAGGCGTTCGTCGCGGGCGCGGACATCGGCTACATGAAGGACATCGGAACGCCCGCCGCGCAGAACTACGCCGAGCAGGGCCACCGCATCGCGACGCGCTTGGAGGAGTTCCCCGCGCCGACCGTCGCGGCCATCAACGGCTACGCCTTCGGCGGCGGCATGGAACTCGCGCTGGCGTGTGACCTCCGGGTCGCCTCCGAGCGCGCGCTCCTCGGGCAGACCGAAATCGACCTCGGCATCACGCCCGGTTGGGGCGGGAACGTCCGCCTGCCCGCGCTCGTCGGCGACGAGGTCGCGCGACGGCTCATCTTCTTCGGCGAGCGCATCGACGCCAGCGACGCCCACGAGTACGGCATCGTCGGCGAGGTCGTCGCCCACGACCAGCTCGAATCGCACGTCGAGGACCTCGCCGCCGAGCTCGCGTCGAAGCCGCGACACGCCCTCGCGGGCGCGAAAGCCGCCATCAACATGTCCCACGACGCGCCGCGTGACGCCGCGCTCGACTTCGAGGCCCGCGTCTGGAGCGGCCTGTTCGGTACCCACGACCAGCGCGAGGGGATGGAGGCGTTCCTCGACAAGCGCGACCCCGACTTCGAATAGAACTCGACTGAGAGACCGTTCTCCGGTGATGTCGGCCGATTAGCCTCACCGATTCCGCACTGTCGCCGTGCTAGCACGGCTCCTACAACTGCTAATACGCTCCATGTATAATGAACAATCGTGAAAGAATCCATCACGCTCGGCCGCGTCGAATCCCTCCTCGAAGACCTCTCGTACCCGGTCTCGCGCCGGGACGCCGCGGCCTCCCTCGACGGTGTGACGGTGCTCATGGCCGACGGGAACGCCGACCTCGGCGAGTTGGTCGGGAACTGCCTCACGGCCGAGTTCGCCGACGCGAAGGACCTGTACTACGAACTGAACAACGCGATGCCCATCGAGGCGCTCGGCGAGCCGGGGCAGTCCGACGGCGACGCCTGAGTCGCCCGTTTCGACCCGGTTCAGTCGCTCGCTTCGCGCCGGCCTTTTTCAGCGCTCACCCCGCGAGCGCGGCGCAATCCTGACGCTTAAGTCCTTCAAGCGGTAGGACGTACTATCATGGAGTTTTGCGACGACTGCGGGTCCCTGATGACGCCGCAAGACGGCGTCTGGGTCTGTCCGAACGGCCACGAGAAAGCGCGCGACAGCGAAAAGGAGAAGTCGATGGTCACGACCGAGGGCCAGGAGTCCAGCGAGGTCGTCGACATGTCCGACGTGGACAACGCCGACATCGGGCCGACGACGAAGGCCATCTGCCCGAAGTGCGGCCACGACGTGGCGCGCTACGAGATGAAGCAGATTCGCTCGGCCGACGAGTCCGAGACGCGTTTCTTCACCTGCGTCGAGTGCGACCACAAGTGGCGCGAAGACGACCACTGAGCGACTCGCCTTTTTGAGCCCTCCGTCCGTAACGCGGGGTATGGCCGACGCGCTCGCCCCGCCGACCCTCCCGCCGCTTGAGGGGTGGGTCCGCGTCGACGACGCGACCGACCGCCCGTTCGAACTCGGCCCCGTCAGCGTCGTCGCCCGGACGGTCGTCTACGAGGACGCCGCCATCCGCGAGCGCGTCCCGGCGACCGCCGACGGCCCGTGGCGTTTTCTGTTCGCCAGCCGCCTCGAAATCCGACCGCACACGCCGCCGTCGAAGGCGCTGACGAAACTGGTCGGCAAGCGCGCGAGCGCCGGTTTCCGGTCGCGCCTCGAAGCCCGCGGCTTCTCGGACGTCCGCCGCGTCGAGTCGCGGACGCTCCGGGTTCGGGTCGGCGGCGGTGGCGACCGCGACCAGCGCGACGACGCCCGAGGCGACGACCCTCGAAGCGACGACGCGACCGAAGCCGAGGCCGACGTGGTTCGCTACGCGGCGACCGTCGAACTCGCCGGGGTCGAACTCGCCGCCGACGCCTACCTCGCGGTGACGCCGGTCGACGGCGAGTTCCTCCTGACCGGCGGCGCGTACCCCCGCGAGGTCCGCCGCGGCGACGGGGAGACGGCGGCGGCGCTCCGGGAGGCAATCGACCCCGAACGCTTCAGAGAAGAGCTGTTTCGCGTGATTCGCCGCATCGAGTGAGGCGACACGGTCGGGCCGAAAGAGAAATTGGCCCGCCCGGGTCGGACTCGCTCACTCGTTGCGGGCGAACACGAGGTAGCCGGTGTGGCCGACGCCGGCGGTCGAGGGGCGCGACCCCCGGTCGTTGAAGTCCATGTGGCGCTGAATCGTCTCGAACGTCTCCACGTCCGAGAGGCCCGCCTCTCTGGCGGCTTCGACCGCCGCGCGCGTGCCCTCCACGAACGGGGAGTAGACGGCGACGTAGCCGCCGGTCACGAGCAGGTCGGGCGCGTGGCGGACGACCTCGGGCGCGTTCTCGGTGTCGAGGGTGAGCGCGTCGAACGCCGACGCCGCGAGGTCGTCGACCTCGTCCGTGATGTCGCCGGTGCGAACGTCGACGCGTTCTTCGACGCCGGCGAGTCGCATGTTCTCGCGGGCCACGTCGGCGAACTCGGCGTCGCGTTCGAACGTCGTCACGTCGACGCCGAGGCGACCGAGGTACGCCGAGAGGACGCCCGTGCCGGTCCCCGCGTCGAGGACGCGCTCGCCGGCCGCGATGCCCGTGTGGCCGACGATGAGGCCGATGTCTCGCGGCATCATCGGCGCGCCGGTGCGCTCGAAGTGGTTGAAGAGGTCCGGGCCGCGCGGCTCGCGGACGAGGAACTCCTCGCCGATGTGGGTTTCGAGCGTCTGGCCGGCCTCCACGTCCTCGGGGACGGTGAGCATCCCGAGGTCGGTGTGAAGCTCGTCGCCGGGCGCCCGGAGGTACTCCCGGTCGCCGTGGACGAGGAGTATCACTCCAGTCGCGCGATGGCCGCGGCGAGGTCGCCGTCTTCGGCCTCCAGCGCTTCGCGGGCCTCGTCCTCGGGGACGCCGGCGCGCTGGGCCACGATAGCCACGTCGTCGGCCGGGATGGCGTCGGCGGCCCCGGCGGACTCAGCGGACTCGTCGCCGCCGTCGTCGCCGGCACCGAGTTCGCGCGTCTCGGGCTCGCCGACGATTTGGTACGTCTCCTGGCCCTGCGCGTCCATGCGCGTGACCTGCGCGTCGCTGAAGACGAGTTCCTCGTCGGCCGTCTTGATGACGACTTCCTCGGCATCGAGCTCCGTCACGTCGATGCCCATCTGCTTCATCATCTGCTTCATCTTTCGCGGGTTCATCCCGCCGCCTCCAAACATACCCGAAGGGTCGGGGTGGGCGCTCAAAAGCGTGGCGAACGTCGGTGCGCGGCGGTCGGCGCGCGGCCCGGCGGTCGCGCGCTCACTCGACCCGCGTGCTGACCGCGAGGCCGCTTCCGACCGGGAGGACGATGGTCTCGTACCGCGGGTCGGCCCGCACCGCGTCGAGGAACGCCGCGATGCCGCGGGTGTCGGCGTCGGCCCCGTCGAGGGCCTCTGCCTGCCCTTCGCTCCAGTCGGTGAGCGCGCCGAAGTCGAGCGGGCCGCGCATCACGTTGTCGGCGACGACGACCCCGCCGTCGGCGACCCGGTCGGAGACGAGGTCGAACGCCTCGGCGTAGCGGTGTTTCTGGTGGTCCAACAACACGAGGTCGAACTCGCCGTCGACGCCCTCGAACAGGTCGAGCGCGTCGCCTTCGAGGAAGGTCGTCCGGTCGGCGAGGCCGGCGCGGTCGAGGAAGTCCCGCGCCATGTCGAGTTCGTGGGCGTCGTGTTCCGTCAGGTAGAGTTCGCCGTCGTCGGCCATCCCCTCGGCGAACCACGTCGCGGAGTAGCCGAAGCCGGAGCCGAACTCGAACAGCCGCGTCGCGTCCGCGAGATGCGCGAGGACGCGGAGCACGCCGCCCGCCTCGGGACCGATGATGGGAAAGCCGTGCTCGTCGGCGTAGGCGGCCATCTCGGCCTGCACCGCGTCGTGTTCGGGCGCGGTCGCCGCGAGGAACCGCCGCGTCTCGTCGGTCAGGATGTCCATGCCGGAGGGGCGCGCGCGAGGGACATAAAATCGGTCGCCGCGGCCGCGTTCGCGGGGACCGCCGTCACTCTCTCCGTCGTCGCGCACCGGCCGGCGACGCCGACCGCCGTTCGCCGACCCGCGTACGCTTAAGTAGAGACGAACCACATCTTCGACCATGTTTGATCCCGACGAGCTCGAAGAGATTCGGGAGGCGAAAGCCGAGTGGGAAGACGAGACGCTGGGGCCGACGCTCGACCGCTTCGGGGAGCGGAAAGCGGAGTTCACGACCGACACGGGCGGCAACGTCGTCGAGCGGCTCTACACCCCGGACGACGCCGACGTGGACTACGACGAGGACGTTGGCTTCCCGGGCGAGAAACCGTACACGCGCGGGGTCTATCCGACGATGCACCGCGGGCGGCTCTGGACGATGCGGCAGTACGCGGGCTTCGGGACGGCCGCCGAGACCAACGAGCGGTTCCGCTACCTCATCGACAACGGCTCGTCGGGGCTGTCGCTCGCGTTCGACCTGCCGACGCAGATGGGCTACGACTCCGACGCGATGATGGCCGCCGGCGAGGTCGGGAAGTCGGGCGTCGCCATCGACAGCCTCCACGACATGGAGACGGTGTTCGACGGCATCGACCTCGGCGAGGTCTCCACGTCGATGACCATCAACGCCCCGGCGGCCGTGTTGCTGGCGATGTACGTCGCCCTCGGCGACAAGCAGGGCGTCCCCCGCGAGGAGCTCCGCGGCACCATCCAGAACGACATCATGAAGGAGTACATCGCGCGGAACCTCTACATCTTCCCGCCGGAGCCGTCGATGCGACTCATCACGGACATCTTCGAGTTCTGCGCGGCGGAGACGCCGAAGTTCAACACCATCTCTATCTCCGGCTACCACATCCGCGAGGCCGGCTCGACCGCCGCCCAAGAGGTCGCGTTCACCCTCGGCAACGGCATCCAGTACGTCGAGGCCGCGGTCGAGGCGGGTCTCGACGTGGACGAATTCGCTCCCCAGTTGTCCTTCTTTTTCAACGCCCACAACAACATCCTCGAAGAGGTGGCGAAGTTCCGCGCCGCCCGGCGGATGTGGGCGAAAATCATGGAAGAGCGCTTCGGCGCGGAGAACCCGAAGTCGATGCAGTTGAAGTTCCACACCCAGACCGGCGGGTCGACGCTCACCGCCCAGCAGGTCGAGAACAACGTCGTCCGGGTCGCCTATCAGGCGCTGGCGGCCGTCCTCGGCGGCACGCAGTCGCTCCACACCAACGGGAAGGACGAGGCGCTGTCGCTCCCCACCGAGAAGTCGGTCCGCACGGCGCTCCGCACCCAGCAGATTCTCGCCCACGAGTCGGGCGCGGCGGACACCATCGACCCGCTGGCGGGCAGTTACTACGTCGAGGCGCTGACCGACGACATCGAAGACGAGGCGTTCGACCTGCTCGACGAGGTCGACGACCGCGGCGGGATGCTCGACGCCGTGAAAAACCAGTGGGTCCAGCGGGAGATTCAGGACGTGGCCTACGAGCGCCAACGCGAGATTGAGGAGGGCGAGCGCGTCATCGTCGGCGTCAACGAGTACCAGGTGGACGAGGAGCCGACCGTCGAGGTCCAAGAGGTCTCCGAGGAAGACGAGCGCAAGCAGGTCGACTCGCTCGACGCGCGGAAGGACGACCGCGACGACGAGGCCGTCGAGGCCGCGCTGGAGGACATCCGCGCCGCCGCGAACGGCGACGAGAACCTCCTCCCGCTCATCGTCACGGCGGTCAAGGCCTATGCGACGGTCGGCGAGATATGCGGCGTCCTCCGCGAGGAGTTCGGCGAGTACGAACCCGGCATGGCCTGAGCCGCCCCCGTCACTCCCGAACGACCAGCGCCGGCGGCCTCTCCGCCCCGTGCCAACGAGTCACTAAGTCTATACTTTCACCCGGCTAACCAGTTTTATTATCATCCCCCGATTGGGGCTAATCGAGGCTTATGATGCCGTTTACTGGATTCTAAACCCGTCACACGCCCGGCCGCCGTCTGTCGGCGCGAGGTTCGCGCCACCAGTCGCTCGACGTTTCGAGCGGCGGCCGTCGCGTTGCGGGGCTCTTCGACCGGAGAGCCCCCGGTATCGCATCCGATTGTCCACCTCACCAGACGAATGTCACGAAGACGCTCCCGAGACAGTCGTACCGTCTCCGATTACCACCCCTCCCATCACCGTCCCGCGCCCTCGCTGGCGACGCAGGCCGTCCTGCTCGCCTCGATGGCCGCGGTGGTCGCGGTCGTCACCTACCCCGTGGCGTCGCTCGCGGTCGCCGTCACCGTCGCCGCCGTCGTCGCCGTCGCCCGCGTCATCGTCACCCGGGCCGACCGCTCGATGCTGACGGTCGACGTGCCCGGCGTCCCCGTCGAGGTCACGGTCGCCCGGACCGCCCGCGACTGAGGCCCGACCCGACGCCGCGAATCCACGCCGACCCCGCTCGCGCACCTCCGACACTCACACCCCGCGACCACTCGCCCCTCGCGTCCCGCTCTTGACGCGCCCTTCCGCGCTCCGTTGCGCTCCCTCCCGACTCGCTTCGCTCCGTCCCGTCACTCCCCGGATTCGACGAACCGCCCCCGAAGCCACCGAGCGACCGCCACGACGAGCATCGCTTGGAGGTAGCCGAAGACGGCGAGCGCCGGGTAGAACACCGATGTCTCGCGGGCGCCGAACTCGTTGGCCGCGAGCGTGTCGAAGAAGAAGGCGGCCACGAGCGCGGGGTAGTCGACGACCCAAATCTCCTTCGGCAACACGTCGAAGAAGCCGACCGCCCACACGGCCGCGAGGACGGCGAAGACGGCGAGCGTGGTCCAGTCACTGGCGAGTCGAGCGAATTCGCGTGCGAACCGCCGCGGGTCGCGGGCGGCGCGCCGCCGGGTCGGCGCCGTCATCGTCGGCTCACGCCACGTCGGCGTTCGACTCGGACGCGGGTTCGGCGTCGGCGTCGGAGCCGCCGACGAGCGTGACGGCGGTCCCGTAGGCCAGAATCTCGGCCGCGCCCTGCGCCACCTCGGCGGTCACGTACCGGACGCCGACGACGGCGTCGGCACCCATCGCCTCCGCCTCGGCTATCATCCGTTCCGTCGCCTCGTCGCGCGCCTCGGCCATCAGCCCGGTGTAGGACTTGAGCTCGCCGCCGACGATGTTTCGGAGGCCCTGCGTGATGTCGCGGCCGACGTTTCGGGCGCGAATCGTGTTCCCGCGGACGGCGCCCAGCGTCTCCTCTATGTCGCGGCCGACGACCGTCTCCGTTGTCGTTACTATCATGACAGGAGTATCGAACCGTCTGGGTTTATCCGTTGCGCCCGACGAACTGGAGGCATGCACTTCGACCACGTCGGAATCGCCACGCCCGACGCCGCCGGACTGGCCGCGCTGTTCGCGGAGCTGTTCGACGCGCCCGTGGCCCACGAGGAGACGTTCGACGGCATGTCGGTCGTCTTCCTCGAACTCGAAAACGGCTACTTCGAACTGCTCGAACCCCACGAGGAGGGTGCCATCTCGAAGTTCCTCGACAAGCGCGGCGGCGGCATCCACCACGTCGCCGTCGAGACCGACGACATCGAGGGCGCGCTTCGGACCGCCGAGGCCGCCGGTGTCGACCGCATCGACGAGGAACCGCGCCCCGGCGCGTGGGGCCACGAGGTCGCCTTCTTACATCCGAAATCCACGGGCGGCGTCCTCGTCGAGTTCGTCTCGCACTGAGCGATGACGGGCTCTCCTGACGACGCGGCCGACGACACGACCGCCACCGACGGCTCGGCCGAACACGGCGACGCCCCCGCCGCGAGCGGTTCCGACTCCGACGCCGACGCCGGGTCCCGCGGGTTCGCCGGGCCGATGCGCGACTGGCTCTCCCACCGAGTCGCCGCGACGCCCGACCGCCGGGCGCTCATCCACGCCGCGACCGGCGACTCGTGGACCTTCCGCGAACTCGACGCGCTCGTCGACGAAACCGCCGGCCAGCTCGCCGCCCTCGGCGTCGAGTCCGGCGACCACCTCGGCGTCGTTCTCGACCCCGGCGTCGACTACGTCCGACTCATCCACGCCGCGACGCGCCTCGGGGCCGTGCTCGTCCCCCTCGGCGACCGACTCACCGCCGACGAAATCGCTCGGAACCTCGAACTCGCGGACGTGACCACGCTCGTCTGCGGCGAGTCCACCGAGTCGACGGCGGTCGAGGCCACGGCCGACGTGCCCGTCGTCTCCGTGGACGACCCGCGGTGGGAGGGCGTCATCAACCTCTCGTCTATCGCGCCGAAGCGGGTCGAACCGGCGGGCTGGTCCCTCTCGGAGACGATGCTCCTGCTTTTCACCTCGGGGACGACCGGGACGCCGAAGGCGGTGAAACTCACCATGGGCAACCTGCTCGCGAACGCCGTCGCCGGGGCGTTCCGACTCGGCGTCTCTCCCGACGACCGGTGGCTCGTCACGCTCTCGTTGCACCACATGGGCGGCATCGGCCCGATTCTCCGCGGGCCGCTGTACGGGACGACGGTCGTCCTCCGCGAGGGGTTCGACGCCGGCGGCGCGGCCGACGACATCGGCAAGTACGACGTGACGGGCGTCTCGCTCGTGCCGACGATGCTCACGCGGATGCTCGACAGCCGGGGGACGCTCTCGGACTCGCTCCGCGTGGTGCTCCTCGGCGGCGCGCCCGCCCCCGACGAGCTCGTCGAGCGCTGTCGGAACTACTCGGTGCCGGTCCACCCGACCTACGGCATGACCGAGACGGCGTCGCAGGTCGCCACCGCGACCCCGCGGGAGGCGTTCGCCGACGTGGGGACCGTCGGGCGGCCGCTCTACTTCACCGACCTCCGGGTCGTCGACGAGGACGGCACCCCCGTCGAACCCGGCACGCCGGGCGAACTCGTCGTCTCGGGACCGACCGTCTCGCCCGGCTACTACCGGAACCCCGAGGCCACCGCCGACGCCTTCGCCGACGCCGGCCTCCGGACCGGCGACATCGGCTACCGCGACGACGACGGCCTCCTGTACGTCCTGAACCGGAAGGACGACCGCATCATCACCGGCGGCGAGAACGTCGACCCCGGCGAGGTCGCGGCGGTCCTGCGAGACCACCCCGACGTTGACGACGCCGCCGTGCTCGGCGTCCCCGACGCCGAGTGGGGCGAGCGCGTCGCCGCCCTCGTCGTTCCCGCGGACCCGGAGAACCCGCCGGACGACGAGGACCTCGACGACTTCTGCCGCGAGCGACTCGCCGGGTTCAAATGCCCGCGACAGGTCGCGACCGCGGACGAACTCCCGCGGACCGTCTCGGGGACCGTCGACCGCGAGGCGGTCCGCGAGCGACTGGTCGCGGCCAAGCCCGTCGCGGAGGCCGAACCGGCGCGCGCGGCCGATTACGACGACGCCGGCGAAGTCGAGACCGAACCCGACGAGGCGACGTCCGCCACCGACATCGACGGGGACGCCATCGACGACGCCGAGGACGACGCGGTCGTCGCAGACGCCGACCGCGACGAAGCCGATGAGGACGAAGCCGGCGACGGTGAGGCGAGCGCCGACGGAGACGAACACAGCGACGCCGAGCGGGCGGAGGGCGACGCCGGGAGCGCAGAGAGTGACACCGACGACGGCGACGGCACCAACGACACCGACGGCACCGGCGAACTCGCTCTCGACCGCGACGAGGAGTGAACGCGCCCGCGGGTGACGCGGAATCCACAGCCCGCGCCCCGCCGAGTCGCTTCCAAACAATCATTATGTTTTACCACAAGAGGATAGTATGGTAGGTGCTACCAACCAGACGCTTCGGCCGTTCCTGTGGCGCGCGGGCAAGCTCTATCCGGACCGCGAAATCGTCTCTCGGACCGCCGAAGGGCTGGAACGTTACACGTACGCGGAGTACGAGGGACGCGTGGCACGGCTCGCGGGGGCGCTTTCGGACGCCGGCATCGGGGACGGCGACCGGGTGGCGACGTTCTGCTGGAACCACAACCGACACTTCGAGACGTACTTCGGCGTGCCCTCGATGGGCGCGCAGTTGCACACCATCAACCCGCTTCTGCCCGACCACCACATCCAGTACATCGTCGAGAACGCGGAAGACCGCATCATCTTCGTGGACCCGTCGCTCGCGCCGAAACTCGCCGGCGCGGTCGACGAGGAGGCCTTCGCCTCGGTCGAGCAGTTCGTCGTGATGGCTTCCGAAGTACCGGACGACGTGGGGCTTTCTCCGGTGACGGACTACGAGTCGTTCGTCGCCGACTTCCCCGACGACTACGACTGGCCGGACCTCCCGGAGGACCAGCCGGCGGGGATGTGCTACACCTCGGGGACGACCGGCGAGCCGAAGGGCGTCGAGTACTCCCAGCAGATGCTGTGGGCGCACACGATGGCGACGCTCCCCGAGTCCGGCCTCGACATCGGCGCGAAGGACGTCATCATGCCGGTGGTGCCGATGTTCCACGTCAACGCGTGGGGTCTGCCGTTTTCGACGACCGCGGCGGGCGCGAAACACGTCTACCCCGGCCCGTCGCCGACGCCCGAGGACCTCGCGAAACTCATCGAAGAGGAGGGCGTGACGATGACCGCGGGCGTGCCGACGGTGTGGCTCGGCCTGCTCGACTACCTCGACGAGCACGACGCGGACGTCTCGTCGCTCGAACGCATCATCATCGGCGGGTCGGCCGCGCCCAAGTCGGTCATCCGCCGGTTCGACGAGGAGTACGACGTGGACGTGCTCCACGCGTGGGGGATGACGGAGATGTCGCCGGTCGGCACCGTCGCCCACCTCAAGCCGGGGATGGAGGGCCTCTCCGCCGAAGAGCAGTACGAAAAGCGCGCCAAGCAGGGCCTGCTCGCGCCGGGGCTCGAGATGCGCGTCGTCGACGACGACGGGAACGAGGTCCCGTGGAACGGCGAGGAGTTCGGTGAGTTGTGGGTCCGCGGCCCGTGGGTGACGACCGAGTACTTCGAGCGCCCCGACGCGAACGAGGAGGACTACGAGGGCAACTGGCTGAAGACCGGCGACGTGGTCACGGTGGACGAAGACGGCTACGTCCAAATCGTCGACCGGGCGAAAGACGTCATCAAGTCCGGCGGGGAGTGGATTTCGTCGCTCGAACTCGAAAACAGCATCATGGCCCACGACGACGTGGCCGAGGCGACCGTCATCGGCGTCCCCCACGAGCGCTGGCAGGAGCGCCCCGTGGCGTTTATCGTCCCGAAGAGCGGCGCCGACCAGGACGCGCTGAAGGCCGAACTCGTCGCGCTCGTCGAAGACGAGTTCCCGAAGTGGTGGGCCCCCGACGAAGTCGTGTTCATCGACGAGGTGCCGAAGACCGCGACCGGCAAGTTCGACAAGAAGGTGCTCCGCGACCAGTACGACGACTCGTCGCTCATCGAGGGGAAGACGCCCGACGCGGAGGCCCCGTCGGACGAGTGAGCGGCGGGGCGGACGGATGTTTTAACGAAAAACGAGTTTGAAGTTTAGACTGGTTCCATACACTATTTTTACTGTACAATTCTATGGCGTGGTATGGAACTTCTCGACGACACCATCGTGCCCGAACACGCCCGTGACCTCAAACAGGAGGCGCGGGAGTTCGCCGAGGCGCACATCGACCCGGTCGCGGCGGACTACTACGAGTCCGGCGAGTACCCCCACGAGGTGCTCCAAGCGGGGATGGACGCGGGGCTCGTCGCACAGGACATCTCCGAGGAGTACGGCGGGAAGGGCTTCGACCTCCAGCAGATGCTCGCCATCTCCGAGGAGTTCTACCGCGCCGACGCCGGCATCGCGCTGACGCTCCAGCTCGCCTCGTTCGGCTGTGAGATTATGGAGGACTACGGGAGCGAGGCACAGAAGGAGCGGTGGCTCCGCCCGGTCGCCGAAAACGAGCAGATTTCGGGGCTCGCGGTCTCCGAGCCGCAGACCGGCTCCGACATGGCCGGCATGGAGACGACCGCCGAGAAGACCGAAAACGGCTACGTCCTCAACGGCGAGAAGTACTGGGTCGGCAACGCCGTCGAGGCCGACTGGCTGACGGTGTACGCCAAGACCGCCGACACCGACGACCGCTACTCGAACTACTCGATGTTCGTCGTGCCGACGGACACGCCCGGCTACGAGGCCGAGCACATCCCCGAGAAGATGGGCATGCGCGCGTCGAAGCAGGGACACATCGTCTTCGACGACTGCGAGGTGCCCGAGGAGAACCTCATCGGCACCGAGGGCGGCGGCTTCTACATGCTCGCGGACTTCTTCAACCACGGCCGGGTCGTCGTCGGCGGCCACAGCCTCGGTCTCGCGGCCGCCGCCATCGAGGAGGCGTGGGAGTTCGTTCACGACCGGCGGGCGTTCGGGCGCACCGTCTCGGAGTTCCAGGCGGTCCAGCACATCCTCGCCGACATGCGAATGGAGTTCGAGGCGGCGCGCGCGCTCAACTGGCGCGCCGCCGAGAAGGTCGCAAACGGCGAGGACGCCGGCTTCTGGGCGGCCGCGGCCAAGACGAAATCGACCGAGACGGCGGTCGACGTGGCCGAACGCGGCATGCAACTCCACGGCGGCCGGTCGGTCCTCAACGAGTACAAGATTTCCCGGGTCTACCGCGACGTGCGCATCCCGGTCATCTACGAGGGCGCAAACGAGATTCAGCGCAACCTCATCTACCGGCAGGGCGCGCTGTAAGGCGGTCCCGCCACGGCCCCCGGAACTGACAACTCGTTTTTAGGTTTGGCATGGCTTGACCGGAACGCAGTTACTATCTGAGCGTCGTACCTTGAGTCAGCACCAATGGTACGAACGAGCGTTATCGGCTGTGGAAACATGGGGAGCGCCCTCCTCACCGGGCTTTGGAAGGCGGGTGGCCACTCGGTCATCGCCTGCGACCTCGACCCCGACGCCCTCGCCGCGGTCGCCGACTACTGCGAAGAGACGACGGACGACGTGTCGCGCGCCGCCGAGGCCGACGTGGTGTTCGTCGCGGTCAAGCCCGACATCGTCGGGGCCGTCCTCTCGGAACTCGACCTGTCTCCCGACCAGACTCTCGTCACGATAGCCGCGGGCGTCCCGACCGCGTTCGTCGAGGCGCACACCGACGCCCGCGTCGTTCGCATCATGCCGAACCTCGCCGCCGAGACCCGCGACATGGCCGCGGCGGCGACCGGCGACCTGACCGACGAGGTCCGCGAACTCCTCTCGGACGTGGGCGAGTTCGTCGAGGTCGAAGAATCGCAGATGGACATCGCGACCGCGGTCAACGGCAGTGGGCCGGCCTTCGTCTTCTATCTCATCGAGGCCGTCACGCAGGCCGGCATCGCGGGCGGACTCTCCGAGGAAGACGCCGAGACTCTCGCCGCCCAGACGTTCAAGGGCGCGGCCGAGACCGTCGTCCAGGACGACCGCACCGCCGACGAACTCATCGACGCGGTCTGCTCGCCGAACGGGACGACCATCGAGGGGATGGAGGTCCTCTGGGACAGCGCCGCCGACGAGGCCGTCACCGAGGCGGTCGTCGCCGCCGAGCGCCGGTCGAAGGAACTCGCGGAGGAGTTCGCCGATGAGTGAACTGAGCGAGACGACCGGGGTTTCGGAGGCGACCGAGTCGACCGAAACGACCGCGCCCGCCGACCCCGACGCGGTCGCCGCCGCCCGCGAGACCGCCGCCGAGGCGGACCGCGTCATCGTCAAGGCCGGCACCAACTCGCTGACCGACGACGACTCCAACCTCGACGACGACAAGCTCGACAAACTGGTCGACGACATCGAGTCGCTCCTCTCGCGCGGCAAGGAGGTGCTTCTCGTCTCCTCGGGCGCGGTCGGAGCCGGCATCGGCCGACTCGACCACCCCACGGCGGACCGCGACACCCTCGAAGCGTCGCAGGCGCTGTCGACGGTCGGCCAGAGCCTGCTCATGCACCGCTACACGGAGAGCTTCGAGCGCTACGACCGGAAGGTCGCCCAGATACTCATCACCCAGCACGACCTGGAGAACCCCGAGCGCTTCACCAACTTCCGGAACACGGTCGAGACGCTTCTGGAGTGGGGCGTCGTGCCCATCATCAACGAGAACGACGCGGTCGCCACCGAGGAGCTCCAAATCGGCGACAACGACATGATCTCGTCGAACATCGCGGTCGGCATCGGCGTCGACCTGCTCGTGACGCTCACCGACGTGGGCGGCGTCTACACCGGAAACCCGAAGGAGGACCCCGACGCCGAGCCCATCGAGGTCGTCGGCGACAACTACAGCGACGTCGAGGACGTCGTCACCGCGAGTTCGACCGGCGGCTTCGGCGGCATCCAGACGAAGGTCCGCGGCGCGCGCGACGCCGCCGAGTACGGCATCCCCGCCGTCATCGCGCAGTCGACCGAACCCGACGTGTTGGCGAAGATAGCCGAGCGCGAATCGGTGGGAACAATGTTCCTCCCGCTCGATGGTGAACTCGATGACTGAGCGAGACACGACCGCGCAGGTCGAACGGGCACAGTCGGCGGCGCTCCGCCTCGCCAACGTCGACGCGGCCGACCGCGACGCCGCGCTCGGAGCCATCGCGGACGCCATCCGCGACAACAGCGAGGCGATTCTCGCGGCCAACCGCGAGGACGTCGGGGAGGCCGAGGCGATGCTCGCGGAGGGCGAGTACACGCAGGCGCTCGTCGACCGCCTCAAACTCGACGAGGCGAAGCTCGACGACATCGCCGGGATGGTCGAGTCCGTCGCCGAACAGGACGACCCGCTCGGCGAGACGCTGGAAGCGAGAGAGCTGGACGAGGACCTCGAACTGTACAAGCTTTCGGTCCCCATCGGCGTCGTCGCGACCATCTTCGAGTCGCGGCCCGACGCGCTCGTCCAAATCGCCGCGCTGGCGCTGAAGTCCGGCAACGCCGTCATCCTCAAGGGCGGGAGCGAGGCGAGCGAGTCGAACCGCGTGCTGTACGAGACGATTCTGTCCGCCACCGAAGAGCTCCCCGACGGCTGGGCGACGCTCATCGAGGCCCACGAGGAGGTCGACCGCCTGCTCGAACTCGACGACATGGTCGACCTCGTGATGCCCCGCGGCTCCTCGGAGTTCGTCAGCTACATCCAGGACAACACCCAGATTCCCGTGCTCGGCCACACCGAGGGCATCTGTCACGTCTACGTCGACGAGGCGGCCGACCTCGACATGGCCGAAGACATCGCCCTCGACGCGAAGGTGCAGTACCCCGCGGTCTGTAACGCCGTCGAGACGCTCTTGGTCGACGAGGCGGTCGCCGCCGACTTCCTGCCCGCGGTCGTCGCACGCTACCGCGACGAGGGCGTCGTCCTCCGCGGCGACGAGGCGACCCGCGAGCACGTCGATGTCGACCCCGCGACCGACGACGACTGGGACACCGAGTACGGCGACCTCGAACTCTCCGTCAAGGTCGTCTCGGACCTGTACGACGCGGTCGACCACATCAACGCCCACGGCTCGAAACACACCGAGTCCATCGTCACCGACGACGCCGAGCGCGCGGAGACGTTCATGACCGGCGTCGACGCCGCCAGCGTCTTCCACAACGCCTCGACCCGATTCGCCGACGGCTACCGCTACGGCCTCGGCGCCGAGGTGGGCATCTCGACCGGCAAGATTCACGCCCGCGGCCCGGTCGGTCTCGAAGGGCTGACGACCTACAAGTACTACCTCGAAGGCGACGGCCAGTTGGTCGCCACCTACGCCGGCGAGGACGCCGTCCCCTTCACCCACGAGGCGCTCGACGCCGAATGGAGCCCCGGGCATCGAAGCCGACAGGGCTGAGCTGAGCGACCCCGGCGGTTCGGGTCCGGCTTTTCGCGGCAAACAGAACTATATCCCTGACAGTCGCCTCTCCGGTAGAGTCGTCTCCGCTACGACTCGGTGACTCCAATGGATATCGACGAATTCGTCAGCGCGCACGCACCGTCCGAAGGCGGCGACTCCTTCGAACTCGAAAACTCGAAACTCCTCGACGTGGCCCTCGACGGGGAGGTCATGGCGAAAGCCGGGTCGATGGTCGGCTACACCGGCGACATCTCCTTCGAGCGCAAGTCCGCCGGCGGGCTGACGGGGATGCTCAAGAAGAAAGCCACCGGCGAGGGCGACGTCATGATGCAGGCGACCGGCACCGGCCACCTCTACCTCGCGGACCAGGGCAAGGAAGTCCAGATTCTCGAACTCGACGCGGGCGAGGAACTGAGCGTCAACGGCAACGACGTGCTCGCGTTCGAATCGGGCGTGAACTGGGACATCAAGATGCTGACGAGCATCGCCGGCACCTCCTCGGGCGGCCTGTTCAACGTCTTCCTCGAAGGCCCCGGCCACGTCGCCATCACGACCCACGGCGAGCCTATCGTCCTCCAGACGCCGGCGAAGACCGACCCCAACGCGACCGTCGCCTGGAGCGGCAACGTCTCGCCGTCGTCGAACCGCGACATCAACATCAAGGGCCTGCTCGGCCGCTCGTCGGGCGAGTCCTACCAGCTCGAATTCGCCGGCGACGACGGCTTCGTCATCGTCCAGCCGTTCGAGGAAGTCGGCCCCGGCGAGTAGTCGACCGGCCCGGAACCGCCCTCGTCTCGCTTTTACTTTCCGACCGTTCGTCCCGCAACCCGACACAAAGCGGGCCGAAACGACGCGAATCTCTAGTGCTCGACGGAGATATATTGTCTGCCTGAACGGTTATGCCCGCTCCGTCCTAATCCGGGGGTATGGGTGACATCAGCGTCCACCTGGTCGACCGCGGTCGCGTCCACGCGGACACCGGCTACGTCCTCGACGGCTACTCCATGGGGAGCGCGTCGAACCCGAACCCCGACCACGAGATGACCGAGTTCGTCGTCTGGAACGCCGTCGTCGACGGCCCCGACCGAACGGTGCTGTGGGACACCGGCTCGAACCCGGCGGCCGGCGACGGCTACTGGCCCGAACCGCTGTACGAGGCGTTTTCGCACGTCGACGCCGCGGAACACACGCTCGAAGACGACATCGACGCGGTCGGCTACGACCTCGACGACATCGACGCGGTGGTGATGAGCCACCTGCACCTCGACCACGCCGGCGGCCTCGCCGAGTTCGCGGGCACGGACGTCCCGATATACGTCCACGAGGAGGAACTGAAGTTCGCGTACTACTCGGCGAAGACGACCGAGGGCTCCATCGCGTACCTCGCGTCGGACTTCGACCGCGACCTGAACTGGCACGTCGTCCACGGCGACGAGCACACGCTGTTCGACGGCTTCCGGCTCATTCACCTGCCGGGTCACACGCCCGGCGTGCTGGGCGCGCACATCGAGACGCCCGACGGCGACGTGCTCGTCGCGGGCGACGAGTGCTACGTCGAAGGCAACTACGCCGACGAGGTGCCGCTCGGCCCCGGCCTGCTCTGGAGCGAGCGCGACTGGTTCGAGAGCCTCCAGACGGTGAAGGAACTCGAACGCCGGACCGGCGGCGACGTGCTGTTCGGCCACGACCTCGACCGCTTTTCGTCGTTCGGCGACGGCTGGAACGTCTGAATCGAACGACGGCGCGCTCGTCGGCCTCGGATTTTCTGGACTCACGCGCCGAGCGGGCGACAGCGACCGCGCTCGTCGCGTCCGAAGAAAGTGAAAAGGGGAACCGCAGGGGTGGTGGCGGGTGAGGTGGAGTTGGGTGGAGTGGTGTGGCTGGAGTTGGGGTGGGGAAGTAGGGGGATTGGATTACTGGTGGAGACGACGACCCGGCCTAAATCATGAGTTGCACGTCGGCGTCGGCCATGTGCTGGAGGGCCGTCGCCGCGCCGACGCCGGTGGTGACGCCGTCGTAGAACTCGGCTTCGTCGTAGCCCATCAGTTCGATGGTCATCTGGCAGGCCTGGAGGTCGACGCCCATGTCGAGGGAGGTCTCGATGAGTTCCTCGATGGTCGCCGTCCCGTTTTCCTTGATTTTCTTTTCCATCATGCTCGTGGCGACGTTGTCCATGAAGGGCAGTGCGGCGACGGCGTTCGGCATCGGCATGCTCGGGTTGCCGACCGCGCTGAGCTTCAGGTTCTTCGACTTCTCCTCGTGGAGGATGTCGAGTCCCCAGAACGTGTGGAAGACCACGACGTCCCAGCCGAAGGCGGCCGCCGTGCTGGCGAGGATGAGCGGCGGGTACGCCATGTCGAGGGTGCCTTTGGTCGCGATGATGGTCATCGACTTCTGTCCGTCGTCGTCGGTCGCCTCCCGGAGGTCGGAGACCTCCTCCTGCAGGGCTTGGACCTGCGCACGGAGGTCTTCGACGGAGTCGGCTCCCGCGTCGACGGGCGCGTCGGCGTCCGAGCTCATTCCTTCTGGATGAAGTGGCGGAAGACCGCGTCGCCGTCTTCCTCGGCCTCTTCCTGTTCGAGCATGGCGACGCCGTCGGTGGCGTCGGCCCAGCCCTTCAGGTCGCTCATACTGCCGGAGTCGGTCGCGACGACCTGCAGAATCTCGCCGGATTCGAGCTCGTCGACCGCGCCGCGGGTCTTGACGACGGGCATCGGGCAGGACAGTCCTTTCACGTCGAGGGTCTCGGTGGGTTCGTATGTACTCATTTTCGAGGTCACCTGTGTTGGGTGTATTCCACAATATAAGGGTGCTTCGTAAAAGTGTGTCGGTTCTTGGGGAGACACCACAATACCTTATCGAACGGGCTGAAGGGCGTCAAATCGGCACTTAACGGGTTAGAGAGCCATTGTGTGCTCGCGTAGGTGCGAAATCGCACTAGTTTCGGTCGATGTCTACGGAGAGAATATTGCATAAAATCCAAACTACCATCCGAAAGCTTAAGTCGAACCACCCGATAGTGGGTGATGCATACATGACCGTTCCAGACCTGCCGGAACTCGAAGTCGACGTGCCAGTCATCGAACCCGAGGCGCTGAAAGCCCGCATCGACGAGGGCGAGGCGCTGACCATCCTCGACAACCGCGTGCCGTCGGAACACGAGGACTGGCGCATCGACGGCGAGAACGTCTCGCACGTCAACATCCCCTATTTCGAGTTCCTCGACGAGGAGCTCGACGAGTCGCTGTTCGAGGACCTGCCCGAGGACGAGGAGTTCGTCGTCCTCTGTGCGAAGGGCCACTCCTCGGAGTACGTCGCCGGGTTGCTCATCCAGGAGGGCTACGACGCCGTGGCGCTCGAACGCGGCATGAACGGCTGGGCGAGCATCTACGAGTACACCGAACTGGAGACCGACGGCGACGCGCTCGTCGCGCAGTACCAGCGCCCCTCCAGCGGCTGTCTGGCGTACCTCGTCGTCGACGGCGACGAGGCCGCCGTCGTCGACCCGCTTCGCTACTTCGCCGACGAGTACGTCGCCGACGCGAAGGCGCTCGGCGCGGAGCTGAAGTACGCCATCGACACGCACATCCACGCCGACCACATCAGCGGGGTCCGCACGCTGGTCGAAGACTACGGCGTCACGGGCGTCATCCCCGAGGCCGCCGAAGGCCGCGGCGTCGACTACGACACCCCCTACGAGACCATCGCGGACGGCGAGACCCTCACCGTCGGCGACACCGACATCGAGGCCATCCACACGCCCGGCCACACGACCGGCATGACGACCTACAAGGTCGACAACGTGCTCTTTACGGGCGACGGCCTGTTCATCGAGTCGGTCGCCCGCCCCGACCTCGAAGACGGGGACGAGGGCGCGCCCGACGCGGCCGGGATGCTCTACGACTCCCTGCAGGAGCGCGTCCTCTCGCACGACGACGACGCCATCGTGGCCTCCGCGCACTTCAGCGACGCGGCAATCCCCGCCGACGACGGCAGTTACACCGCCACGCTCGGGGAACTGAAGGACACGATGGACGCACTTTCGATGCCCAAAGAGGAGTTCGTGGAGTTCATCCTCTCCGATATGCCGCCGCGGCCGGCCAACTACGTCGACATCATCGAAACGAACCTCGGTGTGCAGGAGTCCGACGACGACCGCGCCTTCGAGCTCGAACTCGGGCCGAACAACTGCGCGGCCAGCAACGAAGCCCTGACGAACTAAATGTCGGGTCTGACGCCGCTCCTCGTCGACGGGCTCTTCCCGAACGGCATCGCGCACTACGCGCTCGGCGGCCTCCTCATCGGCCTCGGGACCGCCGTCATCTACCTCGGGACGGGCGTCATCGCCGGCGCGAGCACCTTCCTCGAATCGACGCTGTCGTACGTCTCCGACCTCCCGCGGTTCAACAAGGCGAAGTACGTCGCCTCGCGGGACTGGCGGGTCGTGTTCACGCTGAGCATCGTCGCCGGGGCCGCGCTGTACACCGTCCTGTTCGGCGACGGCTGGTGGGTCTCTGACGTGCAACCGTGGCGCTTCGCCGTCGGCGGCGTGCTCGTCGGCGTCGGCACCCGCATCGGGAAGGGCTGTACGTCCGGCCACGGGGTCTGCGGCGTCGGCTCGCGCTCGCGGACCTCGCTCGTCAACGTCGCCACCTTCATGCTCGTCGCCATCGGGATCGCACAGCTCCTGAGCGCGCTGGGGGTGTCGCCGTGAGCGACGACGAGCGCGGACTCGGGTTCATGCTGGTCGTCATCGCGGGCGGCCTGATATTCGGGTTCGGCCTCGCCGTCAGCAACATGGCCCGCCCGGAGGTCGTCCTCGACTTCCTCCAGTTCGACGACTTCGGCCTCCTCTTCGTGATGGGCGGCGCCGCCGTCGTCACCGGCACCGTCTTCGCGCTCGCCGAGGCGTTCGGCGACCGCGCGCCCCTCACCGGGCGCGACTACGGCCGCCGCCTGAAGTCGTTCGACAAGAACGTCGTCGTCGGCGGGGTCATCTTCGGAGCCGGCTGGGGCATCTCGGGTATCTGCCCCGGCGCGGCCTACGCCAGCGTCGGCATCGGCAACTACCCCATCCTCATCGCCATCGGCGGGATGTTCGTCGGCGCGTACCTACAGGGGCTCTGGCGCGCCCGCCGCGCCGAGAGCGCCGCGACCGGCACCTCCGCCGACTGAGCCGTCTCGCGACGAACCCGGTTTCGATTTCGTTCTTTTCGTACCTCGACCTCGACCGTAAGCGGCGGCGACGCCCTCGACGCCCGCTCCGTTGAACGCGGACGCGAGGCAACGAGTCGCGCGCGCCGTCGAGTGCGGAGACTCGTGTTCCCTCCCAGCGTGGCGTTCGAAGCTCGCCCAGACGCTCGTATGTGCCGCCGTGAGCGCCTTTCGACGCCGTTCTCTCGTCTCCGACTCCATGTGGGAATAGAATTGTACAATAGACAAAATACTCTTCTGTCATAGGAAGCGGCCAAATATGTTTGTAAGGCCGCGTGATACAAAATGTGCCCCGATTTAGTGGTATTTCTATGCTGTTTCTATAACTTATGTGTATGCAACGAGGATATGGTATTGTATAGTATTCCCAAAAGCGTTATATCCTCACTCCGGTTAGCCAGCCATGTACAAGAAAGTATGATTCGCACAATACACACCGGGCACCCCGAGGGGTGCTGGTAAGATGTTCGGAATCGAGACGTTGGGCGGCAACGTTCAGGCCGCCGCGCTCGTCGGCATCGTCCTCGTCGAGGCGATGGTCCTGTACGTCGGCTACGGCGCGCTGACCGCCGCGGTCGGGCCGTCCGTGCGGAAGGCCATCGGTGGTGAGTGAGCGTGTTCGAGCTACTGGGCATGTCGGCCGGGATGCTGGCGCTTTTCGTCGCGTTCGGCGTCCTCATCGGCATCCTGTTCGGCTTCTTCGGCATGGGCGGGTCGTTCCTCGTGACGCCCGCGCTCCTCGTCATGGGCTACCCCTCGCGCGTGGCCGTCGGCTCCGGCCTCGCGTTCGTCTTCGGGACCTCGGTTATCGCGACGCTGAAACACCGCGACCTCGGACAGGTCGACTACAAACTCGGCGTCTCGATGATTATCGGGACCACGGTCGGCCTCGAAGTCGGGAAGGAAATCGTCCTCTACCTCGAAGAGCTCGGACTCGCCGGTAACATCATCAGCGTCACGTACGTGCTCTTGCTCGGCGGTATCGGGCTGTTCGTCACCTACGAGGCGCTGAAGGGCGGCAACGGCGGCGGCGTCAGCCACGACGTGGACGGCGACGCCGACATCGACGCCGACGACATCCCCGAGCTGGCGAAGAAGATTCAGAGCTACTCGCTCCCGCCGATGATAACGCTTCGCGGCGGCGTCAAGGTCTCGCTGTGGATGATCCTCCTCGTCGCGTTCGCCACGGGGCTCCTCTCGGGGTTCCTCGGCGTCGGCGGCGGCTTCATCCGCATGCCCGCGCTGTTCTACCTCATCGGCGTCCCGGTGCCAATCGCGGTCGGGACCGACCTGTTCGAAATCATGTTCTCGGGCGGTATCGGCTCGTTCCTCTACGCGCAGTCCGGCGGCGTCGACCTCTCTATCGTCGCGCCGCTCCTCGCCGGTTCGGCGCTCGGCGCGCGCGTCGGCTCCGCCGCGACCTCCATCGTCGACGAGGACGAAATCAAGGTCTACTTCGGCCTGATGTTGCTCCTCGGCGCGCTCGCGGTCGCCGTGCGGCAGGCCGGGAACTACCTCGGCATGGGCGTCCTCGACTACGTCAGCCTCGCGCTCATCCTCGGCTCGGCGCTCATGGTCTCCGGCGCGGTGCTCTACAGCGCCGTCAAGTCCATGCGCGCGCCCTCGGCCACCGGGAGTTCGACCGCCGACTGAGGGCGACGACTCACACGCGAACCGCACTCGCATCGAACACGAATCCGCGACACCGGGCCGCCGTTTCTCCCCCGGTGTTGTGCAAACTATACAAACCCTTTTGAGGGCTGACCACGTAGCCCGAACCGATAATGGCTAGCTCGATGGTCGAATACCTGCAATCGGACATGGAGTGTGAGGGGCTCCTCGAGTGTCTCCACGGACTGAAACAACTCGACCGGCGGTGTTTCGAGGTGCTCGTCGAGACCGAGGAACACCTCACCGTCGACGAGGTCGCCGACGCGGTCGAACGCGAGCGCTCGACCGCCTACCGCTCCATCCAGCGTCTGTTGCAGGCGGGGCTCATCCAGAAGGAACAGGTCAACTACGAACACGGCGGCTACTACCACGTCTACCACCCGACCGACCCCAACGAGGTCGCGGACGACATGCAACGCATGCTCAACGACTGGTACGCCCAGATGGGCACGCTCATCCAGGAGTTCCGCGACAAGTACGACGAGAAAATCGTCCCCGCAGAGTGAGTTCGTTCGGTCGACGAGCGGCCGTCGCCCCTCGATTGGTTCGCGCGTCCCAAATCGATTAGGTTCCGTATTCAACCGCATACAGTCCATAGCTACTGCTACGACCACTCTATGTCGAAGAGTAAAAGCAGTCCCCGAAACAACGAGTTCGTCGAAGAGTGCCCGTCGTGTGAGTCGCGGACGCCTCACGACGTCTCCATCGAAATCAAGACCGAGAGCCGGAAACGCGAGAACCGACAGTTCTCCCGCGAACCGTACCGCGTCACGCGCTGTACGCGCTGTGGAGACACGCAGTCCCAGCGCATGAACGACGCGTGAGCGGCGCTCCCGACCGGCGGCCGACCTCCACCCGCGTCCGACTCCGGACGACCACGCCCGCGACGACGTAACCACGGCCCGAGCCATGACACAGACTCACACTGACGACACGCCGACCGTCCTCCTCGTCGACGACGAGGCCGCCCTCGCCGACAGCCTCGCGTTGTGGCTCGAACGCCGCTACCGCGTCCGGGTCGCCTACTCCGGGCGCGAGGCGCTTCAGGCGTTCGACGACGACGTCGACCTCGTCTTTCTCGACCGCAACCTCCCCGGTCTCTCCGGCGAGTCCGTCCTCGAAGAACTCCGCCGCCGGGTCGACCCGTCGTCGTTCGGCGTCGTCATGCTCAGCGCCTCGCCCGGCGACGAACTGACCGCGCTCCCCGTCGACGACGTCCTCACGAAGCCGGTCACTAAACGCGATGTCTTCGACGCCGCCGCTCGGCTCGTCGGCGACGCGCCAGAAGCGAAACTCGAGTAACCGTTCTCCCGCCGTATCCGCGTCTCTCAGTCGTCCGCCGGCGCGGGACTCAGCTCGTCGAAGTACGTCTCGATGAGCTTTCGCTCCGCCGTCCGGAGGTGTTCGTGGAGCGTCGGCGGCGAGATACCGAGCGAGTCGGCGACCTCCTCGGCCGTGCTCCCGCGGGGCCACTCGAAGTACCCGGAGACGAGCGACGTTTCGAGGACCGTCCGCTGTCGGTCGGTCAGCTTCGAGTCGAGCGCCCGCCGGAAGGAGTCCGGCGACTGGACGGACCGCTCGACCTCGCGCTTTGCGACGACGGAGACGCCCGGTGCGGCCGTCGTCACCGCCTCCACCAGCGCGCCGTGGTCGGCGTCGGCCGCGACGTGGAGCGCGAGACTGCCGGAGCCCTCCGAGAGCGTCAACCGCTCGACGCTCGCGCCGTGGTCGATAGCGGTCGAAAGCACCGCCTCGGCGTCGGTGCGGAGTTCGACGACCGACTCCTCGTCTCCGTCGGAGACGACGCGGGCCTGCGAGACGTCGTCGGCGTCGACGGCGGCCTCGACGGCGTCCGCCCCCGACGCGCCCGCGACGCTGACGAAGCAGGTGAGACCATCGTCGAGGCGGCTCGCGCTGTCGAGCGAAAGCTGGCAGTCGAGCGTCGCCGAGAGCCCGGCGAGCACGCCGGTGTCGCCGGCGTCGCCGCCGACCTGAAACTCCAGTTCGACGACGCTGTCGCCGTTGAGAAGCTGTTTGCTCTGAGCCGCGCTGATGCCGTTGCCGACGGTCGCCCCGAGGTCGGAAAACAGCGCGGCGGACTCGTCGTCGAAGCCGTCGGTCTCGTCGTAGACGACGAGCGCGCCGTACATCGTCTCGCGGTAGTCGATGGCGACACAGAGCGCCGACACCGCGTCGAGGGCGGCGGCGTCGTCGCCGAACACGGCCGCGCGGTGCGCCTCGGAGATGTCGTCGAAGGCGAAGCCGTCTTCGACCATGCCGTCGATGTCGAACGCCTCGTCGACGAAATCTACGTCGACGCCCGCGGGGTCGAGGCCGTGACCGGCCGCCGCGGTACACCGGAGCGTGCCGGCGGCGGTGCGCCTGAGGACGAACGCGGCCTCGTGGGCGCTCGCGACCGTCTCGCAGACGGTCTGTTCGATTTCGTCGCGGGTGCGCGCGTCGATGAGCGCCCGGTCGACGTCGCGGAGGAGCTCGTTGGTCCGGTTCAGGCGGTCGAGCTGGGCCTCGCGGTTGCGAATCGCCTCCTCGTGTTCGGTCCGCACCGCCTCCAGGCGACTTCGGAGGTCCGAAAGCGCCTCCGGCTCGCGGAGCTCCTCGACGTCGCGGCTGTCGAGCGCCGCCTCGGTGGATTCGAGCGCGAAGTACTCGCGGACCTCGGAGTCGAACCCCGACCGCACGAGCAGTTCCTCGACCGTCTCTTTGACCTCCGTCTCCGAGACGGGCTTGACGAGATAGGCGTCGAACGGCATGTCGACGATGTCGGTGTCGGGCTCGACCGCGGTCATCATCGCCACGCGGCAGTCGAGGCCGCGCTCGCGAATCTCTTCGAGCACGTCGTCGCCCGTGACGTTCGGCATCCGGCGGTCGAGGAGGACGACGTCGACGGTGTCGTCCAGTCGACCGAGAGCCTCTTTTCCGCCGTAGGCGGTCTCGACGGCGAACCGCTCGCCGTCGAGCCAGTACCGGCAGGTGTCCGCGAGGTCCTCGTCGTCGTCGACCACGAGGACGACCTGCTCGGCGGCCCGAAGTTCGGGGCTCTCGCGCGCCGAGCGTTCGGTGACCATCGTATCGAACACACAGTGACGGCGAACAGTAATATATCTGCCCATCGCAGAAGGTGGAATTTAGGCGGTACGGCGACCCGAGTCGGCGGTCTCCGACGGGCGGGGTACCCCCGTCCGAAGGCGGGGAGAACAGAGCGGAAGGCGAGCGGTGCGCGGGGCGGCCTCACGCCCGCGGGAGCGTGACGACGAACGTCGCCCCGCCGCGGTCGTTGTCCTCGATTCCGACCGAGCCGCCGTAGCTCTCGACGATTTCGCGGACCAGAAACAGACCGAAGCCGTTGCCCGGGTTCGACAGGTCCTCGATGCGCTGGTCGACGATGCGGTGTTTCTCCTCGTCGGGGACGCCCGGCCCGTTGTCGGAGACGCGGAGTTCGACCGCGTCGTCGCCGGCGGCCACCTCGACTTCGACCGCGGGGTCCGGCTTGTCGTTGTGCTGGACGGCGTTTTTCAGCAGGTGCTCGACGACCTCGTCCAGCAGGTCGTCGGCGACGACCGAAATCTCCGGCAGTCGCCCGACCGCGACGCTCGCGGCGTCGGACTCCCGCCGGAGCGACTCCACGCCGTGGCCGACCGCCTCGTCGATTCGGCGCGGGCGGAACTCGTGGGACTCGCGCTCGACGATGACCTTCATGAACGTCCGCATCGTCCCCACCAGCTCGGTCATCTCGCGGACGCGTCCCTGTATCGTTTCGAGGTGCGTCAGCCCCGCGTCGCTCACGAAGTCCTCGACGATGTCCGCCCGCGCGCCGACCACGTTCAGCCCGTTCAGGAGGTTGTGGCGGATGATGCGGTTGACGAACTCCAGTCGCTCCTGTTCGCGGCGGAGCGCCCGCTCTCGCTCCTTGCGGGCGGTGATGTCGTGGCCTTCGAGGACCAGAAACGACACCTCGCCCTCGTCGTCGTCGACCGGCGTGACGGAGAAGTCGATGACGACCGTCCGGTCGGTGTTCTCGTGGTCGATTTCGACCTCGTGGCGGACGAACGCTCCGTCGACCGCGCGGTCCAGCGAGTCCCGGAGGTCGGCGACGCGTTCGTCGTCGTCGCGCCACCACGGCGTCTCCCACGCTCGCAGTCCGATGACGTCGTCGCGGTCGGCGTCGACGAGGTCGAGCGCGGCGTCGTTCACCCGGAGGACCGTCCCGTCGGGGTCGACCAGCCCGATGTACTGGAAGGTGCTGTTGAACACCGCGTCCAGTTGCCGTTCGCGGCGCTTCCGGTCGGTCATGTCGCGTGTCACCTTGGCGAAGCCGATGACCTCGCCGGCGTCGTCGGTCAGAGCGGTGATGGTGACAGACGCCCAAAAGCGGGTGCCGTCGGCCCGGACGCGCCAGCCCTCGTCTTCGACCCGGCCCTCGGTGCGCGCCCGGTCGAGGAGGCGGTCGGGCAGGCCGTCTTCGGCGTCCTCGTCGGTGTAGAACGTCTCGATGTGCTCTCCGAGTATCTCTTCGGTGTCGTAGCCCTTGATGGCCGCCGCGCCGCGGTTCCAGCTCTCGACGCGCCCCGAGGCGTCGAGGCGGAACAGCGCGTACTCCTCGATGTTCTCGACGATGCGCGAAAACGCCTGCTCGCGGCGTTCGAGCTCGCGCTCGCGCTCCCGGCGGACGTGAGTGTCGATGCCGTGGGCGACCGCGTGTCCGAGGTTCCAAATCGGCTCGTCGAGCTCCGGGGTGAACGCCCGTTCGTGTTCGGCGTACATCGTGAGCACGCCGTAGCGCGCGTCGTCGTAGACGAGCGGGACCGACGCCGCCGAGCGGTAGCCGCGTTCGAGCGCCGGCTCGCGGAACGGCCCGAACGACGGGTCGTCGGCGATGCTGTGTGTCGCCTGCACCGCGTTCGACCGGACCGCCCGCCCGACTGGGCCGTTTCCCGCGGGGCTGTCCGCCGACACCGACACGGAAATCTCGTCGAGGTAGCCGTCCTCGACGCCGGCCCACGCGGTCGGCTCCACGTCGCCCGTCGTCTCGTCGACGACGCCGACCCACGCGAACCGGAGTTCCCCGGTCTGGACGAGTCGCTCGCAGACCTGCCGTTCGATGTCCGCGCGCCCGGCGGCGTCGACGATCGTCTCGTTCACGTCAGCGACGACCTCGTTGAACGTCGCGAGGATGTCGAGCCGCTGGCGCAGTTCGCGCTCGGTCGCCGACGGCTCGCCGACCGACCGCCGAGACCCGTCGGTCATCCCTCTCGACCCCCCCGCGAATCGGCGTCCCGTCGTGCGTGCATACCCCGACTCTAACCCCCACCGACTTGTGCGTTTCTCGGTCGGGCCGGCTCTTCCCTAACCACGTAGGGCCGTGAATTACTACTGACCGTTCCATTCCACTATGTGGCCACAGTGACCTGCCCGGGTCACTCGTCGTGCCCGCACGCCCCCACGGCGGAATCGACAACCCACCCCCTCTCCGCCCAGGGGACGTGTCCCTGCCCAAACCCCAACTCCCTTTCCGCGAAATCGACCGACGAGCGACGGGTGTTTCGTTCGTGTCCCCGACTCGTACATTCATTTCTAGCGGAGGCAGATACAAGACCGAAAGGACGCCTCACCGCGCCATTTACGCCCGATGAGCACATATGTGCAACTCATGAAGAAAAACGAACTCATCCACGTCCACTCGCTCCTCGTGGAAATCGCCACAGACTACCGCGACAGCGGGGTCGTCACGAGCGCCGACCTCGAACCGTACAACCGACTGGGAATCAGCCCGATGGCCCTCCGGGACTGCCGCGCCGACCACGAGCGCGCCGTCCGGACGCTCACGGCCGTGCTCGCGGTCTGTGCGGCCCGCGACCTCGACCGCGACGCGGAGGCGGTGCCCGGCCGACGCCTGCTCCGGTCCGACGAGACGGCCGGCACTGACACCGACCAGCGCGCCACATCGTACTGATTTTTCTCCGCGGTCTCCCTCGAACAGCGGCGGCACCGCCCGACGGGTGGACCTAAGAGCGCCCGGTGAGACGCCCTCGGTATGCGACTCGAAGACTACTGGGGCGTCGGTCCGAAGACCTCGGACCGACTGGAATCGGCGCTCGGCAGGGAGGGGGCGGTCGCCGCCATCGAGTCGGCCGACGTGCGGGCGCTCGTCGACGCCGGCGTCACCCGCGGGCGGGCGGTCAGAATTCTCCGCCGGGCCGACGGGCAGGCCGGTATCGACGCGCTTGCGACCCGCGACGCACGGAACGTGTACGACGACCTGCTGTCGCTGGCGAGCGACCGCGCGCTGACCGAACACGCCGCCGACCGAATCCGCGTGTTGACGCCGCTTCCGGGCGTCGAGGCCCGGCGCGACCGCCTCGACCGCATCCTCGCGGCGCGGGAGGCGTGGGCCGACCTCGACGGCGACGCCCGCGACGCTATCGAGGCGGCGTTCCGCGACTACGACGAGGCCGGCGAGACCGAGCGCGCCGCCGTCCGCGCCGCGCTCGAACTCCGGGAGGCCGGACTCCGCGGCGAGCCGTTCGACGCGCTGGCGGAGGCAGACCCCGACGCCCTCCGCGACGCGCTCGGGGCGCTCGGCTACGTCGACAACGACGGCTCGGTCGCGGCGGGTGCCGACGAGCGCCTCGACAGCCTGCGGAGCCGGCTCGACACCGCGAACGAACTCCGATCCGGCTCGTTCGACGTGCTCGAAACCATCCAGTCGCGGGGCGTCCGCTCGCTGGACGACTTCCGAGCCGCGTTCGTCCAGTACGTCGCCCAGGAGACCGACCTCTCGCGCGGCGAGGTCGAGTCGGTCGCCGCCGAGGACGCCCGCGACGCGACCGACTTCGTGAGCGCGTCGCTCCGGGCGCTCGTCGAGGACCTCGAAGCCGACGTCGCCGCCCGCGAGGAGACCGTCGCCGAGGAGTTACGCGACCGAATCTGGGCGGCCCGCGACGACGTGGACCTCGCGGTCGAGGCCGTCGACGAGGTGGCGCTGTCGCTGTCGCTCGCGCGGTTCGCCGACGAGTACGACCTGACGCCGCCGGACATCGCCGAGACCGGGCTGGCGGTCTGCGGCGCGCGGAACCTCTTTCTCGACGACCCACAGCCCGTCTCCTACGCCGTCGGCGACCACGAACTCGCGTGTCCCGCCGGGTCGACACCGCCGGTCGGCGACCGCGTGTCGGTCCTCACGGGGGCCAACAGCGGCGGGAAGACGACGCTCTTGGAGACGCTCTCGCAGGTCGCCATCCTCGCGTCGATGGGGCTTCCCGTCCCCGCCGAGTCGGCGGTCGTCGGTCGGTTCGACTCGGTCGTGTTCCACCGCCGGCACGCGAGCTTCAACGCGGGCGTGCTCGAATCGACGCTCAAGTCTATCGTCCCGCCGCTTTCGGGCGACGGGCGGACGCTGATGCTCGTCGACGAGTTCGAGGCCATCACCGAGCCGGGTCGCGCGGCCGACCTGCTCAACGGCCTCGTGAACCTCACCGTCGAGCGCGACGCCTTCGGCGTCTACGTCACGCACCTCGCGGACGAGCTGAGCCCGCTCCCGCCGGAGGCCCGCATCGACGGCATCTTCGCCGAGGGGCTGACCGACGAGCTGGAACTGCGCGTGGACTACCAGCCGCGGTTCGGGACGGTCGGCAAGTCCACGCCGGAGTTCATCGTCTCGCGGCTGGTGGCGAACGCCGGCGACCGCGCCGAGCGCGCCGGCTTCGAGGCGCTGGCGGCGGCGGTGGGCGAAGAGGCGGTACAAAAGACGCTGTCCGACGCCGAGTTCGTCGGCTGACGCGACGCGGCGTCGGAGGGGGCTAGCGGCGGCGGAGGCTCTCGTCGGCGGCGCGGCGACCGCGTCGGCGTCGGCGACTCAGCACATCTCGTCGAGCGAGACGAACGCGTCGGCGTCGGCGGTCAACCACGCCTCCATCCGGTCGCAACAGCTGTCGCGTCGGGGGTAGACGGTGACCTGGTCCGGGCTCCCTCGATAGGAGACGACGACGCTATGGAGGAAGCGTTCCCCGGTGGTATCCGCGCCGGCGCGGTCAGCGGTCCCTGCAACCGAGTTCTGAGATGCGGGCAGTTCGGACATTCGCCGTCACGTAAACAAACGCGACCGTGATTACATAACCTTCACTAAGTGTGGTAGGCATTGACAATATCCGGAGGTTACAAAACGTTGCACCAAGTGGGAGTACGGAGTGATACATAGCCGCGCTCGCCGACGCGAAGGCGTGGATTCCACAGTTTCGCGGCGTCGGCCGCGCCGTCGGGCGACTTCTGCCGGCGGAGACGGGTTGAAGTGCCCGGAACCGCCATCTGGGTGTCAATGGTCGATCCCACGTCCGATTTGGAAGAAAACGTAGACCCAGAAGACGCCCCGACCTGCGCGACGTGCGGGGAACCGATTGTGAACAGCCCGACGCACCACGTCGTCACGTGGGTCGAAGACGACGCTTTGCAGGCGCGGCACTTCTGCGACGACGACTGCCGGGACGCGTGGGACGACGAGCGGTAGCCGCTTTCTGACGGCCGATTCGCAGGACGCGATTCCACCCGGCCTGACCCGACCCAACTCCGGCCGCGACTACTCGACCGACGACCAGAACTGGTCGAGGCCGAAGCCGAGCATGTCCGGACTGACGGGTCTGAACTCCTCGCGCTCCTGTGCCGGCAGGTAGTCGCGGACGCCGTTCCACGAGTCGCGGGCGTACCGAGCGTCGACGAAGACGCGGACGCCGACCTCGTCGGTGCCGCGGATGACGCGCCCGATGGCCTGTCGCGCCTTTCTGACCGCGGGCACCGTGAGCGCGGTCTCGAACCCGTCTCCGAACTCGCGGTCGTAGGCGGTCTTTACCGCGCGGGTCCGCGGCGACGACGTGTTGATGAGCGGGACGCCGCAGACGACGGCGGCCGAGAGCTTGTCGCCGCTGTAGTCGACGCCCTCGGTGAGCGTGCCGCGGAGACTCGTCACGAGCACCTTCCCCTCGCCGCCGAAGAAGTCGCGCTTGAGTCGCTCGGTGGCCCCGTCGTCGGACGACTCGTCGAGGAGGACGGGCTTGCCGACGCGGGCTTCGAGCGCGCCGGCCATCCACTCGGCCTCGGCGTAGTTCGGCATCCCGACGAGGACGTTCCCCGGCGACCGCTCGCACACCTCGACCGCGGCGTCGGTGTACGCGAGCCGCGTCTCGTTTTCCTCGCCGGGCGGCCCGCGGTTGCTGTGGGTGAACTTCGGCACGTCGACGGCGAAGCTCGCGCGGTTCGACTCGGGGAAGCCGAGGCCGAACGTCCGCTCTGCCACCGGGCGGCCGTCGTCGGCGAGGGCGTCGAGGCCGGTCACGCGCCGGAACACGTCGATTGGTTCGAGCGTCGCGCTCATGAGGACGCCGCCGCCGAAGTCGCCGAGGCGCTCCGCGATGGCCTCGCCGGGGACGCAGTTGTGGACCGACAGCCGGGCGTTGTACGCGCGCCGCCACGACTCCGGCGGCTCCATCTCGTCCCACGTCCGTTCGAGTTCGATTTCGCGGAAGTGCTTTTCGTGGTCCGCGTAGGCCCACGTCGAAAGCGCCCGCCCCGCCGCGGGCGCGGCCCGGCGCCTGTCGTCGTCCTCCACCGAGTCGAGGATGCGGGCGACCGCCGACCCGGTCGCCTCGGCGCGGACCCACGTCCCCTCGTCGTGGCCGCTCTCTTCGGCCCACTCGGTGAGTTCGTCGACGCCGGGCTCCTCGGGGTCTCGAAGCGGGAGCTCCTCGTCTTCGAGTTCGGTGAGGTCGGCGCGCCAGCCGACGTACTCGCGGTCGAGGTGGGCGGTCACGCGCCGGTCGAGTTCCTCCCGGAGGTCGCGGATGAAGTCCCGGGTCTCCTCCAGTTCGCGGAGCGTCACGTCGGCCTCCTGTAGCTCCCCGCGGACGAGGTCGGCGTCGACGGTGGACTTGCCGGCGTCGTCGAACTTCACGGGCTGGATGACGCGCGTGAACTCGCTTTCGGCGTCGCGGAGCGTCCGGTCGCCGACGCCGACGGAGACGAGGTCGCGGACGCGGGGTTCGAGCATGTGCGCCTCGTCGCAGATGACGAACGTCGAGTCGTCGACGAGCGCGCCGGTGAAGGTGCCGACGGTCGTCGGGTCGAACGCGTGGTAGTAGTTGCCGACGACGACCTCGACGTGGGGCAACAGCGCGCCCATCACGGAGTGGGGACACGACCCCGCGCCCGCGGCCAGCGAGACGAGGTCCTCGGTCCCGATGAGTCCCTTCTCGTCGAACTCGAAGGGGACGGCCTCGATTGGGTCGCCGTCCTCGGGGAGGTCCGCGAGGAAGTTCGCATAAAAGGGGCAGTACTCCACGTCCTCGTACTCCGGCATCGACGTCGGGTACGGCGTCGGGTCGCCCGCGGTTTCGAGGTAGTCCGGCCCCGCGGCCGTCGAGCCGGTGTCGAGGAGGCCGGTTTGTTGCTCGCGGGCGTCCGTGGCGAGCGCCTCGGCGCTGGTCCGGCCGCCGTCGCCGACGAGCCCGCGGGTCCGGTCGCGGAGCGCCTCACAGCGGTCGTAGACGGTCGCGTCGTCGATGCCGCCACAGCCCTCGCGGCTGTAGGGACACACGTCGGACTTGCCGACGAGCGTGAGCCCCGAGACGGGCTTCCAGTCGGTCGGGAGGTTCTCGTTTATGGTTCGGAGGTCGGCCTCGAACTGCCGGAGCTGTTGCTTGACGCTCGTGAGGACGAAGACGCGCTCGTAGTCGGAGTCGGGGTCGCGGACGAGGTCGATGCCGGCGGTGAGCGCGAGCATCGTCTTGCCGGTCCCGCACGCGCCCTCCACGACGGCGAAGCCGTCGTCGCGGGCGGTCTGTATCGCGGTCTCGATTCCGTCGGCCTGCTCCGGGTACGCCTCCGGGTGGCCGAACACCTCCTGCCAGGTCACGCTCTGTGGTCCAGTTGCGACGGCCATAGGGGTGTCGGTGAGTGGCCGCGGCGTCGCACTTGAACGTTCGCGCCGGGGCGAGGAGGCGTGGGGCGGGGCGGAGCGAGGAGGCGTGGGGCGGGGCGGAGCGAGGAGGCGTGGGGCGGGGCGGAGCGAGGAGGAATGGGGCGGGGCGCGCCGAGCTATTCGAGGAACGCGGAGATGACCTCGGCGAAGGCCTCGCGGTCGTCGGCGTCGCCGCCGACGCAGACGACGAACGGCGCGGCGGCGGCGTACACCTTCATCTCGCGGCCCTTCTCGGAGTAGCGGGTGTCGGCGACGCGGACGAGGTCGGCGTCGATGAGGTTTCCGAGGTGGTGACGGGCGTTCTGGACGGAGGTGTCGACCCGCTTCGAGAGTTCGGTCGCCGTCGCGGGCGACTCCTGCAGACACGAAAGCAGGTCGCGGGCGGTGTCACAGGAGAGGCTTCCGAGGAGTCGCGCCGTCTCGTCGTCGTCGAGCCAGTGAACCCGAGGGTCGGCCTCACCGCTCGCATCGACGGCTCCGTCGGACGGTCGCAACTCTGACACGTGGGTGATATTTCTGGAGGGAGAAGTAAATCGTTTCGGCTGTCAGGCGCTCGACGGCTCGGCGCGGTCGACGCCGGGCAGTCGGTTCAGCGCGTAGAGGACGGCGAGCGCGGCGACGAACACCGCGAGTCCCCCGGCGAGCGTTCGGAAGACGGCCTCGAAGGCGTAGTTCGCCTCGGTCAGGAAGCCGACCGCGCCGCTCCCGTTGGCCTCCAAGAGGAGCGCCGCGCCGCTGAAGACGGCGTAGGCGCTCCCGCGGGCGTCGCTCGGCAACGACGAGAGCATGAACGTGTCGAGCGCGGGAAACAGGCTGTGGACGACGTAGCCGAGCACCGCGACGACGACGGCGACGGCGACGAAGCCCTGGGCGTACGTCAGGGCGACGAGCGCGCCGATGAAGGCGACGAGCAGGCCGAAGATGTACGGGACGTGCGGGAGCTTGTCGGCGAGGCGGCCCGAAAGCGAGAACGCGGGGACGCCCGCCGCGAAGACGATGGTGAGCATCGTGCTCGCCGCGGCGGGGTCGAACGCCTTCGCCTGCGTCATGTACGACACGAGGAAGTTGAAAAGCCCCTGCCAGACGAACCCCGCGGGCGCGATGAGGAGGATGCCCGTGAGAATGAGCTTCCAGTGGCCGAGCGCGGCGGAGAAATCGCGGTCCGCGCCCGTGCCGGCCCCCGCGCTCCCGTCGCGGGAGACGGCGTAGAGGAGGAGCGTCACGAGCGCGCCGGCGACCGCCAGCACCCAGAACGTCTCGCGCCACGAGTACGACGCGAGGATGAAGACGACGACGGGCGCGGCGACGACGGCGGCGACCTGACTGGCCGCGCCGTGGATGCCGACCATGCGGCCGACGCGCTCGGGGAACAGTTCGCCGACGAGCGGGGTCGCGGAGACGAAGTACGCCCCCGAGGCGAGCCCGAGGCCGAACGCGCCGATTTGGAGCGTCAGCACCGACGTCGCGCTCGCGGTGAACGCCGCGGCGGCGACGAGGAGCGTGCCCGACCCGAGGACGACCTTCGACCGCGAGACGCGCGTGAGGAGGTAGCCGACGGGGATGCGCGGGATGGCGGTCCCGAGCCAGACGAGGCTCGTCACGACGCCGATGGTCGCCGGGCCGACCGAGAACTGCGTCTGGAGCGTCTCGACGAGCGGCGGGAACGCGACGCGGCCGAAGTTGACGAGGAAGACGAGTCCGCAGAGAGTTCCGAAGAGGCGGCGAGTCACTACCGCGGATTCAGCCGCCGCCGTGTCAAACGTTGCGAATCCGACCCGCGACCACATGTGTTAACGCGCCGCCGGGCAAACGGAGGCGTATGATTACGAGTCGACGCATGGCCGCGGTCGACCTGAACGCCGAGGCGCTCGGCGTGCCGCGGAAACAGCTCATGGAGTCGAGCGGGAACGCCGTCGCGCGGGCGTGCCGCGACCTCGCGGACCCCGGCGCGTCGGTCGCAGTCGTCGCCGGGCGCGGCAACAACGGCGGCGACGCCCTCGTCGCCGCGCGGTTCCTGAAGGCGTACGACGTGACCGTCCACCTGCTCGGCCGCCCCGAGACGATTTCGACCGACATCGCCCGCGAGAACTGGGACGCCCTCGTCGCGGGCGAGGCCGACCACCGGACCGTCACCGACTCGGCCGGCTTCGACCTCGGCGACCCGGACCTCGTCGTGGACGCGATGCTCGGCACCGGCGTCACCGGCGCGCTCCGCGAACCCGAGGCGACGGCCGCGCGCGCCATCAACGACTCCTCGGCGACCGTCCTCGCGGTGGACGTTCCCTCCGGCGTCGACGCCGATACGGGCGACGCGGCGGGCCTCGCGGTCGACGCCGACCGGGTCGTCACCTTCCACGACGACAAGCCCGGCCTCGGCGACCTCGACTGCGAGGTCGTCGTCGCCGACATCGGCATCCCCGAGGCCGCGGAGCTGTTCACCGGTCCCGGCGACCTCCTCGCGCTCGACCGCGACGCCCAGAGCCACAAGGGCGACCACGGCGACGTGCTCGTCGTCGGCGGCGGTCCGTACACCGGCGCGCCCGCGCTCGCCGCGCAGTCGGCCCTCAGAGCCGGCGCTGACCTCGCCCGCGTCGCCTGCCCCGAGGCCGTCGCCCGCGAGGTACAGGGCTACTCCGAGAACCTCATCGTCCGCGGCTTTTCGGGCGACCGACTCGCGCCCGAACACGTCCCGGACCTCCTCGACTTCGCCGCCGACCGCGACGCGGTCGTCTTCGGCCCCGGCCTCGGCGACGCCGACGAGTCGCTCGCCGCGGTCCGCGAGTTCCTCGCCGCCTACGACGGGACCGCCGTCGTCGACGCCGACGCCCTGCAGGTCGTCCCCGACGTGGACACCGAGGCGACGCTCATCTGTACGCCCCATCAGGGCGAGTTGCGGAAGATGGGCGGCGAGACCGACTCCGACTGGGAGGTCCGGAGCGACCTCGTCCGCGAGTTCGCCGCCGACCTCGGCCACACGCTCCTCGTGAAGGGCGCGTACGACGTGGTTTCGGACGGCGACGACGTCCGCGTCAACCGGACCGGGAACCCCGGCATGACAGTCGGCGGCACCGGCGACGTGCTGGCGGGCGCGACCGGCGCGCTCGCGGCCGTCCTGCCCCCGCTCGACGCGGCCGCCGTCGCGGCCTACGGAAACGGCCGCGCGGGCGACCTCGCCGCCGAGGCGTTCGGCGGCGGCCTCGTCGCCACCGACCTCTTGGAACGACTGCCCGCGGCCCTGCGAGGTGACGAAGCATGAGCGACGAGCGCGCCGGTGCGGAGTCGAACGAATCGGCCGACGGCGACGACCGCGACCTGACCCACGTCGACGAGGAGGGCAACGTCCAGATGGTCGACGTGGGCGCGAAGCCGGACAGCCGCCGCCGGGCGGTCGCCCGCGGGACCATCCACCTCAGCGCCTCGACGGTTCGGGCCATCCGCGACGACGAAATCGGGAAGGGCGACGTGTTGGCGACCGCCCGAATCGGCGCGATTCAGGCCGTCAAGCACACGTGGGAGACGATTCCGATGTGCCACCAGATACCCATCACGAACGTCGACACCGAGTTCGAGGTGGCCGACGAGTCGGTCACGCTCTCCGTGACGGTCGGGACGACCGGCAAGACGGGCTGTGAGATGGAGGCGCTAGAGGGCGTGACGACCGGCCTCAACGTCGTCTGGGACATGGTGAAAGCCGCGGAGAAAGACGACGACGGCCAGTATCCGGGGACGCGAATCTCGGACGTGGAAGTCGTCACGAAGGAGAAAGCGACGCTCGACTGAGTCGAAACCGGCGGGTCGGGTCGAGTCCGCGACGGACCAAAGCGTGGTGGGCGCGACTCGGCGCAGGCCGCTCAGGCCGAGTCGGCCGGCACGGAGAGGTCGGCGGCCTTCGCCCGCGCCTTCTCGACGATAGCGGGGCGCGCCTCGAACTCGACGTGGACCTGTTCGCCCTCGTACTCCTCGGTCTCGACGTGGGCGTGGTCGTAGAGCCACGAGACGAGGCTCATCGTGTCGTCGGCCATCGGCAACAGGAGGCGCTCGCGCTCCCACGGGGGGAGTTCGTCCTCGACGCGGGCGGCCAGTTCCTCGACGTTCTCACCGGTCAGCCCCGAGACGGCGACGGGGTTGGGCGCGAGCGCCGACAGCGCCGCGCGCTTTTCGTCGAGCTCCTCGGCCGCGACCTTGTCCACCTTGTTGAACACGGTCACGATGGGCGCTTCGTTGCGCTCGTAGAGTGTGTCGTGGCTCGTGACGAGCTTCTCGCGCATCTCCTCGATGGGCTCGGAGGCGTCAACGACGAGCAACACGAGGTCGGCCCGGTAGACCGAATCGAGCGTGGACTTGAACGACTCGACGAGCCAGTGGGGGAGGTCCGAGACGAACCCGACGGTGTCGGTGAGAAGCACGTCTCGCTTGCCCGTTTCGGCGCGCCGGGTGGTCGTCCCGAGGGTCGTAAACAGCTTGTCCTGTGACTCCGCGGTCGGGTCGAGGTCCGGGTGGAGGTCGTCGTTCTGGCCGACTTCGAGGTCGGCGGCGAGCCGTTGCATCAGCGTCGACTTCCCGGCGTTCGTGTAGCCCGCGAGCGCCACGAGGTCGAAGCCGGACTCGCGGCGCTGTTCGCGCCGGGTCTCCTCTTTGTCCGCGATGGCGTCCAGTTCGTTCTTGATGCGCGAAATCTGGACCTTGATGTCCTGCTCGCGGCTCTCGTCGTACTCGCCGAGCCCCATGAAGCCGGGGCGCTCGTCGCGCTTCGCCAGCGACGCCTTCGCCTCGGCGCGCGGCAGTTCGTAGCGTAGCTCGGCGAGTTCGACCTGCAACTGCGCCTTGCGGGTGTTCGCCCGCTGGCCGAAGATGTCGAGGATGAGCGTAAAGCGGTCGATGACCTCCGCGTCGTCCGGGAGCTTCTGGGCGATGTTGTACGTCTGGTAGGGGCCCAGTCGGTTGTCGAAGACGACGGCGGCGGCGTCCTCGCGCGCGACGAGCGACGCTAACTCGCCGACTTTCCCTTCGCCGAAGTGGAAGGCGGCGTCCTCCTCGCGGGTCTGGGTGAGTTCGCCGACGACCTCGTAGCCCGCCGCGCGGGCGAGGTCCGATATCTCCGTGAGGTCGGCGTCTCCGCGGTCGACGCGCTTCGCGACGACGACGCGGCTCATCGCCGCACCTCGAGTGTGGGGTACGTTGCCTGCACTGTGTCAGTCGGTACTAGCCGCCGGAGGCACTTAAGCCCCGCTCGGCCGGGGTCACGCGTCGAGATGGCGTCCCGTCACCTCCCGTTCCATGGCCGCGTTTGGACGCCGGGACTCTTGTAGGTTGCCCGGCCGCGACCTGACAGTTCGGCGACGACGACAGTCTCCCCACAAATCACTTATATCGACGGACGGGTTGTTCGCCGTATGGACCCCTTACAACTGAGTATCGACCCACAACAGCTCGGCATCGAGTTCGGAAGCGGGGCCGTCATCGGCGGCATCATCGGCTTCGCGGCCAAGAAAATCGCGAAGCTCATCGCCGTCATCGTGGGCCTCGAACTCGCCGTGTTCAAGTTCCTCGAATCGCGGGGCATCATCACCGTCGACTGGGAGCGCCTCACCGGCGGGCTCGTGAGCGCCACCCAAGACGCCGCGAGCGGCGCGCCGCCGGACTGGATTTCGACGATTCTCTCGACGCTGTCCGTCTCCGCCGGCTTCTCCGGCGGTTTCCTCGTCGGCTTCAAGAAAGGATAGTTCGCGTTCGCGTCTCGGCCGTGCCGACCCGCACCCGTCTCAGAGCTCGTCTTCGTCCTTGACGATGCGCGTCTCGGCCGTGCCGCTCGTGATGTTGTTCACCTTGTCGTAGAAGTCGTTTTGCATCCCCGCGGGGAAGGTGATGACGCCGACCCACGAGCCGTCGTTCTGCCACTCCTCGCGTTCGAGGTCGCCGTAGCTCCGAATCTGGGCCTGCCCGCTCCCGGCGTACTCGGCGGGGAGTTGGACGGCGACGGTGACCTCGGCGAACTTGATGGGCAACACGGGGCGGAGCGCGTCGAGGGCGTCGTCGACCTGCGACTCGACGGGCTCCATCGGGTCGATTTTGAAGCCGGCCTCTTCGAGCGCGCGCTCGATTCGCTCCGGCGGGTGCGGCGAGTCGTTCATCTGCGGGTTCACCGCGTTTCGCGCGATGCGGTTGATGAGCGACTTGCGCTTCTGTTCTTGCATCTCGCGGCGCTGTTCGGCCGTGATCTGAATCTCCCCCTTCTTGACGACCTGGGGGATTATCTCCAGCGGGTCGGTCGTTCCGAAGACCTCTTCGAGGTCGTTCTCGGCGGGGCGGTCGCCGCGGGAGGCGTCCTCGAACACGTCTTCGGCGGCGATGACCTCTTCGAGGTCGCCGTCGAACTCGCCGCGCTTTATCGCGAGCGCCGCGTCGGGGTCGATGAGCACCTCGAACCGCGCGCCGTGGGATTCCAGGCGGGCCGTGACTGCCTCGTCGAGTGAAATCATAGGTTCTGATACTCTCTCCGTGGTAAAAAGCCCTCGCCGACCGACTCCCCCGACAGCGTCTCGCGAAATTCGCCGCGACCTCGTTCGGAGCAATCGTTATGCTCGCCCGCACCCCACGTCTCGGTATGAGTTCGCAGACGTCGGAGAAGTCCCTCGAAGAACGGCTCGACCTGTTCATGCGGCGGAACTTCCCCCAAATCGAGATGCACGGCGGCGACGCGGGTATCGAAGCCATCGACAAGGAGACCGGCGAGGTGTGGATTTCCCTCACCGGCGCGTGTTCCGGATGCGGTATCTCGCCGATGACGATTCAGGCGCTGAAGTCGCGCATGGTCGCCGAGTTCGAGGAGATAGACGCGGTCCACGCCTCGACCGGAGGCTTCTACGACGACGACGCGGGCGCGGGGTTCGAACCCGACGTGTCCGACGCGCCCTTCTGAGCCGTCTTCTGACTCCGCTTTTCGACCGAACTGCCCCGACGAGCGACGACGCCCGAACGCACCCGAGCGCGCGCCGCGCCGTCGCTAGCCGTGAGAGAAAAACGAAGAATCGAGCCGAGCGGAGCTGACGCCGGCTTACGCGGCGGCTTCGATGATGTCGACGAGGTCTTCTTTGCTCTGGACGCCGATGACCTCCTTCACCTGCTCGCCGCCGGCGTAGAACTGGAGGGTCGGGACACTGCGAATCCCCTGCTCGCGGGCCAGCTCTTGGAGTTCGTCGATGTCGACCTTGGCGACGACGGCGTCGGTCTCCTCGGCGATTTCCTTTACCGTGGGTTCGAGCATCTTACACGGGCCGCACCAGTCAGCGTGGTAGTCCACGAGGACGACCGCGCTGTCGGCGATGAGTTCGTCGAGTTCGTCCGAACTCTCGATATGGACGGGTACATCGGTTGTCTTCGGAGTGCTCATATCTCCACGTATCGGCGCGACACTCTTACCCATTGCGCCTGTTTGCGTGGCGACGCACGACCGCGAAACTCCGCGTTCGCGGCGAAAACGGCCGGATTCGAGGAACGAGGCTCAGCAGTCGTAGGTCAGGAGAACACCGTCGTCGACGCGCTCGACGACGCGGAGCGACAGTCGGGGGAAGTCGGCGACGAAGCCCTCGCCGTCGGCGAGCGTCGGCGCGTCGCGGCCGCCGATGACCATCGAGCCGACGTAGAGCGTGAGTTCGTCGACGAGGCCGGCCTCGAACAGCGAGAAGATGAGTTCGCCGCCGCCCTCGACCATGAGTCGGTCGACGCCGCGGGCTTCGAGGGCTTCGAGGGCGTCGGGGAGCGACACCCGCGTTTCGCCCGCGACGACGAGTTCCGCGCCGGCGGCTTCGAGCGCCTCGCGGCGGTCGGCGGGCGCGGCCTCGGAGACGAGCACGTAGGTCGTCGCCGCGTCGTCCAGAATCCGTGCGTCGGCCGGGGTTCGAGCGCGCGAGTCGGCGACGACGCGGGCGGGGTGCGGCGGGTCGCCCCGGTCCTCGCGGGCGGCGACGAGGGCGGGGTCGTCGAGCGTGAGATGCGGGTCGTCGGCGAGGACGGTCCCGACGCCGACGGCGACGGCGTCGGCGGCCGCGCGAATCTCGTCCACGCGGGCGAAGTCGTCGTCGCCGCTTATCCGCACCTGCTCGCGGCGGCGCGAGGAGAGCTTGCCGTCGAGGCTCGCGGCGGCGTTGACGTGGACGTGCATACTCGCGGGTCGTCGCCGCGGCGAAAACGCCTTTCGGTGAGGTGCCGTCGGAGTATTGCCGGACAGGAATTAAATAGGCCTCTGTGGTACATTGTGTCATCTATGACTGCCAAGGTCCTGATGCTGGGGTGGGGGTTTCCGCCGAACGTCAGCGGCGGGCTCGACACGCACGTAGGCGAGATGTTCGAGCGACTCGAAGACCGCGAGGACGTCGACATCGAACTCGTGCTCCCCGCGGAGTACGCGCCGGACCGCGAGGGCATCGTGGGCGTTCCGACGGGCGAAGGCGACATCATCACCCGAATCGGACGGCTGGGCTCGACGTTCGCGGAGCGCGCCGCCGACGCCGACATCGTCCACACGCACGACTGGTTCGGCTACGGCCCGGGGTCGCGCGCGAAGTCGAACAACGAGGACGTGGAGTGGGTGACCACGTTCCACTCGCTTTCGTCCGACCGCAACATCGACCCGCCCCAGCGGGAAGTCGAGACCGAGCGCCGCATCGCCGAGCGCTGTGACCACCTGCTCGCGGTGAGCGAACTCCTCGCCGACAAGGTCAAACGCGAGTACGGCGGCGACTGCCACGTCATCTACAACGGCTTTTCGGAGTGCGAGACGACGGGCCGCGACCTCAAAGAAGAACTCGGCATCGACGGGAAGATGCTGTTTTTCGTCGGCCGGCACACCGACCAGAAGGGAATCTCGCATCTCGTCTACGCGATGGAGAAGCTCGCCCGCGACGACGTGACGCTCGTCATGGGCGGGTCGGGTCACCTCACCGCCCAACTCAAGCGCTTCGCCGAACTGCTCGGCGTCGAAGACCGCATCAAGTGGGCCGGCTACGTCCCCGAAGAGGCGCTCGGCGACTACTACGCCTCGGCGGACCTGTTCGTCTCGCCGTCGCTGTCAGAGCCGTTCGGCATCACCATCGTCGAGGCGCTGTCGACCGGCACGCGCGTCGTCGCCACCGAGAGCGGCGCGGCGGAGGTCCTCCCCGAGGACTGCGTCATCGAGGTCGAACCCGACTCGCGCTCCATCGCCGACGGCATCGAGTACGGCCTCTCGCTCGACGGCGAACCGGAGTACGAGCCGTACACGTGGGACCGCGTCGTCGACGAGACGGTAGCGTACTACCACAGCATCCTCGACGATGACGTCGACCCCTCGGCCGGCGCGGAGAACGAAGCCGACGCCGGCGACGCGGACGCCGCCGAGTCAGACGCGAACTGAACGTCGAACCCGGGGGTCAGCACTCCGGCTCGGAAATCGACGGTATCGGAACTCAGCGGAGGAGCCGCACGTCGGTCACGGGTTCTGGGTGGCGAATTCGGTAGCCGCCGCGGGTCGGGACCATCCCCTCTCGCGGCATCGTGCCGCGAGCGGACTGGTACGGCGAGTCGTCGGTCTGGACCGACTGGTACGGCGAGTCGTACGCCGACTGGTAGGGGCTGTCCGCCGACTGGTACGCGCTGTCGGCCGCCGCCTCGGCGTCGAACCCCTCCGGCGGGAGGTAGATTCGCTCGCCGGACGCGGAGCGGACGACGACCGCGCTGTCCTTGTCGCCTTCCATCACGATAGTCGTCCAGCCGTCCTCGATGGTCACGGAGAAGGAGACCTCCTCGTCGGCGTCGCCGGCGTCCGGGCCCTCGTCGTTCGACATACGAGTCCAACTGGCACGCGAGCACTTAGTGATTCGCCCGCGGCCGGTCGCCCGGCCGCCCGGCAACACTTTTTATCCGACGGGGGCGAATCCCGACTCGATGGAACTCGACCAGCATGCCGAGGAGCTTGCCTCCGCCCTCGGTGTCGACAAAGAGGAGGTCAAATCCGACCTGCAGAACCTCCTGCAGTACAGCGTCCCGCTCGACGAGGCGAAACAGAGCGTCCGACGAAAACACGGCGGCGGAAGCTCCGGCGGGAGCGACGGCGCGCCCTCGACGAAGCGCATCGCCGACATCGACCCCGACGGCGGCAACGTCTCGGTGACGGTCCGCGTGCTCACCGTGGGCACCCGCTCTATCGTCTATCAGGGCGACGAACAGACCATCCGCGAGGGTGAACTCGCCGACGAGTCCGGCGTCATCTCCTACACCGCGTGGCAGGACTTCGGCTTCGAACCGGGCGACTCCGTCGTCATCGGCAACGCCGGCGTCCGCGAGTGGGACGGCAAGCCCGAACTGAACATCGGCGCGTCCTCGACGGTCGGCGTGGAGTCCGAGACGGTCGAGACGCCCTACGACGACCGCATCGGCGGCGAGGCCGACCTCATCGACCTCCAGGCCGGCGACCGCGGCCGGACCGTCGAGGTCCGCGTCCTCGAAGTCGACTCGCGCACCATCGACGGTCGCAACGGCGAGACGACAATCCTCTCGGGCGTCGTCGCCGACGAGTCCGGGCGACTCCCCTTCACCGACTGGGCACCCCGCCCCGACGTGGAAGAGGGCGCGAGCCTGCGTCTCTCGGACGTGTACGTCCGCGAGTTCCGCGGCGTGCCGCAGGTGAACCTCTCGGAGTTCACGACGCTCGACGTGCTCGACGACCCCGTCTCCGTGACCGACTCCGCGCCCCGCCTGAAAATCGGCGAGGCCGTCGACGCCGGCGGGATGTTCGACGTGGAAGTGCTCGGGAACGTCCTCGAAGTGCGCGACGGCTCCGGGCTCATCGAGCGCTGTCCGAAGTGTAGCCGCGTCGTCCAGAACGGCCAGTGCCGACAGCACGGCGAGGTCGACGGCGAGGACGACATGCGCGTGAAGGCGATTCTCGACGACGGCACCGGCACGGTGACCGCCATCCTCGACCGCGACCTCACCGAGGAGATCTACGGCGGGACGATGGCCGACGCGATGGAGGCCGCCCGCGAGGCGATGGACAAGGAGGTCGTCGCCGACGACATCGCCGACACGCTCGTCGGCCGCGAGTACCGCGTCCGCGGGAACCTCTCTGTGGACGAGTACGGCGCGAACCTCGAAGCCGACGAGTTCGAGGAGACCGACGACGACCCGGCCGAACGCGCGGCCGCCCTCCTCACGGAGGTGCGCGCATGAGCGCCTCGCCGGTCGTCGGCACGCGGGAAATCGCCTACCGCGTCTTCGCCGCCGAGTTCGACGACGCGTCGCTTTCGTACTCCGAGAGCGACGAGGAGCGCGCGCCGAACTACGTGGTCACGCCAACCGGCGCGCGACTCAACCGGACGTTCGTCGCGGGCGTGCTCACCGAGATCGAACACGTCAACGACGAGGTGCTCCGGGGGCGCATCGCCGACCCGACGGGCGCGTTCGTCACCTACGCCGGCCAGTACCAGCCCGAGCCGATGGCCTACCTCGACGCGGCGACGCCCCCGGCGTTCGTCTCGCTCGCGGGCAAGGCCCGGACGTACGAACCGGACGACGCGGACGTGGTCTACTCCTCGGTCCGCCCCGAGAGCGTCAACACCGTCGACGCCGACGTGCGCGACCGCTGGATCGTCTCGGCCGCTGAGGCGACGCTCCGCCGCATCGCGGTGTTCGACGAGGCGCTGTCGATGCCCTACCGTGGCGACGACCTGACCCGCGCGCTCGAAGCCCGCGGCGTCGACCCGACGCTCGCGGCGGGCATCCCCCGCGCCATCGACCACTACGGGACGACCCGAACCTACCTCGAAGCACTGCGCGAAGTGGCCGTGCAGGCGCTCGAGCTCGTCGCGGGCGACCGCGACCAAGTCGACCACCTCGACGTCGCCCCCGGCGACGGCGGCGACGCGGTGCTCGGTCCGCTCCCCGAACTCGGCCTCGAACCGGCAGAGAGCATCGATATCGAGGTCGGTGAGGCGGACGCGGACAACGCCGACGAACCCGCCGATGCGGAGCCCGACGCGGGTGAGTTCGACGCCGACCCGGAGGAGTTCGAGGCCGAATCCGAGTCCGAACCGGTCGCCGACGAGCCGGAGCCGGAACCCGCCGACAGTACCGAGTCCGAGGCCGTCGAGCCGGAGTCTGAATCCGACCCCGTCGCGGAAACCAAGCCGGAGCCCGCACCCGAACCCGAACCGGAACCCGTCGCCACCGAGACGACGGCCGCGACCGAGAGCCAGTCGGAGGCGTCCGAGCCGGAACCGGAGAGCGAGCCGTCCGCGACGGCCGAGTCCGAATCGGTCGAAGCGGCCGACCTCACGTCCGAACCCGAACCGGAGACCGACTCGCTCGACGTCGATTCTGAGCCAGACTTCGACGCCGGGGCCGACGACGGCGCGCTCGGTGACTTCGAAGACGACGCCCCCGACGCGGGTACGACCGACGCCGGTTCGCTCGACGAATCGGGAAGCGGAACCCTCGGCGACTTCGACGACGGCTTCGACGACCCCGAACCCGAACCCGAGGCGGACGCGCCGGCCGACGAGTCGGCGACCGACTCGACCGACTCCGCGTCCTCCGACGCCGACGACTCGGTCGACCCAGACGGGATGTACGAACTCGACGAGGACGAGCGGGCCGAAATCGAGTCCGAGTTCGGCACGGAGTTCACTTCCGGCGCGGACGTCGACCCCGCCGGCGAGGCGGACATCGACGTGCCCGACGCGGACGACCTCACCGAGCAACTCCGAGACGAACCCGCCGACGCCGAATCGGTGGCAGAGCCGGAACCGGAACCCGCGGCTGACGCCGCGGCCGAGCCCGAACCGGAGCCCGAACCAGCGGTCGAATCCGAGCCAGAACCCGAACACGAGCCGACGCCCGACGCCGACGAGTCCGCCGAGGCCGAGGACATCGACCTCGAATCGGTCGTCGTGGACGCCATGGACGACCTCGACGGGGGCGACGGCGCGACCCGCGACGAGGTCGTCGCCGCCGTCGTCGACGAGTACGGCGCGGACCCCGGCGCGGTCGAAGACGCCATCCAGGAGGCGCTCCTCGGCGGTCGGTGCTACGAGCCGCAGGACGGCGTGCTGAAGGCCATCTGAGGCCGTGTCGGGACCGCTCGTCGAACCGATTCCCGGCCATCCCGCCGCGGTGGCGCGGACGAGCAGGCGCGGGTTCCCCGAGCGCTCGCTCGTCGTCGCCGACTACCACGCCGGCATCGAGGCCGGCCTGCGGTACGAACGCGGGGTGGAACTCCCGTCGAAGGCCGCGGTCCGCCGCGAGCGCCTGCTGTCGCTTCTCGACCGGACCGACGCCGACCGACTGGTCGTCCTCGGCGACCTCGGCCACCGCATCGGCGACCAGAAGGGAGACGAGGCCGAGGAACTGCGCGCCCTCGCGGCCGCCGTGGCCGACCGCGCGGAACTGACGGTCGTCCCCGGCAACCACGACGGCGGCCTCGCGGACTTCTTCGGCGACGACGTGGAGGTGACCGACCCCGCTGGCGTCCGCCTCGGCGACGTGGGCTTCTGCCACGGCCACACGTGGCCCTCGCGGGAGGTGCTCGCCGCCGACGTGGTCTGTTCGGCCCACGAACACCCGGCGGTCAGGCTGGAAGACGAGGTCGGCGGCGCGCGGAAAGAGCGCGTCTGGCTCCGCGGCTCCCTCGCGCCCGCGGTGTTCGCGGAACACTACGAGGTCGCCCCCGCGGAGGTGACGCGAGCAGACGCCGAACTCGTGGTGTTCCCGGCGTTCAACGACACCTCGGGCGGGACGTGGGTCAACGTCGCCGGACAGGGCTTTCTCTCGCCGTTCCTGCCCGACGGCCTCGCGAACGGGGAGGCCTACCTGCTCGACGGGACGCGGCTGGGCGACTACCGGAACGTCTGAGTAGCAGGGGCGGTGGTCGCGGTCGCCGCAGTCGCCGGGATGGCCTCGGTCGTCAGAACAGCCCCGAGCCGAAACCGAACGTGAGAGTGCCGAGAACGAACACGGCGACGGCGGCCACGCGGGCGAGTCGTTGCCAGCCGGTCCACTCGCGGAAGAACTCCGGGACGCCTTTTTTTCGTTCCTGCACGGCGTAGCCGACGAACCAGAGGGTCGAAAGCACCAGCACCGCCGCGAAGACCAGTTGCCACGCCGCGAGGTCGCCCCACTGATTGCCGAGAACGATGAAGAGGTTCCCGGCGGTGAAGCCCGCCTGCGACAGCCAAAAGGACCGCTCGGGAGTCACGTCACCACCGAGTACAGTTGGAGCGCGACGCCGAAGGCGTAGAGCGCCGCGCCGAGGACGACGAGGTAGACGAGCGGGCTCCAGTCGGTCGGGACTCGGGCGCGGTCGGGGTCGCGGAGGGCGACGACCGACGCGTAGCCGACCGCAACGACGCCCGCGGCCGCCGCCGCGGTGTTGATACCCACGTCTCCCGCCGAAACGTCGAGCGCGATATCGACGGCGGCGCAGAGACCGAAGACGAGGAACGCGGACCAGTAGACTCGTTTCGGGGACACGCCCGAAGTTGATTCACGGGCGACATGAATCTCCCGGTGGGGACCGCCCCGAGCGGTGCGCTTAATCGCCTCGAACCGCTACCTCGGGCGATGCCAGACGGCGAGGCCGCCGCCGGAATGGACGCCTTCGCGACGCTCTCGTCGCCCGTTCGGAACGCGCTCTCGGAGCGCGGATTCACGACGCCGACAGAGCCCCAGCGCCGGGCGATTCCCCCGCTTTCGGACGGGAAACACGGTCTCATCATCGCGCCCACGGGCACCGGCAAGACGGAGACGGCGATGCTCCCGGTCTTCTCGGCCATCGCCGACGCCGAGGACCGATTCGGGATTTCGGCGCTCTACATCACCCCGCTTCGGGCGCTGAACCGGGACATGCGCGAGCGGCTCGACTGGTGGGGCGAACGGCTCGACATCGACATCGACGTTCGCCACGGCGACACCACGCAGTACCAGCGCCAGAAGCAGGCGAACGACCCGCCGGACGTGTTGGTGACGACGCCCGAGACGCTACAGGCGATGCTCACGGGGAAGAAGCTCAGAACGGCGCTTTCGGACGTGCACCACGTCGTCGTCGACGAGGTCCACGAACTCGCGTCGGCCAAGCGCGGCGCGCAGTTGACAATCGGGCTGGAGCGGCTCCGCGAGTTGGCCGGGTCGTTCCAGCGAATCGGCCTCTCGGCGACGGTCGGGTCGCCCGACGAGGTCGGGAAGTTCCTGACCGGTGACCGCCCGTTCGAGGTCATCGAGGTGGACGTGGACAACCGCGTCGAGTTCGAAGTCGTCCGCCCCGAGGTGACGAACGAGGACGAGGCGCTGGCCGGGAAACTCGCCACCGACCCCGAGATAGCGAGCCACGTTCGGGCGATTCGGGATATCGTCCGCGACCACGAGTCGGTGCTCGTCTTCGTCAACACCAGACAGACCGCGGAGGCGCTCGGCTCGCGGTTCAAGGCGCTCGGCGACCCCATCGAGGTCCACCACGGCTCGCTGTCGAAGGACGTTCGCATCGACGTGGAAGACCGCTTCAAGGCCGGCGAGTTGGACGCGCTCATCTGCACGTCGTCGATGGAACTCGGTATCGACGTGGGTCGGGTGGACCACGTCGTCCAGTACAACAGCCCCCGCGAGGTGTCGCGGCTCCTCCAGCGGGTCGGTCGCGCGGGCCACCGCTTGGGCGTCGTCTCCCGCGGGACCGTCGTCACCGACCACCCCGACGACACGCTCGAAGCGCTCGCCATCGCCCGGCGGGCCGTCTCCGGCGAGGTCGAACCCGCCCGCGTCCACCACGGGAGCCTCGACACCGTCGCTAACCAAATCGTCGGCGTCGTCATGGACTACGGCGACGTGTCGGCCCGCCGCGCCTACGAGATTATCACGCGGGCGTACCCCTTCCGCGACCTCGCCGAGGACGACTTCCGCGCCGTCGTCCGCGAGCTTTCGGGGAACCGCCTCCTCTGGCTCGACGAGGACAAGGACCTCCTCGAGAAGTCCGGCGGCACGTGGCAGTACTTCTACGCCAACCTCTCGATGATTCCCGACGAGGAGACCTACGACGTCCACGACATCTCCTCGCGCCGGCAGATCGGGACGCTCGACGAGAAGTTCGTCCTCAACTTCGCCGCGCCGGGCGCGACGTTCATCCAGCGCGGCGAGATGTGGCGCGTCAACGACGTGGACGACGAGGAGGCGCGGGTGAACGTCTCGCCCATCGAGGACCCCGGCGGCGAGGTGCCGTCGTGGGTCGGCTCGGAGATTCCGGTCCCCGCGCCGGTCGCCGGCGAGGTGGGCGAACTCCGCGACGTGGCCGCGCCGCAGTTCGAGTCCGGGGCCGACCGCGAGGCCGTCGCCCGAGACATCGCCATGCGCTACCCGACCGACGAGGCCACGGTCAGGTCGGCGCTCGGCCCCATCGAAAGACAGGTCGAGGCCGGCGCGCCGATTCCGACGGCGAACAGGCTCGTCCTCGAAGGCTCGCCCCGGAAGGTGACGCTGAACTCGCCGCACGGCCACCGGGTGAACGAGACGCTCGGGCGGCTCCTGTCGGCGCTCATCGGCCAGCGGACCGGCTCCTCGGTCGGCATGGAGGTCGACCCCTACCGCGTCGAGTTCGACGTGCCGGGGAAGGTCCGCCCGACGACGTTCGCGGAGGTGCTCCGCGAGACCGACCCCGACCACGTCGAGGCCCTGCTCGAACTCGCGCTCAAGCGGTCGGACTCGCTGAAGTTCACGCTGGCGCAGGTGGCCGCGAAGTTCGGCGCGCTCAAGCGCTATCAGGGCAAGGGCCGTTTCGGCGGCGACCGCCTCCTCGCCGCGCTTGAGGACACGCCCGTCTACGACGAGGCCGTCCGCGAGGTGTTCCACACCGACCTCGCCGTCGCGGAGACGGTCGAACTGCTCCGCCGCCTCCGCGAGGGCGACGTGGAACTCTCCGTCGCCCGCGAACCGACCGCCATCGGCACCGGCGGCCGCGGGTCGGGCACCGACCTGCTCGTCCCCGAGAACGCCGACGCGAGCGTCATCGAGACGGTCCGGGACCGGATTCAGAACGACCGCGTGCTGTTGGCGTGTCTCCACTGCAAGGACTGGACTCGGAAAACGAAGGTCAAGCGCGTCCGCGAACCCGTGACGTGCCCCGAGTGCGGCGCGACCCGCGTCGCCGCGCTCAACCCGTGGGACGACGAGACGGTGAAAGCGGTCCGCGCGCCGGAGAAAGACGACGAACAGGAGCGACTGACGAAGCGAGCCTACCGCTCGGCGAGTCTGGTGCAGGCCCACGGCGAGCGGGCGGTCGTCGCGCTCGCGGCCCGCGGCGTCGGCCCGCACAACGCCGCGCGCATCATCAACAAGCTCCGCGAGGACGAAGACGACTTCTACCGCGACATCCTCGAACGGGAGCGCGAATACGCCCGGACCCAGTCGTTCTGGGACTGACGGAGCCGGTTTCGGGGTCGACCGCTTACTCCTCGATGGCCCACTCGTCGAGAATCTCGGTCGTCGCGGCCGCCAGCGCCTCGAAGTCCTGCATCGAGATGCCGTCGGTCGTGACGAAGACGCCGAAGTCCTCGACGGTGATTCGGACGAGATAGCCGTTTTCGAACACGCGAATCGTGTACTCGTAGTCGCCGAGTTCGGACCCGCGGTAGGCGTCCTGTGTCATCTTGAAGTCGTGCCACTCGTTGCCGATAAAGGAGTTCAGGTCGGCCTCCTGTTCGAGGTCCTCGCGGAGGTACACCTGCACGTAGTCGAAGCGGCTGAAGTACGTGAGCGAGCGGAGGCTGTCGCCGACGGCCGTGCGGCAGACGGTGACGAGCTTTTCCTGTGCTTCCTCGGGGAGGAGATTGGACATCGCTTCAGCCTGTGCGAGCGAGCGCCAAATAGGCGGCGGCTTCGGCAGTCACGGGGCGAGAACTGAGACGCGGCGACCGGCCGCGACGCCGCTATTCAGACGCGTAGGCGTCCCGGTAGTCGCGCTCGCGCCGGATGAGCTCCTCGACGCCGTGTTCGAGGATGTCGGAGCCGAGCGACGTGGCGCGGTAGTACGAAAACAGCCCTTCCTCGTCGGCTCGCGCCCGCTTTCGCTTCTCGACCAACCCGGCGTCGACGAGCTTGTTGAGGTGGTAGTGGAGCGTGTTCGCCTGCACGTCGAGCGCCTCGGCCAGCGCCTTCGGGCTCCGCTCGCCGAAGTGGACCAGCCGGTACAGCAGGGTGAACCGCGTCCGGTCGCCGAGCGCGGCCTGCATGTCGAGGTACTCGTCCAGCGTGAGGACGCTCGTCGGGGGAAGCAACTCGGCGGGGTCCTCGGGGAGGCCGTCCGAATCGACCGGGTCGTTCGTCGCCATCTCGGTTCGCTAGACGCGGCGTGTCGGTTTAACGGTTCTTGAGTCGAGCTTCGCTGAAAAATCCGGATTTTATATACTATCGCGCGGTACGTGTGCCCATGACGGACGCCGTCTCGCGCGACGAGATACGCGCGGCGCTCGGGCGAACGACCTACGACCGGTTTCTCGTCTACGTGATGGGTCCGTACAAGTCGTTCAACCTCAACTACGTCCTCTCGGAGGAGGAACTCGCCGCCATCGACATCGAGGAGCTTCCGGGGCCGATTCGGAAGCTGTTCGCCGCGCGAGACGAGGTCGACGACGCGCTCGCGCTCCTCCGACGCGTACAGGGAACGCTCCGCGCCGACCCGGGCGTGAACGCCTTTCTCGCCGTCGACGTGGACATCGGAACCGACGAGGTTGACGCCGCGACGCAGTCGCTCGCGTTCGCCGAGGCGAGCAACGCGACCGTGTTCGTACTCCCGTTTCTCGGCCACAACTTCGGCGTCGGCGAGGAGGCGGGGTCGATACTCGAACGGCTCTCCGAGACGCACGGCGACCGAATCGTCTTCGTCCACGAGGCGAGCGTCACGAGCGAGATGATTCGCGCGGCGCGCGCTCGCTGGGACCTCCGTATCGAGACCTACGACACCGAAGCGGAGCTTCACAAGCGCATCCGTCTGTTCGTCGCGGACGTGATGAACCGCGAGCTACACGGCGACTTGGACCGGCTGGACTGACGCTTCCTCCGTCCCCCATGTCTGTTAATTGCTACCATCCGGAACATTAAATATAATTTACACGAGGGCGACGAACGACCCGTCATGCCCGACGACGCCCTCGGACTGGCGATGTTGGACCGCGTTCGCGGTTGTCTGCGCGCCCCCTGTGTCTACCGCGCCGGCGACGACGCCGGAGCCGCCGCCGGAGCCGCCGCCGGCGACGCGCACGTCTACGAGAACTATCTCGTCCCGTCCGAGCGGTGGCCCGCCGCGAAGCGCGAGTTCGTCGATTCCCTCCGAACCCCGCTCCTCGACGTGGGGTGCGGCGCGGGCCAACACGCCCTCGCCGTGCAGGACCGCGGCGAAGTCGTCGCCTTCGACGTGAGCCCGAACGCGGTGCGTGCGGCCCGCGAGCGCGGCGTCGAGGCGGCGGTCGTCGGCGACATGTTCGACCCGCCAGTCGAAGCGAGTCAAGCGGGGTCGGCGACCGGGGGCTTCGAGACGGTCCTCGCCAACGGGACGCAGGTCGGCCTCGCGGGGTCGCTGGACCGACTCGCCGACCTGCTCGCGTCGTTTTCCGACCTCGTCTCGTCGTCCGGCGAGGTCGTCGTGGACTCGTACGACCCGACGCGCATCGACCCCGAGCGGTTCTTCGGCTACCGGCCAGGCCCGCGAGAGGGCATCGCTCGGCGGTCGTTCCGCGTGGAGTACGGCGACCTGCGCGGGCCGACGCTCGACTTCGTTCTCGTCTCGCCCGCTCGGCTCCGGGCGGTCGCCGCCGAGGCGGCCCTCGACGTGCGTGAGGTGACCGTCCCGAACGCCGAGTCGAGTTACTACCGAGCGCGACTGGCCTGAGTCGGCGCGGTCGCGGTGGCCTTCGGGAGCGGGGCCGCCGTCGCCTCTCGATTCCTACTCCCAGCGGTTGGTCGCCTCGTTGCGCCGCGGGAGGAACGGAAGAAAGAGCGCGACGGCGAAGACGATGGCCGCGATGGCGAGGTACTCGGGCGTCACGAGGACGAGCCCGACGAGCGAAAACACGGACGCCTCGCCGTCGGCGACGGCCGATAACGCGGCCGCATCGTTGTTCAGCAACACGAGAAACATGAACATCGCCTCGGCGAACGCGACCCGGAGGCCGGCCTTCGTCACCCACCACGTCGCGGACAGCGGGCCACCGGTGAGCGCGCCCCACTCCCGTCGGACTTTCCGCCGCCACGCCGCGTTCACGACACACCCCTGTTGCGAGTGAACATGAGACACAGTACGCGGTGAGACGAGATAATCTCGCAGGTGAGCGGGAACGGCCTTCGCCGCCGGTCGCCGCCCGTCAGACCTGCGTCGGCGAGACCGATTCCAGCGCCGCCTCGAAGTGCGCGCGGGTGATGCGCACCTCGTCGGCGTGGCTGTTCGCCTCGGTGCCGTCGTAGGCGTCGGCCACGTCCTGAATCGCCCTGAGGGCCGCTTCGCGGCAGACCGCGGCCACGTCGGCCCCGGTGTAGCCGTCCATGTGCGCGGCCACGTCGCCGAGGTCCACGTCGGTGCCGAGCGGCTTGTCGCGGACGTGCACGTCGAGGATGGCGCGGCGCGCCTCGATGTCCGGGACGGGAACCTCGACGTGGGTCTCCAGCCGACCGGGGCGGAGGAGTGCGGGGTCGAGCGCGCCCCGGCGGTTCGTCGCCGCGAGGACGACGAGGTTCGGGTTGTCTGCGGCGTTGTCCATCTCCGTCAGGAGTTGCGAGACGACGCGCTCGGTGACGCCCGAGTCGGAGCCGGCGCTGTCGCGGTTCGTTGCGATGGCGTCTATCTCGTCGAAGAAGACGATGCTCGGGGCGGCCTGTCGGGCGCGGTCGAACACCTCGCGGACGGACTTCTCGGACTCGCCGACGTAGCGGTCGAGCAGTTCGGGACCGGCGACGTGGATGAAGTTGACGCCGCTTTCGGCCGCGATGGCGCGGGCGAGCATCGTCTTGCCGGTCCCCGGCGGACCGTGTAAGAGCACGCCGGTCGGCGGGTCCGTCGACGCCGCCTCGAACAGCGGCGCGTAGGTCAGCGGCCACGTCACCGCGCGTTCGAGCGTCCGCTTCACGTCGTCGAGGCCGCCGACGCCCTCGAACCCCTCGGTCGGCTGTTCGGCGACGTACTCGCGCATCGCCGAGGGTTCGACCGTCGCCATCGCCGACTCGAAGTCGGCGCGCGTGACGGTCATGTCCGCGACGGCGACCCGGTTGTCTCCGCCCTCGCTTCCGCTTCCACCGCCCTCGCGGCGGACGCGCCGGAGCGCGGTCATCGCGGCCTCCTTGGCCAGCGATTCGAGGTCGGCACCGACGAAGCCGTGGGTTCGGGAGGCCAGCCGGTCGATGTCCACGTCCTCGGCGAGGGGCATCCGCCGGGTGTGCACGTCGAGAATCTCGCGGCGGCCCGTCTCGTTCGGGACGCCGATTTCGATTTCGCGGTCGAAGCGGCCGCCGCGGCGGAGCGCCGGGTCGAGGCTGTCGACGCGGTTGGTCGCGCCGATGACGACCACGTCGCCGCGGGCGTCGAGGCCGTCCATGAGCGACAGCAGTTGGCCGACGACGCGGTTTTCGAGGTCGCCGCCGTCGTCGCGCTTCGACGCGATGGAGTCGATTTCGTCGAAGAAGACGATGGCCGGCGCGTTCTCGCGGGCCGACTGGAACACCTCGCGCAGTTTCTCCTCGGACTCGCCTTTGTACTTCGAGAGCACCTCCGGCCCGGAAATCGTGGTGAAACTCGCGTCGACCTCGTTGGCGACGGCCTTCGCGATGAGGGTCTTCCCCGTGCCCGGCGGGCCGTGGAGGAGGACGCCCTTCGGCGGCTCGATGCCGAGGTGGGCGAACACCTCGGGTTCGGACAGCGGGAGCTCTATCATCTCGCGGACGAGGTCGAGTTCGTCGTCGAGGCCGCCGATGTCCTCGTAGGTGACGCCCGTCGCCCGACCGCGGCTCCCGGCGTCGTCGTCGCCGCCGGTCACGCTCTTGACGGCGTCGCGGACGGTCTCGCTCGCGCCCTTCGAACTCGCCGCCGTCACCGAGACGGTCGTCGCGTCGGTGACGCGGACCACGCCCTCAGGGCTGGTCTCGCTGACGACCAGCGCGGCCCCGCCGAGTCGCTCGACGCGGACGCGGTCGCCGGCGCGGAGCGGGCGGTTCCGAAGCTCCGCCTTCACGACCTCCTCGATGGTCTCGCGGTCGACGCTGGTCCGCTCGAAGGCGCTGGGGCCGGCGAGCGTCACCGACCGGGCGTCCTCGACGTCGATTTTCCTGACGCGGACGCTGTCGCCGATTTTCACGCCGGCGTTGGCCCGCGTGTCGGCGTCGACGAGCATCTCGCCGGCGGGCGCGCCGGGGCGGGCGGGCCACATCTTGGCGACCGTCTCTCGGGAGCCCTCGATGACGACCGTCTCGCCGCTGAGCACGCCGAGTTCCCGGCGGGCGGCTTCGGGGAGGCGGGCGATGCCGCGGCCCGCGTCGCGTTTCTCCGCGGCGCGGACGACGAGCGTCACCCCATCTTCTGACATACTCCCCGGTTCGCCCGCTCGACCCTTGAGGGTTCGCCCGGAGTAACCGTTTTCCGGGACGGCGCGGTAACACTAGTCATGGTCACCACGACGGAGAAAGACGGGGCGACGTGGTACCGGTGCGAAGAGTGCGAGATGCTGTTCGACGTGCGGTCCGACGCCGAGGCCCACGAGGAGAACTGCGACACGGACAGTCCGTCGTACTTGCAGTAGCGGAGGAGCGAGAGCGTCGGCGGCGACTCGGCGACTCGGCGACGCCGACCCCGACGCCTACGCCGGGTCGTGTTCCTCGGCGAGTCGCTCGGCGTGGTCCAGCGAGGTCGCGCGCTCCCAGCGGACGCGTTCGGCGTCGCCGTAGGCGAGCGCCTCCTTCAGTTCGTCGCGGAGGACGCCGACGCCGCGGCCGACGAGGTCGCCGTCGGCGTCGCCGAGTTCGTAGTAGCCGTAGGCCTCCGGCGCTTTGCCGACGGTCCGTTTTTCCAGCGGCTCCCAGCGTTTCCGGAGCATCATTCGGAGACGAACTCGTAGGAGTCCTCGCCCCAGTCGTCCTCGACGAAGACGAACACGCGGCCGCGGGCGACCTCCGGGTCGGCCTCGATTTCGAAGCGGTGGCCGGGCACCCGGCGGACGAGGACCCCGGGGAACAGCTCCTCTTCGTCGTCCTCGCCGAGGATGACGCGGCCGACGCCGCTCGATTCGAGCACGTCGTCGTGGCTCGTGAGGTCGTTGACGTACATCATGACGCCCTCCGTCTCGGTGGGGTCGGTGACGAGGACGTGGACCTCCTTGCCGGGGGCGGTGGCGAGCGTGCCCGTGACCGGCTCGGGGACGCCCCGATAGACCGTGGTTCGGTTGTCGAGGTACTCCACTTCGACGCCGTAGTCGTGGAGTTCGACGCCGAGCGTGCTCGGGGCGATGTCGTTGCGGGCGCTCATGGCTCACCGTTGCTTCGGGGACGGCAAAAACGTCGCGTCTCGGGGCGGCCCGCGTCGGGCGCTGCTCCCGCCGTCGCGTCCCCGAGCTACGGGCGAAAACGGCACGGACCGCCACACATAACACGGTGTGCCGACCTCCCCGAAGTATGCACGGCCGAGCCACCGCCCTCGGGGCGGGCACCGTCTTGAACGCCCTGGCGACGGCGACCGGCTCCGCGTTCGCCATCGACGCGGAGACGACCGCGTCGGTCGAACTGGACGACTCCGGCGCGGTCCGCGGGAGCATCGCGGAGGCCCCCGACGCCGACACGCGACTCATCGAACGCTGTGTCGAACTCGCCGTCGAGGCGTTCGGCGACGGCGAGGGCGGCACCGTCGAGACCGAAAGCGACCTGCCGATGGCCGCCGGCCTCAAGAGTTCGAGCGCCGCGGCCAACGCGACGGTGCTGGCGACGCTGTCCGCGCTCGGCCGCTCGGTCGGTCCCGGCCCGGACGCCGACATCTCCCGGCTCGACGCCTGTCGGATGGGCGTCCGCGCCGCCCGCGAGGTCGGCGTCACCGCCACCGGCGCGTTCGACGACGCCGCGGCCTCCATGGTCGGCGGCGTCGTCGTCACCGACAACACCGAGGACGACCTCATCGCCCGCGACGAGGTCGACTGGGACGTGCTCGTGTGGACGCCGCCGGAGCGCGCCTACAGCGCCGACGCCGACGTGAGCCGCTGTGAGAACGTCGCCCCGATGGCCGACCTCGTCGCCGACCTCGCGCTCGAAGGCCGGTACGCCGAGGCGATGACCGTCAACGGCCTCGCCTTCTCGGCCGCCCTCGACTTCCCGACCGACCCCGCCGTCGAGGCGATGCCCATCGCCGACGGCGTCTCGCTGTCCGGGACCGGCCCGAGCGTCGTCGCCGTCGGCGACCGCGCCGACCTCGAACGCGTCGAGGCACTGTGGGTCGCCCGCGAGGGAGAGACCCGACTGACGACCACCCGAACCGACGGAGCACGAATCCAATGACAGACGACACCCCAGACGCCGCCGAACCGTTTCAGGACATGTCCCTCGACGAACTCCGCGAGGAGATAGAGGATATCGACCGCGGCATCGTCGAACTCATCGCCCGCCGGACCTACGTCGCCGACACGGTGGCGAAGGTCAAAGCCGAGAAGGACCTGCCGACGACCGACGAGTCCCAAGAAGAGCGCGTGATGGAGCGCGCCGGGAAGAACGCGGCCCACTTCGAGGTCGACTCGAACCTCGTGAAGGCTATCTTCCGACTGCTCATCGAGATGAACAAGGCCGAACAGCGGCAGAATCGGTAGCCCGACGGACCCCTATTTTCCGCCCGCGCTTCGTCTGAGTCATACACGCCGCGTCACTCGCGAATGACCATCACTTTCACCCGCCGGACCGCGTCGAAGTCGCGGAGTCGATAGGTCAGCGCCCGGACGCGCTCGGCGGGGCCGCGGCAGAACAGCGATTCGAGGCACCACTCGCCCTGATGGGTGTGGCTCGTGTTGAGAATGACGTCCTGAAACTCGTGTTGCGCCCCGTGAAGCTCGCGAATCACGTCGTGGTGGCGGTAGTCGAAGCCGACGAGCGCGACGACCTCGCCGGAGACGTCTTCGAGTCGGTCGTGGGACTCGACGAACTCCCGCATGGCCTCTCGGACCGCCCGCGACCGGTTTTCGATGCCCTCGTCGCGCCACGCCCGGTCGAACTCCGCGACCAGTTCGTCGGGGATGTTGAAACTCGTCCGCATCACCTCCAACTGACGCGTACAGCTACAAGAGTCCCCGTTATGACGATACCCGCGATTCGGTATTAACAACCCCTATACCCCTCGTTTGCCACGGCTACGGTAAGCACATGGCCTCGAACGAACTGCTCGGACTCGTCGCCGGCGCGGTACTCCTCGGAGCCGTCCACGGCGTCGAACCGGGTCACGGCTGGCCCGTCGCCGCGTCGTACGCGCTCGACCAAGCGAACAAGTGGGCCTACGGGTTCGCGGCGAGTCTCATCCTCGGGGTCGGCCACCTCGTCAGCAGTATCGCGATGGTGGGCGCGTTCTTCTACGCGAAGTCGTACTTCGACCTCACGCAGGTCAACGAGCCGATTACGACACTCGGCGGCGTCCAAATCGGCGGCCCGGTCAGTCTCGTCGCCGGCGTCTTGCTCATCGCGCTCGGCGTCCGCGAGTACGCCCACGGACACTCGCACGGCACTCACGGGCACGACGACCACGGGAGTCACAGTCACGGAGATGGCCATGAAGGTGGTCATGACCGCGGGCACTCACACGATGACGGCCATAGCCACTCACACGACCACGACGGACATAGCCACGACCGCGACAGCGGACTGTTCGCTCGCCTGATGGGTTTCGTTCCCTTCGTCGGCGGACGCTCCCACTCGCACGACACCCCCGACGACGCCGCGGAGCGCGGCCTCCTCGGCATCGCGTGGTTCGCGTTCGTCCTCGGGTTCGCCCACGAAGAGGAGTTCGAGATAATCGCGCTCTGCGCCGGGTCGAACTACTGCCTCGAACTGATGGGCGCGTACGCTATCACCGTCATCGTCGGCATCGTCGGCCTGACGATGGTGCTGATTGCGGGCTACCAGCACTACGAGGACGAAGTGGAGAAGTACACCCCGTACCTCCCGGCGTTCTCGGCGGCCGTGTTGGTGCTGATGGGTATCGGCTTCATCACGGGGCTGTTCTAATCGGTTCCGGCCCACCGGCACCGGCACCGACGCCGATTGCCCCGGCGGGCCGGTCAGGACAGACGATAGAGCTATCACCCGGTGACGCATCGACTCGGTCACGAGGTGATGTCTATTAACCACCACAATCGGAATCCTCGTCCGCGGACTCGTTCTCGGCGTCTCGATAGCCGCGCCGGTCGGTCCAATCGGTGTACTGTGCATTCAGCGAACGCTTTCTAAGGGCCGCCGTTCAGGCTTCGTCAGCGGACTCGGAGCGGCGTCTGCGGACGCGGTCTACGGGGCCATCGCGGGGTTCGGCCTCGCCGCGCTCTCGTCGGTCCTGCTCGGCCACCGCAACGGAATCGCCCTCGCCGGCGGGGCGATTCTCCTGTATATCGGCATCCAGTCGATTCGGGGCGACCCGGCGTCGGTCGAGTCGGCACCGACGACCGAGCAGTCGGCCGTGGCACCGCCCGACTCGAACGCCCGGAGCCTCGCGGCAGACTTCGGGTCGACGTTCCTCCTGACGCTGACGAACCCGGTGACGATACTGGCGTTCGTCGGCATCTTCGCCGGCCTGGGCGTCGGCGTCTCGGGCGACTACCTCGGAGCGGCGGTCCTCGTCGCGGGCGTCTTCGCCGGCTCGGCGCTCTGGTGGTTCGTCCTGAGCGCCGCCGTCGACCGCGTCCGGGAGCGGGTCACCCCGGCGGTCCTCCGCCGAGTGAACCAACTCGCGGGCGTCGTCATCGTCGGGTTCGGGGTCGCGGCGCTCTGGAGCGGCCTGTAGCGCGCCGCCTCGGGACCTCCGCGTCCCGCCGGTCCTGTTCCCTCGAACGCTCCGTTCGCCGTCACCTCCATATCGCTCGCGACCGTAGGTGTGCGTGTCATGCCCACGCACAAGGCGGAGACGACGTGGACCGGTGGCAAAGACGGGAGCGGCGAGTTCTCGACGGAGAGCGGGACCGTCGAGGGGACGTTCACGTTCCCGACGCGGTTCGAAGACGAACTCGGATCGAACCCCGAGGAACTCATCGGCGCGGCCCACTCCGGTTGTTTCTCGATGCAGTTGACCGCATTCCTCGAAGGCGAGGGCTACGCGCCGACGAGCCTGCACACCGCGGCCGACGTGCACCTCGACCCGGCCGACGGCGGCGGCTTCGAAATCTCTCGAATCGACCTGACGCTCGACGCCGACGTGCCCGACATCGACGAGGAGACGTTCGCCGAACTCGCCCAGCGCGCCAAGGAGAGCTGTCCGGTGTCGAAGGCGCTCGCCGGACCGGAAATCACGCTGACCGCGACGCTCGCCTGAGCGGGCGCGCGGCCCGCTGTTTCTGTGACTCGACCGAGTCGGCCGCGCCCTCGGCTCAGCGGTTCGACTCGAACCAGTCTTCGGCGAAGTCGACCAGCGCGGGCTGGTCGAGGAGCGTCGCCGTCGCGGCCGCGACCGACCCCTCGGTCGCGCCGACGGCCCTCTCGAACGCCTCGCCGACTTCCCCGAAGTCGTCGGTCTCGACCTCGATGTCGTCGTACTCGACGACGACGCGCTCGCCGTCTCGGAGAAGCGGCGCGCGCTCGGTCGTCCGCTCCTTTTCGAAGTCGGCGCGGTGTTCGGCGAGGTGGAGCGAGGTGTCGTTTCCGTGGCCGACGCCGAGTAAGAGCACGTCGCCGCCGCGGTCGTACACCCGCGCCAGCGGCGACCCGTCGCCGAGGCCGCCGTCGAGTTCGTGGTCGGATACGATTTCCTCGGCGGCCGCGCCCCACGCCGCGAAGGAGACCGTCGGGTGTTCGCTACGGACGACGCCGGGGTAGTTGCGGAAGCACTCGGGTATCGCGCCCATCCCGCGGGTCGGCGTCACCTCGGGGCGGAACGGCGGCATCGACTCGCCGATTGTTTCGACCCAGTCGTCGGGGACCGGCGGGTTCTCCCACGCCGACGGGTCGGTGTACTGGCCGGTGTGGGTCGGCATGACCAGCGTCCCGTCGTCGGTCAGCACCGTCTGGAGGGCGTCCACGACCGCCTGCGGGCCGCCGGCGACCCAGCCGAGCGAACTGAGCGACGAGTGGACGAGGAGGGTGTCGCCGGCCGCGACGCCGAGCGCGCGGAGGTCCGCGGCGAGCGACTCGACGGTTCCGGGTTCGTCCACGCACTCGATGGCGTCTGCTTCGGACATATTCGTTCGTCGGCCGGCCCGGGATTCAAGCTTTGGTGTCGGCCGACCGAAAGGAACAGGTTCGCCCCCGGCGACGCGTTCGATATGTCACGCGTCTCCGCCCGCGACGCCCTCCGCTACGCGACCGAAGACGACGTACTCGTCCTCTTTGCCGTCATCGCCGGCGGCTGGGTGTTTTTGACCGTCGGCAGTTTCGCCCTCGCGGGCCACGGGTTCGGGCTGATGTTCGCTCTCGGCATCCTCGCCTCGCTCGCCGGGGCGCTCGCGGTGTTCGCCGGCGTCGTCGGCCTCGCGTACAAACTGCTGGTGGACAGCCGGCGGGCGGCGACGGAGTGAGAAATCAGTTCACCGCCCGAGAGAAGCCGACGTAGGTCACGTAACAGAGCCCGCCCATCACGAGAAAGACGAACTGGTAGCCGGTGTTCGAGAGGATGTCGACGACCGACTGCGCCGGTCGGAGCAGTTTCAGCCACACCAGCATGCCCACCCCGAGCATCGCCACGAGCCAGAGACCTCCCAAGAGCGGCCGCTCTTTCAGGTACTCGTTGAGCTCGTCGCGGTTCATATCATCTAACGGATATCCTATCGATGAAAAGACTGCGGTGGCTGTCGGGCTGTCGGGTGTGAAGTGGTCCGCGAATCACCGCTAGTAGGTCGTTCCGTCTGTCGGGACCCGGAGTCGCGGCCTCAGAAGAACTGCTCGAACAGCCGTCCGAGGAGGAGGACGACGAGCGGGAGGCTGAACAGCACCGCGGTGGCGACGAGAAAGTCGGTGACGCTTCCCGACTCGGCCGCGGCCTGCAAAATCGCGTTCATCGGTCTCGTCGGCGTTTCAGGCTCTTCAGATATACGCTTTGTTGCCCCGGCTGAGGCTCACTCCAGATACGTCTCGGCGAGCGCGTCCAGCGCCTCGTGTCGGTGGGTCGTGTGCGGCGCGGTCAGCGGCGAGACCGACACGCGGCCCTCGACGACGGCCCGGCGGTCGGTGCCGTCGGGGTCCGGGATGTCGCCGGTGCGCATCCGCTCCCAGACGCGGTCGTGGAGTTTCACGGTGCCGTTTTCGAACTCCGCGGTCATGTCGTACAGCTCCGAGGGAACCGTCACCTGCATGTCCGCCGGGTCGCCGCTGGGGTCGCGCATGGGCGCGTTGACGTTGAGGTAGTCGCACTGGTCGAAGACGCCGGCCGGCTCGGCGTGTTTGACGAGGTACGACGCGGCGTGGGTCGCCTCGCGGAAGTCCCGCGGGTCGGTCGCCTTCTCGTGCCACGGCAGGTCGCCGCCGGCGGGGACGTACAGCGAGAGGGCGATGGCGGGCACGTCGAAGAACGCGGCCTCGACGGCGGCGCTGACGGTCCCCGACCGGCCGAGGACGTACGCGCCGATGTTGGCTCCCTTGTTGATGCCGGAGACGACCATGTCCACGTCGGGACACAGCGCCTCCAAGCCGGCGACCGTGCAGTCGGCGGGCGTCCCCTCCAGCGCGTAGCCGAGTTCGTGCTCGGAGACGACCGCGTCGGTGGACATCTTCCGGCCGACCGCGCTCTGGTCCGTTGCGGGCGCGACCGCGGTCACGTCGGCGAACTCCGAGAGGGCGTCGTAGAGCGCGCGGAAGCCGACGCTCTCGATACCGTCGTCGTTGGTGAGGAGGATGCTGGGTTCGCTCATGGTCCGACTGGGGACGGAGCGCGCAAAAAGCCACCCGTCGGACACGACGTGCCCCGCCGACCGCGTCGCCGACGCGACCCGCTCAGGCGACGCGGTCGACGAGCGTCTCGTCGTCGACGACGAGGTTGTACGCCTCCTCGTCGTCGTTCCAGAGCGCGAGGACGTTCTCGAAGACGAGCACGTCGCCGTAGTCGGCGTCGGCCAAATCGGCGTTCAGCACAGTCTCGCGCGTGCGGACGGCGTAGTGGTCGACCGCCTCGCTCCCGTCGCCGATTTTGAACACCTGATTGTTCCCCTCCGAGAGGTCGTGGCTCAACTTGACCGCAAGCAGGTCGATGCGGTTCGTGACGTGGCGCTCCATCTCGGCCATCTTGGCGAACCGCGCGGGGGTCCCGCGAACGTCGAGGCGGCGCTCGCCGTCGGTCCGGAGGACGCTGTAGGAGTACTGCACGTCCACGTTGACGAAGGTGCCCTCGTCCTCGTCGGCGTCGCGGCCCTCGTCGAGGCGTCGCTGGAACCCCGGCACGTCGAGGTCGGGTTTCACGTCGAACGACCACCCGCGGTCCGAGGGCGCGTAGCCGTCCCAGAGACGGAGCGTCGGCGAGTACACCGTCACGTCGCCGTCGGCCGGCGCGACCTCGCGTTCGACCTCGCGGAGGCCGATGCTCGTGTTCCGGTCGGCTGGCGCGATGGCGACGATTGCGCCGTCGTCGGCGAGGGCGTCGAGGTACTTCTCGACGACCGCGGCGGGGGCGTCGAGTTCGCTCAGGACGCTGGCGAAGAGGACGACGTCGTACTCGCCGTCGGGGTCGAACGCTTCTGCGGTCTCGCGGTGGACGGTCGTCCGGAAGTTCCGGCGCGTCTCGCCGAGCATCCGGTCGAGCACGTCGGCGGAGGCGCTCGGCTCGACCGCGTGGTAGTCGACGACCGAATCGTCGGGGAGGTAGTCGTGGAGGCCGAGCGCGGGGCCGCCCGTCCCGGCACCCACGTCGAGCACGCGGGGGTTTCGCGGGAGCAGGCTCCGCTCGGCGAGGTCCGACAGGACGTAGCCGACGGCGGCGTAGTAGTCCGGGAGATGGTAAATCGCGTAGCCGAGCGCGGCGTCCTCGTCGTACTCGACGGGGTTGCCCCGGTAGTAGTCCTCCTTCAGTTGGCGGACGCGCTCCCGGAGGCGGTCGCCCGACTCGCCGACGTGCCAGTTCGCGCCGTAGCGCCCGATGAGCAGGTCTTCGAGGGCGAAGGAGTAGTCGTCGGGGAAGGCCGCGGGCGACCAGTTCCGAGACGGCGCGGGGTCGTCGCTCGCGGGGACGAACGTGCCGTCCTCGCGCTCGAACAGGCCGAGGTCGTGGGCCTCCTCGCGGAGCGTCTGTTTCACCACGGCGGGGTGCGGCGCGCCCTCGATGTAGTCGGCTATCTCGTCGGGGTCGATGGGGCGGACGTTTCTGAGGTACTTCGCGTTGTCGCGGACGGCGTCTCTGTCTATCATCGGTGGGCTGTGGAGCGAGTCGCCGTCGCCCGCGCGGGAGGTGTCGACCCGCCGCGGGGCGTCGGCGTCGGTGTCTCCCTTCACTCGTCACTCGACAGGGTCGTGCTTGTCGGTCTGGTCGCGGTCGGCGGCGCTCGCGTCGGCTCCCGCGCCGACTCCGGTGTCGCCGCGGGAGACGCGCCGGTAGAGGTCGGCGAACGCCTCGTCGTCGGCCGCCGCGAGCGCGCGGGCCGCGTCGGCGACGCGGTCGGTCCCCTCGCCGAACGAGGACTGGATGTCCGCGTACACGCGCGGGGTGCCGCCGGACACGGAGGCGACGAGCTCGTCGAGCGCGGCCGAAATCGGCGTGGCGAACTCCTCGCGCACGCCGTCGGCGGCGAGGCCGAACGAGAGGACGGCGGCGTGGGCGGCCGCCTGCACCGTCTCCATCGCGGCGTCGTGTTCCTCGGGCGTCGTCTCGAAGACGCGGTTGCCGGCCGCGTCGAGGTCGGCGAGGAGCGCGTCGGTGTACGGCCCCGGTTCGTCGGCGACGGCGGCGACGTTGCCGGGGGCGTTGTGCGGGGCGAAAAGCGGGTGGAGGCTGAGGCGCTCGCGGTCGGGGAGGTGGTCGCGCATCGCCGCCACCGGCGGTTTCATCGCGCCGGTCACGTCGCACATCGCGGCGTCCGCGCGGTGGGCGTTGTCGGCGACGGCGTCGGCCGCGAGTCGCATCGGAACCGCGAGACAGACCACGTCGAACCGCTCGTCGCCGTCCAACGGGACCGCACGGCCGCCGAGCGCGTCCGCTGTGGCGACCGCTTTCTCGGGGTCCGCGTCGGCGAACGCGAGGTCGGCGTCGACGGTGCGGCCGAACCAGCGTCCCATTGCGCCCGCGCCGACGATAAGCACGTCCATCGGTACGGGTGTGGAGGTGCGGCGGGCAAAAGGGAATCGGTGGCGGCGGGTGTGGCGAGACGGCCGCCCGCGGTCGGCCCGAAAACCACGTTCAACCGATTCCCGGTGTCCGAACCGTCAAGTGGTCGATGGTCGATAGGAAACTATGTCAGTCGATGATGCGGATTTCGAGGGCCGGACGGCCTTCATCACGGGAACCAGTCGCGGCATCGGGAAGGCCATCGCGCTCGATCTCGCCGACCGAGGCGTAAACGTCGTCTCGACGGGCAAGACCGTCGACGGGCGCGAGGACCTCCCCGGAACCATCGTCGAGACGACGGAGGAGATACGCGAGCGTGGCGGGAACTCCATCTGGTGTCAACTCGACGTGCGCGACGACGACTCGGTGCGGACGGCCATCGACGAGACGGTCGACGCCTTCGGCGGCATCGACTTCGTCGTCAACAACGCGGGCGCGATTCACATCGCCGGCTTCGAGGACACGCCGCCGAAGCGGTTCGACCTCCTCATGGACGTGAACGCCCGCGGGGCCTATGCGACCACGCACGCCGCGCTCCCGCATCTCCGCGAGAGCGACCGCGCCCACGTCGTCACGTTCTCGCCGCCGATGCCCGCCCGGCCCGCGCCGGGGAAGGTCGCCTACGCGCTCTCGAAGTACGGGATGACGTTCATCGCGCAGTCGCTCGCGGGCGAACTCGCCGCCGACGACATCGGCGTGAACGCGCTGTGGCCGGTCGCCGCCATCGAGTCCGAGGCGACCCGACACTTCGGGATGGGCGCGCCCGAAGACTGGCGCACCCCGCAGATAATGTGCGACGCCGTCGGGGAACTGTTCTCGCGCGACCCGACCGACTGCACCGGCAACGCGTTCTACGACGAGGAACTGCTGTCCGAGGCGGGCGTCGACGACTTCTCTTCGTACGCCGTCGTCGAGGGGAGCGACCCCGGCCCGATGTCGGCGCAGTTGTTCGACCCCGACTACGAACGCTGACGCGCTTCGGTTATCGGCGCTGAGACTCGGGGGCGGACGTTTATGTTCGATGAACCCGAAATGCTGTGCGGTGTGTTTATGCGTCGTCGAAGCCGCGAAAACGGTCTCCCCGACGCGACAGTTTACCGAATCGGCAATTAGACTTATCTACCGGTGGGGAATCGCATAGCGCATGGAGTTCCCTCGCCTCCCGTCACGAGACACGAGCGGCCAGAAGGTCGTCCTCCCCGACGACTTAGAGGGCGAACAGACGCTCGTGCTCATCAGCTTCGACCGCCGCCAGCAGTCGCTGGTCGGGTCGTGGCGCGGGTTCGCGAAGGAGCTGTGCGAGACGTACGGCCATTTCGGCTACTACGAACTGCTCGTCCTCGGCGGGCGAAGCGGGATGATGCCGCCGATGGCCGGCGGCGGGATGTCTCCGGAGGCGGCCCGGAGCCGCCCCCACGACAACGCGCTCATCGCGCGGGTGGACAAGACCGCGCTCCAGCGCCGCCTCGGACTGCTCGGCGAGGGCAACATCTACGCGCTTCTCATCGAGGACGGGACGGTCGTCCGGCAGGCCGCGGGCGTTCTCACGTCCGAGACGGCCGACGCGCTGGAGGACCTGCTGAAACAGTGGCGCGAGGCCAACTCCGGGTGGACCGACGCGTCGGCCGTCGGCAGTCCGACGGGCGACAACGCTCTCGACAGCTGATTTCCCGCGCCGACCGCGATTTCGCGTCCGCCGCGCCGGCTACTCGACGACGAGTTCGATCGGGTACTCCGTCAGGTTCTCGTAGCCGTCCTCGGTGACGACCACGAGGTCTTCGATTCTGACGCCGCCGATGTCGGGGTCGTACAGCCCCGGCTCGATGGTGATGACGTGGCCGGGCCGAAGCTCCTCGCCGCTCGGGCTCAGCGAGGGGAGTTCGTGTACGTCGAGACCGACGCCGTGGCCGGTGCTGTGGATGAAGCCGGTCTCCGCGGCGGGGTCGGCGCGGAGCGTGTTCTCGCCGGCCGCCTCGTACACGTTGCAGACGGCGTCGTGGACGTCTTTGCCGGTCGCGCCGGGTTCGACGGCGTCGAGGGCGGCCTCGAACGCCTCCTCGGTGAGGTCGAACCACGCGCGGATTTCGGGCGACGGCTCGCCCTTCACGAACGTCCGGGTCATGTCGCCGTTGTACTTCGTCTCCTTGTCGCGCGGGAAGATGTCGATGATGACGGCCTCGTCGGCCCGGAGCGGGCCGCTCCCGCGGTCGTGGGGGTCGGCGGCGTCGGCCCCGCAGGCGACGATTGTCTCGTCGAGGGCACAGCCGTGTCGCAGGAGCGTCACCTCGATTTCCTCTCTGACGCGCTCGCTCGTCAGCGGTTCGCCCTCGTGGATGAGCGTGCCGTCGTCGGCCACCTCGGCGTCGCGGATGAGCCCCTCGGCGGCGCGCATCGCGGCCTCGTTGGCGTCCTGTGCGGCGTGGATATGCTCGGTTTCCTCGTCGGTCTTCACCGCGCGGATGTTCGTGAGCACGTCGTCGATTTCGGCTTCGACCGCGACGCCCTCCTCGCGCAGGGCGTCGGCGGTGCCGAGCGGGAAGTCCGCGGGGACCGCCAGCGAGTCGACGTCGTGGTCGGCGAGGAACGCCGCGACCGTCTTCGCCTTCCCGACGACCGCGCCGTGTTCGGCGTAGTTGTCGCGGTAGTCGTAGTCGGAGAGCCGCGAGACGGTGTCGGCGCGGCTCTCTTTCTTCGCGCGGCCGAACTCCAGCGTCGAGACGAGGAGGTGGATGCCCGCGGGCGTGTAGAGCGTCACGTACGGGTCCGGCGCGTCGAACCCGGAGAGGTACAGCTGGTTGGAGTCGCTCCCGTCGGCCGAGATGAGATAGCCGTCGAACTCGTCGCCGAGGAACTCGGCCAGCGGTGAGAAATCGGGGTCCATACGCCGGAGTTCGCCCGGCCGGTAGTAAAGCTCTCGCGTCGCGGTCGGCGGGTTCCGGTATCGGCTCCGCGACACGCCCCTTCGGGCGGGAGACGCGCCGCGGATTGACCGCCGGAACTCGCCGCGAGCGCCGTGCGAGCGCCGCGCGAGTCGGCGTCGCAACTGTTCGTGTCACCGGCGCTGTTCTACCGACGTACAGTACGCTCGCTCACGATATATGTTTGTTGGCAAACACGAAACAGAGCGACAGCGTCGCCGTCGCCGTCCGGGAGAACGTCGCCGCGTCCGGTACCCTGATACCGGACCCTGCCGACCCCTCGCGTATGGACGCCCACGTCTCCCCGTCTCGGGTCGCCGGACGCACCCGAGCGCCGCCGTCGAAGAGTTACACCCACAGAGCCGTCCTCGCCGCGGGATACAGCGACGAGGCGGTCGTTCGCGACGCGCTCGTCAGCGCCGACACCAAGGCGACCATGCGCGCGGTCGAGGCGTTCGGCGGGTCGGTCGACCGCGACGGACAGACGGTCGAGGTCGTCGGCTTCGGCGGCCGCCCGGGCACGCCCGACGACGTGGTCAACTGCGAGAACTCGGGGACGACGATGCGCCTCGTCACCGGCTGTGCCGCCCTCGGCGAGGGCCTGACGGTCCTCACGGGCGACGCGTCGCTCCGCTCGCGGCCCCACGGCCCGCTTCTCGACGCCGTCTTCGACCTCGACGGCCGCGCCGAGAGCACGCGCCGAAACGGGCAGGCCCCGCTCGTCGTCGGCGACGGCATGACCGGCGGCACCGTCGAGATTCCCGGCGACGTCTCCTCGCAGTTCATCACGGCGCTCCTCATGGCCGGCGCGGTGACGGATGAGGGCATCGACGTCGAACTCACGACCGAACTCAAGTCCTCGCCGTACGTCGATATCACGCTCGAACTCCTCGCCGATTTCGGCGTCGAGGCGACCCGGACCGACGACGGCTTTTCGGTCCCCGGCGGCCAGTCGTACGCCCCCGAGGGCGGCGCGTACAGCGTCCCCGGCGACTTCTCGTCTATCTCGTACCTGCTCGCGGCCGGCGCGGTCGCCGGCGCGGAGGGCGAAGACGTGGTCATCGAGGGCGCGCGACCGTCCGCACAGGGCGACAGCGCCATCGTCGACATCGTCCGCGACATGGGCGCGACGGTGGACTGGGACGAGGACGCCGGCGAACTGGTGGTCTCCGCGGCCGACCTCACCGGCACGACCGTGGACGTGGGCGACACGCCCGACCTGCTTCCGACCATCGCGGTCCTCGGTGCTATCGCCGACGGCGACACGGTCATCGAGAACTGCGAGCACGTCCGCTTCAAGGAGACCGACCGCGTGAGCGCGATGGCGGAGGAACTCGCGGAGATGGGCGCGAACGTCACCGAGCAACAGGACAGACTCACGATTCACGGCGGCGACACCGACCTCGTCGGCGCGGCGGTCGACGGCCGCGGCGACCACCGCATCGTCATGTCGCTCGCGGTCGCCGGTCTCGTCGCGGACGGCGAGACGACGATTGCGGGAAGCGAACACGTCGACGTGTCGTTTCCGAACTTCTTCGAGGCGATGCGCGACCTCGGAGCCGAGATGACCGAGCGCTGAGGGCGCGATCTCACAGCGACCCACCCGGACGGAACCTTTTTCGCCCGTCCGGACGCCGGCCTCCACCCCGACGAGATGGTGATTCCGTTCGCCACGGCGACGCTCGGCTCACTCCGCCGAGTCGGGGTCGAGGTCGGGCCCGTGCCCCGTCACGCCCGTCTCTCGCACGACGGCGTCGACCCACCAGAGCTTGAGGGCCATCACGCCGAGCGTGCCGAGGAGCGTTCCGACCGGTCTACGCCGTATGGCCGAGGCGAAGGCGTAGAGCGTGACGGGGACGTTGAGCAGGTTGAGCACGTTCGGGTAGTCGAGTCCCACCGTCCCCCGCTCGTCGTCGAGCCACTCCCGCTCGGCGAGGACGATTCGGCTGAGGTAGTTGTCCGTGCGCGCGGGCCGCGGGAACAACACCGGGTTGACCGCGGTGAACGCGAGGGCGGCGAGAAAGAGCCGGCGGTCCCGCCGGTAGACGGCGTACATCAACACCGGGTAGACGAGGATGCGCGTGCCGGCGCTCCACGGGTTGGCGTGGCGCTCCCAGAACGCGGCTTCGAAGCGGTCGCGGAGGCCGGAAGCGGACGCGTCGGTGGCGGCGGGGTCGGAGTCGGTGGCGGAGCCGGCGGGGTCGGTAGAGGGCGGCGAGTCCATACGCCCGGTTCGTCGGCGTCGAGCATGAACGTGGGGTCGCCGAACCCCCGCCCACGATTGCGGCTTTCTACAAACACTAAATGGGCGGCCCCCCGAGGGGCGGGTAATGAACGGCAACGAATTCGGTCGTCTCTTTCGGATGACCACCTACGGCGAGAGCCACGGCGACGCGATGGGCGTCACGGTGTCCGGCTGTCCCGCCGGCGTGGAGCTGTCGGTCGAGGACGTACAGGCGGAACTGGACCGACGCAAGCCGGGCCAGTCGATGATTACGACGAGCCGCGGCGAACCGGACGCCGTCGTCGTCAACTCCGGCGTGCAGGACGGCTACACGACGGGCACGCCCATCGGGATGGTCGTCCAGAACAAGGACGCCCGCTCGGGCAAGTACGAACCGTACGTGACCGCGCCGCGGCCCTCCCACGGCGACTTCACGTACTCGGCGAAGTTCGGCACGCGCAACTGGGGCGGCGGCGGTCGCTCGTCCGCGCGCGAGACGGTGAACTGGGTCGCCGCCGGCGCGGTGGCCAAGCAGGTCATCGAGCAGAGCGACTACGACATCGAGGTGAAGGCGCACGTCAACCAAATCGGCGACGTGGAAGCGCCGGAGGTCTCGTTCGAGGACCTGCGCGAGCACACGGAGGAAAACGACGTGCGGTGTGCCCACCCCGAGACGGCGGCGGAGATGCAGGAACTCATCGAGGAGTACCAGAAGGAAGGCGACTCCATCGGCGGCTCGATCTACTTCGAGGCGCAGGGCGTCCCGCGCGGGCTCGGCGCGCCGCGGTTCGACTCCGTTTCGGCGCGGCTCGGACAGGCGCTCATGTCGGTGCCGGCGGCGACGGCCTTCGAGTTCGGCCTCGGCCGCGAGGCCCGCGAGTGGACCGGCCACGACCGCAACGAGAACTGGGAATTTGATGAAGAGGGCGACCCCCGACCCGTCGGCAACAAACACGGCGGCATCCAGGGCGGCATCACGACCGGCGAGCCGGTGTACGGCGAACTGACGCTCCACGCGCCCACGTCCATCCCGAAGAAACAGCGGACCGTGGACTGGGAGACCGGCGAGGAAAAGGAGATTCAGGTCGTCGGCCGTCACGACCCCGTGCTCCCGCCCCGCGGCGTCCCCGTCGTCGAGGCGATGCTCTACGTGACCATCCTCGACTTCATGCTCCTCGGCGGACGCATCAATCCCGACCGCCTCGACGGGCAGGCCGGCGAGTACGACACGCCGTACCACCCGTCGAGTCCCGATAACGAGTAGCGAACGCGATTCCGCGTTATCGTTCACTCTATTCGGCGGGCGTGACAGTCCGTTCGTCCACTTTCGATGGTGGGAGGGTGAGTCAGTTTAACAATATTAAGTCCTTCATTATCTTTCCTTGTTAATCCATAGCAAAGTCTTTAATCGGACCCTCCCCAACTTTTCAGGTAGCGCCCCAGCGGGGCCGTGAGCTCAACATATGACTGACCACGAACTTATCTGGCGTATCGCAGGGGGTTCCGGTGACGGTATCGCCTCGACGAGCCAGAACTTCGCCAAAGCCCTGATGCGAGCGGGGCTACACGTTTTCACGCATCGACACTATCCATCGCGCATCCGCGGTGGCCACACGTACACGGAAGTGCGCGTCAGCGCCGACCCCGTCAAGTCTCGCGGCGACGGGTACAACTTCCTCCTCGCCCTCGGTGACTCCTTCGCCCGCAACCCGAGCGAGGGTGCCTACTACGGCAACGAGGAGATCAAGCCGCTGTCGGAGAACCTCGACGAACTCAACGAAGGCGGCGTCATCGTCTACGACTCCGGTCTGCTCGACGCCTCGGAAATCGAGGACTTCGACGAGCGCGTCGAGGAGAACGGCTGGCACGTCTACGACATCGACCTGCGCACCATCGCCCGCGAGCACGGCCGCGAGGTCATGCGCAACACCGCCGGCGTCGCCGTCACGTGCGCCATCGCCGGCATCGAACCCGACGTCATCAAGAGCCTGATGTCGGACGCGATGCCCGACAAGATTCTCGAACCCAACCTGACCGTCTTCGACGACGCCTACGAGATGGTCCAGGAGGAGTACGACGTCGACGCTCCGGACGTGTCCGCGCCGACCGGCGAACACGACGAAGAGCAGGTGCTTCTGTCCGGCTCCGACGCCATCGCGTACGGTGCCATCGACGAGGGCTGTCGCTTCATCGCGGGTTACCCGATGACCCCGTGGACGGAAGTCTTCACCATCATGACCCAGAACCTCCCCGAGCTCGGCGGCATCTCCGAGCAGGTGGAGGACGAAATCGCCGCCGCCGCGCTGGCAATCGGTGCCTCCCACGCGGGCGTCAAGGCGATGTCCGGCTCGTCCGGTGGCGGCTTCTCGCTCATGTCCGAGCCGCTCGGTCTCGCCGAGATTACCGAGACGCCGCTCGTGCTCGTCGAGGCCATGCGCGCCGGCCCCTCGACGGGGATGCCGACGAAGCCCGAGCAGTCCGACCTCGAACACGTTCTGTACACCTCGCAGGGCGACTCCCACCGCATCGTCTTCGCGCCCGGTAACGCCGCCGAGGCGTACTACCAGACGCGCAAGGCGTTCCAGATCGCCTACGAGTACCAGATTCCGTCCATCGTCCTCTACGACCAGAAGCTCGGCGGCGAGCTCTCGAACGTCCCGGCGTCGGTCTTCGACGAGGAGCCGAACGCCGACCTCGGCTCGGTGCTGACGGAAGCGGAACTCGAAGACGCGCCGCACGACGACTCCGGCAAGTACCAGCGCTTCCAGCACGACACCGAAAACGGCGTCTCGCCGCGTTCGCTGCCGGGCCAGAAGGGCGGTCGCTACCTCGCGACGGGTAACGAGCACATGCCCGCGGGTCACATCTCGGAGTCCCCCGAGAACCGCGTCGCGCAGATGAACCGCCGCATGCAGAAGGTCGACAACATCCGCGCCGAACTCGACGCCGACGGCGAGTTCAACACGGTCCACGGCGACGAGGACGCCGACCTCGGCCTCATCACCTTCGGTAGCCAGCAGGGCACCGTCGAAGAGGCCGCCGACGTCCTCAACGAGAAGGGCCACTCGGTCAAGGTCCTCGGCGTCTCCGAGATGATGCCGTTCCCGAAACAGCAGGTCGCGGAGTTCCTCGACAGCGTCGACGAGGCGCTCGTCGTCGAGATGACCGCCTCCGCCCAGTTCCGCGGACTCATCTCCAAGGAACTCGGCGGCTACGGCGACCAGATGTCGAGTCTCCTCAAGTACAACGGCAACCCGTTCGAGCCCGCCGACATCGTCGAGGGCTTCGAGACGGCGCTCCTCGAAGGCGAGGAGCTCCCAGACAACCGCACGAAGTTCGTCCCCAAGGTGGGTGAATAAATCATGAGTGCATTCAGCGCAATCGGTGAAGAAACGGAGCAGGATCAAAACGAGTTCACCCCCGGACTCGAACCCCAGCCGACGTGGTGTCCGGGCTGTGGTGACTTCGGTGTCCTCAAGGCGCTCAAGGGCGCGGCGGCCGAACTCGGCCTCTCGCCCGACGAGATGATGGTGACGACCGGTATCGGCTGTTCCGGCAAGCTCAACAGCTACTTCAACAGCTACGGCTTCCACACTATCCACGGCCGCTCGCTCCCCATCGCCCGCGCCGCGAAGCTGGCGAACCCCGGCCTGACCGTGGTCGCCGCCGGCGGCGACGGTGACGGCTACGGCATCGGTGGCAACCACTTCATGCACACCGCTCGTGAGAACCACGACATCACCTACATCGTGTTCAACAACGAGATCTTCGGCCTCACGAAGGGCCAGACCTCGCCCACGTCGCCGATGGGTCACAAGTCGAAGACCCAGCCCCACGGCTCGGCCAAGACGCCGCTCCGCCCGCTGTCGATGTCCCTGAACGCCGGGGCGTCGTACGTCGCGCGGACGGCCGCCGTCAACCCGAACCAGGCGAAAGACATCATCGTGGAAGCCATCCAGCACGACGGCTTCTCCCACGTCGACTTCCTCACGCAGTGTCCGACGTGGAACAAGGACGCCCGTCAGTACGTCCCGTACATCGACATCAACGACTCCGACGACTACGAGTTCGATAACACGAACCGCTCGGAGGCCTCCGAGATGATGTTCGAGACGGAGAACGCCCTCCACGAGGGCACCGTCCTCACCGGCCGGTACTACGTCGACGAAGACCGCCCGTCCTACCAGCAGGAGAAACAGCGCATCGGCGAGATGCCCGAAGAGCCGCTCGCGGAGCGCTACTTCGACGACTCCTACGAGTGGGAGCGGACGTTCGACAACTTCCTCGACAAGCACAAGTAACGCCGCCGACGCCGTCTCGGCGTTCGGTTTCCGACCGGTAGCCGCGCCGGTTCGATGTGACCGAGAACCCTTTTCGGATTCGCAAGATATTTTTCTCCCGTGAGAAAACCAACGGGCATGGAAACCACGTCCACGGAGGGACGCATCCTCGCCGTCTTGGAGGAAGACGCGAAAGCGTCGTACGCCCAGATTGCAGATCGGGCGGGCGTGTCGAAGCCGACGGTTCGAAAGTACATTCGCAAACTCGAAGACGACGGCGTCATCATCGGCTACTCCGCCGACATCGACCCGAAGAAACTCGCCGGGCAGTCCATCGCCATGGTCGGCATCGACGCGACGAGCGAGCGCTACGTCGAAGTCACGCGCATCCTCAAGGAACTCGACTCGGTGGAGGCGCTGTACACCTCCTCCGGCGACCACATGCTGATGGCCGAGGTCCGCGCCGTCGACGGCGACTCCCTCGGCGACGTCATCTCCGACGAGATTCTGTCTATCGACGGCGTCACGGCCGCACACCCCTCGTTCCTCCAAGAGCGACTGAAGTAACGCGACCGACCGCGACCGGCCCGCCGCGTTCCTCCGTGCCCGTTTACTTTCGCCGCGCTATCTGAAGCTTCAGGTACGTCGCGCCCGTCCCCTCGACCATGGCGGAGGAGACGTTGCCGGGGACGACCGACGACGACGGTCCCGACAGCATCGTCCTTCACGTCGACATGGACTGTTTTTACGCCGCCTGCGAGCGCCTGCGCGAACCCGAACTCGAAGGGAAGCCGGTCGTCGTCGGCATGGGCTACGAACCCGGCGAGGGCCACGGCGCGGTCGCCACGGCGAGCTACGAGGCCCGCGAGTTCGGCGTCGAGAGCGCCCAGCCGATTTCGACGGCGCTCGAACGACTCCCGCGAATCGAGAGTCTCGCCCCCGACGACGACCCCGCGACGGCGGGCCACTACCGCACCGTCGACCTCGATTTCTACAAGAGCGTCGCCGCCGACGTGAAGGCGATTCTCCACGACTGCGCCGACGTGGTCCGCGAGGTGAGCATCGACGAGGCCTACCTCGACGTGACAGACCGGACCGCGTGGGACCTCGCGGCCTCGGGCGACCGGACGCTGGCGGAGGGCTTCGCCCGCTACGTGAAACAGCGCATCGCCCGCGAGGTCGGCGTCGCGGCCTCCATCGGCGTCGCGCCCAATATGTCGACCGCGAAAATCGCCTCAGACTTCGACAAACCCGACGGGTTGGTCGTCGTCCGCCCCGGCGAGGTGCGGTCCTTTCTCGCGCCCATCCCGGTCGAGGAGGTCCACGGCGTCGGCCCCGTCACGGCCCGAAAGCTCGGCTCGCTCGGCATCGAGACGGCGGGCGACCTCGCCGACGCCGACGCCGCGGTCCTCGAAGCCGAGTTCGGCTCCCGCGGCCGCGAACTCCACGAGCGGGCGCGCGGCTACGACGACCGGACGGTCACGCCGACGGGCCGGCCCAAGAGCCTCTCGCGGGAGTCGGCGTTCACCGAGCCGACCGACGGCATCGAGGACAAGCGGGAGGTCGTCCGCGCCCTCGCGGCCGACGTGGCCGACCGCGCGCGCTCCCGCGGGGCGATGTACCGGACCATCGGCATCAAGGTGGTCGTCCCGCCGTTCGACATCAACACGCGGGCCACGTCGCTCTCCGGGCCCGTGGACGACCCCGAACTCGTCGAGTCGGTCGCGCTCGACTTACTCGACGCCGAGTTCGAAGAGACGACCGTCAGAAAGCTCGGCGTCCGCGTCTCGAAGCTCTCCTTCGCGGACGCCGACCAGTCGAGTCTCGACGGGTGGGAGTCCGCCGGGGCTGGCAGAGCGGACGGCGGTGGTGACGGCGACGGCGACGGCCGCGTCGGCGACGAACCCGAAGCGAGCGCCGGCGACGACGTTGACGACGAGCCACCGAACACCGGCGGTGAGACCCCCTCGCGCGGCGGTCAGTCGTCGCTCGTCGAGTTCGACTGACTTCGCGGGGGCGACGGGGCGAGGGGGAGGAACTATGGCGTCCGAGGGAGTCCACCAAACCGGATGACGGATTCGGAGACGGAAACCATCTCGGTCGCCGAGATCAGCGACGGTCCAGGGGGAGAGGGAACCGAAGAGCCGGGGACGACGGTCGACCTGCCGGTGGTGGATATCCTCACCGGCCGGGGGTTCGTCACGGGCAAGTCGGGGTCGGGCAAGTCGAACACGGCGTCGGTCATCATCGAGAACCTGCTGTCGGCGAACTTCCCGGTGCTCATCGTCGACACCGACGGCGAGTACTACGGGCTCAAACAGGAGTTCGAACTGCTCCACGCCGGGGCCGACGACGAGTGCGACATTCAGGTGAGCCCCGAGCACGCGGAGCGACTCGCCACGCTCGCGCTCGAACAGAACGTACCCATCATCCTCGACGTGTCCGGCTACCTCGACGACGCGGCCTCCGACGAACTGGTGACGGAGGTCGCAAAACACCTCTTCGCGAAGGAAAAGAAGCTCAAGAAGCCGTTTTTGATGCTCATCGAGGAGTGCCACGAGTACATCCCCGAGAAGGGCGGGATGGACGAGGCGGGCAAGATGCTCATCAAAATCGGAAAGCGCGGGCGAAAACACGGCCTCGGCGTCGTCGGCATCTCTCAGCGCCCCGCCGACGTGAAAAAGGACTTCATCACCCAGTGCGACTGGCTCGTCTGGCACCGCCTCACGTGGCGCAACGACACCAAGGTCGTCGGACGCATCCTCGGCTCGGAGTACGCCGACGCCATCGAGGACATGGGCAACGGCGAGGGCTTTCTCGTCACCGACTGGTCCGAGTCGATTCGGCGCGTGCAGTTCCACAAGAAACAGACGTTCGACGCGGGCGCGACGCCCGGCCTCGACGACTTCGAGCGCCCCGACCTGAAGTCCGTCGACGGCGACCTCGTGTCGGACCTCAAGGAGATATCCGACGAGAAGGCGAGACAGGAGAGCCGCATCGCCGACCTCAGACAGGAACTAGACAAGAAAGACGCGCGGATTCGACAGCTCGAACGCGAGTTAGAGGAGGCACAGGACCTCTCGCGGATGGCCGACCAGTTCGCGCAGGCGATGTTCCAGAAGGCCGAAGCGCCCTACCGCGGCGGCGGCGGCCGCAACCTCAATCGCCCCACGGAAAAGCAGGCCGCGCTCGGCGAGTACAACGAGCGTGCCGAGGGCGAGGCGGCAGACGCCGCGACCGACGGCGACGCCTACGACGGCGACGGCGGGACCGGGAACGCGGACGACGCGCCGCCCCGACAGCCGCTCGAAGCGCCCTCCGGGCCGCCGTGGCCGACCCACGGACTGCTCTCGGAACGCGACGATGCGGCGGCCGACGGCGCGACCACCGCCGACGCGGCGGCCGACCCGACCGACGACGAGTCGTGGCTGGCTGACGCCGAGATGGGCGACTTCGAGCCGGCGGAACTCCACCCCGCGCCGGGCGCGGAGAGCCGCCGCGACGTCGTCGACCGCATGACGGCCATCGTCGAGGCGCTGGGCGACGCCCACCACGGGATGCTCGCGCACTACCGCGAGCGCGGCGTCTCCGACCCGCTCGCCGCCCACGTCGCCGCCGGCGAGACCGGCGACCAGCACCTCGCCTACGGGCGAAATCGGTCGCTTCGCCGGGCGGGGTTCATCCGGCACGCCGGCCGCGGGAAATACGAGTACGCGCTCCCCGACCTCGTGAGCGACGAGTACGCGGACCTCTTGGACGAGGACGAACTCCGGGAGACGGTCGCGGCTATCGAGGCGTCGTTCGTCGAAGAAGAAGCCGACGGCGAGTAGACGCGAGACGCGACGCGGGCCGTCGGTCGGAGTCGGAGCGGTTTTTCGACGCGCTTACAGCCCGGAGACGAGGTCTTCGAGCGCCGCGCGCGGGTCGTCGGCCTTGGCGACGCCGGAGGCCAGCAGGATGCCGGACGCGCCGAGTTCCTCGGCGGTCACCACGTCGTCGCCGGTCGAGATGCCCGCGCCGCAGTAGACCTCGACGTCCTCGTCGACGTTGGCCGCGGCGTCGACGGCGTCGGTGACGATGCCGGGGTCGGCCGTCGCGACGGAGACGTCGCCGCCGATGAGTTCCGGCGGCTCGACGGCGACCGAGTCGGGGCCGAGCGCGGAGACCGCGCCGATTTGTGCGGGGTTGTTGGCGCAGACGCAGGTTTCGAGGCCCGCTCGCTCGGCGGCCTGTACGGAGCCGTCGATGTCGGCGAGCTTCAGGCGCTTTTCGGAGTGGTTGATGAGCGTGCCGACCGCGCCGGCCTCGGCGACGGCCTCGGCGAGGGTACTGCCGGTGTGGCTCCCGTGGCCGTTCGGGTCGACGTGCTGGGCCCACGTCTCGACGCCGGTGTCGGCGACGCGGGAGATGTCGGCCGCCTGCGGGGAGACGGCGATGCGGACGCCGGACGCCTCGGCCACGTCGCGCGCGGCGGTGGCGACTTCGATGGGGTCACACGGGTACGCCTTGAGGTTGACTAGGATGAACACAATCGAACTCGGGTCCGGCGAGACTAATAAATTGGTTTTCGGGGACGCGATTGCCACGAGACGGCGTCTCGCGGGCGGAAAATCGTGATGAATGGGGCGGGGACTCGGGCGCGTCGTTCCCGCGGCGGGTCGGCGGAATCGGCGTCGCCGTCGGTCGCCGGGTCGAGTCAGTCCTTACGCTTGACCACGTCGCCGAGGGTGGTCGTCGTGGAGCCGCCGCCGGACCACTCGGAGTCGTCGTCGCTCTCGCCTTCGACGAGCGAGATGTCGAGCTTGCGCTCGATTTTCTTCCGGACGGAGTCCGGCGGCATGATGTCGCCGCGTTCGAGCTTGCGGATGAGGCTCGCCTTCTCGTTGAGCGACTGGGCGAGCTCTTCTTGGCTCATTCCGCGGGACTCCCGTGCCTGCCGGATGCGGTCGTCGTAGTCGGTCGCGATTTCGTCCATGTCGTCGAACATGTCGCGGCGACGCCGCTTCGACGACGAGGAGGAAGACGACCCCGAGGAGCGAGAGGAGTTCGAGCCCGACGAGGAGGAGGTGGAGTACTTCGTGCTCGCGCTGGAAGTCGACTCGGTGCGGACCTCCGTGCCGAACTCGGCGCAGTCGTCACACAGCTGTAGTTCTGCGCCTTCGACCTTCACAGTCTTCAGAGAGGCTTGGTCGGAGCCGCACATCTCGCACTGAGGCATACACTCACGTACCCGCCCGCCGCGTATAAAAGGCACGCCACCGGCCACCGAATCTCCCGGGACGCGACGAGGTCGCTACCGACTCTCGTCCGCCAGCGGGAGCGTCAGTTCGACGGTGCTCCATCCGTCGCGCCGGTCGTAGTCGACCCGGCCGCCCGCGGACTCGACGACCCACTTGACGACCCACAGCCCCAGCCCGGAGCCGTGGCTGAGTTGCGTGATGTCCTCGTCGCCGAAGACGGCCGCCCACTCGATTTCGGGGATGCCGTCGCCGTCGTCGCTGACGCGGAGCGTCGCGTCGTTCTCGCACCGCTTCGCCTCGATGCGGACCGTCACGTCGTCGGGGGTGTGTTCCAGCGCGTTCTCCACGACGTTGGCGAGCGCCTGCGCGAGCTTCGGTCCGACTGACACCGGGAGCGACGGCGGGAGGTCGAGGTCGAACGTCGCGGCGGGGAACCGAGTCCGCCGCGGCTCGACGACGGCGCGGACCGTCTCGGTCGCGTCGACCACCTCGTCGGGCCGCTGGTCGTCGAGGACGGCGGCGGCGGTACGAGCCTTCTCGCTGACCCGCAGGAGGGTTTCGGTGTGCTGGGCGATTCGCACGGCCGCGTGGTCGACGCGCGGGTCCGTCGTCGCCTCGCGTATCTCTTCCGCCATGCCGAGGACGACGTTCATCTCGTTTCTGAGGTTGTGCCGGAGGACGCGCTGGAGCACCTGCAGGTGCTCTCTGGCCCGGCGCTGGCTGGTGATGTCGGAGTAGATGGAAAACCCGTACTGCTTCCCGTCGCCGCGGCTGTAGGGGATGCCGCGGTAGAGGAACTCCCGTCTGCCCCACGCGGTCTGCCGGGTGACGATGGCGTGGTTCGCCTTCCCGTCGGCCGTCCGCTGGTCGAAGTCGACCGCCTCGTCGTCCGCGTCCGGCGGGACGATGAAGTCGTTGAGCGACTCGCCGCGCACCTCGGCGGCGTCGTAGCCGAAGACGGTCTCGAACCCCGGATTGACCGCCCGCACGACCGGCTCGATGCCGACGATTTCGAACTCGATGACGGCGTCGTCGATGAGGTCGAACAGGTGGTCGAAGCGGTCGCGCTCGGTGTGTAGTCGCGCGGTCGTCGGCTCGGACGGCTCGCGACAGAGCGAGCCGACGACCCGCTCCGTATCGGAGCCGGGGGCGCGGCATCCGTCGCCCTCACCGCCGTCGTCACCTCCACCGCCGTCGCCCCCGGGATACGGGCTGAACTCGATTTCGACGTCGGCTTCGGCCTCGGTGGCTCGGGCCGCGGTCCCGCCGCTCCCCCCCGAGAGCCGACAGCGGCACCGATGATTCTCCCACCCGCTCGCCCTTCGCACGGCGTCGAGCGTCCCGCGAACGTCCGGCCAGTCGCCGTCGGCGACGAAGTCGGAAAGCGGTCGCCCCCGGAGCGCCGCGGCGTCCGCGCCGAGATGCGCCGCGAACTCGTCGCTCGCGTGAATTACGGTTCCCGCCGCGTCGAGGACGAACATCAGTCGACGAGCGTCGCGTACGGCGGTCGGTCCCGCGTTCGGAGTCGGCGGGTCGCCTCGGAGACGCCGGCCTGCGTCTCGGTCCCCTCGGTGCGTCTCGGGGTGGCCCCCGCGCTGAGGCCACCCTGTTCCGAGCACGTCACGGCCGCACACACCCCAGATTCAAAACTGAACATAACCGAAGCTGACTCTGGAATCGTAGCCGATTCAGACGACGTGTGGTGTAATTCAGAACCATTTGAAGATGGTAACCAGTGATAATTTCAATCATATAAATCTGGTTTAGCGGGCAACATCCACACGCAGGGCTGGGGGAGACTACCCGCTTGCGAGTGAACACGGTCTCTCGAAACGAATCAGCGGAAAGCGCAGACGCGACCGGTTCGAGGGATTAGAGGTCGGTCGGGTGGGCTCTGGTGGTCGAGTCGGGTGATTCCGATCAGGTCAGGTCGCCCCACGCGCCCCAGAACCGTTGGACTGCGGTGAGGTGGCCGACGACGGCGAAGAACACGAGGAGCCAGCCGACGAGCGTCAGTCCCCCGACCGCGTCGGGATAGACGGCGGCCGCGAGGCCGACGAGGCCCATGAGCGCCAGCCGGTCGGCGCGTCCGACGAGGCCGCCGTAGGCGCGCCCGAGGCCGACCGCCTGAATCTGCGTGCCGAGGTAGGAGGTCATGAGGACGCCCGTGACGGCCGCGAGGCCCAGCGCGAACGAGTCGATGCCGGCGGCGAGGCCGACGAGGACGACGATGTCGGCGTAGCGGTCGAGCACGTGGTCCAGCAGGTCGCCGGCCTTCGAGGAGACGCCCTGCTCGCGGGCGAGCGCGCCGTCCACGAGGTCGAGCCAGCCGTTACAGAAGACGAACACCGCGCCGAGACCGTACCAAAGCGGGTCGGCGAGGCCGAAGGCGACGCCGGCGGCGACGGCGAACCCGAACGCGACGACGCTCACGCCGTTCGGCGAGAGGCCGACCGCGTCGGCGACGGAGACGAACGGGGCGAGCAGTTTGTCGGCGGTGTCGCGGTACTGGTCGAGCGTCATAGATACTCGATGAAGTCGACGGTCCCCGCCGAGGGGTCGCGCTCGCCCGCGACGACCGCCGCGATGTCGCCGGCGACGGCGTCGGGGTCGCGGTCGGTCGTGTCGATTTCGTACACCGAATCCTCGCCGTGGAACTCGACGGCCTCGCCGAGAATCACGTCTAGCGCCTCGGACTCGCGGTTCTCGCGCGCTTTGGCCTCCGACTCGCCGCGGTCGAGGAGGCGCTGTTCGAGGATGTCGGGGCGACAGCGAAGCACGACCACGCGGTCGGCCTCGAAGTGGTGTGCGAGGTGGCTCTCGACGATGCCGTCCCAGTCGCCGAGTTCGTCGCGGGCGGCGTCGAGGTCGACGACGAGCGTGTCGCGGTCCTCGTCGCGCTCGGTCCAGAGGCCCTCGTCTTTGACGAGTCGGTTGAGGTGGACCACGTCGAGGTCGAGGTCGGCGGCGACGCGCTCTGTCGCCGTGGTCTTGCCGGTGCCGGGCGTGCCGGTGACGACGACTCTCACGCCGGCGGCACCTCCGAGACGACGCGGTTGAGCACGTCCACGGCGCGCTTCGTCTGGGCTTCGGTGCCGCAGGAGACGCGGATGCACCCCGGCAGGCCGAAGCTCCCGCAGTCGCGGACGATGACGCCCTCGCGCTGGGCGGCCTCGGTGACGGCGGTGGCGTCGCCGACCTCGACGAGGACGAAGTTGCCCTCGCTTTCCCACGTCGGCGCGTCGAGGTGTTCGCGGAGGTACGCGCGGGACCACCGGGCCGACTCGACGGACTTCTCGACGTGTGCCTCGTCGCCGAGCGCGGCGAGCGCGGCGCGGCAGGCGACCTCGCTGGCGGCGAACGGCGTGTTCACGCGGGCGTAGGCGTCGGCCCACGCCTCGGGCACGCAGGCGTAGCCGATGCGGAGGCCGGCCAGCCCGTACGCCTTCGAGAACGTCCGCAGGACCGCGACGTTGTCGTACTCCGAGAGGAGGTCGATGGCCGACGGCTCCTCGGCGAACTCGCCGTAGGCCTCGTCGACGACGAGGAGCGTGTGGTCCTCGACGGACTCGGCGAGTTCGACGAGTTCGTCCCGCGGGAGCACGGAGCCCGTCGGGTTGTGCGGCGTCGTGAGGTAGACCATGCGCTCGCCGTCGTAGGCGTCGAGGACGCGGTCGGCGGTCTGCTCGAAGCCGTCGCCCTTCGACACCTCGTACTGGACGGCGTCGCCGTGGTGGTAGCGGGCGCTCATCGAGTAGTACGAAAAGCCGGGCGCGGGTTCGAGAATCCGGTCGTCCGGTTCGAGCATCGCGCGGGTCAGGTAGTCGATAGAGCCGTCCGCGCCGGGCGACACCCACACCTGTTCGGGCGCGAGGCCCCACTTCTCGGCGAGGCGCTCGGTCAGGTCCGTGTGGGCGGTCTTCGGGTAGACGCTCACGGTCGGCGCGGCGTCTTCGATGGCGGCGACCGCCTTCGGGCTCGGGCCGTGGGGGTTCTCGTTCGAGGAGAGTTTCGTCAGGTCCTCGGGGTCCATCCCGAGTTCGCGGGCGACCTCCTCTGTCCCGCGGCCGGGTACGTAGGGAGCGTGCGCGGAGAGGTCCCGTGGTTGCATGGTCGGAAAATGCGGGTCGCGGTTCTTAAGCGTGCGTACTCCGGGTCGCCGCAGACCGAAAGGACGCGCCGACAGCCGTCATCCGAGTTCCGCCCGAAGCGACTCGGCGAGCCGGAGGGAGAGCGCCGCGATGGTGAGCGTCGGGTTCATCGCGCCGCCGGTCGGGAAGACGCTCGACCCCGAAATCCAGAGGTTGCCGAGGTCGTGCGCGCGGCACTCGGCGTCCACGACGCTCGATTCGGGGTCGTCGCCCATCCGCGTCGTCCCCATGTGGTGGTACGCGGGGCCGGTCTCGTCGGAGCCGACGGTCCAGCGGTCCTCGACGCCGAGTTCGTCCAGCACCCGCGTCTGAATCTCGTTGGCCCGCGAGAGCGCGGCCCTCGTCCGCTCGCCGACCGACCAGTGTATCTCGGGGACGGGGTCGCCGAGGTCGTCGGTCGTCTCGGGGTCGAGGCCGACGTAGTTGTCCTCGCGGGGGAGCTGTTCGACCAGCGCGCCCATCGAGACGTGCGTGCCGTAGCGCTCGTCCAACTGGTCGCGCAGGTCGTCGCCCCACGTGTCGGCGTGGAGGGCGTCGATGACCGGCGACGGGCCGGCGTAGTTGAGAAACTCCAGTTTGAGGCCGTTGACCGGGTCGGCGTCGTCGTAGAACTGGTGGCACTCGCTCGTGTTGAAGCCGACGTGGTTCTGCCGCGTGGGCCGGTCGAGGCGGCCGCCCGCCCCGGCGAACAGGTGGTCCATGAAGTACCGTCCGACCGCCCCCGAGGAGTTGGCGAGGCCGTCGGGATAGCGGTCGGAGTCGGACAGCAGGAGCAGTCTGACGTTCTCGACGCCGCCGCAGGCGAGGACGAACTGGGTCGCCGTCTGCCTGTGGGTCTCGCCGTCGGGCGTCGTGTACGCCGCGGCGACGACGCGCTCGCCGGCCGCGTCGTGTTCGAGTCGCCGGACCCGCGCCCGGTCGATGACCCGCGCGCCGGCGGCTTCGGCCTTCTCGACGTGGGACTCGGCGGTGTACTTCGCGCCGGAGGGACACACCGGCTTGCACGTCCCGTAGCCGACGCAGGGCGACCGGCCGTCGTAGGGTTCGGAGTTGCGGGCGTTGCCCACCGAGTGCATGTCGATGCCGAGGCGTTCGCAGGCCTCGGCGAAGATGGAGTCCGAGTGCGACGGCCGGAAGGCGGGAAGCGGATAGGGCTCGTCCCGCGGCGGCGCGTAGGGGTTGTCGGCCGCGCCGGCGACGCCCAACTCGCGCTCCGCGGCGGCGTAGTACGGCCGGAGGTCGTCGTAGCCGATGGGCCAGTCCGCCCCGACGCCGTGTCTGGCGTCGAGTTCGAAGTCGCGCTCGTGGAGGCGCATCACCATCCCCTGCCAGTGGAGCGTCGTCCCGCCGACGCCCTTCACGCGGGCGGCGTTCAGCGGGTAGAACGACTCGCCGGAGGAGGAAAACGCGTCCCGCGGGCCGCCCATCTCCCACGGCCCGCCGAGGCCGGGGCGGATGTGCCGTTCCAGTTGCTCCCGCCTGTCGCCGTCGAACCGCGGCCCGGCTTCGAGGACGACGACCGACGCCCCCGACTCGGCGAGTCGATGGGCCACGATGCCGCCGGCCGGGCCGGCACCGACGATACACACGTCGGCGTCTGAGACGGGGGTTCTATCCATCGCTCTCACCGCCGGAGTCGGTTGCCTCGCCCCCGTCCATCGTCGCCCGCCGGTAGCTCTCGGTTCCGCCGGGGTGGCCGATGGGGTTCTCGATGCCGACGAGGCGGCCGCCGGTCGGCGAGGCGTAGAAGGCGTACAGCAGTTCGTTCACGACGTGAAACCGGAGGCGCTCCGAGAGCGTCCCGTCCGGAACCGGGTCGGCGGTGTTGACGCCGAGTTCGCGCAGGAGGCGGTCGCGGTCGCCCGCCGGCAGGTCGGCGAAGGCCGCGTTCTCCCAGTCGTGGGCCACGCCGTCTAACTCGGCCACGGCGTCGACCATCGCATCCCGGCGCGCGTCGTCGCGGGCGCGGCCGACGACGTAGGTCTCGACGAACTCGGGTATTCCTTCGACGGCGCTCGGGTAGACCACCTCGCCGGCGGCGACCATCGTCTCGCGCACCGCGGTCGGTGGGGTGTCACCGTCGCCGTCACCACCGCGCTCGCCGCCCGAACCGCGCCCCTCACCGGTCGAATCGGCGGTCGACGGGTCGAACTGCGTCAGCGAGACAGCCCCGGCGGTGACGCCGAGACCGGCGAGCACGGCCAGCGCGTCCCGTCGGGTCAGTCGCATTCGACGGGGATTAGGCCAGCCTAATCTTAGGCCTTGTCCTCTCGGCCCGCGCGGTCGAGGACGACGGCGACGACGCCGAACGTGACGACGGCGGGGACGACCGCGACGAGCATATCGAACCGCGCGCCGAGGTTGTACGCGAGGACGAGCGCCTGCACGTACGCGAGGAACGTCGCCAGTACCGAGTCGAAGACGGGCGGGACGCTATTTCCGATGGCTGTCGCCCCGGCGAACCGGGTGACGAGGAGCGCGCCGATGCCGATGGTCGGGACCAGAAGCACGCCGAGCGGGGCGGCGACGAAGGAGTCGGGGTCGCCGCCGCCGAAATGAATCGCGACCGAGGAGGGAAGCACGGGAAGGAGAACGACGCCCGCGACGGCGCTGAGCGCGAGTATCGCGACGCCGACGAGTGTCAACCGAGGGGCGCGCATACGGCCGGGTTGTGACTCGGCGATGAAAAAACGCGCTGACGGTCGCGCTCAGTCCTGTCGCACGTCGTGTTCGAGGACGCCGACGCCCTCGACTTCGACTTCGACGTGGTCGCCGTCTTCCAGCGGGCCGACGCCCTCGGGCGTCCCCGTCGAGATGACGTCGCCGGCTTCGAGCGTCATGTAGGTCGTGATTTCGGGGACGAGGTCGGGAATCGAGAAGATGAGGTGTTCGATGCTGGAGTCCTGTCGCGTCTCGCCGTTCACGCGAAGCGAGATGCTCGCGTCGTCGGGGAGGTGGTCGGGGTCGGCGAGGACCGGCCCGAGCGGGGCGGAGCCGTCGAACGCCTTCCCGCGGACCCAGTTCGTCTCGATGTCCTGGTCGTCGCGGTTGGACACGTCGTTCATGACGGTGTAGCCCGCGATGACGTCCTCGGCGTCCTCGGGCGCGACGTTCCGGCACTGCTCGCCGATGACGACCGCGAGTTCGGCCTCGTGTTCGACGTTCTCTTTGCCCGCGGGGAGCGTCACGGTGTCGCCGTGGCCGGCGACCGCGTTCGGCGGCTTGAGGAACAAAAGCGGCCGGTCGGGGACCTCCTCGTCGCGCTCCTCGGCGTGCTTGGCGTAGTTGCGGCCGATACAGACGATTTTCGACGGCTCGCACGGGGGGAGCACGTCGACCTCGTCGAGGTCGTAGCCCTCGCCGCCGAACGAGACGGAATCGCCGTGCCATTCACCGGTTCGCACTGCGCCCGCGGGGTCGCGGAATCGAACGTGATGCATGCCCCACGCCTCGGTGGGGGGCGTGATAGGCTTTTACATCGCGCGAGACAGCCAGTGACGTGCGACGTTCTTGCACGATTCTCATCGCTTTTGTAGTCGTGGGATGACGGACCTGTATCGGCCGCCCCGGACAGTTCGTTCGAGTGGACTCCGGCGGCCGATTCTGCTGTCGAACTCGACGCGAGAGCGGCGGGGCCGTCTCGCCGACCGTCGCCGCGAAACATCCGGCGAGCCTCGCCGCGACCCGCCGACGAGCGCGCCCGCCGAAAAGCGGTCACACCGCCCCCTGCGAATAGCTTTTTGTGTATTTCGCGTGTAGTTTCGGGCGCTATGGAACTCACCTGGCACGGTCACTCGACGTGGTACGTCACGGTCGGAGACACCTCGCTTCTCATCGACCCCTTTTTCGACAACCCCGCCACGTCTCTCGACCCGAGCGACGTGGAGACGCCGGACTACGTGCTTCTCACCCACGGGCACGCGGACCACATCGCCCACGCAGGCGAGTTCGACGGCGCGACGGTCGTCGGCACGCCCGAACTCACCGGCTACGTCGAAGCCGAGATGGGCGTCGACGACACCATCGGGATGAACATCGGCGGGACGGTCGAACTCGGCGACGCGTTCGTCACGATGGTCCGCGCCGACCACACGAACGGCATCAACACCGGCTACGAGCACGAGGCCGGCATGCCGGGCGGCTACATGATCAGCGACACGGTGCCGACACAGGAGTCCGACGCCGACTCCACGACGTTCTACCACGCCGGCGACACGGGGCTCATGACCGACATGCGCGAGATTTTCGGCGCGTACTTCGAACCCGACGCGGCCGCGCTCCCGGTCGGCGACCACTACACGATGGGCCCGTGGCAGGGCGCAATCGCCGCCGACTGGCTCGACGTCGACCACGTGTTCCCGATGCACTACAACACGTTCCCGGCCATCGAAATCGACGTGCGCGACTTCGAGCGCGAGGTCAAGGCCGCCGGCAGTCACGCCGAGGTCCACGCCCTCGACGGCGACGAGTCGTTCACGCTCGAATAACCCCGCGCCCCGGTCGGCGGCGACCCGTTTTGGGGTCGGCGCTTGTGCACACCGTTGTCCTATTGAGGAACTTTTAGGGTCGGTCGCTCCTTCCTTCGGAGTGAATGTCCGACATCCAGACCTCTACTGTCAGCGAGGAAGGTTTCGCATGCACGAGCCAGGTCGGCGACTTCGACCTCCAGATCGACGCCACCGACGAGACGGGACCGAACCCGAACGCCGCGCTCGTCGCGACGTACGCCTCCTGTTTCCTCCCCGCGTTCCGCGTCGGCGGTCAGAAGACGGGCTTCGACGACCTCGGTAAGGTCCAGATCGACGCCGACGCCGACCTCGACGACGGCGACGACCTCACGAGCATCAGCTTCGACGTCTACGTGGAGTCCGACCTCTCGGACGACGAGTTCGCCGAAATCGCGGAACTCGCCGAGGACATCTGCCACGTCCACGACGCGCTCCGCGACGAGCTTCAGGCCGACGTGACCGTCGTCGGCGACGCGTTCTAAGCGTCGCTCGCGGCCCGCGCCGACACGCACTCGCATTCTTTCGCAGAAATCGAAGGCCGCCAGCGACGGGTGTCGCGGCGGACTCGGGGCCGCCCCGCCGGTCAGTAGCGGCGCTTCTTATAGCTTCGAAGACTCATAGCCTCGCCTTCCACGATGATAACCTCGCGGTCTTGGGGGTCCGATTCGACGACGTCGTCGACCTGTTCGCGGAAGTACGGGCTGTTCGGCTCTTCCATACCACTCCCTTCGTCGCCCCTAATAAAAATCTTTGTCAGACATTCTCACACGCGATATCGTGTGAGCGTCGCGCCGAATCAGTCGTCCGCGGCCGCCGCGGCCGGTTCGTGGCTGATTTCGGTGCCGAGCACGTCGAGGAACGCCGCCAGCCACTCGGGGTGGTCCGGCCACGCCTGTCCGGTGACGAGGTTGCCGTCGACGGTCACCTCGTCGACCCACGAACAGCCCGCGCGCTCGACTTCCGCGCGGACGGCGGGGTAGGCGGTCATCTCGTAGCCGTCGAGGACGCCCGCGGCGGCGAGAATCTGCGGGCCGTGGCAGATTGCGGCGACCGGCTTGCCCTCGTCGAAGAAGTGCCGGACGGCGTCCAGCACCTCGTCGTAGCCGCGGAGATACTCCGGCGCGCGGCCGCCGGGGACGACAAGCGCGTCGTAGTCCGCGGGGTCGATATCGGCGAACGTCGCGTTCAGCGCGAAGTCGTGGCCGCGGGTCTCCAGATACGTCTGGTCGCCGCGGAAGTCGTGGACGGCGGTCTTACACCGGTCGCCGTCCTCCTTTTCGGGGCACACCGCGTGGACCTCGTGACCCACCATCTGGAGCGCCTGAAACGGTACCATAATCTCGTAGTCCTCGACGAAGTCGCCGGCGAGGAGCAGAATCTTCTTTCCGGACATGGGCATCACCCAGTCGGTAGTTGTCGCGTCAGAACGATAACGATTGTGCAGGTGGGGATGGCGGCGGCCCGAAAGTCGAGGTTCGGCCACTCTCACGGCCGACCCGAGCTATTCCGAGACGATGCGCCCGATGTCGCCGAGGTCGTCGAGGACGTGGTCGGGTTCGTACTCGCTCGCCGCGAGCGTCGCGTCGTCGGTCACGCCGGTTCGGACGAGCGCGGTGCCCATGCCCGCGTCGAGGCCGAACGCGATGTCGGTGTCGAGGCGGTCGCCGACGATGAGCACCTCCTCGGGCGGCAGGTCGAGCCTGTCGAGGACGTACTCCTGTGCGACCCGCGAGGGCTTGCCGAGAATCGCGTCGGGGTCGCGCTCGGCGACGCCCGCGACGGCGTTGATAATCGCGCCCGACCCGGGGATGTCGCCGTCGGCGGTCGGGATGATGACGTCGGGGTCGGTGCCGTAGAAGGCGGCCCCGCCGCGGAGCGCGCGGTTGGCGTCGCTGAGGTCGTTGTAGTGGAACTCGCGGTCGATGGCGACGACGACGACCGCGGGGTCGTCGCCGGGGCCGACGAGTTCGAGGCCGGCGTCGCGGAGTTGGTCGCGGAAGCCCGCCTCGCCGATGGCGAACGTCCGCGCGCCGGGATGCCGGTCGGCGAGGTACGCCGTCGTCGTCGTGCCGGAGGTGACCACCTCGTCGGCGGTCGCCTCGATGCCTGCCCGGCGGAGCCGCGCCTCGTAGGCGACGGGCGCTTTCGTCGGGTTGTTCGAGACGAACAGTCGGTCGAGTCCGGCGGCGTCGACGGCGGCGAGCCCGTCGAGCGCGCCCGGAATCGCTTCGTCACCGCGGACGACGGTTCCGTCGACGTCGAAGACGACACCTCGGTAGTCCATCGTCCTCGATAGGGAGTCGGTGCTGTTGAACGTTCGCCCGAGAGAACCATTATGTTCGTTGGTGACATATGTCGTCGCATGGATGTCTCTTCGAAGCGATTGACCGGGTGGCTTCGCGGCCCGGCGACCGGCAACAGCGCCGTCGGCGTCTACGGGCTCGTGACCGCGATGGTCGCGGTGTTTCTGACCTTCTCCATCGTGGCCACGGTCTCCGTCGTCGTCCCGCTGTTGTCGACGACGGCTATCGCCCTCCTGTCGGTCGGCGTGTGGCTGGTGACGTGGGCGGTGCTCGACGTGGTCGCCAGCCGGACGATTCGGGAGTCGGGGGGCTGAGCGGCTCGGGGTTGCGGCGGAACCGTCACAGAACCAAAGACCAATATGCGCGTCGCCCTACTCGTCTACCGTGACGAACACGCAGTTGACACTCGTCCAAATCGACAACTACGGGCCGTGGACGGTCACTCCGGACCCGCGGCGGGAGATGGACCTCCAGACGCTCCAGTCGCGGCTCTTCGCCGACTTGGCCCAGTTCGTCGGCTCTCGCGACGGGTACGCGTTTTTCACCCGGTTCGACAACATGGTCGCGGTCACGAACGGGCTCGACCGCGACGACCACGAACTGTTGCAGGAGTCTATCGCGAACCGCTATCCCGTGACGCTCAGTCTCGGCATCGGCGTCGACCGGTCGCCCGCGGTGGCGCTCGAACGCGCCACCGACCGCATCCAGCGCGTCGGGAGCGCACAGGACGGCGACCGCCGCGAAGTCCTCTCCGGTGAGACCCTCCCAGAGGCCGACCGCTCGGACACCGACCTCCAAATCGCGCACTTCGACGTGAACGACGCGACGGGCAAGTACACCGACCGCCTCAACGAGTTCGACACGTTCATCCACATCGAACAGGGCTACGCGTCGCTCATGCGCCACCTGCGGGAGGAACACGGCGCGCTGTCGTTCTTCGTCGGCGGCGACAACATCATCTCGGTCACGCCCGACCTCACGGAAGACCAGTACCGCGACGCCATCGACCACGTCGAGGCCGAGGCGGACGTGGAACTCAAAGTCGGCGTCGGCACGGCGTCGAACGCCCACGAGGCCGGCTTCGCGGCGAAGCACGCGCTCGAAGACTGCCGCCACCGCGGCACGACCGTCGAGTTCGCCGACGCCGCCGTCGAGACCGCAGACGACTGAGCGATGGAGGGTCGCGCGGTCTACTTCGTGGCCCCCGAACGCGTCGAGGTCCGCGACCGCGACGTGCCCGCCCCCGGCCCCGGCGAGGTCCGCGTCCGCACGCTGACCTCCGCCGTGAGCTCCGGGACCGAGCGGCTCGTCTACCGCGGCGAGGCCCCGACCGACCTCGACGCCGACGAGTCAATCGCGGCGCTCGACGGCGACCTCTCGTTTCCGCTCCGCTACGGCTACGCCGCCGTCGGCGAAATCGAGGCCGTCGGCGACGACGTGCCCGACTCGCGGCTCGGGAGCCGCGTCTTCGCGTTCAACCCCCACGAGAGCCGCTTTCTCGCCGCTCCCTCGGAACTCATCTCCGTCCCCGACGGCGTGACCGACGAGCGCGCCGCGCTGTTGCCGACGATGGAGACCGCGCTCAACTTCGTGATGGACGGCCGGCCGCTCATCGGCGAGCACGTCGTCGTCTTCGGACAGGGCGTCGTCGGCCTCGTGACCACCGCGCTCCTCGCACAGTTCCCGCTCGGGAGCCTGACCGCGGTCGACTGCGTTGCCGAGCGCCGGGCCATCGCCGAGGGGCTCGGCGCCGACGAGGCGGTCCACCCCGAGTCGCTTGACGCCCCCGCCGACGGGGCCGACCTGACGCTCGAACTCTCGGGCGACCCCGACGCGCTCGACGACGCGCTGTCGGTGACGCGGTACGACGGCCGGGTCGTCGTCGGGTCGTGGTACGGCACGAAGCCCGCCACGCTCGACCTCGGCGGGCGGTTCCACCGCTCGCGCATCAGCGTCGAGAGCAGTCAGGTCAGCACCATCGACCCCGACCTCCGGGGGCGCTGGGACGCCGACCGCCGCTTTTCGTTGGCGTGGGACCACCTCGAAGACCTCCCGCTGGACCCCCTCGTGACCCACCGAATCGACGTCGATGCCGCCGCGCGCGCTTACCGACTCCTCGAAGACGCCCCCGACGAGGCCGTCCAAATCCTCTTTACCTACCGGAACTGTTGACAGTTCATGTACCGCGTCTCGGTTCGCAGGGACCTCATCGCCCAGCACTACCTGACGGTTCCGAACCCCGGCCCGGAGGGTGAGTTGCACTCTCACGCGTTCACCGTCGAGGTCGAACTCTCGGGCCCGGAGCTCGACGAGTACGGCTACCTCGTCGACATCGACGACGTGAAGGCCGCGCTGGACGCGACGCTGTCCCGCTACCGCGACGAGACGATGAACGAACTCGTGGAGTTCGCCGGGCAGAACCCGAGCGTCGAGCGCTTCGCGCGCGAGGTGTGCGAGCGATTCGTCGAGGCGGCCTCGCTCGACGCCCCCGAACACGTCTCCGTCCGCGTCTGGGAGGACGACGTGGCGAGCGCGACCTACGAGACCCCGCTCTGACGTGCGAGTCGCCCTCGTCGTCTACGGCCCGCTCGACGGCCGCTCCGGCGGCTATCGCTACGACACCGAACTCGTCCGCGGGCTCCGCGCCGCCGGCGACGACGTGACGGTCGTCTCGCTCCCCGAGCGGCCGTACCGAAAGCGGCTCCGAGACAATCTCACCGCCGTCCGCCGCCTCCGCGACCTCGACGCGGACGTGCTCTTGCAGGACGAACTGTGTCACCCCTCGCTCGTCGGCCCGAACGCCCTGCTCGCCGACGACGTTCCGGTCGTCTCGGTCGTCCACCACCTCAGCTCGCTGGAGCCGTTGTGGGCGTGGCGACGACGCGCCCGCCGCGCGGTCGAGCGTCGCTACCTCCGTTCTGCGGACGCGTTCGTGTTCAACAGCGAAACGACGAAACGGACGGTCGCGGCCGTCACCGACCCCGACCCGAGCGTCGTGGCGTACCCGGCCGGCGACCGCTTTTCGTCGTTCGGCGCTCCCCTCGGCGCCGACGAGATACGGGCGCGCGCCGCCGACGGGGCGCTCCGAATCGTCACGGTCTGCAACCTCGAACCGCGGAAGAACGTCGACGGCCTGCTCCGCGGCCTCGCCCGCGTTCGCGGCGACTGGGAGCTAACGGTCGTCGGCGCGGCGGTCGACGCCGACTACGCCGACTCCCTTTCCGACCTCGCGGTCGACCGCGACATCGACGACCGCGTGACGTTCGCGGGCCGGCTCTCGGACGCCGACCTCGCGGCGGCGCTCCGGGCGTCGCACCTGTTCGCGCTCCCCTCGCACTACGAGGGGTTCGGCATCGCCACGGTCGAGGCGATGGGGTTCGGCCTCCCGGCGCTCGTCTCGTCGGCCGGCGGCGCGAGCGAACTCGTCACCCACCGCGAAAACGGCTTTCTCGTCGACCCGACCGACTCGGCCGAAATCACCGACGCCGTGTCGCCGCTGTGTCGGAATCGCCGGCGACTGCAGTCGCTGTCGCTTTCGGCGCGCGACCGATTCCTCGCGCATCCGACGTGGGACGAGACGGCGGCGGCGATTCGGTCATTCCTGTGCGATATCGTTGGGGATGCAGACGCGGCGTCGCACCCGAACCGCGATTAGCCGCCGGCGGGCGCGGGACTGCCACCGCCGCCACCGCCGTCGGCATCGACGGTTTCTCCCACCTGCGTGTAGACGAGGAGGAGTCCGACCGCGCCGAGCGCCGTCGCGGCCACGAAGGGGACCGCGAAGCCGAAGCCGACGAGGACGCCCGAAAACAGCGCGCCGATGGCGACGCCGAGGCCGAACCCCATCGTGAGAATCGAGAGCGTCGACCCCGACTGCCCCGCCTTGGCGAGGTCGCCCGCGAGGGCGAGCGAGGGGGCGAAGACGGCCGCGACCGCGACGCCCTGCAGGAACCGCGCGAGAATCATCAGCCCCGGCGTTTGGACGAACCCCTGTGCGAGCGTCGTCGGCAACAGGAGGACGAAGCCGCCGACGAGGAACGGTCGCCGCCCGTAGCGGTCGCTCAGCCGGCCGATTGGGTACTGGAAGACCACGTTGGCGAGGACGGTCGCGCCGAACTGCACCGAAAACAGGAACGTCCCCTGGTCGAGGCGCTCGTTGATGACGTTGGCCAGCGGGGCGTACATGGCGATGCTCAGCGCCATCACAACGGTCGCGACGCCGAGGGCGAACACCGGGTCGAGGCCGGACCCGTCTGGGTTCCGCACCGAAAGCGAGATGTCGTCGGCCGCCTCGCTGTCGGTCCGTTCGGGGTCCTCGATGAGCAGTACGATGAGGACGAAGCTGACCGCCGCGCCGACGACGGCGACGAGGAACGCGGCGTCGAAGCCGGAGAGCTCGACGCCGGCGAGCGAGTAGGGGCCGGCGGTGACGACCCCGCCGGCGACGAGCGGGCCGGTCCCGAAGCCGAGCAGTCGGAAGGTGTTGAACAGCCCGAAGTTGCCGCCGCGTTCGTCCTCGCCGGAGAGTTCGTTCACGAGCGCCACCGTGACCGGGATGGTGAACGCCGCGCCGATGCCCTGCAACGCGCGCATGACGAGTATCGAGCCGTAGTCCGTGAACACGAGGTAGCCGGCGCTCCCGACGGCGACGAGCGCGAGGCCGGTCAGGAGAAAGACCCGCCGGCGTCCCGTCCGGTCAGACAGAGACCCCGTGAACGGCTGGCTCAAGCTGTTGAGAAAGCCGAAAAGCGAGAGCACGATTCCGATGAGGAGTTCGGTCGAGAGGGGCACCCCAACGGGACCGAGAGAGAGCGTCGTCCCGACGAACGACGGCATCGACACCAGTTGGCTCCCGATGTACAACGGGAGGACGACGACCAGAAACGAGTTGGCGAGGGCGTCGACCATCCGAGCCAACGCGAGCGCGAGAATCCGCGTGTCGACGTTCGGACGCATCGTCGCCCGCTACGGCATTCCGGCGTATCAAGCTACGTGACCCAACGACCCTCGCCGCGAGGTACGCGGATGCCGGCCGTGCGGGCGTGGCCTCGACCTCAGTCGCGGTCGGCCCGGACCCACTCTTGGAGCGTGAAACCCTCGTAGTCCGTCTCCGAGTCGAGTTCCCACTCGTCGTCGTCCCACTCGGGGTAGAACGCGTCGCCCTCGTACTCGCCGGGGACGCGACTCAGCACCATCCGGTCGAGGTGGGGCTGAAACAGGGCGTAGATGGCCGCGCCGCCGATGACGTAGGCCGTCTCCGCGCCCAGCGACGCCGCGATGTCCACCGCGTCCTCGACGCTCGCCGCGCGGCGGGCGGTGTCGACCGAAAACGACCGCTCGCTTCGGCTCATGACGATTTGGGCGCTCCCCGGCAGGTCGTCGAGCATCGACTCGAACGTCGCCCGACCGAGGACGACCGGGTCGTCGGCGATGCGGGCGCGGTACTGCTCCTTGTCGGCGGGGATACTCGGCCACGGGAGTTCGCCGTCGCGGCCGATGACGCGGTTCTCGGCGAGCGCGGCGACAGAGACGAGTTCCATCACTCTCCCCTCGGCCGCCTGAGAGAAAATCGTTGTGCCCCGGCGACGTCGCCGCGGCCGGCGGGCCCGCGACGCGAACGCCCCGGTGCTCAGTTGTTCCGGTCGACGATGCGCCGGCAGTCCTCGATGAACCGCAGGAGGTCGGTCCCCGCGTCGGTTCCGATGCTGATGATGATTCGCTCCGCCTCGGAGAAGGGAAACTGCAGGACGAACGCGTTCTCGTAGTAGTAGACGACGGCGCGGCGCTCGCCGGCCGGATGCGAGTCGGCACCGGGAGTTGTGAACGGCGTCTCGACGCTGAGGTCGGAGACGGCCTCCCCCAGCGTCCGTTCGGTGTACCGCTCCGAGAGGTCGTCGCGGATGTATTCCAGTTCGTAGTCGTCGCCGGCGGCGATGACGACCGTCCGAAGCCCGTCGCCGATGCGCCTGCTCAGATACTCGGCGAGTCGATGCGCTGTGTCCCGTACCATACCGCGCCGTCACCCCGAGCGACTATAATCGATTGGTATTTTTGTGGTAATATCTTCCGGGACGGGCACCAATACTTTTCAAACAGAGCACACTAACTCGACGCGATGGAGAAACAGCCGCGTGACCTCCGGCGTGACGGTGCGTTGGTTCTCGTCGGACTCGCGGGACTGGTCGCGCTCAGCGTGTTGGTTCCGGCGGACTCAATTGCGGGGGTTCCCGAGTTCCTCCGGGGCGCGCTCCTCGGCGGGTTCGTTTCGGTGATGGCGGCGGGCGTTTTTCGCGTGCCCGACGAGCAGGCGGTTCGGCTGGTGGTCGTCGTGGCCGCGGGCGTCGCGCTGGGTACCCTCGCGCTTCTCCTGTGAGTACGGGTTCGTGAGTCTCGTGGGACAACCGTCTCCCGAGTGGGAGAGAACCCACGCGAGAGCGTCGCTACTCCGTGTTAAAACCCTGCGAAAGGATTAAGGTTAGAGTGGGGCCGGAGGGATTTGAACCCCCGATCGACTGATATCTCCGGTGGGCACCTCGGAACTCCAGAGGGTCGTCAACACGACCGATGATCAGTCGGTCGCTCAGTATATCAGCTGGAGTGTCGTCCCGGGCGCCAAGCCTCTGGAGTCAGTCGCCATGCCGGGCTTGGCCACAGCCCCGATTCGTTCTGTCTGCACTCTCTCGTATGGCGATTTTTCTTAAAGGGGTTTCGATTCTACTCGTCGCGGTCGTCGTCGGCCCAGTCGCACTCCTGACACTTGTAGGCTGTCACGAACTCCGTCACGCTCGGCATGTAGCCCACCTGGATGACGTTCTCGCCGCACTCCGGGCAGTCGAAGTCGGCGTCCTGAATCGGCTCGGCGTCCATCGGGCGCTCGCCCTCGACGAGTTCGGCGAGCGTCTCGGGCGTGACCATCCGTCCTTGTACGACGCGGTTGCTCATATCCGTGCACTCGTCCCGAAGTAAGTAAGCCCTCCGCCAGCGGTCGGCGTCGGTTGGGAGTCGACAACCCCGTCGTCCACGAGACCGCACCCCGAGAGGATTCAGGGCGTCGCTACCGTCACGGTCCGGGTGCGCGGGCCGTCGCACTCCACGAGGAGGACCGACTGCCACCGGCCGAGGTCGAGGTTGCCGTCGGCGACGGGTATCGAGACGCCGTTGCCGACGAGGAGCGCCCGGAGGTGCGCATCGGCGTTGCCGTCGAGTTCGTCGTGGGCCCAGCCGTCGTCGGGGACCGCCTCGGCGAGCATCGACTCGATGTCGCCGAGAAGCCGCGACTCGGCCTCGTTGACGCAGACGCCGGTCGTCGTGTGTCTCGAGAAGACCGTACAGGCGCCGTCGTCCCCCAGCGGAAGCGCCGCCTCGACTTCGTCGGTCACATCGACGACCTGAAGCCGGCGCTCGGTTCGGATATCGAAAGTCCGTCGCATGCGACGGGCTTGGTCTGCCGGGAGAAAAAGTCGCCCGGCGGGTTACAGCCAGGGCGCGCGGGACTCCTCTTCGCCGGGGTAGCCGTACCCCGGAGCGGAGCCGTCGTTATCGTCGTCGTCGTCGTCGACCAGCGCGTCGTAGTCCTCGGACGTCTCGACGTCGTCGCCGCCGTCGGCGACCGCCCCGTTGGCGTTGGCGTCGGGCGTGGCCGACTCGGTGGCGGGGGCGTCGTCGACGAACTCGTCGAGGTCAGCGCCGTCGGAGCCGGGGTCGAACGCGAACAGCGCGGTGACGCCGAGGACGCCGAGGGCGACGGGCGCCTGCGTCGGCATCAGGCCGAGCACTTCGAGCGCCAGCATGCCGAGGGCGACCGAGCTTCCGAAGCGGAAGAGGTCGATGTCGACGTTGCCGCGGAGCCGCGGGGCGAACAGCGCGACGGCACCGGCGAAGCCGACGCCCGTGCCGGCCGCCGCGCCGGCGCTGAGCAGACGCATCGGGTCGGGGGTGACGATGAGTTCGAACCCGGCGGGGTTGAAGCTCGCGACGAGGCCGAGGCCGATGATGACGCTCGGCGACGGGAGGTACTCGCCGACCTTCGAGGAGGCCGTCTTCGCCGCCACGGCGAGGATGACGAGGCCGGCGAAGCGGTGGAACACCTCGAAGTTCAGGAGCGTCTCGATGGTCTCGGCGACGGCGGCTTCGGCGACGGCGACCGGGATGAGCAGCGCGCCGAGCAGGAGGATGGACGTGAGCTGTTCGCGGCGCGTGCCGTCCATCTCGGCGAGGATGACCGCGACCGTCGCGGAGCCGCCGAAGATGAGGAGCCCGGTCTGGAGGATGCCCGCAATCGAGGGGTCGCCCGCTGAAGTCGTCAACGCCCCCGCGATGATGAGTGCGGGGAAGATACCGTCGATGAGGGGCAGTCCCATGACGGTGGCGAGCAGTCGGGTGGCACCCCCGACCTGTTGCTCGAGGCGAAGGGCGACTGGGTGGCGTGAGACACTCATTCGATGTTACTGGCCGTCACCATGGCCTAAGCGGCGATAGGATCGCAATTCGGACAACGGGGTACGGGCGCTCCGCACGCGAAGCCCGTTTCGTCCGATATTGAACTCCCGTTTAAATGTCTGCCACATCGCTGTAAAGAGAATGCCGGAGTCGGAGGTCGTTTGACCGGCAATGCGCGATGCGGCGGGACGCGTGGAGTCCATACGAGATTACAATAGGACAGGAGTATTAAACGTTGTGTGGGATACGACCGCACGGGACACAGGAATTTCTGCCTTGTTTATAAACGAAGGCAATGATTCGTCGGCTGTACTCTGAAATCTCGGAAAACTCGTGGCACACGTTCGTGAATATGGTGATTATTCACGAAGGTCTTGCGGTTCGGTACACCGTGACGAGGGGACGAGTGTCTCGACAGTCGTGTCGAGGGAATCCCCCGATGCGGCGACGACCACGTCGTCCGATTGCGACCCCGCCCGCCGAGAGAGGGGCGGTCGTGTAGGTGTGCGCGAGGCGACCGCGTAAGCACACACGTGTACATATCGCTGATGTGGTTTGCGATACATCGACACGCCCGTGCTGTCTCGCAACCCTTTTGTCGTCGCCGCAACCACGCTTGATATGGCGAACGACGTTCCTGACCGAGAACCCTTCACCGAGAAGCTACGGGTACCCGAATCCCTCACATTCGACGACGTACTGCTCCGCCCGATGGAGAGTCGCGTCGAACCCGACGACGCCGACGTGTCGACGCGCGTCTCGAAGAACGTCGAACTCAACATTCCCATCCTTTCTGCGGCGATGGACACCGTCACCGAAAGCGGGATGGCTATCGGGATGGCCCGCGAGGGCGGTCTCGGCGTGCTCCACCGCAACATGAACGCCGAGCAGATGGTCCGCGAAATCGAGCGCGTCAAGCGCGCCGACGAACTCGTCATCCGCCGCGAAGACGTGGTCACGGCCAACCCCGGCCAGACGATAAGCGAGGTCGACGAGATGATGGAGCGCGCCGGCGTCTCCGGCGCGCCCGTCGTCGACGACGACGACGTGGTCCTCGGCATCATCTCCGGCACGGACATCCGCCCGTACCTCGAAGTCGGCGAGTCCGACGAGGTCGTCGAGGCCATGACGGACGAGGTCATCACGGCCGAGCGCGACGTGACCGCCCGCGACGCGCTCGAACTCATGTACGACCACAAGATAGAGCGCGTCCCCATCATCGACGACGAGAGCCACCTCGTCGGCCTCGTCACGATGCAGGGTATTCTCCAGCGCCGCGAGTACGAGAACGCCGCCCGCGACGACGACGGCCGCCTCGTCTGCGGCGTCGCCGTCGGCCCGTTCGACGACGAGCGCGCGCAGATGGCCGACGACGCCGGCGTCGACGTCATCTTCATCGACTGCGCCCACGCGCACAACCTCAACGTCATCGACACCGCCCGCGAAATCAAGGAGTCCGTGGAAGCGGACGTGGTCGTCGGGAACGTCGGCACGCGCGAGGCCGCGGCCGAACTCGTCGACTTCGCGGACGGCATCAAGGTTGGCATCGGCCCCGGTTCCATCTGTACGACCCGCGTCGTCTCCGGCTCCGGCATGCCCCAGATTTCGGCCGTCGCGGAAGTCGCCGACGTCGCCGCCGACTACGACATCCCCGTCATCGCCGACGGCGGCATCCGCTACTCCGGCGACGCCATCAAGGCGGTCGCCGCCGGTGCCGACGCCGTCATGCTCGGCTCCTACTTCGCCGGCACCGACGAGGCACCCGGCCGCGTCATCACGATGAACGGCAAGAAGTACAAGCAGTACCGCGGCATGGGCTCCGTCGGCGCGATGCAGTCCGGCGGTGCCGACCGCTACCTCAAAGAGGACAACGAAGACGAGGAGTACGTCCCCGAGGGCGTCGAGGCCGCGACGCCGTACAAGGGTTCGCTCGCGTCCGAACTCCACCAGCTCGTCGGCGGCATGCAGTCCGGGATGGGCTACGTCGGCGCGGAGACTATCTCCGAGGTCAAAGAGCGCGCTCGCTTCGTCCGCGTCTCGTCTGCCGGCCAGACCGAAGGCCACCCCCACGACGTGATGATTACCGACGAAGCGCCGAACTACAGCCCGAGCGAGTAACGCGTTCTCGCGACTCCGTCGTTTCTCTCGTCTCTCGGTTCTTCCGTTTCCGATTTCCCCGTCTCTCTCGTGTCCGCTCCGCTCGAGTTCGTCGCCCCCGGCGTGACTCCCGAACGGCCGCGAGACGAGGACATGCGATAATTAATAGGGATGTACATCGTCCATCCACAAGCGATGGATACCGCGGAGCTACGCACCGCACTTCGGAACGCCGGGTTGTCACAGTATCAGGCAGAGGCGTACGTCGCGCTCCTCCAACTCGGAGCGGCGAGTGCGACCGAACTCGCCGACGCCTGCGCCGTACCGACCGCCCGCATCTACGATGTTCTCCGCGACCTCGAATCGAAGGGCTACATCGAGACCTACGAGCAGGACAGTCTCCACGCGCGGGCGTGCGACCCGAAATCGGTGATGGAGGACCTCAAGAGCCGCGCCGTCCAACTGGACGAGGCGGCGGAGGAAATCGAGGCTCGCTGGCAACAGCCCGCGGTCGACCGGCACATGCTGAGCATCGTCAAGCGCTTCGAGACGGTGTTCAACCGGGCCGAAGAGATGATTCGGGAGGCCGACGGCGAGGTCCAACTGTCCGTCACCCCCGAGCAGTTCGACGAGCTCAAGCCGGCGCTCTCGGAGGCGTACGAGAACGGCGCGCTGGTGAAGGTCGTGCTCCACCCCGAGCGGACCGACGACCTCGAAGCGCTCGCACAGCGGGAGTACCGCGGGGTCGCCACGGAAGTCAGACACCGGACACTGCCGACGCCGTTCGTCGCCATCGTCGACCGGACGGGCGCGTGTTTCGCGCCGCACGACAACTCGGTGAACCAGTACGGCGTCCTCGTCGACGACTACACGCTGGCGTACGTCTTCCACTGGTACTTCCAGACGGCGCTGTGGGAGGTCTGGGACGTCGTCTACGACGCCCAGACCGGCGAACCGCCGATCGTGTACTCTGATATCAGACACTTCGTTCAGGACGCGGAACCGCTCGTTCGCGACGGGAACCGAATCGTCGCGCACATCAAGGGCTACGAGACCGACGGTCGAGACCCCATCGAGTTCACCGGTGAGGTGACCGACGTGTACTACACGGCCGTTTCTACGCCGACGGACACGCTGTCGTTTTCCGAACTCGCGGGACAGGTCTGTCTGACCGTCGAGGCCGACGGCGAGACCTACACCGTCGGCGGGTGGGGTGCGGTGTTGGAAGACGTCGAGGCGAACCGCATCACTATCGAGTCGATTTCGGGGACGCCTGACGGGTAGTATCTGTTCGGTTCGCCGGAATGTATAACAACTCCGGGGGGTAATTAGTGCCCACAAGCGCGGTTTCGGACGGCGTTAGACAAGAGGTATTTTGATATACCACTGCACGACATTGAGTTTCGTGAGCGTCCCCGGAACACCACTACAATACCAATGAGCGCAGAACAGCCACTGGTGCTCATCGTTGAAGATGAGCCTGACCTCGCCGACCTGTACGCAACCTGGCTTAGGAACGACTACAGCGTTCGTGTCGCCTACGGCGGCCGCGAGGCGCTCGATAAGCTCGACGACGAGGTTGACGTTGTTCTCCTCGACCGTCGGATGCCCGACCTCTCGGGCGACGAGGCGCTCTCGGAGATTCGGGACCGTGGCTTCGAGTGCCGCGTCGCGATGGTGACCGCGGTCGAACCCGACTTCGACATCATCGCGATGGGCTTCGACGACTACCTCGTCAAGCCCGTCTCGCGCGAAGCGCTGACCGAGACGGTCTCGAACCTCATCCTGCGAAACGCTTACGACGTGGGTATCCAGGACCTGTTTTCCCTCGCATCGAAGAAGGCGCTGTTGGAGTCCGAAAAGGACGAGGCGGCGCTCGAAGAAAACGAGGAGTACCAGCGGCTCACCGCCCGCCTGACCGAGCTCCGGCACGAGCTCGACGAGACGCTCGGCCAGCTCGACGAGACCGAAGGCATCTCCGCGGTGTACCGGGACATCGGCGGCGAAGCCGATGTCGACAGCTCCTGAACGAACCCGCCCGTTTCGGACGCCGACCGTTTTCTCTGTTCTCCGTGTTCGTCGGTTAACGGGTAGTTCTCGTCTCTGCCGGGTCGTTCTCGTCTCTGACGGGTACCGTTCGTCTGACTGACGATTACTTGCGGGTCTCGGTCACTTAATTCATTTAATTTCATATCAGATATACACGAAAAATTATATTTTGGACTCGCTCCTTGGGGTAAGTGCACATGTCGGAAGACAGCAACCAGATGCTCGCGTACCTGCGTCAGAACCCCCGGATGATGGGCGTCCTGTTCACGCTCGCGCTCCTGCTCTCACAGGCGGGAAGCGTGGCGGCCGGAAACACCAGCGTCATCTACGGGCCGTAATCACGAAAGGAACTCGCGGTCCCAGTAGACGGCATCGTCGTAGATAACCGGAATTTGTTCTAGCGCGAGGAAGTCCCGAAGTTCGTCCTCAGTCAGGTCCGTATTCGAGACGCCGGAAGAAGAGAGATAGTACGGCATACTATCGGTGAGGGCGGGCCTAATCAGCGACCCGATTCCTGCCCTCGATGTGTTGAATGCGTGATACGACACTTCGAACTGGTCGCCCGGTTTGTCAGATACTTCGCAGTAGACTGCGACTCCGCTCTCAGACTGTACCACGGAGAGACTACCGTCCCCGACGACGCCGTACTGGTGTGCCACGTCGCTGTCGACCTTGACCACCTCCAGCGACGCCTGTAGCGGGAACCCCCCGTTGAGGAGTCGAGCCAGCGTGCGCCCCACGCCGACCGCCTGACTGTTGATGACCTCGCTGAACGTGACGATGCCGCCGATTGCGCCGGCCTCGACGAGCGCCAACCCCTGGTCGTACGACTGACACGCGTTGAGGAAAAACGCCCCCGTTCCGACGGTGTCGAGCGTCTCCGCGTCGACCTTGCCGTCGCGACACTGGAAGCCGTCGTCGTCGATGTGGCCGATGTAGTGGAGGAAGTCGGTCGACTCCGCGAGCGTTGCCCGAAGCTCCGCCCTGCTGAGGTCGTAGTGGGCGTCGACGTCGAACGAGAGCCCGTCGCGCGAGCCGTACACCTCGTCGACGATGTCCGTCTCGGCGAGCATCTCGGGGTCGTTACAGACGACCGTGATGCCGATGTCGCCCTGCGCCGGCTCCCGTTGGAGGCGATTCCGGTAGGCGGCGGGCGTGGTCTTGCTCGCGCCGACGGGCGTCCCGTCGCTAATCCACGCCTGCTCGACCGAGTCGGTCGAACTGGGTTTGACGTACGTCTCGCTCGGCGTCGTCGTCCCTGCGCTCCTGACGATGTCGTCGGCGTCGGCGTCGCCCCGGAGGAAGTCGTCGACGACCGCCGCCTGCACCTCCGAGTGGGGGACTTCGGTCCCCGACGGCGTCCGGACGACCGCGAGGTCGTTCGTGACGAAGGGGAGAAGCTCGATGTTGTCGGCCCGCGGCGCGACGTGCGTCGTCAGCTTCCACTCCGGGAGCAGGTCGGCGATGTCCTCGTACGGTATCTCGAAGTACGCCGAGAGCCGTTCGCCGAGCGACGCGTCGTACAACCCCTCGACGTCGATGTCCGTCCGCGACTCGACGGTCTGGCGCTCGTGGAGCGGCACGTCGTAGATTCCCTCCGTTCGAACGACGCAGTCGAGGAAGAACGTCCGTTTGAGCGCGCGTTCGACCGCCTCCTCGAAGCCGTGAGGGCCGTCGAAGTCGTGGGCGAACCCGCCTTCGGTGACGAGTCGGGGCGAGTCGCCGGGGACGAGCCGCGCGCCGAGGTAGTACGCCAGCGGCGTCGCCACGAAGACGTGGCTCAGCGTCGGCGGGAGTTCGATTCGGACGCCGGTCTCGGGGACATCGAGAGCATCGGGGACGTCGAGTTCGTCGCCCAGTTCGAGAAGCGGCGGATGTCCCCGGAGCGTCGGGTACGACCGCTCGACGCTCGTGGTCTTGAGCGCGGAGCTGAACGCCGAGACGGCCGCCATCACGTCGAGGGGGTCGTCGGTCGTCGTAATCGTCGTCGCGGGACTCTCGTGAGACGACCGCGCGCCGACGGACACCGTCTGGGGCTCCTCGAAGGAGAGCACGGTTTCGAGCGGTTGCGCGTCGACGGTCAGCGGCCCGTCGGCCCGGAGATACGTCTTGACCGCGCCGAAGAGTTCGATGCTGTAGGTTCCCGACCCGAGTTCCTCGCGCCCCTGTTGGTCGACCTGTGCGAGCATCGACCCCGCCTCGTCGCGGACGCAGACGACCGTGTTCGCCGCCAGCCCGATGCGGCCGGTCTCGATGCGAACCGCGGCGTCCGTCGGAAGCGAGAACCGACTGCTATCTGTCGGTTCCGGGTCGACGGGTGACGGCGTTCGGAGCACGAACTGGTGGCGTTCGACGTTGTCCCGAACGACTAACCCCGCCCCGTCTGAAGGGAGCGAAAAGCCGACTTCCAGCGTCGAAGACGCGTCGGCCCGCTCGCCCTCCCCGGTCGGTTCCATTGTGTCTACGTGACACGATTAAGGTGAAAAACGTACTGGTCGTGAGAAGTTCACGACTCCAACGGGAACCAGCCGGACGAGACGTCCTTCTGCCGGAGATGCCAGCGTTGACGGGCCTCGGAACCCTCGACGTCGAGTTCGACGACGGCGTCGAAAAGCGGCTCGAACAGTCGGTTGACCTCGCCTTCGCGCTCACCGGGTGACCAGACGTGGACCATCCCGTTTCGCGAGCGGATGTGGGTGGTCATGACGTGGAGGAACCGAAACACGCGGTCTCGGTCGTACCGCGAGAGGAGCGACGGGAGACAGTCGAACGCGACGCGGAGTTCGGCCGGAGAGAGCCCGCCGGCGAGCGTGTCGAACTCGGTCACGTCGTTGGCGAGTGCCGCGCCGAGTTTGCCGAGACCGCCGCTGACTCGGCGCTCGCACGCGTCGACCGCACTCGGCACGGCGGACGACGGTGACGGCGATGCCGCCGCGCTCCGTTCGAGCGACCCGTACCGAACCACGCGCGTCCACTCCGTGGTGCGTTGGATGTCGACGTCGAGCCGGTCGTCGAGCGGCGTCGAGTCGTTGAGAACCAAGAGACGACGCCGCGGCTCGTCGGGAGCGCCGAGCATCTGCTTAGACGCCCGCGAGTAGAGCTCGGTCGGAACCGACCCGACGACGAGGAGCGCGCTCCCCCGTCGTTTGAGGTCGTCCAACCCGAGTTGGAACGTCGACGTGTCATCTGTTACGGCGGTGTCCGCGTCACCTCCCGAAACCATTCGTTTTGCACGACGAAACGATATTTAATAAGACTTTGCGTGTTGGTCTCCCGAAATGTACCGCCGTATATGACAATCGATGACACACTTCGCCAGCCGGCGGTGTCAACGGTCAGTTCGCCCGGTCGAGCCGACGTATCCGCTTCGGACCGCCTACTCGGCGGCGCGGACCGTCAACACGGGAACCGGCGCGGTGCGGACGACGCGCTCGGTGACGCTCCCGAGGAGCACGCGCTCGACGCCCGTTCGGCCGTGAGTCGCCATCGCGATGACCCCCACGCCGTGTTCGGTCGCGTAGTCGAGGATGACGTCGTGCGGCGCGCCTCGACGCACGGCCCCAACCGTCTCGATACCGCGGCTCTCGCCACGACCGACGAGTTCGTCGACGACGCGGTTGCCCTCTCGCTCCAGCGTTTCGAGGACCGTCCCGCCGACGATGCCCGCGTTGTCCCGCGTCGTGTTCACGACGAACAACACGTGAACCGTCGCGTCGCACCGCTCCGCGAGGTCGAACACGTGCGGCAACGCCTGTTCTGCCGCCGGACTCCCGTCGACGGGGAGCAGGATTTCGTCGTACATCGCTGAACGTACGCGCCCGAACTGTGTGAATGCTTCGCATACTCGTGGTGCGGCGCTCGTTCGAAAAAAAGCGGGTTGCGGGTGTCGCCCGGTCGGCTCAGTCGCTGACGTACGCTTCGATGCGGTCCATCGCCTCGCGGAGTTCGCGCATCCCCGTCGCGTAGGAGACGCGGAGGTGGCCCGCGCCGCCCTCGCCGAAGACGCTTCCGGGGACGAGCGCGACGTTCTGTTCTTCGAGGAGCCCCTCGGCGAACGCCTCGTCGTCGCCGTCGGGGGCCTCGGGGAAGACGTAGAACGCGCCTTTCGCCTCGAAGCAGTCGAGTCCCATCTCCTCGAAGCGGGCGAGGACGAACCGGCGGCGGCGGTCGTACTCGCGGCGCATCTCCTCGACGGAGTCGTCGCAGGACCGCAGGGCTTCGAGCGCCGCGTACTGCGCCGTCGTGGGCGCCGACAGCATCGCGTACTGGTGGACCTTGTTCATCGCGTCGATAGCCCCCGGCGGCCCCATGGCGTAGCCGAGGCGCAGGCCGGTCATCGCGTAGGCCTTCGAGAAGCCGTTGAACACGATGGTCCGCTCGCGCATCCCGGGATGGGTGGCGATGGAGGCGTGGTCGTCCTCGTACCGGAGGTCCGAGTAGATTTCGTCGGAGAGCACGACGAGGTCGTGGTCCCTGACGAACGAGGCCACGTCGGCGAGTTCGTCGTCGGTCATCACCGCGCCGGTCGGGTTGTTCGGGTAGCAGAGCACCAGCACGTCGGCCTCGTCGGCCCCGGCGGCTTCGAGCGCCTCGGGCGTGAGCGTGAACTCGTCTTCGGCGCGGGTGGGGACCGGAAGCGGCTCGCCCCCGGCGAAGATGGCTCCCGGCGTGTACGAGATGTACGACGGCTGGGGTATCGCCACCACGTCGCCGGGGTCGACGAACGCCCGGAACGCGAGGTCGACGGCCTCGCTCGCGCCCGTCGTGACGATAATCTCGTCTTCGGGGTCGTACTCCTGGCCGTAGCGGGTGACGCGCTCCGAGATGGCCTCGCGGAGTTCGCGCATCCCGCGGTTCGACGTGTAGGAGGTCTTGCCGCGTTCGAGCGAGTCGATGGCGGCGGTCCGGGCGGCCCACGGCGCGGAGAAGTCGGGCTCGCCGACGCCGAGGGAGATGACGTCGTCGACCTCCTCGGCGAGTTCGAAGAACTTCCGAATGCCCGACGGCGGCACCTGTTTGACGCGGTCCGAAAGCTGGTCGCCGAGCGTCATGGCGACACTGACAGCCGGTCGTCGTCGTCGCCGTCGCCGAGTTCGATGCCCTCCTCCTTGTAGGAGTCCATCACGAAGTGCGTGACCGTCTTCGTGACCTCGGGGATGGGGGCGATGCGCTCGGAGACGAAGTTCGAGACGGCGTGCATCGACTCGCCTTCGACCTCGATGAAGAAGTCGTAGTCGCCGGAGACGAGTCTGAGCGTGGCGACCTCGGGGAACCGCGCGATGCGGCGGGCGATCTCCTCGTAGCCCGTCTCGCGGTCGAGTTCGACGTCGACTTCGACCTGCGCGCGGACGCGTTCCTCCTCGACGTTGTTCCAGTCGACGACCGCCTGGTAGCCGCGGATGACCCCGTCGTCTTCGAGTTCCTCGAGCGCTGCTGCCACTGCTTCGGCGTCTGCGCCCAGTTGGCGGGCGATGTCATCTACGCTCTCGCGAGCGTCGTGACGCAGCAAGTCGAGCAGTGACTGCTTGTCCATGGACAGTCCGTTGCAGGCATCCGTAAAATGGTTTGCCCAACCGGGCGGAATTGTCGTGTTAGACGGTACCGTGGACCAAGGATGGCGGTCCCCTCCGGCGGAACACTATTCCACCGCCGGCGGGAACCTGTCCGCCATGGACACCGAGTTCGATTGGCTCACCCTCGACGACGACGAAACGGTCCTCTGGGCCGACACCCCGCATCCCTACAGCCTCGTTCCCTCCTTCATCGTCGGCGTCCCGCTTTCGTTCGTCCTCGTGGGCATTCCGCTCCTCGTCGGGTCGTACCTCTCGCACAAGAACACGAACTACGTCGTCACCTCCGACGCGCTCTACCGGAAGACGGGCGTCCTCTCCCGGAGCGTCCAGCGCATCGAGTTCGACAAGGTACAGGACACCTCCTACAGCCAGACGTTCCTCGGCGGGCAGTTCGGCTACGGCTCCGTCAACATCAGCACGGCCGGCGGGAGCGGCATCGAGATGAGCTTCCAGAACGTCGCCGACCCGCAGTCGCTCCAGACGCTCGTCAACGAGCGAATCAAGCGCCGCGCCGGGCCGGAGACCGACGCGGAGGGGAAGGCGGCCGTCCTCGACGACATCCTGACGGAACTCCGCGCGATTCGGCGGGCCGTCGAGGGCGACGACGAGACGACCGGGAGCGACGACGCGACCGACGACGTGACCGACGACGCGACCGACCGAGCGGGCGACGAACCCGACACAGACCCCGACTCCGACGCCATCGAACCGAGCGACTTCGAGTTCGACGCGACGACCGACGAGCGATGACGGGCGGCGATTCGGGACCCGCCGGGTCGACGCCGGACGACTCCGCCGCAGAGAGCGCCGCGACCGACTCGACGGCCGGCTCAGCGACCGACTCGGAGCCCGTCGCGGCCATCGACGACTGGCTGGCTCGCGGCGACGACGAGACCGTCCGCTGGGAGGGCCGTCCGCGGATACAGACCGTCATCCCCGCCGCGGTCGTCGGTCTCGCCATCGTCGTCGTCGCGGCCGTCGCGGCCGCCGCGAACGGCGTGCCCGAACTCGCGGTCGCTGGCCTCGTCGGCTTCCTCTTGCCCGCGTGGTCGTACCTCCGCGTCACCAACACCCGCTACGTGGTCACCGACCGGGCGCTCTACCGGAAGACGGGCGTCCTCTCCCGGACGGTCCAGCGCGTCTCCCTCGACCGCGTCCAGAACAGCGCGCTCTCGCAGGGCGTCACCGGGTCGCTGTTCGGCTACGGGACCGTCGCGGTCGAGGCCGCGGGCGGCGGCGCAATCCGCTTCGATGACGTGGACGACCCCGGTGCCGTGCGCGACCGAATCGAGGGCCGCGACGACCGCGATGGCGACGAACTCCCCGGCACGGTCGAGCAGTGGGCCGCCGTTCGCGACGAGGTGCGGGCGCTCAGAGCGGCCCTAGAGCGATAGTAGAAAAGCGATAGTTTTCGGTTCGGTATCGGTATCGCGACGCAGGGAAGGTTTCGCGTCGCGTCAGTCGTCGTCAGACGCGGTAGCGGCGGGGCCGGGCCGTGCCGTGCTGTTCCCCGAGAAGCCGACGCCCGCGAGGACGAAGGCGAACAGCACGAGCGGCGAGAGGTAGCCGAAGAAGTAGTACGGGGCGTACTGGAGCGTCGAGACGCCGAGGACGCCGGCCATGTACGCGCCGCCGGCGTGCCACGGGAGGAGCGCGCCGGTCGGCGTCCCCGCGGACTCGATGGCCTGCGAGAGGTCCGAACTGCCGAGGCCGAACTCGTCGTAGGTGTCGCGGAGCGTCATGCCGGGGACGACGATGCTCATGTACTGCTGGGCGGTGAGCGCGTTGGTCAGAATCGCCGAGACGCCGGTCGAGGCGACGAGCAGGCGCGGGCTCCGAATCCCGCGCTGGAGGCGGTGGGCGAGGACCGCGAGCACGCCCGTCTGTTCGAGCAGGCCGCCGAGGGTGAGCGCCGCGACGACGACGGCGATGGTCCACGCGGAGCCGGAGACGCCGCCGGAGGCGAGCAGGCTGTTGACGAGTTCGGAGCCGGTCTCCGGCCCGGTGCCGCTCATGAACGTCTGCCACGCCGCGACGAACGACGCGCCCTGCACGAGGACGCTCGTGAACGCGCCGGCGAACGCGCCGGCGAGGAGGACGGTCAGCGCGGGGTAGCCCGCCGCGGCGAGGCCGAACGTGACCGCCAGCGGGAGGAACGCGAGGAGCGTGATGTCGTACGAGGAGGCGAGCGCGGTCTGAATATCGGCGATTTGACCGGCCGGAATCGTCCCGGTGATTCCGAGGCTGAGGACGACGAAGCCGACGAGCGAGAGGCCGAACGCGACGGCCGTTCCGCTCCGCATCGCGCGGATGTGGTCGTAGAGGTCGGTGTTCGTGACGGCGGCCGCGAGGTTCGTCGTGTCCGACAGAGGCGACTGCTTGTCGCCCGCGTACGCGCCGGTGAGAATCGCGCCGGCCGTCATCGGTTCGGGGACGCCGAGCCCCGAGCCGATGCCGATGAAGGCGACGCCGAGCGTGCCGACCGCGGTCCACGACGAGCCGATGGCGAAGGTGGCGATGCCGACGAGAAGCGCCGTCGCGGGCAGGAACACCTGCGGCGACAGCAGGTCGAGACCGTAGTACATCAGCGTCGGAATCGTCCCCGCGGCGACCCACGTCGAGACGACGCCGTAGATGGTAAACAGGATGAGAATCGCCTGTAGCCCCATCGACAGACTGCGTTCGATGCCCTCGTAGAGGTCCTCCCAGGTGTAGCCCCAGACGAACCGGCCGAGGAGGCCGACCAGCGCGATACTCCAGACGAGCGGGATGTGCGGGTCGAGTCCCAGCCACGCCGACCCGAGGCCGAGGAAGGCGACGAGTCCGAGCACCGGAACGAGCGCCTGTTTCAGCGTCGGACGCTGGTCCGGAGCGATGTCGTCGTACGACCGCGGTGTGTACCTATCAGTTCCCATCGTAGCTCGACAAATAACTTTAGAGCATAAAATTGTGTCGTGTTATGATTCAAGAGCATTGTTATGCAATGACGTACTTTTAGCTGACAGTATAATGACTATCGATAATATCTCGCCGAAATCGACCCGCGCGAGCGACCCCATCGTTCACGTACTCGGACAGGTCGATAATGCGGAACGTGTCAACGAGTAGGGAAACAGCCATACTGGAGGCGCACCACGGGTCGGGCATGGCCCTCTCCGAGTTCTTCTTGTTCCCTCTCGGGTTGGTCGCCCTCTTGGGGGCGGTCCCGCTCGTCGTCCTCTATCTGCTCCGGCCGGAGCCGGTCCGGCGCACGCTCCCGACCTTCCGGTTCCTCGCGGACTCGGCCGGACGAAACGCCTCGAACCCCATCTTCGACCGCCTGCTTCGGAGCCTGCTCCTCCTCATCCAGCTGGTCGCGCTCGTCGCGCTCGTCGGGTCGCTGGCGACGCCGTACGTGCTGGTCCCCGAGTCGGAGACCGTCCAAGAGACGGTCCTCGTCGTGGACACGAGCGCGAGCATGGGCGTCCGCGACGGCGGTGGGACGCGATTCGACAGCGCCCTCGCCGCGGCGCGAGACGAGGTCTCCGGCACGACGTCGGTCGTCGCGGCGGGGGCGAACGCGGACGTGGTGCTCCGCCGGGGGAGCGCGCCCGACGCCCGCGCCGCCCTCGACGGTCTGCAAGCGAGCGACGCGCCGGGCGACCTCCGCTCCGCGATTACCGCCGCCGCCTCCGTCGCCGGCGAGGACGCCCGCGTCGTCGTTCTGAGCGACTTCGCCGACGACTCGCCGTGGAGCGACGCGGTCCGCGAGGCCCGCGCCCGCGGCCTCGTCGTCCAACTCCAGCAGTTCGCGGGCGGCGGACGGGGCAACGTCGGCATCGTCGACCGGCGCTTCTCCGGCGCGAACGTCACCGTGACGGTGAAGAACTACGGCGAGTCGGCGGTTACTCGGACGCTCTCGCTCGCCGGCGCTACCCGCGAGGTCCGCATGGACCCCGGCGACGTGGCGACCGCGACGCTCCCGGTCCCCGCGGGCGGCGGGCGCGTCGCGCTCTCGCCGGGCGACGCCTTCCCGACCGACGACGCGCTGTTCGTCGCGGCCCCCGAGGACGCCTCGGTGGACGTGCTCGTCCTCACGAACGACGAGAACCGCTATCTGACGGCCGCGCTGTCCGTCATCCCCGAGGTGTCTCTGACCGTGGACAACCCGCCGACGGCCGTCTCGACGAACTACGACGTCGTCATCTACAGCAACGTCAACCCCGGTCGCCTGCTCGCGGGCAACGTCGAGGCCGGCCGGGAAATCGTCGCCGACGGCGGCGGCGTGGCGATTCAGGCCCAAGAGGAGTCGCCGAACTACGGCGACCTGCGCCTCGTCTCGCAGGGGAGCGTCGAGACGAACCCGACCATCGGGACCGTCGAGAGCCACCCGATTACCCGCGACATCACCTTCCCGCCGCCGACCGAGTACGTCGCGGGCGACCTCCGGTCGGGCCAGTCGCTCGTGAACACGACCGGCGGCACCTCGCTCGTCGCCGTCGAGCGCCGCGGGGCCGGTCGCGTCCTCTACTACGGCTTCATGGAGGACAGTTCGGCGTTCAAGTACAACTACCAGTACCCCGTGTTCTGGAAGCGCTCGGTGTTCTACCTCGCCGGGCGCTCGACGCTCTCAGAGTTGAACCGCGAGACGGGCGGGTCGCTCGCGGCGGGCGCGAACCAGACCGTCGAGACGCCCGCCGGCGAGGCGACCGGCCCGGAGGTCCGCCTCGGCGACGCCGGCTTCTACCGCGTCGGCGACGAGCGGTTCGCGGCGTCGCTCCTCAGCGAGGCCGAGTCCGACGTGGCCGCCGCACCGCTGGACGGCGAGTCGGCCCCCGGAGACTACCCGACGCGGGTCGAAGAGCGCGAGGTCCCGGACCCGCTGACCGAGTGGGCCGCGCTGGTCGCGCTCGCGGCGACGATGGTCGAGTTGGCCTACCTGCGCCGGCGGGGTGACCTCTGATGGCGGCGCTCGGGTCGGCGTCGGCCGCGCTGACCGCGCTGGCGGATGTCGCCGTCGCCGGCACGGCTCCCGCCGCCGCGACGACGCCCCTCGCGTGGACGGCCGAGGCCGCGGGCCGGACCTTCGGCCTCCAGCGCCCGCTGTTCCTCGTCGCGCTCCCGGTGGCCGCGCTCCTCGCGTGGGCGCTCATCTTCCGCGGGGCCGACGGGACCGCCGGCGGGCGCTCCCGGCGGCTCCTGTTCGCATCCCGGTTCCTCGTCGTCCTCCTGTTGGTCGTCGCGGCCGCGGGGCCGTACACCGTCACGACCCGGATGACCGACGGCGACCCGCAGGTGACGCTCCTCGTCGACGACTCCGACAGCGCGGCGGTCACCGAGGACGTGGCGTCGCAACTCGCGGCCGACATCGAGGACGAGGGCGTCCCCGTCACGACCTCGACGGTCGCCCGCGGCGACGAGTCGCCCATCGGCGACGCCGTCGCGGCCAACCTCAGACCGGACGGGACGGTTGTCCTCGTCTCCGACGGACAGGTCACTTCGGGGCGGAGCCTCGCGTCCGCGACGACGCTCGCCCGCGACCTCAACGCGACGGTGAGCGCGGTCGGCGTCGAACCGACCGAGACCGAACAGTACGTCACCGTCAGCGGCCCGTCGAAGACCAGCGTCGGCGTCGAGAACGCGTTCCTCGCGCAGGTCGACGGGGTCGTCCCCGACGACGTCGAGACCGCGACCGTCGAACTCGCCGTGGAAATCGACGGCGAGGAGGTCGCCCGCGAGACGGTCAACACCACCGACGGCGTCGAGTTCACGCGGACGTTCGAGACGACCGGAACCCACCGCGTCACCGCCCGCATCGCCGGCGACGACCGCTTCGAGACGAACGACGTGTTCCGCAAGACGGTCCGCGTGGTCGAGCCGCCGCGGGTGCTGTACGTCTCCCGCGGCGACTACCCGTTCCGCGACTACCTCTCGCAGTTGTACGACGTGGAGACCGCCGAGACCGTTCCCGCGGACCTCTCGTCGTACCACGCCGTCGTCCTCCAGGACCTCCGCGCCGAGGACGTGGGCAACGCCGACTCGCTCCAGCGGTTCGTCATCGACGGCGGCGGCCTGCTGACCGTCGGCGGGCGCAACTCGTTCGAAAACGGCGGGTACGACGGGTCGAGCCTCGCGTCGATGCTCCCGGTGACGACCGGCGAGGGCGCGTCTCAGCAGACGAACCTCGTCTTCGCCATCGACGTCTCGGGGAGCGCCGAAAGCGGCATGCGCGTCCAGAAGTCGGTCGCCCTCGACGCGCTCGACCAGCTCGGCGACGAGAACCGAGTCGGCATCGTCGGCTTCAACTACCGCGCTTACGACGTCGCACCGCTCCGCCCGCTCGGGCCGAACCGGGAGTCGACCGCCGACCTCATCCGCCGGCTCCAGTCCGGCGGCGCGACCGACATCGCCGTCGGCCTCGACGGCGCGGCCCAGCAACTCGGCGACAGGCGCGGGACGATTATCCTCATCAGCGACGGCCACGACCGGTTCCAAGACGCCGCGACGCTCGCGGACCAACTCGGCCGCGACGGGGTCCGCGTCATCGCCATCGGGACCGGCCCGAGCCCGAACGAACGGACCCTCCGGGCCATCGCGCGGGCGTCCGGCGGGAACTACCTCAGAGCCGACGAGACCGACCGGCTCCGCATCCTCTTCGGCGGGTCGAACCGCCAGTACGCCGGCGACGGCCTCACGGTCGTCGACCAGAACGACTTCGTCACCGCCGGGGTGGAGCTGACCGCGAACCCCGGGAGCGTCAACGACGTGTCGGTCAGGAGCGGCGCGAACTTCCTCGTCGCGGCCGACGACGGCACCCCCGCGGTCGCCTCGTGGCGCTACGGGCTCGGCCGCGTCGCCACCGTCACCGCCTACGCGGGCGACGGCACGCTCGACGGCCTGCTCCAGCGCCCCGACTCGCTTCTGCTCACGAAGACCACGAACTACGTCATCGGCGACCCCGAGCGGAAGGCGTCCGGCGTCGCCGAGGTGTCTGACACCCGCGTCGGCGAACCGACGACCGTCGTCTACCGCGGCGGCGAGCGCCCGCGGGGCGTCGAGGAACTGAGCTTCTCGGCGGTCAGTCCCGGCGTCTACGAGGCGACCGTCGTCCCCACGGAGACGGGCTACCGAGACGTGCTCGACACCGCCTTCGCGGTGAACTACCCCGTCGAGTACGCGGGATTCGGCCGGTCGGCCGCGCTCGAAGCCGCCGTCTCCGACAGCGGCGGGACGATATACGGCCCGAACGACGCCGACGAAATCGCCGCATCCGCCCGCGACAACGCCGCCGGCGTCCAGCCCGTGCGCGACGACTGGGCGGTCGCGTTCGTCGCCGCCGCGTTCCTCCTGTATCTCACCGAGGTGCTCGCCCGGCGTCTTCAAGTGTATCGGGGTCGAACGCAAAGTGAAGGTGGTTTGATATGAGTGCGCTGGGTCGGTCCCTCAACCTCGGTCTCGTCGTCATCGTCGTCCTGCTCACCGCCGGAACCGTCGGCGCGACGATGTTCTACCAGTACTCGGTCGACTCGCTCGACCAACAGAACGAGCAGTTGCGCGAGCGAAACGAGGCGCTCGAAGAGGACCTTTCGGAGACCCGACAGGACCTGTCGGCGACGCGGACGGAGCTACGGGAGTTGAACAACAGCCTCGAACGCACCCGCGGCGACGTCTCGCAGGTCTCCGACAGCCTCGAAGACACGGAGTCGCAACTGTCGTCGACGCAGAGCGAACTGTCGTCGACGCGGGGGGAGCTTCAGGAGACGGAAAACAGCCTCGAAGACGCCCGCAACCGAATCAACGACCTCCGAGCGACGCTCGACGACCTCGAAGAACAGCGCAACCGCCTCGAAAACCAGATAGACGACCTCGAAGCGGACAACGAGGAGCTCGAAGCGACGAACGACCGACTGGAGAACCGGATTGATTCGCTTCAGTCCGAGGTCTCCCGCCTCGAAGACCGGGTCGACGCGCTCGAAGTCGACCTCCGGGAGGCCTGTGCCGGCTACCAAGACGGCAGTGAACCGGCGGTGTGTAGCGGTGTCTGAACCGACCTCGACCCCCGACGACGCCGGCGCTGACGAGGGCGGGCCGCCCGACGACGCGGGAACTCCCCGCCGCGAGGCGATGGCCGACGCCGTCCGCGAGGTTCGCCGCGAGGCCGCGAAGGCCGCCGCCGTCTCCAGCGTCGTCGACGCGGCGGTGGCGACGCTGTTGGCGAACGTCGCGTTCCGGGTCGTCGAACTCCCCGTCGAGTCGTCGGTGTCGCTCGGCTTCCTCCCGCGGGTGGACCCGGCCATCTCGGTCCACGTCGCCGTCCCGCTCGCCCTCGCGGTGGGCCTCCTCGTCGGCGTCGCGGAGTACCTCATTCTGATGCGGGAGCCGCCGGTCGAGCAGTTCGAGGCGGTGAACCCGTCGGTCGCCGAGGCGTTGCGGACCGCCCGCGACCTCGTCGCCGACGACGGGAACCCGAACCGAGACTCGCGCATGTCGGCCGCGCTCTACGACGACGTGCTGTCCCGCCTGCGGGAGTCGTCGTCGGTGGAACTGCTTCCGACCCGCCGCATCGTCGGCGCGCTCGTGGTCGCCTTGCTCCTCTCGGCGGGGAGCATTCAGGTCGCCATCTCGGACATCCAGTTCGAGGGGCTCGCCGGCGACGGCGCCTCCGCGGGCGACCGCCCCGACCGGTTCTCCGACGAGGAGACGCGGCTCCAGAACGGGAGTTCCATCCTCGGCGACCCCGAGGACGTGGCCGCCGGGTCGGAGCAGTTGAACGCCACCGTCGCCGGCACCGGCGGCAGTGGCGACGGAGACGGGCCGGAGTCGGCGGCCGCGGCCTACGACTCGACCGGCTACGGCGGCGACAGCGCCGTCGAGAGTCAGCGCGCCGGCTACCTCGCCGACGACACGCTCGAAGAGGCCGACCTGATTCGCGACTACACCTTAGAGATACGAGAGACCGAAGATGAGTGACAACCCAGACCGGCTCGGAGACGACGGACAGCGGACCGCGGTCGACGGCGACGCCGCGGCCCCGACAGACGACGACCTCAGCATCGAGGAGCTCCAAGCGAGCGTCGGCGCGGTCAGAGACGAGGTCGGAAAGCGCATCATCGGCCAGCACGACGTGGTCGAGCGACTGCTCGTCTGCGTCCTCTGCGACGGCAACGCGCTCCTCGAATCGAACCCCGGACTGGGGAAGACGACGCTCGTGCGCGCCCTCTCGGACGCGACCGACCTGCAGTTCTCGCGCGTGCAGAACACGCCCGACCTGATGCCCTCGGACATCACGGGCACCGAAATCATTCGCGAGACGCCGGAGGGCCGGGACTTCGTGTTCGAGCGCGGCCCCATCTTCGCCAACGTCGTTCTCGCCGACGAGATAAACCGGGCGACGCCGAAGACGCAGGCCGCGCTCCTCGAAGCCATGCAGGAAAAGCAGGTGACCGCCGCGGGCGAGACCTACGAGCTTCCGGACCCGTTTTTCGTCCTCGCCACGCAGAACCCCATCGACCAGGGCGGCACCTACCCGCTCCCGGAGGCGCAGACCGACCGCTTCCTGATGAAGATTCTCGTCGGCTACCCCGAGTTCGACGAGGAGCGGACCATCGTCAAGCAGTACGCCGAGGGCGCGGCGTCGCCCGAGGTCGAGCGCGTCCTGCCGCGGACGCACCTGCTTGCGGCCCAACGGCTCGTCCGGCAGGTCCCCATCTCCGACGACATCCGCGACCGGACCATCGAACTGGTCCGCAAGACCCGCGAGGACGAGCAGGTCGAGTTCGGCGCGAGCCCCCGCGCGAGCATGGCGCTCGTCCTCGCCGCGAAGGCGCGGGCGTTCGTCCACGGGCGCACCCACGTCTCGTGGGAGGACGTCGTCGAGATGGCCCCGCCGGTCATCAGACACCGCATCATCCTCGACTTCCGGGCGGAGCGCGAGGGACTCGACCCCGACGACGTGATTCGGCGGCTGTTGAACGAGTGACTGAGCGATGATAGACCCCGGCTTCCTCGACGAACTCGACCGGTTCGACACCTCGCTGAAGCGCGTCTCGAACGCCCGGCGGCAGGGCGAACAGGAGTCGCCGGACGTGGGCGAGGGGCTCACCTTCAGCGACCACCGCCGGTACGCCGCCGGCGACGACCCGCGGCTCATCGACTGGAAGGTGTACGCCCGGACCGAAGAGCTGTTCATAAAGCGGTTCGAGGCCGAGCGGAACCTGACGGTCCACGTCCTCCTCGACGCCTCGGCGTCGATGGACTTCGGCGAGGGCGACGCGAACAAGTTCGAGTACGGCGCGAAGCTCGGCCTCGGCTTCTGCCACCTGACGGCCGAGGAGAACAACGACTTCCGGTTTTCCCTCCTCGGCGACTTACCCGACCGCATCGACACCGACGCGTCGAGCCGCGGCGAGGTGCTCCGGCTCGTCGAGCGGCTCAACGAGACGACGCCCGGCGGCGACGGCGACATCACGGCCGCGCTGTCGACCTACGCCGAGACCATCCACTCGCGGTCGCTCGTGGTCGTCGTGAGCGACCTGCTTTTCGACCCCGACGACGTCGCTTCCGGCCTCGCCGCGCTCGCGCGAAACGACGTGCTCGTCGCACAGGTGCTCACCTCGGAGGAACTCGGCCCGGAGGCGACGGGCGACGCCATCTTCGAGGACCCCGAGTCCGAGGCGACCCGGCGGACCTACTTCGGCGGGTCGGCGGCGCGGCAGTACACAGACCGGCTCCAATCGCATCTCGCGGCGGTGGACGAGCGGTGTCAGGCGCTCGGCGTCGAGCGCGAACTCGTCGACACCGGCGCGGACTTCTTCGACACGTTCGCCGACCTCTGGCTCGGCGCGCGGCTCGGCGGCGAGCGCCGCGGTGGCCGGGGTGGCGGCTGACCCACACGCAGGACCAACGTCGCCGCGGACGGCGGGCTTTTCACGAATCACCTCCCATTGACCGGTGTGACGGAGACACAGGAGCGCCGCGTGGTCGGCCTCGTCGCCGGCTCGCACGTTGTCAACCACGCGTATCTGGTCGCGCTCGCGCCCGTTATCGGCCTCGTCGCCGACGACTTCGGTGTGAGTATCGCCGCCGTCGGCCTCGCCATCGGCGTCCAAGGCGGCGTCGTGACGCTCCTGCAACTCCCCTTCGGCTACCTCTCCGACGCGCGGAGCCGGACGCTCGTCCTCGAGATCTCGCTCGGCTTCGGCGCGGCGGGCATCGTCGCCACCGCGCTCGCGCCCTCGTACCCGTGGCTCCTCGCCTCGCAGGCGCTTCTCGGCGTCGGCATCGCGGGCCACCACCCCGCCCACTACCCGCTTTTGGCGACCGCCTCCTCGGAGACGAACCGCGGGCGGGCGTACTCGCTCCACGCGCTCGGCGGGTCGCTCGGCTTCGCCGTCTCGTACGCCATCGCCGCCGGCGTCGGCGCGCTCGGCCTCGGCTGGCGCTGGACCGTCGCGGGAATCGCCGTCTTCGGCGCGGCGTTCGCGCTCGTCGCGCTCCCGGTCGCCCGCGGCTTCCCCGAGCGAATCCGAAAGCCGGCGGCGGAGGACCGCCCGTCGTCGCGCCCCACGCTCGCGGGGATTCGGCGGGGCGCGTCGGAGCTCCTCTCGTCGTCGGGGCTGATGGGTCTCACGCTCCTGTCGTTTCTCACCTCGGCGGCCGCGTGGTGCATCCGGACGTACGCGCCGCAACTGCTCACCGCCGGCTACGGCCTCGCGCCGGGGACGGCGAACCTCCTCGTCTCGGCGATGCTCGTCGTCGGCGCGGGGACGATTCTCGTCGGCGGCGCGCTCACCGACCGGGTCGGCCCCGGCACCGTCGCCCTCGGCGGCTACGCCGCGCTCGCCGGACTGGCGACGCTCCTCGCGAGCGGGTCGCTCCCGCTCGCGCTCGTCGTGTTGATTCTCCCCTTCAGCGGGACCATCAGCGTCTCGCGGCCCGCGCGCTCGACGCTCGCCGACCGCCTCTCCGAGCGCGCCGACCTCGGGAAGAACTTCGCCGTCGTCACTATCGGCATCTCGCTCGGCGGGGCCGTCGCGCCCCCGGCGTTCGGGGCGCTCATCGACCTCGCGGGCGTCCGCGTCACCTTCGGCGTCGTCGCCGTCCTCGGCCTGCTCTCGTTCGGGCTGACCCGGTGGCTCCTCGGACGGGTCGACGGGTCGGCGCGGCGGCCGCAGGCGGCCCCGAGCGACTGAGGGCGGTTGCGCGCGGAGCGACCGGCAGGTGCGACCGGTCTTCGGTTCCCTTCTCCGGCGACGTTCGTGAGAGCAAGAATCCATAACTAAGCCGCTGTCGGCCGTCTCTCCGAACGGTGGTGGAAATGTCGGCAACATCCGAGAGAGAACAACAGCACCGAGACTCGTTCATGCGCGTGGCGGACGAACTGTGGAACAAACGCGACTACGAGGTTATCAACGAGGAGTACGACCCGCTGGTCGAGGTTCACACGTTTTCGGAGCCCGAGGGGCTCATCGGCACCGACGCGGTCGATGAGTGGGCGCGCCGGTATCACGACGCCTTCTCCGACTTCCACGTCGAACTGTTCGACGTGACGGCGCGAGACGACAGCGTCTACGGTCGGTACCGCCTGACCGGCACGCACGACGGGACGCTTCGGAGCGCCCGCGGCGACATCCCGGCGACCCACCGGAAACTCGATACGTGGGGAATCGTGCAGGCGCGCTACGAGGGAGGCCTGTGCGTCGAGGAGTGGAACAGCACCGACATCATGTCGATGCTGTCGCAACTCGGCGTCGCTCCCGAGTGAGCAGGCCGAACCGCGAAAAACAACCGTTTTTTGGCCGCCTATCCGGACCACTCGCCGCGGACGTCGTCGGCGACCGCGTCGCGCCACATGCCGAACCCCTGTTGACAGATGGGGCTCTCTTCGAGGTGGTCCATGAACCCCTCCCCTTCGCTCTCCAGTTCGTCGAGACAGAACGGACACCGAGTCGGGTCGTCCCACGTGTGCGCGATGACCGAGGGTTGTACTTCCTGGGACATACACACCATTACGGGATAATACTTGATAAAAATTTGGCTGGTGACTGTATGAGTTTTCGTTTGTCTATACATGATGGGGGCATGTACTCGATTCTAAATCTGGTTTCACTGGCCCGTCTCCGTGTTATCACGGCTCGTTCGCGCCGACTCGGCGCTGAATCGTAACCCTATACACGACTCGGGGCCGCGTTCTATCCGTGAACTACATCTCGTGGGCGGTCGTCGCGCTCGGGGCCTACTCGCTCGTCGCACCGCTGATGAAAGTGGCGACGACCGGCCAGGACAAAATCCCGAGCGACGTGGCCGCGTTGGTCGCCAACGGCGTCCTCGTCGTGGCGACGGCCGGGGTCATCGTCGTCTCCGGCCAGCGCGTCACCGACTCGGTCGTCAGCCCGAACCTCCCCTACGTCCTCGCCGCCGGTGTCTGCCTCGCGGTCGGCATCCTCGCGTACTACCGGGCGCTCGCGCTCGGTCCCGTCTCCGTGGTCGCGCCAATCTTCGGGATGTTCCTCGCGGTCTCGTCGGTCGTCGGCATCGTCGCGCTCGGCGAGCCGCTGACGGTTCGCAAGGTCGCCGGCATCGGCTTCGCGGTCCTCGCAATCGCCCTCGTCTCCCTCGACTGAGCGGGCGTCCCGGGGCCGCCGACGCCGACGCGGGACTGCCGCGGGCCAACCGCTTTTCATGCTCGCGGGCCAACGTGGCGGCATGGTACTCCTGGAATCCGACTCCGAGCTCGAACGCGGCGACGCCGCGCCCGACTTCGAACTCCCCGGCACCGACGGAGAGACGTACTCCCTCTCGTCGTTCGCCGACTACGACGCCCTCCTCCTCGTCTTCACGTGTAACCACTGTCCGTACGCGAAGGCGAAGTTCGAGGAACTGAACCACCTCGCCAGCGCCTACGACGACCTCGCTGTCGTCGGCATCAACCCCAACGACGCCGAGGACCGCCCCGAGGACTCCTTCGAGCGGATGCAGGAACTCGTCGAGGACGGCACGATTGGGTACACCGCGTATCTCCGCGACGAGTCACAGGCGGTCGCCGCCGAGTACGGCGCGGTCTGCACACCCGACCCGTTCCTCTTCGAGAACACCGGCGACGACTTCGAACTCGCGTTCCACTCCCGCATCGACGACGCGATGAGCCCCGACGACGAGGTGACCGACTACGAGATGCGCACGGCCGTCGAGGCGCTTCTCGCCGGCGACGACATCCCCGTCGAGGAGTACCCCTCGCAGGGCTGTTCCATCAAGTGGAAAGACGCGTAGAATAGTTCACCGCGGGAATTCGACCGACTTCGGACGACCCTACTCGTCGCCGAGGAGGGCTTCGCGGGCGTTCTCCACCGCGGCTTCCTTCTTCGCCGGGTAGGCCTCGACTTTCGCGCGGAGCGTGAGGCCGCCGCCGCGGCGGGCCTCGCCCTTGAACGCGGCCTGTTTGTCCAGCCGCAGGAAGAACTCCGTGTTGTCCGTGACGCGCTGGTCGAGTTCGTCGAGGAGCGTCTCGAAGTCGGGGAGGTCGCGAATCTTGTCGAGGACGTGCCGCACGTCGTTGGCGCGCTCGACGCGCGCGGAGAAGACGATGATGCGGTCGCCGTGGTGGCCGGCGCTCTCGACGCGGTCGACGTCGAACTCGTCGGGGAGGAACGCCCGAAGCGCCTCCTCGACCCGTTTTTCGTCTTCCGTCTCGTAGCAGAACGTTCGGAGGTCGATGTAGTGGAACGGAACGCGTGGCATAGTGGGTCTGGGAGGCGTCGGTCGGTGGGTCGCGTTACTCTTCGTCGGCTTCGTCGGCTTCGTCGGCGTCGGCGGCTTCGAGCTGGTCCTGCGCGATGCCGACCTCCTGACCCTCGTCGAAGCTGATGGTGTAGGTCGGCTCGCCGAACATGCTCTCGATGACCTGCGTGACCGTGCCGGTCTCGCCGTCGAACTCGCTGTGCTTGTCGTGCAGAACGACCTTGTCGTCTTTCTCGAAGCTCATACGCACAGGTTCCGCGCCACCGGATAAAAGGGCGATGATTGGCCGCGAAGTCGCCGGCTCCCCCTCAGGACGGCGCGTGTCGAAGCCGATTTGTGGAGTCGCGCCGAACCGTGGAGTATGCCGAGTCGCCCGCTCGCACATCGACCGCCGGACGCGCGCCGATGACGGTCGACGACCTGTGGTTCCTCGCGGACGAGGCGCGACAGCGCGCCGAGCAGGCCTACCACCGCCTGCGCCGGAGCCACGCCGACGCCGACTACCTCGAACCGGTCCACACCCGCCGCGTCTCCCGCCCGCGGTTCCGCACGCTCGCCTCCCGCGTGAAGTCCACGGGGACGCCCTACGGCGTCCACACCGTCGTCCGCCGCCGCGACGACGAGATACTGCTCGTCCGCCACGAGGGCGTCGACCTCTGGGTCCTCCCCGGCGGCGGCGTCGACGGCGACGACGAGGGCTTCACCGAGGCCGCCCGGCGCGAACTCGCCGAGGAGGCCGGTATCAGCGCCGACTACGGGGGCCTCGCGATGGCCACCAGAATCGACATCCGCTGTGACGGCCACCAGACGTGGGGCGTGATGCCCGTCTACCGCGCCCGCGCCGACGCGGCCGCCGAACTCAGCGTGAACGACCCCGACGAGGAGATATCGGCCGCGCGGTGGTTCCGCGTCTCGGAGCTCCCGGCGGACACCCGCGACCGCGACGACCTGCTTTCGTGGTACGACCACGTCGCCGGCGACTGACCGGGTCGCCGACTCAGTCGGCCCGTTTCGGCGTTCCGCGCGCGTCGGCACCGTCGCGCACCTCAGCTTCGTCGCCGTCGTCGCCGTCGGCGTGTTGGCCCCAAAAGCCGGGGTACTTCTCCACCCAGAGGTCGCCGAGGACGACCGTCTGGCACGCCAGTCGGAGCCCCGAGTCGGGGTCGTGCGGGGGGAACCGGAGCCGGCGGCGCTCCTTTTTCGTCCGGTAGGTCACGGGGCCGCGGACCTCGACGGCGCAGGTCCCGCACGAGCCGCCGCCGCGGCAGTTGAACCACGACGAGTGACCGTTGTGCGGCGACTCACCGGCCGCGCGGAGCACGTCGCGGAGGACGTCCCCGCGGTCGCACTCGATTTCCCGGCCGCGGAAGTGGACGGTTGGCACGTGTGAGGGGACGCCGCAGGGGGGTTAATCAGTGTCGCTTGGGGGACGACGGAAATCGCGGCGACGTCGGCGGCCGCCGATATCGCGGTTCCCGAACCGAACCACGAAAAGCGGCAACGCCCTCCGAAACCCTCGATTCGCCTCGGAGAATCTAAGTTCGTTCGCCCCCGAACCCGACCATGCGCAACACACGACGCGCGTATCTCGCCGCGACGGCGGGTGCGCTGACGCTGGGCACCGCCGGGTGCCTCGGCGGCGGAAGCGGCGGTTCCGGAAACGACGCCGTCGCCGCCATCGGTTGCGAAGTCCCCGAGCGCGACACGGTCAGCTCCCTCCCCACGCCGGTCATCGGGTCCGAGGACGCGAGCGTCGTCGTCGACGTCTGGGAGGACTTCGCCTGTCCCCACTGCGCGACGTTCGCGGTCGACGTCGCCCCGCAACTCCGGTCCGAGTACGTCTCCGAGGGCGTCGTCCGCTACCGCCACCACGACTTCCCGATTCCGGTCGACGACTGGTGGTCGTGGAAGGGCGCTTCGGCGGCCCGCGCCGCTCAGGACGAGGCCGACGACGAGACCTTCTTCGACTTCGCCCACACGCTCTACGAGAACCAGTCGGAGTTCAGCGGCGGCGACGCCGAGGGCTCGCTGTCGACGCTCCAGTCTCTCGCGAACGACGCCGACCTCGACGGCTGTTCTGTCGCCGCGGCCGCCTCCCGCGAGCGTTACCGCCCGCTCGTCGAAGCCGAGCGGACCGAGGCCGTCGACGAGCGCGGCTTTCAGGGCACGCCGACCGTCCTCGTCGACGGCGAGCAGGTCGCTCCGCGGTGGTCCGACCTCCGGAGCGCCGTCGAGAACGCCCGATAATCGGACGCGAGTCCCACGATTCGACGCCCACACCATCTCTCACGCGGGATTCGCGCACGACACCAGCGACGCTTTACGATGGGATTCACTAGCCACGAGTATGCACACGACGCGACCGCGCTCCCGACTCCGCCGAGGTGACGACCCGTGAGACGACGCGCCCTCCTCTCTCTTCTCGCGGGCGCGGGCGTCGCCGGCGTCGCGGGCTGTCTCGGCGACGGGTCCGCACCCGCGGACGCGACCGAGACGACGGCCGGAGCCGCGGACGAGAGCACCGAGACCGCCTCAGCGACGGCGTCGTCCGAGGCCGGCGACCTCCCGCTCGTCATCGACACCGTCGACGCGCAAGGATCGTCGGCCGGCGAGGTCCGAATCCCCGCCGAGGGGACGCCGACCGTCCTCGACCTCTTCGCGACGTGGTGTGCGCCCTGCGTCGCCCAGATGGAGTCGCTCCGGGCGCTCCACGATGAGTTCGGCGACGACGTGGCGTTCGTCTCGGTGACGAACGAGCGCCTCGGCGGCGGCCTCACGATGGACGATATCCGCGACTGGTGGACCGAACACGACGGGAACTGGACGGTCGGCCACGACCCCGACAGCGACCTGATGCGCGCGGTCCGCGCGAACGGTCTCCCGTATCTCGTCGTCTTCGACGCCGACGGGTCGATAGCGTGGACCCACCGCGGCCTCGCCAGCGAGGAGAACCTCCGCGCCGCCGTCGAGGACGTCGCCTGATGCCCGGGTTCGGTCTCGGCCCCGCCTTGGGGTTCGACTCCGCGTTCGCCGGCACGCTCGCGTTCGCCGTCAGCGCCGGCGTCGCCACCTTCTTCGCGCCCTGCGCCTACCCGCTTTTGCCCGGCTACGTCGGCTACTACCTCTCCAGCGAGGAGGCCGACCTCGGCGGCGCGGTCGTCCGCGGGGCGGTCGCGTCGCTCGCCGCCTTGGTCGTTCTCGGCGCTATCGGGAGCGCCCTCGCGGTCGTCGGCGGCCGCATCGCCTCGCACCTCGCGCTCCTCGAACCGCTCGTCGGAGCGGCGCTCGTCGGCTTCGGCGTCCTCATGTTCACCGGTCGCGCGCCGAGCCTCCACGTCGTCCTCCCGGAGTACCGGTCGTCAGTCACCGGCTTCGCCGTCTTCGGCGGGGTGTACGGCCTCGCCGCCGCCGGCTGTGTCGTCCCGATTTTCCTCGGCGTCGTCACCCAGTCGCTCGCACTCCCGACCGCGCAGGCGGTCGTCTCGCTCGGAGCCTACGCCGCCGCCGCGGCGCTCCCGCTAGCGGTCGTCACCGTCGCGGCCGCGCTCGGCGGCGACCGGATTCGGTCGCTGTCGGGCTACGTCGGGTCGATTCAGAAAGTCGCCGCGGTCGTGATGGTGCTGGCCGGCCTCTGGCAGATTTGGCTGGCGCTGTCGTTCTTGGGACACGTCTGAGGGCGCGGCCGACCAGAGACGTAACGGGAGGCGCTCGATTCAGCCGTCCAGTCCCGGCGCTTCGCCCGTCGGCGTCGGCAACGCGCGAATCTCCCGCGGCGGCACGAGGAAGTTGCCGCGGCGCTTGACGAAGATGTACTCTAAAATCCCGTTGTTGACGCGCTGGCGGACGGTCGGCACGTCGGTCAGGTCGGTGCCGTTCATCGCCTCGCGGACCTCCTCGAACGCCGAGATACCGCGCTGGAGCGACGGGAAGTGCAGGCTCGCCACGCCGTCGTCGGCCGACTCGAAGTGCCTGCGGAGGAGTCTGACGTTCCCCTCCTCGTCGCGGTTGGCGCGGGCGGCCTTCTGGGCGTGGCCGACGTGGCCGAACTCGAAGGCGTCGTCGCGGAGGCCGTCCAGCATCGCGTCGATACCGCTGTCGTCGCCGAGGTTGTCGCCGACGCCGTCGACGAGGTCCTGCTCGGCGTGCGCGGGCGAAAACAGCTTCATGACCCGGTGGTAGCGGTCTTCCTCGTCGTACCAGTCCGAGAGGCGCTGGCGGATGTTCGCCACGTGCTTCGTGGTCGCGCCCGCGAACGGCCCCTCGTCGATGGTGACGTACTCCTCGGTGGCCTGATTCCCGGCGAAGCCCGCTTTGAACCCCATGAAAAGCGGCGATTCCTCGGGGACGGGGTTCCCGTCGGGGATGCCGTTCAGGTCGGACTGGTGCTCGGCGGGCAGGCCGGCCCCGACGAACCCCGTTCGCCGGGAGGCGACCGAGAAGACGCCCGAGAGGTCGGCGTCGACGGCGACGCCGTTGGCCTCGTCCGCCTCGCCGAGGAGGGCTTGTTCCGCTTCGAGAACCGCGTCGGCGCGGTCCGACGCGAGGTGGACCAGCGCGTCCTGCCGGTCGAACTCGGGCGTCTCGAACGGCGACAGCGCCCGCGGTTCGGGCAGGTCCACGCTGTCGGGAAGCGGGTCGTCGAAGCGGTCGAAATACCGCGGGGAGTAGGCGGCCGACCAGACGACGCCCTCGTGGCTCCGCTCGTAGGCGCGGTCGAGGACGCGGAAGGCGCGCTCGACGGTCTCGCGGTCGGCCTCGTCGGGCGGGCCCTCGCCGTCGAGGTCGAGGTAGAGGAGCACCTGATGTCTGGGCATCTCGGCGTTGCCGTGGTCGTCCTCACGGCAGAACTCGTTCCATGCGTGCTGTCGGCTCGGGAGCGTCTCGAACGCGTCGGTCCCCGCCGGGACGGGGGCGTCCGGTGCCCTGTCGAGGCAGGCGGACAGCGCCGCCGCGCCGCCGGCGGCGACCGCGGCCTTCAGGAACTCCCGGCGGGACGGAGGCCCGTCGAACATACGCCCGGCTAGGCACCTCGCGGGGAAGTCCGTTCTGGTGTGTGCGTCGAAGCTTTCATCCACGGTCGTGCGAGACGAGAACACGCGCGCTGGCGTTCGAAAGGCACACCAAACGGCATTTCAGTACCGGAGCTCTAGCGAGGAGCAATGAAACGACGAACGTATCTCCGCGCCGCCGGGGCGGGCGCGGCCGTCGGGCTGGCGGGCTGTCTCGGTGGCGGCGACGCCAACCCGAACGTGTCGCTGTCGAAGCCAGACCGCGAGAACGACGTGTCCAGCGAGGACCTCCCGTATCCGGCGTGGGGCCAGCGGGTCCCCGACGTGACGCTTTCGGACCCCATCGCGGGGAGCGAGGTGTCGGTCCGCGACATCGACGGGCCGCACTTCCACACGTACTTTTTCACCAACTGCATGACCGTCTGTCCGGTCCTCATCAGCGCGCTCCGCGAGGTCCAGATTCACTCGATTTCCGAGGGCTACGCCGACGGCGTGTCGTTCTACCCCATCACGTTCGACCCCGCCCGCGACGACGCCGACGCCTTCCGCGCGGAGGCCGACCAGATGAACGTCGACATGGACGCGGGTAACTGGCACTTCCTCCGGCCCGCCGACGAGGCCGAGGCGAAGTCCGTCGTCGAAGACCAGTTCGGCGTCTTCTTCCAGAAGAACGAGCCGAACGACGAGGGCAACTACATGTTCACCCACCTCGGTCTCGTCTCGCTCGTCAACGGCGACGGCTACGTCGAGCGGACCTACCGCGGCAACCAGCCGGACGAACAGGCGCTCATCGACGACCTCACTGCGCTCCGGGAGGCATGACGAGTCGGCGTCGATTCCTCGCGGCGAGCGGGACCGTCGGAGCCGCCGGGCTCTCCGGCTGTCTCGCCGAGCTCGGCCGGCTCTACACGTCGAACGAGCCGCCGGTCGTCTCGAACCGTCCCGACGAGGTGTACGTCCCGACCCACACCGAGGGGATGGGCATGGTCGGAAGCGCCGACGCCGGCGACCTCCGCGTGGGCGTCTTCTACAGCTACCCCCACCGATTCTGGGTGATGGCCGACGAGGGCGACGGCTTCGGCACGTCGAAAATCTCGGTCGAGGCCGGCGACGACGTGCATCTCATGGCGTCCGTCTGGGACCCCGAGACGGGCGTCGTCGTCCCCGACACCGGCCTCTCTATCGAAATCGCCCGCGACGGGGACCTCGTGAGCGAGGAGGTCGTCTACGCGATGCTCTCCCAGCAGATGGGCTTCCACTACGGCTCGAACTTCGGCCTCGACGGCGACGGCACCTACGAGGTGACGGTGGACGTGGGCGCGCCCTCCCTGCGCCCCTTCGGCGACCTCGCCGGCCGGTTCGATTCCCCCGCGAGCGCGACGCTCGACTTCGAGTACAGTTCCGGTGACCGCGACGACATCCCGTACACGACGTTCGACGACCAGCAGGGCGACCCCGGCGCGGTCAGGCCGATGGAGATGGACGGTCTCTCCCTCGGCCTCGGCCCCGCGACGCTTCCGGGGACGGCGCTGGGGGCCGCGGCGACTGGGGGCCTCCGACTCGTCGGCACCGCCCTCGACGCCGACCGCTTCAGCGACGACCCGTACCTCGCCGTCTTCCCGCTGACGCCCTATAACCGCCTTCTCGTCCCGCGGCTGGGCCTCACCGCGACCGTCGCGTCCGGCGGCTCGACCCGCTTCGATGGCCGCCTCGAACCCGGCCTCGACGCCGACCTCGGGTTCCACTACGGCGTGTCGGTGCCGGGGCTCGCCGGCGGCGACGCGACCGTCGACCTCGCGGTTGACGTGCCGCCGCAGGTCGCTCGCCACGAGGGCTACGAGACGGCTTTCCTCGACTTCGACCCCGTCCGCCTCGGGTAACGGCAACCGAATCGAACAAGGACAGGGCTATTTTCGTCGGGACCGACCGAACCCGTATGGACTCGACGCGCCGCGAACGCGCGACGCTCGCGCTCGCCGTCTGGGGCGTCCTCGTCTCGCAGGTGCTCCTCTATCCCGGCGTCTCCGACCTCGTGACCGCCCTCGGCGGCGGGCGGGGGGAGTACGACCTCTCTGCCGGGATGCTGTTTCTCGTCGCCGAGTTCGCCTCGTTCGTCGCCTTCTCCAGCGTCTGGGGCGCGCTCTCGGACGCGCTCGGCCGGCGGACGCGGCTCATCGTCGCGGGCGCGCTCGGCGGCGCGGCCAGCTACGTCGCGCTCCTCGCGCTCGCCACGCTCCCGTGGCTCGACGCCACGTTCGGCGCGGTCCTCGCGGTTCGCCTCGTCGGCGGCGCGATGACCATCGGCGCGTTCTCGCTGTCGATTACGATGCTCGCGGACCTCTCGGGGGGCAACGGCCGGAACATGGGCGCGGCGGGTATCGCCATCGGCCTCGGCGCGGCGCTCGGCTCGGTCGTCGGCGGCCAACTCACCACTATCGACCCGCTCGCGCCGCTGTACGCGTCCGCCGCGTCGCTCACCGCCGTCGCCCTGCTCGTCACGACCGTCACCGACCGGACGCCCGACTCGACCCGCGTCGGCGTCGGCGTCGTCCTCAAGAAACTGGCCGCCCGCCCGGCGTTCGCAGTCCCGTACGCCTTCGGCTTCATCGACCGCATGACCGCCGGCTTCTTCGCCCTCGTCGGCGTGTACTACTTCCGCGAGGCGTTCGGCGTGGGCGCCGCTGTTGCGGGTGGAGTGCTCGCGCTCTTTTTCGTCCCCTTCGCGCTCTTGCAGTACCCGCTGGGATCGCTTTCGGACCGCGTCGGCCGGTTCGTCCCCGTCGTCGCGGGGTCGATGCTCTACGGCGTCGCAATTGTCGCCGTCGGCGTCGCTCCGGCCTTCGAACTCGCGGCCGCCCTCATGGTCGTCGTCGGCGTCTTCGGCGCGCTCGTCGCCCCCGCGACGATGGCGCTCGTGACCGACCTCGCCGACTCGGGCGAGCGCGGGGCGGCCCTCGGCGGCTTCAACGTCTTCGGGAGCCTCGGCTTCCTCGCCGGCTTCCTCATCGGGGGCGTCGTCGCCGACGCGGTCGGCTACCTCCCGTCGTTCCTCGTCGTCGGCTTCGCCGAGGTCGCCATCGCCGTCGTCGCGCTCCGGGCGGTGAAGCGGCTCGACGGTATCGACGCGGCTCAGACGCCGTCGAGCGCCGACTGAAGCTCGGCGTTCACGACGAGCCACATCCCGCGGAGGCAGACGACGACGGCGAGGCCGACGCCCGCGAGGACGAACGCCAAGAACAGACCGACGAAGACGCCGCCGCCCCGCGGGTCGGGGACGGCCGCCGCGAACTCGCCGAGTTGAACCGCGAAGGCGACGATACCGGCGACGAGGAACGCGAGCATCAGTTCGAGGAGCCGCCAGAACGTCTCGATTCGCAGGCCGCCGCGGCCGGTGAGGAGGAGGGCGATTCGCCGCGACGCGGCCAAAGCGAGACGACCGTGAGAAGGAGCGTCGCCGCGGCCGCGAGCGTGAAGCCGACGTGGGCGAGCGGGAGCGCCGACGCGAGCGGCGAGACGAGCGTCAGCGCGACGCCGAGGAGGACGCCGGCCGCGAGGAGCGACTCGACGCCGAGAATCGCCGTCTCCGGCTCGTCGCGGGCGATTCGAGCGAGTGTCCCGTACACAACCGACTCTCTCGACGGGCGCTGAAGGCTGTTTCCCTTAGCCTTAGTCGTGGCCGGAGACGCGGACCGGCTGGTAGGGTTCTTCGAGGTAGTCGATGTCGGAGTCCGAGAGCTTGATGTCGAGCGCCTCGACCGCGTCTTCGAGGTGTTCGATACTGCTCGTGCCGACGATGGGCGCGTCCACCCAGTCCTTGTGGAGAACCCACGAAAGGGCGAGTTGCGCCATCTTGACGCCCTTCTCGTCGGCGAGTTCCTCGACGCGCTCGTTCACCTCGCGGCCGCCGCCCTCGAAGTACGGGTGGCCCTTGGCGTGTTCGTCGGTCCGACCGCGGGTCGTCGCCTCGAACTCCTCGTGGGGGCGGGTGAGATAGCCGCGGGCGAGCGGCGACCACGGCATGACGCCGACGCCCTGCTTCTCGCAGAGCGGGAGCATCTCGCGTTCCTCCTCGCGGTACAGCAGGTTGTAGTGGTTCTGCATCGTGGCGAAGCGGTCGAGTCCGAGCGAGTCGGCGGTGTACTGCGCCTCCGCGAACTGGTGGGCCCACATCGACGACGCGCCGACGTAGCGCGTCTTGCCGCGCCGAACCGCGTCGTCGAGCGCGCGCATCGTCGTCTCGATGGGCGTGTCGTAATCGTAGCGGTGAATCTGGAGCAGGTCGAGGCTGTCCATCCCGAGGCGGGAAAGCGAGTTGTCGAGTTCCTGCTCGATGGCCTTCCGCGAGAGACCGCCGGAGTTCGGGTCCTCGTCGTCCATCTGGAAGTAGACCTTCGAGGCGACGACCGCCTCGTCGCGGCGGCCCTCAAGCGCCTTCCCGAGGACGCGCTCGGACTCGCCGTTCGAGTACATGTTCGCCGTGTCGAAGAAGTTGATACCGAGTTCGATGGCGCGGTCGACCAGTTCGAGCCCCGCCTCCTCGTCTAAGACCCACTCGCGCCACTCCGGCGTGCCGAAGCTCATACAGCCGAGACAGATTCGGGAGACCTCCATGCCGGTGTCTCCGAGCGTCGTGTACTCCATGCTCGAACATCTCCGCGAGTCGGCAAAAAGGTGGACCAAGCGGTAGCTTCGGTGGGGAACCGGGCCGACAGCCGGAGCGCGTCCGCGCGCCCGAGCGGCGATTGCTGACAGTCAGGCGAACAGGCCGTTTCCCGGCGTCTGAAACCGTCTGTCTCGGTTTATGCTCTCCGGAGTCGTATCATTAATCCGAGGCGTAGCCTCGGTGATTCCGATGTTCACAGCGAAACAACTGGTCGCGCTCCTCGTGAGCCTCCTCGTGGTGGGGTCGCTCGCGGGCGTCGCGGCCGCACAACAGGGACCGTCAGCCGGCGGTGCCGTCGTCGTCGACGAAGGCGAGACCTTCGACGGCGACCTCGACGCGGTCGGCGGCACGGTCGTCGTCGCCGGGACGGTAACCGGCGACGTGTCCGCGACGGCCGGGACCGTCCTCGTGACGGAGACGGGCGTCATCAACGGGAACCTCGACGCAGTCGCGGGCTCCGCGACCCTCGAAGGCACCGTCAACGGCGACGTGAGCCTCGCTGGCGGCGCGGTGTTCGTCCGCGACACCGCCGTCATCGACGGGTCGTTAGACGCCGCCGGCGGCACCGTCCGACTCGACGGCGCGGTCGACGGAAACGTCCGCGTCGGGGCCGAAGAGCTCGCGGTCGGCCCGACCGCTCGGGTCGGCGGGTCGCTCGAATACGACGCCGCGACCGCGACCGTCGACGCCGCGGCCGTCGTCGACGGCGGCGTGCGACAGGTCGACGACCTCGCGGTCGCCGCGCCCGTCGTCGCCGGGACGCCGTTCCAGGTCGGCCAGTTCGAAGGCCCGGTCATCCCCGGTTGGGTGGTCTCGGGCTACTGGCTCCTCGCTAACTTCGTCGTCGGCGCGATTATCGTCCTCGTCGCCCCCGACTTCGCCCGCCGCGTGACGGGTCTCGGAACGAAGAAGGCCGTGCGGAGCGGCGGCGTCGGCCTGCTCGCCATCGTCGCGGTGCCCATCGTCCTCCTGCTCCTGCTTTTGACCATCGTGGGCATCCCGCTCTCGCTGGCCGGCGGGGTCGGCTTCCTGCTCGTCCTCTGGGTCGCGGGCATCTACGGCGCGCTCGTCCTCGGGACGTGGCTCCTGTCGCTCGCCGACTACGACAACCGCTGGGTCGCGCTGTTCGCCGGCCTGTTCGTGCTGGCCGTCCTCGATTTCGTCCCGCTCGGGGGCGTCCTCGAATTCGTCGTCCTCCTCGTCGGACTCGGCGCGTTCGCGCTGGCGCTCCGCGGGGAGTCCGGCGACGACGGCGACGAGAGCGTGAGCGCGCCGGACGAGGGCCCACAAGAGGGCTCGCCGATGGCCTGACGGCGCGGCTCCCTCGCACAACCCGGACGAACAATTATTATGGTCTGTTCTGTCTGTCGAGCCATGGCAGTCGACTACGCGGCCGAGTCGGAATCGTTCGAGTGGGACATCCCCGAGGGGTACAACATCCCCGCGGTCATCGAATCGCACGCCGACGCCTTCGGCGACCGCGTCGCCCTGAAGTTCCGCGACGCCGACGGCGGCCGCGAGGAGCGGACCTACGGCGACCTCCGCGACGACATGAACCGCTTCGCCAACGCGCTCGAATCCATGGGCGTCGGGAAGGGCGACCGGGTCATCCACCTCCTCCCCCGCGACCCCGACGTGTTCGCCGTCCAACTCGGCGCGCTCAAACGCGGCGCGCTTCTCGTCCCCAGTTCCTCGATGCTCAAGCCCAAGGACATCGCGTTCCGCGCGAACGACTGTAAGGCGACGACCGCCGTCGTCCACGAGTCGCTCGTCGGCATGGTCGACGAGGTGCGCGACGAGACGCCGCTTTCGAACTTCGTCGTCCTCGGCGGCGACGCCGACGACGCCGACGGCTGGACCTCCTTTTCCGACCTCGTCGCCGACGCGTCCGCCGAACACGACGGCCCCGACCTCCGGGCCGAAGACCCGATGTCCATCAACTACACGTCGGGGACGACCGGCCAGCCCAAGCCGGTCCGCCACCGCCACCGCTGGATGCGGTGTTTCGAACTCGTCAACGCCCCCTACTGGTGGGGCGTCACGGCCGACGACGACCTTTCGGAGGAACTGCTCTGGGCGACGACCGGCACCGGCTGGGCCAAGTGGTTCTGGAGCCCCGTCGGCGTCGGCCTGACGACCGGCGCGACCCAGTTCGTCTACCGCGGCGACTTCGAACCCGACACGTTCCTCGACATCATGGAAGAAGAGGGCGTCACCCGCCTCTGCGCCGTCCCGACCCAGTACCGGATGTTCGCCCAGCGCGACCTCGGCTCGTACGACCTGCAACTGACCGAGGCGCTGTCGGCGGGCGAACCGCTCAACCGCGAGCCGATAGAGGCGTTCCGCGAGGCGTTCGGCGTCATCCCGCGAGACGGCTACGGCCAGACCGAGACGGTCGCGCTCCTCACGAACTACCCCGGCATCGACGTGAAGCCCGGCAGTATGGGCAAGCCGACGCCCGGCCTCGGCACGACCATCATCGACGAGAACGAGGAGGTGGTCGGCGTCGACGAAATCGGCGAAATCGCCGTCCCGGTCGGCTGTCCCGGCATCTTCGACGGCTACTACGAGAAGCCGAACCTCGACGAGAAGACGTTCTCGGGCGACTACTACCGCACCGGCGACCTCGCCTCCCGCGACGAGGACGGCTACTTCTTCTTCGAGGGCCGCGCCGACGACATCATCATCTCGGCGGGCTACCGCATCGGCCCCTTCGAGGTCGAAGACGCGCTGGTCTCCCACGAGGCGGTCGCCGAGGCCGCCGCGGTCGCCAGCCCCCACGAGGAGCGCGGCAGTATCGTCAAGGCGTTCGTCGTCCTCATCGACGGCTACGAGGGCTCCGACGACCTCGTCGAGGAGTTACAGGCGTTCATGAAAGAGCAGACGGCCCCGTACAAGTACCCGCGCGAAATCGAGTTCGTCGCGGAACTGCCGAAGACCTCCTCGGGGAAGATTCGGCGCATCGAACTGCGGTCCCAAGAGCGGGACTGAGCCGGCGCGCTCCGGGAGTCCATTTCCCCTTTGGCACCTTTCTTTAGGCGTCGTCGCCTGGTGACGCCCATGTACATCGCGGACCAGACGTGGCCCGAACTCGGCGACTACGTGGCCGAGTCGTCGCTCGCGGTCGTCCCCCTCGGCTCGACGGAACAGCACGGCCCGCACCTCCCGCTCGCAACCGACCACCTCATCGCGGAGGCGTTGGCCCGCGAGGCGGCCGACCGGACCGGCTTCCTCTGCACGCCGACCGTCAACGTCGGCGTCAGCCCCCACCACCGCCAGTTCCACGGGACGATGTGGGTCGACCCGCCGCAGTTCCGCGACTACGTGGAGTCGATGACGCGCAACCTCGCGTACCACGGCGTCGACCGGGTCGTGTTCGTCAACGCCCACGGCGGCAACGTCCAGCACCTCCGGGAGGTCGGCCGCCGCCTCCGCGACGACGGCACCATGTACGCCATCGAGTGGATGTGGGACGAGTCGATTCCGGACCTCGTGACCGACCTGTTCGACCACCCCGGCCCCCACGGCGGGCCGAAGGAGACCTCGATGATTATGCACATCGCCCGCGACCTCGTCCGCGAGGGCGAACTCGAATCCGCCCGCGACGGCGGCGTCCCGGACCTGAGCGACGACCACCTCCGCGAGCACGGTGCGCGGACGTTCTACGACGCCGTCGAGAACTCCGGAAACGGCGTCTTCGGCGACCAGACCGACGCGTCGCCCGAGGCCGGCGAGGAGCTGTTCGAGGCCGCGACCGACCAGCTCGTTCGCCTGCTGTCGTGGCTCGACGACCAGCCGATAGACGACCTGCTCGCGCCCGCCCACGTCGACCCCCAGCCGGGGTCGCGTCGCTGATCCCTCGACTGGCCGACACGCTCTTTTCTCCACCGCCGAAGGGACGCCTATGACCGTCTGGGTCCTCGGCGACCAACTCGACCCGTCGGCCGCGCCGCTCCAGTCCGACGACCGCGTGCTGATGATAGAGGCGTACGCCTTCGGCGATCGACTGCCGTACCACCCCCAGAAGCTCGCGCTCGTCTTCTCGGCGATGCGGCACTTCCGCGACGACCTCCGCGAGCGCGGCTACGAGGTGACCTACCTCCAAGTCGAGACGTTCGGCGAGGGCCTCGACCGCTACTTCGACGCCGCGCCCGGCGACGACCTCGTCGTGCTCGACCCGCCGAGCCACGGGGCGGGCGAGCGGCTTCGGGAGCTCGTTTCCGCCCGCGGCGGGTCGCTCACGCTCGTCGAGAACGACCTGTTTCTCACGACGCCCGCCGGCTTCGACGACTGGGCCGGCGACGCCGACAGCTACCGACAGGAACAGTGGTACCGGCACGCCCGCCGGGAGACGGGCGTCCTGATGGACGGCGACGACCCCGTCGGCGGCGAGTGGAACTACGACGACCAGAACCGAGAGACGCCACCGGAGGGGTGGACGCCGCCGGAGGCACCGCGGTTCGACCCGGACGAGACGACGCGCGAGGTCATCGCGTTCGTCCGCGAGCGCTACCCCGACGCGTGGGGGTCGCCCGAGCCGTTCGTCTGGCCGGTGACGCGCGAAGAGGCGAGACAGGCGCTGGCGCACTTCGTCGAGGTCCGCCTCCCCGAGTTCGGCCCGTATCAGGACGCGATGGTCGACGGCGAGTGGGCGCTCTGTCACTCCCTGCTCTCGGCGGCCATCAACCTCGGTCTGCTTCACCCGCGCGAGGCGGTCGAGGCCGTCGAAGATGCCTACGAGGCGGGCGACGCCCCGCTCAACAGCGTCGAGGGGTTCGTCCGGCAGGTCCTCGGCTGGCGGGAGTTCGTGCGGCACGTCTACCGGCGGTCGATGCCCGAACTGGCCGAGGCGAACCAACTCGACCAGACCGAATCGCTCCCGGCGGCGTACTGGACCGGCGAGACGGACATGCGCTGTCTCTCGGAGGCCGTGGGCCACGTTCGGGACCGCGGCTACGCCCATCACATCGAGCGCCTGATGGTGCTTTCGAACTTCGCGCTCGTCTACGGCGTCGACCCGGCGGAACTCGACCGCTGGTTCCACCTCGGCTTCGTCGACGCGTTCCACTGGGTGACGACGCCGAACGTGGTCGCGATGGGGTCGTTCGCCACCGACGTGCTCTCGTCGAAGCCCTACGCCTCGTCGGGCAACTACGTCAACGAGATGTCCGACTACTGCTCGTCGTGTCCCTACGCGGTGTCGAAGACGACCGGCGAGGACGCCTGCCCGTTCAACGCGCTGTACTGGGACTTCCTGAAGGAGAACGAACAGCGCCTCCGCGGAACGGGCCGGATGGGGCTCATGTACTCCCACGTCGACCGCAAGGACGACGAGGAGTGGGAGGCCATCCGGACGCGGGCCGACGAGATTCGGCGGATGGGGCGGGCGGGGACGCTCTGAGGCGGGCGACGACCGGCCGTCCGAAGTTGGCGGCCGCCGACGCGCGAGCGCCGCGGCTGACGGGCTGAAAATGCAGAACTCTGATTCGCTGTCGAGTCGTCGTCGGGCGGAACGCGCCGGCCTCAGAGTCGGGTGACGTTCGTCGCCCGCGGACCTTTGTCGGCCTCCTCGATGTCGAACTCCACTTCCTGACCCTCTTCGAGGTCGGGACCCTCGATGTCCTCCATGTGGAAGAACACGTCGTCGTCGTGGTCGTCGGTCTCGATGAAGCCGTAGCCCCCGGAGGACTTGAAGAATGCAACCTTACCTTTCGCCATTGCGTGTCGAACCTCGCCGGTCGGTGGCATAAGGATTCCGGCAATTGACACCAATGACCGTGGTATTGGTTCTGCTCCCGAGAGTCAGTCGTCGCGCGGTTGGCGGCCGAGTGTGTGGAATTCCTCGTTCGGCCGCATATCGGCGAACATCGCCATGCGGTTGCTGAGGTTGAAGAAGGCCGTGACCGCGCCGATGTCCCAGACCGCCTCCTCGGAGAAGCCGGCGTCGCGGAGTCGCTGGAGGTCGTCCTCGCCGACCTCGACGGGGGATTCGGTGAGTTTGACCGCCACGTCGAGCATCGTCTTGTGTTTCTCGGGGATGTCGGCGGTGCGGTAGTTGGCGACCAGCTGGTCCGCGAGGAGCGGGTCTTTCGCGTAGATGCGGACCAGCGCGCCGTGGGCGACGTTGCAGTAGTAACAGTGGTTGACGCCGGAGACGGCCACGATTATCATCTCCACCTCGTGGCGTTCGAGGTCGGTGTCCTCGACGAGGGCGTCGTGGTACTCGAAAAACGGCCGGAAGTGCGAGGGCTTGTACGCGAACGCGGCGAAGACGTTCGGGGTGAAGCCGGCGCGCTCGGTCTCGTCGTCGATGCGCTCGCGGAGGTCTTCGGGGAGGTCGTCGCGGTCGGGAACGGGGAAGCGGCGCATGGCGTCGTCGTCCATGCGTCTCCGCTCTCCCGGACAGACCTTAACGATTCCTCAGGTTCGAGAGGCGCTCGCCGTCCCGAGTTCCGGGGCTCAGAGCGCGACCGAGAGGTACGCCGACGCGGCCACCGCGAACACGCCGACGGCGAACAGGCCGTAGTTGGCGACGGTGTTGTCCGCGGTCCAAAGCGAGAGCGTGAACTTCCGGGACGAAAGCGGCCAGAGGGGGCGGATGCCGGCCGGCGTGAGCACGTCGGCCAGGAGATGTGCGAGGACGGTGAGCGCGCCCACGGCGAAGCCGAACGCGCCGAGCGTCGTCGCCACGGTCTCGGGTTGGCCCGCGTTGCTGGCGAGGAGGTACGCGCCGCCGCCGCCGACGCCGCCGACGAGGGCGGCGAAGAGGACGGTGTGGGTCGGCCCGCGGTGGGAGATGCCGGGGACGCGCATGTCGTAGTCGGGGAGCATCGCCAGCCAGCACATCGCCGCGCCGGCGGCGAAGGCGAGTTCCGGGCGGCCGGCCTGCACGAGCGCGAAGCCGAGCGGGGCGAACACGAGGAGCGAGACGCCCCAGTGACCGAATCGGTACATCTGGTGTGCCCTCGCGCCCCCGGCGAACAAAACCTTTCGGCCGCCGCGACCGTCAGCGGAGCAATCGTTATCCCCGGTGGCCGCGATTTCCGCGGCATGAGCCAACACCTCTCGTCGTTCCTCTCGGGCCTGTCGGCGCTTGAGGTGACGGCCCTCGTGCTTCTCATCTCCGTCGGCGGCGCGTTCGTCATGGAGACGGTGGTCATCCGACTCCTGTTTCGGTACACCAGCCGGACCGAGACCTCTCTGGACAACATCGTCGTCCAAGAACTTCGGTGGCCAATCGTCGTCACCGTCTCGCTGACCGGCGTCTTCCTGTTCTCCAGAGCGCCCGCGGTCGCCGAGGCGCTCGTCGTCGACGCGGCGACGCTCAACGACTTCTTCGGCCTGCCGTCGCTGTCTGTCGGCATCGTCATCTGGGCGTGGGCGCTCAACCGCCTCGTCAACCGCCTCGTCGACGCGGTCAAGGACAAGGGCAGTCGCTACGACTTCGCGCCCGTCTTCTCGAACGTCTGGACCATCGTCGTCTCGGTCGGCACCATCGGCGCGCTGTTGTACATCTGGGGCATCGAAATCACGCCGCTTTTCGCCGGTGCGGGCATCGCCGGCATCGCCGTCGGCTTCGCCGCCAAGGACACTGTCGCCAACTTCTTCGGCGGCATCGCGCTGTACTTCGACGACACCTACAAAATCGGCGACTACGTCGTCCTCGACTCCGGCGAGGCGGGCACCGTCGTCAAGGTCGGCATCCGCTCGACCACGCTTCTCACCCGCGACGAACTGCTCGTGACGGTGCCGAACTCGGTGCTCAACGCCGCCAAAATCATCAACGAGTCCGCGCCGAACCGCCGCCGCCGGCTGAAAGTCCCGGTCGGCGTCGCCTACGGCACCGACGTCGACGAGTTCGAAGAACTCCTGACCGACATCGCCCTCGACGAGCCGCTGGTCCTCGACAGCCCCCGCCCGCGGCCGCGGCTCCGCCGGTTCGGTCCCGACGCGCTGGAGTACGAACTCGTCTGTTGGGTCAACAGCCCGCTCAAACGCGGGAAGGCGACGCACAACCTCAACCGCGAGATATACAAGCGCCTGAACGACGCGGGCATCGGGATTCCGTTCCCCCAGCGGGACGTGCACGTCCACTCGGCGGACGCCGAGGCGACCCGGCAATCGCCCGCGGCCGGACTCTCGAACGGCGGCGTTCGGCGACCGGCTCGCACCCGCGACGCGGCCGACGGGACGGTGGCCGACGACGTCGCGGACGCGGCGGCAGACCCGGACGTAGACGACAGCGCCTACGACGAGTGAGCGCCCGGCGTCGCTCGGTGGGTGCGCCCGCCGCGAACCGGTTCGGTCGCCCGCACCGGCCGCCGCCGGGAACGTTATCCGCGGCGCGGCCGTGGCTCGGATATGCTTCAACTCGGTCCCGTGGACGGGCTCATCGAGACGTTCGGCCCCTTCGCGATTCCCGTCTTGCTGTTCGCCGCCGGGTTCGTCGGTTACCTCGTGCTCGTCGCGCTCGGGCGGACCGGGCGCGACGGGGACTAAGTCCGCTTCTCGACGACGCTACTCCTCGGCGACGACGGTTCCGGTCATGCCCGCGGCCTCGTGGGGCACGCAGAAGTACGCGTGCTCGCCGGCCGTCTCGAAGGTGTGGACGTAGGACTGGCCCGACTGGACCGCACCCTTCCCCTCGCCCCATCCGGTCTCGGCCGACTCTTGGGACTCGAAGCCGCCGGAGGCCCAGTACGCCGCGCCCTCGGGGAGGTCGTCGCCGTAGGCCGTGACCGAGTGCGCCTCGCCGGCGGCGTGCTCGAAGGCGACCGTGTCGCCGACGGAGACGGTCAGTTCCGCCGGTTCGAACGCGACGGCGCTCATCTTCACCACGTGGTCTGCCTCCTCGGGAACGCCCTCGACGACGTTCGGACCGCCGGTGAGTGACGTGTCCGCGGAGCCGCTTTCATCGGTACTCCCGGCCTCGGGGGCCTTCCCGACTTCGCCGACGACCGCGAACTGGGCGCGAGCCGTCGCCGTCGCGTACGTCTCCGCGGCGGCGTCGACCTCGCTTCCGTCCTCCAGCGCGGCGACGTAGTCCGACAGGGCCGCCTCGAAGCCCTCGTAGGCGTCGTGGTCGGCCTCCTCTAACGCCTCGTGGACGCGGGCCTCCTCGAAGGTCTGGAAGACGCCGGTCATGCGCTCCGACGCGGCGGCTCCGAGACCGGCGTCCGCGGCCGCGGTGGCGACGACGGCGTACATCGAATCGACCGCTCGCTGGCCGTAGGTCTTGGCCGCGCCGTAGGTGTCGCCGCCCTCCTCGGCCGCGGTTCGGACCGAGCCGAGCGCGCCCTCGAACGACTCGTAGAGGTCGTGGTCGGCCTCCTCCAAGGTCTCGTGGTAGCCGCCCGCGCCGGCCTCGAAGAAGGCGAACGTGGACTGGACGACCGTCGCGGCACGGGCCGACGCACCGACCTGCGCGAGCGCCGCGGCGTCGAACCCGCGAGCACCGAAGAACGCGGCCTCGGCGGCCGACACCTCGGCGGTCGCGCCGACGGCCGCCTCGAACTCGAACAGCGCGTCCGTCGCGCCCTCGGCGTGGGCCGCGGCGGCGCCGGCGTTCCCGGCGGCCGCGTCCTCGACGAGCCCCGCGAGGTGCTCCTCCTCGAAGCGGTGGTACAGCTCTTCGGACTCCTCCTCGACGGACTCGTGGAGGTCCGCCTCGTTCTCCTCGAAGCGGGAAAAGAGGTCCTCGCCGACCGCGGCGGCGCGGTCCGTCTCGCCGACCGCGACCAGCTCGCGGGCGTCGCCGAGGCGGGCGCGGAAGAACGCCGCTTCGAGGACGGTCGCGGCCTCGCCGCCGACGAGCGCCGAGATTCCCGCGAGCAGGTTCTCGTCGACCGTCGCCACCGCCTCCTCGGCCGCCGCGACGTCGCCCGACTCGGCGGCTTCAGTCAGCGACTCAAGTCCGCCCTCGAAGCCCTCGTAGGCGTCGTGGTCGGCCTCCTCTAACGCCTCGTGCGCCCGGGCGCCCTCGAAGTGGGCGAACACGTCGCTCGCCACCGTCGCGGCGAAGTCGGCCTCGCCCGCGGCGACCAACCGGGGCACGTCGGCGGCGCGGGCGCGGTAGAGCGACAGCGCGGCCGCGTGGGCGAACTCGTCGCCGGGACCGCCGAGCCCGGCCAGCACCTCGGCGTCGAAGCCGACCGCCTGCATGAGCGCGAGGTGGCCCGCGCCCGCGACCGTCTCGGGGGCGAGTTCGTAGCTCGCGTCGACCGTCGCCGCGGCGGCGGTCCGGGCCGAGGCGGCGAGCGTCTCGGCGTCGCCGGCGTCGGCCGCACCCTCGACGGCCGCCTCGAAGGTCTCGTACAGTTCGCCCGAGGCGGACTCGAGCGCCGAGTGGGCGGGCGCGTCCTCGAAGCCCTCGTACACCGCGTTCGCCAGTTCGGCCGCGGCGTCGACCTCGCCGGCCGCGGCGAGCAGACCGGCGTCGCGGGCGCGAGCGCCGAACAGCAGGACGTCCAGCGCGTCGACCACGGCGGCGTCGACCCGGCCGCGCTGGGCCGCCAGCAGGTTGTCGGCCGCCTGCACCGCGAGGTCCGCACCGCGCTCGGCGTCGCCGGCGGCGTACGCCTCTCGCGCGCCGCCGAGGTGCGATTCGAACGTCTCGTAGTTCTGTTCGTTCGTCGCCTCCAACTGCTCGTGTGCGCCCCACTCGCCCGACGACTGTTCGAACCGGGCGAACACGTCGCCGGTGACGCGGGCGGCCGTGCCCAGTCGCCCCGCGGCGGCCAGCGCGACGGTGTCGTAGAGCCGAGCGCGCATCGCGTTCCACTCGGCCGCGACGGCGACGGTGGCGTCGACGCTCACCGACGACTCGGCGTCCTCGGTGGTCGTTCCGTCCGCGGTCTCCGTCTCCGAATCGGTCTCGGCGGCGGTGGTCGATTCATCGCTCGATTGGCCGTTACAGCCCGCGAGTCCGGCGGTCGCGACTGCGAGTCCCGTCGTCTGCAAGAGACGCCGTCTGCTGTAGTTCATGGTTTTAGGCGCGCCTAACTATAGAAAAACGCATCGATTTTTAGGCGACCCGAAAAAGTCCGCGCGTCGGTCGGCTCAGTCGGCCGTCGCCGACTCGTCGCCGCGGAAGCGGTCAAGCGCCGACTCGAAGTCGCTGTCGTCTTCGACGGTGTCTTCCCACTCTTCGAGGCCGCGCTCGGCGCGGGTGCCCGCGATGGTGTTGTCGAAGAAGAAGGCGATGAGGCCGCCGACGGCCATGCCGGTCGAGCCGATGACGAACACCGTGTCGGCGACGAGTTGCGTCCCGAGGACGGGGCCGACGAGCGCGACCTGCCGCATCCCCTCGCGGAACGCCGCCGCGCTCCCGACGTTCCCCATGTAGGCGGGGACGGCGAGGCCGGTGAACATGGCGACGCCGACGATGAACACGTTCCGGGAGGAGTCGAGGTCGACGTACTTCAGGTTCGAGAGGCCGACGGCGACGATTTGGCCGAACATGGCGACGTAGAGGCCGCCGACGATGGGGTCGGGAATCGTCGCGATGAGCTGGCCGAAGTAGCCGACGAAGCCCATGACGAGCATCACGGCGGCACCGATTTGGACGACGTAGCGGGAGGCCACGCCCGTGAGGCCGATTGCGCCGATGTTCTCGGAGTAGGAGGTCGAGCCGCTCCCGCCCATGACGGCCGAGAAGACGTTCATCAGGCCCTCCATGCCGATGCCGTGGTTGATGCGGCGCTCGGAGGGCGCGCCGACGCCCGAGAGCCGGGCGACGGCGTGGTAGTCGCCGAACGATTCGACCATCGAGGCCGCGACGCCCGCGAGCATCCCGATGATGAAGGAGGTCGTGAACTGCGGGACGCCGAACGCGACCGAGCCCACGACGGGGAGCGAAACGGTCGTCGCCCCCGGGCCGCCCGCGAAGCCCCACTGCAGGGGGTAGATGGGCATGAGCGCCGGGGCCTCGATGACCGTCTGGAGGTTCACGTAGCCCGCCGCGCCGGGGGCGATGACGCCCGCGACCGAGAGGCCGGCGGCGACGACGTACGAGACGATGACGCCGAGCAACACCGGAAACAGCTTGAACGCCGGATGGGCGGTGTCGAGGTACTGCGAGAACAGGACGATGAGCGCGAGCGTCAGGCCGAGGAGCCACCAGTTGTTCGTGGCGGACGCGACCTGCGGGGCGTTGAAAAGCGACAGCCCGATGAGCGCGATGGTCGGCGCGATGACGACCGGCGAGATGAACTTCCGGAGGCGTCCGAGCAGGCCGAAGTAGCCGACGAACACCTCGACGACGGCCGCGACGATAATCGCGCCCTGCAGTTGTAACAGCGCGCTCTGCCACGCGACCCCCGACTGGTCGGCCGCCGTCGCCACGCCGACGACGGCGAGCGCCGGCGCGAGCATCGAGAAGGGCGCGCCCTGCACGATGGGGTAGCGGTTCCCGAACGTCGTCTGCATCAGCGTCGCGATGCCGGAGACGACGAAGAACGTTCCGACGAACCGCGGCACCACGTCGGCGGGCATGCCGAGGGCTCCGGCGAGGATGAGGGGGACGGCGATGTTCGCGCCCACCATGGTGAGGTAGTGTTGGGCGCCGAGAAGGAGAGCGGTCGGAAGGGGTGGTTTGTCGTCGATACCGTACTGCACGAACGAGGAGGGAGAGGAGTCGTCCGTCACGACCGTCCCCCCGTATGTGGTGGTTCGCTCCCGAGCATGGTTGTCCGAGGATTTTGTTCAGACTATATATGTCCTGCTTTTCGCGCGCCTTCGGGGAGTAACGACTTTGTTTCACCGGTCTCATTCGTGACGTGTGACCGACCGACACGGGCGTTCGGAGGCGAGGAACCGCGACCGATGGCTGTTCGGCTGGGCGCTGGGCTACGCCGCGGTGGGCGCGTCGTCGCTCGTCGTCCCGCTGTACGCCATCGAACTGGGTGCGAACGCGCTGTTCGTCGGCCTCATCGCCGCGACCGCCGCCTTCGCCGGCGCGCCGGGCGCGGTGCTCTGGGGCCGACTGGCGGCCCGCGCGAAGCGCAGACGGCCGTTCATCCTCGTCGCGCTCGCGGCGACCGCGGGCGCGCTCTCTCTCACCGCCGCCGTGTCGTCGCCGGCCGCGGTCCTCGTCGCCAACGCCCTCCTGTGGTTCGTCGTCGCGGCGGCCGCGCCGGTGTTGAACCTCATCGTCGTCGAGGGCGTCCCCTCGAAGGACTGGAACCGCCGGTTCGGCGTCCTCAACCACTATCAGGGCTACGGCTGGCTCGGCGGCCTCGTCGTCGGCGCGGTCTGGTCGGCGCTGGCCCCGCGGCTGTTCGGCCTCGACGCGCTCGCCGTGCAACGGCGGTTCCTCGTCGCCGCCGCGGTCGCCGCCGCCCTCGGGGCCATCCTCGTCCGCGTCTGGTACCCCGAGCGCTCGACGGTGTCGGCGCGGCGGTTCGCCCGCGTCTCGGCGGGCATCCGCCGGCGGAGCGGTCTCGTCGGGCGCTCGGTCCGCGCGGTCCCGTACGGCCCCTCGCGGCTCTACTGGGCGCTCCATAGCTTCGACCTCGACGACTTCCGGAAGCGGATGACACCCGAGCTCCTCCGGTACCTCGCGGCCGCGACGCTGTTTTTCGTCGGCTTCTCTGTCTTCTTCGGGCCGCTCCCGGCGTACCTCGTCGGTTCCGGGCGGACCGCCGACGAGGTGTTCGCCCTGTTCGTGCTTTCGAGTCTCGGGTCGGCGGTGAGCTACGCGAAGGTCGGCGCGTTCGCGGCGCGACACGACCCCCGTCGCCTGCAGGTCGGCGCGTTGGCGACCCGCGGATTCGCCTTCCCGGCTGTCGCCGTGGTCGGTACACAGTTCGCCGCGCTCGCCGCGCTCGTCACCCTCGGCGCGACGTTCCTCGTCATCGGCGTCACGTGGGCTATCATCGCGGTGACGGCGACGGGGATGGTGACGCGGCTCGCGCCCGACCGGATTCGCGGGGAGGCCCTCGGCGCGTACACGGCGCTTTCGAGCCTCGGCGGCGGGGTCGGCTCGGCGCTCGGCGGCTTCGTCGCCGACGCCGCCGGCTACGTCGCGGCGTTCGGGCTCGCGGGGGTCGTCGTGGGCTGTGCGCTCGTCGTCGTGTTGCTCACAAGCGGTCGGGGCGTCGCGGCGGGAGAGCAGTCGCTCGCCGACTAGGGTCTCGAAAACGAATGCGGGGCCGGTCGTCGAACCGCCTTACTCGATGGCGTGCACCGGCGAAATCCAGACGACGAGGTCGCCGTCGCGTTTGATGACGCCCTCGATGGAGTCGTCCTTTTCGAGCGGCGGGTCCTCCACGTCGTCCATCGAGACGCGCACGACCTGATACACCTCGTCGACGAGCCAGCCGGTCGCCGCCTCGTCTTCGAACTTGTTGGGGTCGAAGATGACGATGCGCTTCGACTCGCCCTCGGCGTCGATGTTGAGAAGCGACTTCGGGTTGATGATGGACGTGGTCCGGCCGCGGAGGTCCATCACGCCCTCGACGTAGTCCGGCGCGTTCGGCACCGCCGTGAGCTGGCCCTTGTCGACGATTTCGCTCACGTACTCGATGTCGACGCAGTACGTCTCCGGGCCGAGTTGGAATTCCAGCACCTGTACTTCTTCGGCGGAGTCCTCCGCGTCGGTCTCGTCCGCGCTCACCTCGGTCGTGATTGCATCTTGTCGCATGGTCAACCCCGGCGGCGACAGACGCCGCCACCTGATCGCTTCAGAGTGGTCAGATTCAGCGTATAAAGGTACGTACCCGATTATCAGCCGTGATTATCCTCGCCGAGTGTTTATATACCCGATTTCCGAACCTCGGGGTAGATGAGCGGTCTACGAAACGGCACACGAAACAATCCACCGACCCCTCGACGGGGGGCCCGCTCGGCGACCCGTCGCGCCCGTCGTTCCCACACCGGGAGGTGGGGGCGATGAGTTCGGCCGCCGGCGCGGACTCGACGCGAGCGGTCGTCGTCGACGACTCGCGGTTCATGCGGACGCTGATTCGCACGCTCCTCGAAGACGCCGACGTCGAGGTCGTCGCGGAGGCGGCAGACGGCCGCGAGGCGGTATCGGTGGTCGAGGCGAACCGACCGGACGTGGTGACGATGGACATCGAGATGCCCGAGATGAACGGGCTCGACGCGGTCGAGGCCATCATGGAGGAGTGTCCGACGCCCGTCCTCATGCTCTCGGCGCACGCCGAGGAGGACGCCGACGTGACGTTCGAGGCGCTCGACCGCGGGGCGGTCGACTTCGTGACGAAGCCGGGCGGCGAAGTCACCTCGGAGATGCCCCGCGTCAAGCGGGAACTGGTCGAGAAGATTCAGTCCGCCGCGGCGGTCGACCTCTCGGCGACGCGCCGGGGGGCTCGCCCGCCGAAGACGGGACAGAAGCCGGCGGCGACCGCGGCGGCGACGACCTCGACCGCGGCGGCCGCCGAGTCGCTTCCGACCGAGGGTTCGACGCTGATTATCGGCGCGTCCACGGGCGGACCGAACGTCGTCGAGCGGTTGCTCGCGGCGCTCCCCGAGGAGGCCGGGCTCCGCGTGCTCGTCGTCCAGCACATGCCGGCCGGGTTCACGAAGCGCTTCGCGGCGCGGCTCGACGGCCGCTGTGACTACGAGGTCCGCGAGGCCGAAGACGGCGAGCGAATCGGCCCCGGACAGATTCGAATCGCACCCGGCGGCTCGCACCTCCTCGTGACCGGCGACCGCGCCGGACGCCTCCGGCTCGAACTCTCCGACGACGAGCCGCTCCACGGCGTCAAACCGGCCATCGACCTCACGATGGCGTCGGCCGCGGAGGCGGTCGACGCGCCGCTGGCCGGCGTCCTGCTGACGGGCATGGGCCGCGACGGCGTCGAGGGGATGACCCGAATCAAGCGGGCGGGCGGCCACACGGTCGCACAGGACGAGGAGACGTCCGCAATCTTCGGGATGCCGAAGCGGGCCATCGAGGCCGGCTGTGTCGACACCGTCTCCGCCGACGAGCGAATCGCAGACGAAGCACTCAGCGGGCTCACTACCTGACCATGGACGAAGAACTCTACCAAGCATTCATCACCGAGAGCGAAGAGAGCATCACGCAGTTGAACAACTCGCTTCTGTCTTTGGAGTCGAACCCGGACGACACCGAGGCAATCGACGACATCTTCCGGCAGGCCCACACGCTGAAGGGCAACTTCGGCGCGATGGGCTTCGACAACGCCGCGACGGTCGCCCACGCCGTCGAGGACCTCCTCGACGAGATTCGCCACGAGCGACTCGACGTGACGGCCGAGCGGATGGACCTCGTCTTCGACGGGATGGACCTCATCGTGGAAATCCTCCACGACATCGAGGAGAACGGCGAGTCCACCATCGACCCGACCGACACGGTCGAGGAGATTCGCGCGGCCGTCGAGGACGGCGGTGACGCGGGAAACTCGAACACGGCGGCGTCTGACGAGGCCGACCGCGAGTCGGTCGACCTCGACACGCTCGCCGCCAACTGCGTCGACGCGGACACCCTCGACGCGACCACGCTCACCCACGCCCACGTCGAACTCGACGCGGGCCAGATGAAGGGCGTCGACGCCGGTATCTTCCTCAGTAGCATCCCCGAGGACCTCGACGTGGTCGGGGCGAACCCGAGCCGCGACGCCATCGAGGACGGCGAGTTCGGCGACGGCTTCGACCTGTTCGTCGCCGAGCGCGACGCCGCGGTCGTCGAGAGCGAACTCGACGGCCTCTGGAAGGTTTCGACGGTCGAGACGACCGACGTGTCCGACGCGCTCGCCGGCGGCGACGAGTCCGCCCCGGCGGCCGACGCTGACGGCATAGACGTTGGCGACGTGGACGCCACCGACGCTTCCGAGAGCGACGACGGGGCCGAAGGCGACGCCGACGAAACCGCGTCGCCCGACTCCGAGTCGCCCGAAAGCGAAAGCGACGAGGAAGCGACGGCGGACGACGAGTCGCCGTCGGACGCCGACGAGGAGGAGAACAAAAAAGAGGCTCGTTCCATCTCGGCGGTCAAGTCCGTCCGCGTGGACGTCGACCAGCTCGACGAACTCCACGAGCTCGTCGAGCAGTTGGTGACGAGCCGCATCAAGCTCAGAAACGCTATCGACGTGGGGCAGACGACCGCGCTCGACACGCTCGACGAGCTGGACAAGATATCGTCGAACCTCCAGAACACCGTGATGGACATGCGGCTCATCCCGCTGAAGAAGGTGTTCGACAAGTTCCCCCGGCTCGTGCGCGACCTCGCCCGCGAGCAGGACAAGCGCGTCTCGTTCAAAGTCGAGGGCGCGGACATCGAACTCGACCGCACCATCCTCGACGAGATTTCCGACCCGCTGATGCACGTCCTCCGGAACGCCGTCGACCACGGCATCGAGGAACCCGACGTGCGCGAGGCGAACGGCAAGTCCCGAACGGGGACCATCCGGCTCTCCGCGCGCCGCCAACACGACACCGTCATCGTGACCGTCGAGGACGACGGGAGCGGTATCGACGCCGACGCCGTCCGCGACAAGGCGGTCGACAAGGGCGTGGCGACCCGCGAGGAACTGGACCAGATGCCCGACAGCGAGGTGTACGACTACATCTTCCACCCCGGCTTCTCGACCAACGACGAAATCACGGACGTCTCCGGCCGCGGCGTCGGCATGGACGTGGTGAAGACGACCGTCGAGTCGCTCGACGGCTCGGTGTCGGTCGACAGCGAACCCGGCGAGGGAAGCACGTTCAACATCCGGCTTCCGGTGTCGGTCGCCATCATCAAGGTGCTTTTCGTCCAGGTCGAAGACCGCGAGTTCGGCGTCCCCATCAAGTACATCGACGAGATTAGCCGCCGCGACCGCGTCCAGACGGTCAACGGCGCGGAGGTCATCGTCCACGAGGAGACCATCTTCCCCTTGATTCGGCTCCGCGAGGCGCTCGAAATCGACTCGCCCGAGCCCGACGACGGCATGGTGGTCCGCATCCGCCCCGACGACAGGCAGGTCGCGCTCCACTGCGACGGCGTGACGAAACAGGAGGAAGTCGTCGTGACGCCCCTGCAGGGGCCGCTTTCGGGCGTCGGCGGGCTGTCGGGAACGGCCGTCATCGGCGACGGGAACGTCATCCCGATTCTGGACGTGTCGACGCTCGCGCTCCCGGCCGAAAGCGAGCAGGCGATGCGCGAGTTCGACCCGAGCCAGCTCCCCGGGACCACCGAGGAGGCGGCCGACTGATGCCCTCGTCGGCGACCGACGACCCGGCGTTCGGCCGGCTCTTGGACTACATCGAAGACGCCCTGCGGTTCCAGACGAGCTCGTACAACGACGCCTATCTCGACCGCCGAATCTCCGCCCGGATGCGGCGGCGGCGCGTGGACGACTACGGGACGTACCACGACCTGCTCACCGACGACGAGGAGGAACAGCAGGCGCTCCTCGACGCGCTTTCGGTCAACGTGACGAGCTTCTTCCGGAACCCCGAGGTGTGGGAGGCGCTCCGCGAGGTGCTCCGCGACCTGAGTTCGCGGGGGAGCCGCCACGACCCCATCAAGGTGTGGAGCGCCGCCTGCTCCGACGGCCGCGAGGCCTACTCGCTGGCGATGCTCGCCCACGACGACGACCGCGTCGACGAGCGCCGCATCGAAATCGTCGGCACGGACATCAAACGCGAGATTCTTCGCGCCGCCAGAGCGGGGGAGTACCGCGCGTCTGAGACCAACGACGTGGCCGAACAGCTCGACCCCATCGGCCGGTGGGAGCGCTTTGTCGACCGCGACGGCGACAGCTTCCAAGTGAAAGACGCCGTCACCGACATGGTCAGCTTCGAGCGGCGAGACCTCATCCGCGAGGAGCCGCCGGGGACGTTCGACCTCGTCGTCTGCCGGAACCTGTTCATCTACATCAACACCGAGTCGAAACGGGCCGTCTTCGAGACGCTCGGCTCCGCGCTGAAGCCGGACGGCTACCTCACCATCGGCATGACCGAAACCATCCCACCGACGTGTCGACAGCAGTTCGACCCCGTCGAGAAACGACTCCGCATCTACCGCGCGAGCGACACCGCGGTCGGGAGGTGAGCGATGAAGCCCGGTGAGCAAAAGCTCGGAGACACCCGCGGGCGGTTCCTCCAGGTCGTCAAGAACGGCCGGGAGATGCACGACGTGGACTGGACGAGCGGTCGCATCCTGCTTTCGAACAGGCGGCTCATCCTCGCTGGCACCGGCGGCAAGCGGACGATTCAGCTCTCGAAGATACGGGAGTTCGGCGGCCGATACGACGTGAACCAGCGCATCGCGACCGTCTCCGACTACTTCAGCGTCCACATCCCGTCGGGCGTCGTCCTGCTCGCGCCCGTCGACTACGACGAGTTCGAGACGGACTTCTTCGGCGCGCTCCTCAACACCGAGCAGTTCCTCGCGCGACACCCCGCGGTCGCCGGCGGCGTCGTCCAGAACACCGAGTGGGAGAAATCCCGGCTCAAAGTCGAGACGGAGGCCGTGAGCATGGCGACCGTCGGCGGCAAGTTCGTCGAAATCCGCCTCGACGACATCGGCGACGTGAAGACCGGCGAGCGGACCATCGTCGACGAACACCGGAGCGTCATCGAGGTCGAACACTCCGACGACGAGGGGACGAGCCTCCAGACGTACATCTCCGGCTCCGACCGCGCCATCAGTTTCCTCTACACGCTCCTCCGCGAGGGCGAGGAGCTTTCCGAGACCTCTATCGACCTGAGCGAGACGGACAAGCAGGTCCTCACGGCGCTGTACTCCGGCGTCTCGCCGTTCGACATCCCGAACTTCCTCGGCCTCGACGTGGACGAGGTCGAAGAGCTCTTTCAGCGACTCATCGACCACAACGTCGTCGAGGAGATTCGCGTGCGCCACGAGGTGCAACTCAACGCTCGCGGCCGCAGTATCGCCTCGGACGCCATCAACGAGCAGTAACCGACACTCGGATTTTCGCGGCGCAGTCACCGACGGAGAGCGACGCGTCGCGCTCGTCAGTCGTCGCTCGCGCGCCGCGAGGCCCGGTCGAGCGCGATTCCGGCGTAGACGCCTCCTAACCAGACTCCGGCCAAGAGAACGATGCCCCGCACGCGCTCTCCGGGTTCGAAGCCTAGACCGTAAATCGCAAGAATCGGTAACAGAGCGCTCAAGACGCCGACTATCGTGTACCAAAAGTGGTCATTCGGCCCGGACCACCGCCAGCGGTACGCGGGGAACGCGGCGACTCCGAAACCCACGATTGTGTACGTGAGAAGGAGGACGACACCGACCAACGCGTGGCCGTGTCGGAAGCCGAAGAAATAGCTGACTGCACTTCCGAGTCCCAGCCCGACGAGCGACGAAGTCCGCGTCCGCATGGTGACAGAATCAGTTGCGCGGCTGATAGTTCTTCGCAACCACCGGACGGCACTGATTCCGACAGAAAAACGGTTTCAGACGTTCACGTCTTCGATTTCCTCGTTGACGACGAACCGACCCTGCGGCGTCAGCGAGGTCGGGAGCTCGTCGTCGCCGATGAGTTCCTCATCGTGGAGCTTCTCCAGTTCCGCGTCGAGGACCGCCTCGTCGACGCCGAGCAGTTCGCTGAAGTCGACCTCTGCGGCCATCTCGCCTGCGGAGTACAGCCCGACGAGGACTTCGAGGCCCTGTTCTGTGACCTCGACGTCGCGGACGCCCGACTTTATCCAGTGGTAGACGAGTCGGAGGTAGCGCCCGAGGATGTTCATCTTCCGCCGGGAGTCGAGCGTTATCTCGGAGGTGACCGTCTGGCCCTGTTTGACGTGCTGGACCGAAAGCACCAGTCGCGTTTCGCCGTCGACGGTCCGTTCGAGCACCTCGAAGAAGATGACGCTCGCGAGGTCGATGTGGAACGGCTCGCCGTTCTCGGTGAGCGGGCCGTCGTCGTCGGGGAACGTGACGGCCTCGTAGTCGAGATGCAGGCCCGAGGGGCGGCGCTCCGTGTCGAGGACGCGCCCGCCGATGCGGGCCGGGTGAGTGACCTGCGCGCGCGAGCCGTTGAGCGCCGCGCGGAACAGCAACAGCGAGAACTTCTCGATGGTCTCGCGGTCGCCGCCGATGACGGTCGTCCGGCGCTGGCGGCCGATGATGTAGCCCACCATCACCGTGTAGTCGAAGAACTCCTCGACCTCCGGAGGGACCTGCCCGACGGCGATGTCGAAGATGGAGGTGATGGGGATGACGGTCTTCGCCTTCGACGTGGCGAGGATGAGCCGCCGTTGGCTCATCAGGACGCGGCCCTTGACGGGTTCGAACGAGGCGTTGCCGCCGGCGACGAAGTTGGCGACGAAGTCGACGACGATGGACTCGCCGTCGCTGGTCCGTTTTTCCGTCTGCTTCTTCGAGCGCTCCCGCTCTTGTTCCTCGCGTTCGTCCGACGGTTCGGACTTCTTCCGACGGTACGCCTGCAGGAGGTCGCTTTTCGCCACGTCGCCCCCCTCGGGCGCGCGGGAACGAGCCTCCTGTGCGGTCTGTTCGCCTCCTGTGTCTGGCATCGTATCTCGGGTCTGTCTCTGTGGTCCGTCGTCAGTCATACACTAATCAGCGCTCCTGCGAGCGACGAGGTGGCGACCGCCATCAGCGAGCCCACCCAGACGAGCATCACGAAGTGGAGGTAGGCGTTCGCCTTGTGCCCGCCGTCGACCATCCGAATCATGAGCGACGACAGCAGGGCGTTAAACAGGATGATGAGCGTCAGCATGTACTCGATGAAGGGCACGTCGTAGACGCCGGCGTAGATGAGCGTCCCGAACTGGAGGCTGTCGAGGTTCATCTGCGTCGAAAACGACGCGAGAATCTCGACGACTTCCAGCCCGATGAAGAAGGCGAACGACGCGGAAGCCGTGATGCCGTAGAGGACGCCGATGAGCGTGACGGTCGACTGCTTTCGCTGTCGGCGGAGCTTGATAATCTCGTTCATGTTGCGGCTGATGAGTTCGCCGAGGAGCTTCGGCTTGCCACCCATCGACCGGCCGACGTTGTACATCTCGGAGAACTTCTGGACGAGGTACGAGTTCGTCTCCGCGGTGAAGAAGAACCACGAACGGTCGGGGTCGAGCCGCATCCGAAGCCGGGTGTACAGCCGGGAGATTTCACGCGAGAGGACGCCGAAGTCCTTGGTCTTGAGCGTCTTCAGGACGGCCGTGGTCGTGCTCTGTTTCGCCGTCTCCGAGGCCCCGAGCGCGCGGATGAAGCCGGGGTACTCCTCGTCGCGCTCGCCGATGCGCTTTTCGTGGCGACGCGCGACGATTCCGGGGACCGCAAGCGGCGTCAGCGGCGTCGAGATGAGAAGCGGAATCGGGAGTTCAATCATGATTGGCCGGACCGTCGCGCCGACGGGGGTCAGGTCGAACGTGCCCAACGCGAGCACGAGCACCATCGTGATAGAGAGGCCGACCGCGCCGTACAGCGTGATGTCTATCTGCCGGTTCGCCTTCGTCCGGTACTCGGGCTGGTGGAACCAAAGCGGGTCGTACGGCGACATCGTCCGGATGACGAAGTAAAAGCCCAACTGCACGAAGACGAAAAGCACGATGACCGCGCCGATGGTCATCGTCGCGTCGGTCCCCGTCAGGATGGGGAGCACGATGGCGTTGATGATGGCGAACGTCATCGACAGAATCATCGAGAGGTAGAGGTCCTTCATGACCTCCAGGTTCCCCAGCGCGCTCTCGTAGACGGTGATGTACTTCTGAATCATCGCGTTTTGCTCGCCGAGGAGGAAGTCGTCGATGCTCTGGCCGGCGTTGATGGAGTACGCGAGCCTGTCGAGGAAGTCCGCGAGGGGCTTCGACGGCACCTCCCGCGCGCGCCGCTGACAGGCGTCGTCGAGCGACTGGTTCCACGCGTCGACCAGTTGGACGATGCGGTTCATCTCGGTCGCCAACTCGCCGTATTCCTCCTCGCGCGCGAGCGTTCGGAACACGGCGACGCGGTCGATGTTCGTCGTCGAGAGCACGGTCATGTGCGTGATGAGGAGATGGAGCTGGTTCTCCAGACTGCGGCGGGTCTGCTCGACGAGGAGCCGCGGGTAGAGGACGGCCCCGCCCAAGAGCAACACGCCGAGGAGGAACACGGGGATGCGGACGAGGAGGGGGAACGGAAGCGCGATAGCTCCGGCCAGGGAGAGGACGAAAAACACGATGGCGGGGCCGAGCACCGCGAGCAGGTAGCGCGAAAGCTCCATCGGCATCTGCTCGTACGACTCGATGATGTCGCTGATGAAGTCCCGGACCTGCACCGCCTGCATCGACGCGCTCTGTTCCCCTGCCATCTCGCTACACCCTCGCCATGTCGAACGGCAGTCCCTCGACGCCGTCGCGTTGGTAGTCCTCGATGAGTTCGTTCACCTCGTGGTAGCCGAGGACGTTCTCCTGAATCGCCCGGCGGACGAGTTCGGCGCGGAACTGGATGTCGTCGTATATCTTCCGCGTGTCGTCGTAACCGAGGAGCGTCGCGACCTTCTGTTCCATGATGAAGGAGTTGTTCATCCCCTGGAAGATGATCTCGTCTTGGACGGGGTCCCAGTAGAACGCCTCGCGGGTGACGACGCCGCCCATCTCCTTCGAGTAGCCCTCGATTTCCTGCACGCTCGTCACTCGGCGCAGGATGTCGTTGCCCCGGCGGACGCGGTTCTGGAACAGCGCGATGTCGCAGTTGTCCATGAACGTCTCGGGGACGTTGATGGGGTCGCCGGTGAAACGCTGAATCATCGAGACGATGTCGGACGCGTGGAACGTGAGCATCACCGGGTGGCCGGTCTGGGCCGCCTGGAACGCCATGCGCCCCTCCTCGCCACGGACCTCCCCCACGATGATGTAGTCGGGGCGAGAGCGGAGCGCGGCCGCGACGAGGTCGAACATGTCGACTTCGGAGTCGGAGCCGCGGCCCTCGCGGGTGAGGAGCTGCTGCCACGTGTCGTGCGGCGGGAGCACCTCGGCGGTGTCCTCCGCGGTGTAAATCTTCGAGTCCTGCGGGATGAACGAGAGGATGGCGTTGAGCGTCGTCGTCTTCCCCGATGCCGTCTCGCCGACCACGAAGATGGTTCGCTCGTTCTCCAGCGCGATCCAGAGGTACGCGGCCAGTTCGGGTGAGAGCGTCCCCCACTTGGCGATCTGGAACACCGAAAGCGGCACGTCGTCGCCCTGACGGATGGTGAGCGACGACCCCTTCAGCGACACGTCGTCGGAGTAGATGATGTTGATACGCGAGCCGTCGGGGAGCGTGGAGTCGACGATGGGGTGGGCGTCGGAGACGGGGTCACCGATGCGTTCACCCATGTTGCGGAGCCAGTTGTCGAACTGCTCGGTGTCGTCGAACTCGACGCTCGTCTCCAACAGCCCGAAGGTCCCGTGGTCGACGTCGACCTGACTGGGACCGATGACGTGAATGTCCTCGTTCTCCGGGTCGCGCATGATGGGTTCGAGCGGGCCGAGGCCGACGATGTCGCGGACGAGTCGGTACTGAATCTTGTCGTAGGTCGTCTGCGAGACCTCGATGCCGGCCACGTCGAGGCGTTTCGCCACCGAGCCGAGCGGCCCGCGGTCGTCGCCCTCGATGTGGACGATTTCGGAGAGCAACTCCTCGATGCGCTCCTCGTAGTCGGCGCTCTCTTCGGGCGCCGGCTTCGAGACGCTCCGTTCGAGCAGTTTGTCCTTGACCCGAGCGAACACCTCGAGTTCGTCGTCGTCCATCTCGGGTTCGATGGTGTAGTACTTCGTCGTCTCGCCGAAGTTGCCGTATATCTGGCAGAACACGGGACCGCCCAGCGGGTAGATGATGTTCGGACGCCGGGACTCGTAGTCGCCCGGCTCGTCGACGAGCATCGGGAACTCCCCGGTGATCTGCCGGAACCGCTTGAGGTGGTCCCGGAGATGCGGCCACTGCATTGCGAGGCGCTTGAGGTCGTCCGACAGCCTGGCGGAGCCGTGTTCGGTCGCCATCTACGCCACGCTCCTCGACTCGATGACGAGTCCGATACCCGACCGGACCGAAAAGCCGACGCGGTCGCCGACCTGCTGGCCCATCCCCGCAAAGCGCTTCACGAAGATGTTCCGGCGAACGTCGTTTCCGACCTCCACCATCTCCAGTTCGAAGTAGACGTCGGCGATAGAGCGGAACGGACCGATGGAGCCCTCGTCGACCGACGACGGGTCGACGGTGATGATGATGGTCTTGCCCTTCGTCGTCAGCTCACGGAAAAACGAGATGATTTCGAGGGCGGCCTGCCGCTCGTCGTTCTGCCGGACCAGCGCCTCGAACTGCGGGTCGTTGCGCAGGATGGCGTCGAACGTGTCGATGATGATGACGTCGGCGTCCCAGAGCGTCTCGGCGTCCATCAGTCGCCGGAGGAGCTGTTTGCGCTCCTTCTGACTGCTCCCCCCGGAGAGCGCGCCGCTACTGTCGATTTCGGCCTGGAGGAACAGGATTCGCTCGTCGAGCAGATGCTTGACGATGTCGTACGAAAGCGAGTGCATCTGGTCGAGGAAGCCGCGGACGCCCAGCTCGGTCGAGACGAGCGTCACCACCGTTTCCTCGTCGCAGAAGCCGTAGCTGAACCGCTGCGACAGCACGCTTTTGCCGGCGCCGTAGTCCCCTTCGATGAGGACGATTGCACCCTTTGGGATGCCACCGCCGAGTTCCTTTTCGAGACGGTCGTGCCCGGATAGCCCGAGAGAGAATTGACTGCTCATGATACGCGGAATTCGAACACCTCTTCGTCACCGTCGACGACGACGGTCATCCGGTAGTCGCCCGAGGTCAACGCGATGTCCGTCACCGTGAGTTCGATGACGTTGCTCGGCCGCCACTCGGTGCCGTCGACGACGTTCACCGTGACGTTGGTCTGATACTGTCCACCGACGATGATGTCGAAGCCGCCGCTGGTCGCCGGGAGCGTCCTGAGGCCGGTGTTCTTGACGTATATCGAGAGGTTGTCGCTCGCGCCGTCGTAGACGCCCGCCTCCGGGTCGCTTATGACTTCGATGTCGGTTCTGATCTCCGTGCTCACGTCGCCGCCGCGCTCGTCGACCGAATTGCTGATTCCGGTCACGGTGTCGATGAGGACACCCGAAACACCGGCGGCGACGACGATGCTGGCGATGAACAGGATGAGGCTCGGAACGGAGATGTCGGCCATCTAGCTCACCACCTCCGTCGCGGCGACGCCGCTTCCGGTGACGACTTTCACCCGTGCGGGCGTGGGATCGGCGTCGACCACGAGGCTGAGATTCTCGCCGGCGTACCAGAGGTCGGTCGCGGCGTCGCCGTCGACGGTCGCGTTGGCCGGCGGCACGTCGACGTAGGCGTTGTCGACGAGCAGAGTTGTCTCGCTCACTGACAGCGTCTCCGAGCCGACGTTCGTCAGGTTCACCGTGAGGGTCGTGTTGTTCGCGTCGTAGGTCGCGTTCGTGACCGCGATGTCCGTGTTCGTCCGTTCGAGCGCCCGCTCCGCGTCGGCGTCCTGCGCTTCGAGCACGTTCTCCGACGCGTTGGACGTCGCTGTGTACAGCGACCCCGTGGCGACGAGGACGCCGAGGAAGATGATGGCGGTCGAGCCGCTAACACCGAATCCCATCGAATCTCCCCCCGTAGGCGACCAGCTCCTCGTACAGCTGTCCCCGCGGAACGTCCTCCGCGAGTCGGCAGACGTACGCGAGGCTCGTCTGGTGGTCGTCGATGCGGAGTTCGTGGTCGTCGGCGTCCTCGACCGACGGCGCTATCTGCCCGATGTGGGCGTTCAGCTCGCTCTCGACGGCGCGCGATATCCAGTCCTGCTCCCGATACTGGCGGAGCGCGCGCGACGCGCCGAGTGCGCCGCCGACGGAGACGAGGTGTTCGGCCCATTCGAGCACGAGCACCTCGGAGACGTAGTTCGACGGGAGTCCCGTCAGGTAGGCGTCCGACGCTTCGACCGACGCGGACGGCTCGGGTTCGGCGGCCGCCTCGTCGTCGCCCGAGGGCTCGTCGTTGGCCGCCGCGGTGGCGTACTCGGCCTCCAGTTCGTCGAGCGTCTTGCGGACGTCGCCGTCGGCGTCTTCGACCTCGGCTTCGGGGTCGAGCGGTTCGTCGTCGAAGGCGTCATCGAGGTCGTCGACCGCTTCGACGTCCGCTTCCTCGTCGTCGTCGGTCTCGGCCTCGACCGGGTCGACGTCGTCGAGCGCCTCGTCTTCGCTCTCGTCTTCGAGGTCGGCCAATTCGTCGTCGAGGTCCGTCTCAGCGTCGAGGTCGTCGTCGAGGTCGGTCCCCGCGTCATCCGCCTCCGCGTCGTCCTCGTCGTCCCAGCCGCCGCCCTCCTCGTACTGTTCTTTGAGGTCGTCGAAGCTCGCGCCGCCCGCGCCGCCCGAGTCGTCAGCCTCGTCGGTCTCGTCGGCCTCGTCGTCGCCGTCGTCGAGGGCGTCAGCGGGGCTTTCGCGCTCCGCTTCCACGAGTTCGTCCTCGGCGGCGAGCTCCGCTTCTTTCGCGCCCTCCTCGGCGTCGAGCTCGCCGAAGTCGTCGTCGAAGAACGACTCGGCGTCGGCGTTCGCCACCTCGGGGTCGAGATGCTCTTCGTCCTCGGCTTCCGCCTCGAAGAGCCCGAACGCGCCGCCGCCGTCGAGGCCGCCCATCTCGCGGGCGTCGTCGACGAACGGGTTGATGCCGCGGGTGACCATCTCGTAGATGTCGAGTAGTTTGCGAATCGTGTCGTCGAGCTCTTCGACGGTCTCTCCGATCTGTTTGTTCTCTTCGCGGACGGTGTTCATCCCCGACGAGATGGCGCTTACTTCGTTCTCGAGTTCGCCGATGCGATCTTCGAGCTCTGCGAGTTCCTCGCTGTTGTCGTCGCCGAATCCGCCGAAATCGTCGTCGTCGAATCCGTCGTCGAGGTCGTCGCCGAAGTCACCAAACTCGTCCGAGAGGTCGTCGATCCCCTCCTCGAATCCAAGTCCATCGTCTGATGACATGTGTTGTCCTTCCGTCGTTTCGTCCCCGGCGTCGGCCGCGTCTTCGTCGTTCTGCCACTCCATCATGCTCGCAGCGAGCACCTCCCCACCGTCTGCGGGGGTGCTCGTTGGAGCGACGGCCTGTCACCCGGCCGAGCGGCGGACCGGCCGGGGCGGTCCGACGGACTCGGGGGAGCAGGTAACATTGATGCAAAGGTACGTAAGTCGGTACAAGAAAGTTCCCGTCCCGTTATCAGTCCCGATATTCGAACGGCTCTGGGTTTCTCTCCCACGAACGTGTAATAAAAGTCAGACGACGCCGTAGCGGCGGTAAGAAGAATTATCCGGCGTCGGCACGGACGTTCGTCCGACAGTCAACACACGGTTTAACACAATCATGACAGAACTAGTCAAGACCGGTGTCGAAGGGCTCGATTCCATCCTGAACGGCGGTATCGTCAAGAACGCCGCGGTACTCATAAGCGGCAATCCCGGGACGGGGAAGAGTATCCTCGGACTCCAGTATCTCTACAACGGCGTCGACCAGTTCGACGAAGGCGGCCTGTATCTCACCTTCGAAGAGACGGAAGACGACATCCGCGAGGCGGCCGAGTCCATCGGGTTCGACCGCTGGCACGAGTACGTCGAGTCCGGCGAGATCAAGGTCTACGACAAGCGAACGCTCCTCCGCGACGGTGACTTTTCGACGACGCTCGACCGCATCCTCGGCGATCTCCAGGACACCAACTACGACCGGCTCGTCCTCGACTCGCTGACGATGTTCCAGCTGTTTTTCGACGACGAGAAAGAACAGCGCCAGTACCTCCTGAAGTTCATCGACATCCTGAAGGACAGCGGTCTCACCTCGCTTCTGACCACCGAGCAGTCGGCCATCTTCCCCGAGACCGACATCGGCCTCGAAAACTTCCTGACCGACGGGAACATCTACCTCATCCAGAGTCCCGCGGGCGCGACGAGCAACCGCTACATCTGGGTGGCGAAGATGCGCAAGCAGAGCATCAAGAACTCGATGTTCCCGCTAGAAATCGCACAGGGCGGCATCAAGATATACGAGCAGGCGGCCGGGTTCTCGATGGTCGGCGAATCCCCGCCGTGGTTCGGCGAAGAGACCGAGTAACGGGTCGGCCTCGAAGACCGGCGTGGCTCCATCCCGGCGGCTCTTTTTCTGTCTTCGCCGTCAGACCGTTCCGGCTCCCCCGCACACGGGAACGCGCCGAACTCGTCGACATCGTTCGTGTTCGTCTCGCCGGTTACCGTCTCCTTTCAGTTCGTCTCTTCTCATCCCCGCAACTCACCTACGGCGGTTGCCTGTCGAGTGAGCGCGGCCTCCGATAGCGTCACTCCGACCGAGTTGCGCCGTAAGCCGTGTACTCCGAACAAACGACAGCGCCGCCGCTCGGGAGTCGGCGTCGGTAAAATAGAAGGAAAGCCGCGGAACCGGGTTACAGTTCGACGGGTTCGCCCTGCGTCTTGCCGGCGAGCTGCTGGGGCATCGTCAGGATGACCTGCGTCGTACCACCCGTGCGGGAGGTGATTTCGAGGGTGACCTGCTCACCCGTTTCGAGGCCAGTTCCCTCGATTGCATCCGTGTTGACTTCGACCTCGTAGCGGTCGTTCATGCTGTTAAGCACGCCGAAGGAATCATCATTATCAGTCACCCTCGAGAGGTTGAACTCCGTAGCAGTCGCCGTTGCAGACGTACTGTTCGTAAGGGTGACCACGTTATCGCCACTGAGGTATTTAATCGACGTTTCGTTCATGTCCACCGCGTCCGAACCAGCTGCGAGACGGACAGTAAGTGTCATGTTGTCGATGTGGTCTCCATCGCCGACCGTGCCGTGCGTGTTGAGGACTTCGACGCGGTTGGTGACCTTGTTCACGGACTGCTCTCCGGCGTCTTCGGCGGTCGCCTGCAGGAAGCCGGCCGTGTTCACGAGGACGCCCGCCGCGATTGCGGCGACCAGAACCATCGCGATGAAGACGATGAGCGTGCCAATACCGACCTGACCGCGGTCGTCGTCAGTAATGTTGTCGAACATGTGAATCACCTAGAGTGCGATGGGGTCGTTGTTGTCCTTGCCAGCGAGCTGCTGGGGCATCGTCAGGATGACCTGCGTCGTGCCACCGTTGCGGCTAGTGATGTCGAGCTTGACGGTCTGACCCGTGGCCGTCCCGTTGGCTGTGGAGCCTTCGACCGTGGAGGTGTTGATGACGATCTCCGCGCGGTCGGACTGTTCGTTCAGGACTTCGAAGGAGCCGTCGCCGTCTTCGAGAACGCCCGCGGTGAAGTTATTCCCAGTCGTCAGGTTGACCGGGTCCGCTTGGTCGTTAGCGTCATTAGTGTCGTTGTACGTGAGGGTCCGTGCGGTCGTCTCACTCAGGTACTTGACCGTCGTGTCTTCGAGAGAGACACTCCCGGAGCCGGCCGCGAGGCGAACCGTCAGGAAAACCTGGTCGACGGTGCGTTCCTCACCGGTCTGATTGACCAAGCCGTGGGCGTTGACGACGTCGACGCGGTTGGTGACCTTGTTCACAGATTGCTGTCCGGCGTCCTCGGCGGTGGCTTGCAGGAAGCCAGCCGTGTTCACGAGGACGCCCGCCGCGATTGCGGCGACCAGAACCATCGCGATGAAGACGATGAGGGTCCCGATACCGACCTGACCCCGGTCTTCGTTGATGTTTTCGAACATGGGTTTCGTGGGTTTGGTCCCACACTCGGTGGGGAGCGGGGAACCGTCACTCGTCAACTTGGAGAGGCCCTACATAACGCTACGGCCTTCAATATCAAGACTGATATCAGTAGCGCGGTGCGTCGATAAGTAAGGTTCTTCGCACGCTCACGCGAGGCACTAGTCAGCACTCGTCTCAGAAAACGTAGGGGAAAAGACCGGAGCCGGAGCAGGTTCAGTCCTGCGTAATCTTCCGCCACACGTCGTCGAGTTTGTTCTTCACCTCCGGGCGCTCAGTCACACTGACGGTGTAATCGTCGCCCTCGAAGCGGACGACGATCTCGTCGACTTCGCGGCGGTAGACGTTCGTCCGTCGATGTTCGTCGGAGAGAACCCGGTCGTGTAGTTCGAGGAGGCCCGCGGCCGTCAGTTCCTCGATCCGGCGATAACAGGTGGCGATGGGGATATCCAACATCTCGCTGAACTCCTGTGCCGAGTGAGGCTCGTCCGCGGCACGGAGGATATCCGGGTTGTATTCGTTCCCCAGCGCTGAGAGGGTCCTGTCAGACTCCATAGATAGAGATTCATCAGGACGCGCCGCTTGTCAATGTGTTGGTTGTCTATCTGCCACGTTCTCAGTCGTAGTAGTGAGGTCGCCACGCGCGGTGACGATGGGATTATATGCCACGGCACCGAGCATCCGCCGATGGACGACGAGGACGAACGTCCCCCCGCTCACCCAGAGGAGCAGGGGGTCGTCGGGACGGACGAACTCGATATCAGCCGCGACGAGCACGTCGCGGCGCTCGACACGGGTCGGTACGTCATCTCGACGGGGGAAAACAGGCCGCCAACACCGGTCGACGACGAGGCCGGTGGCGAGAGTGGACCCTCCGACTCCAACTCCGACTCCGATTCCGACGGGGCCACCCGCCCCGGTACGGAGGCGGCCGGTGAAGACGACGAGAGAGACACGAGCACCAGCGCACCCGAGCTCGTCCTCCCGAAAGACCCGAAAAAACGGGCCGTGCTCGCCCGCCGCCTGCTCGCGGAGCGCGTCGGGGCGGTCCGCGCGGACCACGCGCTCGTCACGACCGCGCTCGTCGACGGCGAGGTCGCCCGACACGAGACCGTCTCCGACGACGTGACCGACGTCGTCCACTCGTTTCTCACGTGGTACGCCGAGGCCGTCGGTAGCGCCGACACGCCGCCCGACGAGGTGCTCGGTATCCTGCTTTTAGCCTCGGAGGTTCAGGTCACCTACCCCAGTCGGGCCGTCGAGGCGCTCGCGGCCGCGAACGGACTCGGCCGCGACGACAGCATCGGTGACCTTCTCGACGCCGTCGAAGAGACGGGGGCTTCGTTCCCACCACGTCAACGCTGACGGCGGTGACATGCTCTGCGAGCGCTCTCCGAGAACCGGCGTCGACACGGCGTGACGTGGGCGATTGACGCGTCATATCCCGTATCAGCCTTGATAATGGGGAGGAAGGGTTTATGGTGTGATTTTCGGAAATCTGGAGGTATGGCAAGCAAGGTACTGGTCGTAGACGACTCCGCGTTCATGCGGAATCTCCTCAAACAGCTCCTCGAGGGTGAACACGAAGTCGTCGGCGAAGCCGAAAACGGGGTCGAAGCGGTGGAACTCTACCGCGAACTCGAACCCGATGTCGTCACGATGGACGTCGTGATGCCGATTCGTAACGGCATCGAAGCGACGTCCGAGATCAAGTCGCTCGACGCCGGCGCATCGGTCATCATGTGCACGTCGGTCGGACAGGAAGAGAAGATGCGCGAAGCGGTCGAGGCGGGGGCCGACGGCTACATCACGAAACCGTTCCAGAAGCCGAACGTGCTCCAGGCCATCGCCGACGTGATTCAGGCAGAGGCATGAATCTCGACGTCCGGTCGCTTCGCACGTTCAGTCGGCTCGCTCACTCGGGCGCGGAGAAAGCCGCGGGTTCGCTGACCACGCTCGCGGGCATCGACACGTACGTCAACGTCACCAAGGTCGAGCTCGGGACGAAGTCGGACGTGGAAAACGAGTTCGCCGAACGCGACCTCGTGAGCGTCCACATCGGCTTTTCGGGTGGCTTGGACGGCCACACCGTGTTGGCGTTCTCGCCCGAGTCCGCAGAGCGGTTGGTCGACGCGTTGATGCCGGGCATCGACGCCACCGACGCCGAGGGCGAACTCGCCGAGAGTAGCCTCAAGGAGGTCGCGAACATCATGCTCGGCGGTTTCATCGACGGCTGGGCCGACTACCTCGACACCACCGTCGACATCACGACGCCGACCTACGTCGACGACGAGAACGACGGGCCGCTCGACCACATCGAGGCCGAGGGGTTCGAAAACGGCGGCGACGACGAGCACGTCCTCGTCTTCCGCAACCAGCTGGAGGCCGCGGACAACGCCATCGAGTTCGACCTGTACATGGTGCCGACCGCCTCGTCTATCGGGACCATCGTCGAGGCGAGCGGCGACGACGGCGCGCTCCCGGTCGAGTCGTTCGCCGCCTTCTCCGAGATGATAAACGACGGCGCGAATCAGGCCTCGGAGGACATCACGGCGATGACGGGCATCGACACGACCGTCGAGGTGAGTCGGCTGAGCTTCGTCCCCATCGAGGGAGTGCCGATGTCGTTGACAGATGCGGTCCGTCGCGGCGTCGTCTTGGAGTTCAGCGGAACGCCGAGCGGCTACATCGCCATCCTCTTCGACGAGCCGTCGGCCGAGAACATCGCCAGCAGTCTCCTGCCGGGCATGGAGGGCGACGAGGCGATGCGCCAGAGCGCGATTCAGGAGATCGGAAACATCACGACTTCCGGCTTCCTCGACGGTTGGGCCAACGCGCTCGAAACGACTATCGACATCTCGCCGCCAAAGCACGTCCACGACATCGGGTCGGCCATCATCGACCCGCTCGCGACGGACCTCGCGCAGTCTCAAGAGTACGCGTTCCTCATCGACTCGACCATCCGAACGGACGACGACGAGTTCACCTGCGACATCTACGCGCTCCCCGACGAGACGGAACTGCGCAAGGCGCTCAAGCAACTCTCACCCGCCGCGTGAACCCCCCGTAGAGGTATCTCAATGCAAGTTTACACAACGGACACGCCCGCGGCCCGCTCCGGTCGGATCAAGGTCGGAATCGCCGATTTCGCCGTCTCCAGCGACGAGAGCACGCTGACGACGAGCGGTCTCGGCTCCTGTATCGGCGTCGCGCTGTACGACCCCGAGACGGGCATCTCGGGTCTCGCACACGCTATGCTCCCGAACGGGGACGACGACAGCGAGCCGGCGAAGTTCGTCGACACCAGCGTCGAACTCCTGCTCGAAGAGATGCGGGCGGTCGGCGCGGACACCGACCGAATCGTCGCCAAAATCGCCGGGGGAAGCACCATGTTCGACTTCACCTCGGCCGACGGCGACGGCAGTATCGGCGACCGAAACGTCGCGGCGACGCGAACGGCGCTCGCCGGGTTCGGTATCGACGTCGTCGCCGAGGACGTCGGCGGCTCCCACGGCCGCTCGTTGGAGCTCGAAAGCGAGACCGGCGACCTCCGCGTGCGGAGCGCGAAAAGCGGCACCCACGTGCTCTGAGCGGGTTTCTCTCTTCTCGACGCGGTTGTGTCGAAACCGTACCCCGCAGGTCGCGTCGAAACCGCGCCTCGCATCCGCGTAGGTGACCGGAGATATTGAGGTGGGCGAGGACGACGGATTTCGACCTCCGAGACAGTGCGGTATCACTGTTGATAATGGCTCGAATAGATTTATGTCGCCTCCTTCGAATGCTTTCACCGAAACGGTACGACAACGCGTGTGACACACCGGACAGCGCCCTGCGCTCTCCGCCGCCCGGAGTCAGGGGGACTCGGGGGTCGTGCCGTCTTGAACGAGGTGACCTATGTACTTGGACCCGGACGAATACGACCCAGACGAACTCCGACGTATCGCGCGTGACGCTCCACGGCCCAGACGGAACGGCGACGGCCGATTCGACGATAGATTCGACGATAGCCGGTACGACGACGGTCGGTTCGACGACCGGGGACCGTTCCGGTTCGACAACCCGCTTTTCGACCGGAGCCGACAGGAGGCGTCCGAGGCGCTCCGGTCGAGCCAGCTCGAACACCTGCTGGTCCACCAGTCCCGCGGGGAGGAAGACGGCGTCGAAAAGCCGTATCTCCGCTCGCTACCGGACAAGTACGGCGCGGAGCGCGTCGTCTTCGACTGGCTGGAGTTCCTCGTCCTCAAAGGCGGGTTCAAGCGGGCGATGGACGCCCTCCGGTACTACCAGACGGTCGACTGGGTCACGCCAGGCGTCGAGGAGACGCTCCGTGACTACCTCCTCGGCTTCTCCGCCGACGTCGACGAACCGACCGACCTCGACGTCGACGACCACCTGCTGAGCCTGGTCTACGTCGCCCGTCTCTCCTCGATGGTGTGACGCCGACCGCCGGGTCTCGAACACGGTCTCTCCTTGCGACAACCGAGTGAATTCCATGACTGCGCGAACCACCCCGCCGAGTCCGAATCGAGTTGATACCGTATGACGAACGACGCGGCCGCGGCCAACCGCGCCGGCGCGACGCGCGAGTCCGCCGAGCGCGACGTGCCGAGGGCCATCGGCGTCAAGTTCGGGAGTTGCCGGACGGCGCTCGTCTTCGACGACTGCGACGCGGAGACGACGGTTTGCCTCCCCTCGTGTCTGGCCGATGACGACGACGGCGACGGCGCGCTCATCGGCGACGGGAGCGGCCCCAACGGCGAAAGAGCGGCCGGGCGGTCTCCCGAACGAGGCGAGTTCATGCTCCGGTCGGGCGTGCCCGCGACCGCCCGCGACGCCGAGCGGTTCGAGCGGTTCGTCCGCGAACTCTGCGAGCGACACGACCTCCCCGCGGAGAGCGCCGTCGTGTACGCGATGCCGACTGTCGACGACCGAGTCGGCCTCGCGAACTTCGGGACCGCGGTCGGCGAGTGCGGTCTCGGTGCGGCGCTCACGCGCGGGGTCCCCGAATCGCTGTGCGCGTCGATTCCGCCGCTCGGCGACGGTATCGAGGCGGTCGACGAGGTCTTCGTCGCCGTCAACCTCGGTGCAAGGAACCTCGAAGCGTGCGCGTACCGACACGGAACGCGGCTACTCCCGTTCGTCTCCGCAGAGGTGTCCGGCGACCGCGTCGACCGGCGCATCGCCGAGGCGGTCGAAGCCGAGACCGACGGGCGAGTGACTATCGACCCCGCAACCGCCCGCGAGTACAAGGAAATTCACGCCGACTTCGGCGGGTTCGAACCCTTCACCGACGCGGTCGAACAGGGGAGCGAAGGCGTCCACGAGTTCACCGTCGAACGGGGTGTGATGGAACCGCTGGACGACTACCTCGACGACGCGGTCGCCGAGCTCGGCGACTTCTTCTCGCGGTTGGCGAACTCGCACATGAAGACCTATCAGCTCGCTCGCGCCCGCCCGCTCGTCGTCTCCGGCGGGATGGCGTGCATCCCCGGGCTGGTCGGAGAGCTCGAATCTCGTCTCGCCGCGGAACTCGACCGCCCCGTCGACGTGGTCGCTCCCGACGACCCGACGACCGCCGCGGCCGAGGGCGCACACAGACTCGCGGTGCGACTCCGGGACGCGGCCTGAACGCTCGGTGCTCTGGGCGTCTCGTTCTCTCGGCCTCGGTTCCCGTTTTCCTCGTTCGTACGCCGGCTCCGCGTTACTGAGTGACTCCGCCTGCCAATCAATCCGTCTCTGACCCGCTCGTCACCGTGCCGCCGTCGCTGACGGAGACCGCTCGGTCGGCGCTCCGGAGGCCGACGACTGCGACGGTCCCCCGTGGCTCGTTTTCAGCGAACCGGAGCCGGCCGTTCGAGCGGTCGATTATCCACTGGACCAGCCAGAGGCCGAGCCCGCTTATGTGCTGGAGCGGCGTCTCGGTCCCCGATTCGAGAACGGACAGTTCGGCGTCGGGGACGCCCGGTCCGTTGTCGGCGATTCGAATCTCGACGTAGTCGGTCGAGGTCTGACTCCGCTCGACGGTGACCGCGACCTCCGGGATGACGCGGTCGTTGTGTTCGAGCGCGTTGTCGATGAGGTGCTTGAGCGCCGACTCGATGAGGTCGTCCGCGGAGACCCACATCTCGTCGGGGAGGTTCCGATGGACGATGGCCTCGGGGTAGTCGGACTCGACGTCGTCCAACTGCGTCTCGATGCGCTCGACCACCTCGACGGGTTCGAGGCCGGACGACTCGCGGGTGAGCGTCGTGTCGATGTGCCGGGTCTGCTCGCCGAGTTCGACCAGCGACGACGCCTTCCGCTTTATCGTCCGGGCGTGGTCTTTCGACTCGGCGGGGATGCGTTCGTCGAGGAGGAGGTCGGCGTGGCCGAGGATGACGTTCATATCGTTTCTGAGGTCGTGCCGAAGGACGCGGTTCAACACCCGGAGGCGCTGTTCGTAGCGGTGCCGACTCGTCACGTCCCGGGAGTTCAACACGACGCCGCCGACGGCGGGGTCGTCGAGGAGGTTCACGCCCACCGTCTCGAACCGCCGCCACGTGCCGTTCTTGTGGCGGATTCTGAACTCCGCGAGCACGGGCGAGTCGCCGGTGACGACTTCGTCGAGAGAGTCGGCGACTCGGTCTCTGTCCTTGGGGTGGACGAGGTCGAGCACCGACTCGCCGACGAGCGCCTCGGTCCGATAGCCGAGCACCTCCGTCATCGAGGGGCTCGTGTAGGTCCGCTCGCCGTCCGCGTCGAGGACGGTGATGACGTCCCGCGAGTTCTCGATGAGCGCGCGGAACTCCTCTTCGGTGCGGCGGCGCTCCGTCACGTCGTAGAAGAGGAGCAAACGCGCCCGGTCGCGCGTCCGGTCGCCGAGAGATTCGGCGCGGACCTCGAAATACCGACAGCTGTCGCCGTCCTCGACGACCGCCTCGGCTCTGTCGCGGCCCTCCAGCACCGTCCGGACCTCGGCCGGGACGCGGACGCTTTCGAGGACGGACTCGCCGATGCAGTCGGCGACCGGTTGCGCCAGCAGTTCCGAGGCGGCACCGTTCGATTCGACGATTCGGTCCTGTTCGTCGAGGACGACGACCGCGTCGCGCATCTCCGAGAGAATCGCGTCGCGGGCGATGGGCGTGATGTCGAACAGCTGGTGTCTGAAGAGCGCCCAGAGCACGACGACCGAGCTGACGCCGATCGAGACGGGGACGGGGTTGATTCGGAACGGGAAGAAGAACTCGCCGCCGAGCGCGGCGAGCGGAATCGCGCCGGCGACGAAGAGAAACCCGGCCTGTCGCCGGTGGATGTTCGAACTCTTCAGGTAGGTCCGCGCGATGACACTCACGCCGGTGATGGCGACACCGAACCCGTACACGGCGTGTGCGGCGAGAACGAGGTCCGGACCGAACGGACCGAGGAAGTCCGCGCCGGAGACGGCGAATCGGTTCGGTTTCGCGGCCCGCCAGAGGTCGAGCGGCGACCCGAGCAGTCCGTGGGAAGCGTTCGTCAACTTGAGGGCGATAGCGACGGCGGGTTCGACGGCCAGAAAGCCGAGCATCTGCGAGGAGAGCAGTTGGTCCTCGCCGGCATAGACGAGCGTGAAGACGAGCCATATCGTGGGGAGCACGGCCGCGCCGACCCACGCCAACTGCGCGTAGAACAGCTCGCTTGTCGGCGTCACCGCGAGGAAGACGAAGCCGTACGCGGTCGCCCAGATGCTCCCGGAGAGCGTCAAGAGCGCGAAGGGGAGACGGACGCGCCGGGAGTAGAGCCGGAACCGACCGAGAACGACGAGCGTCACGGCACCCGCGAGGATGCCCGCGGCGAACAGCGCGTACGCGTGCGGGGACTGCCCGACGCTGGTCATGAGTAGGTCGTGGCTCGCATCTGTGACTCTCTTGGAACTGTTCTTTCCGATGAGTGTCACATCGGATCGATATCAAACGTGTAGCTGGTTCGGAACTTAAGCAGTTCGCTCTGTCTATCAACGATGATACCGGCACGATTCCCGTCGATGCGGCCCTACACGCCCCAGTCGCGTGCTGTATTTCCATCGTCTACTCGCCCCGTCAGCCGGTTATCAATCGACCAGTTCGGACGACTCCATCGGCTCGCCTGACCACGGACCTGTCACGCGTCGGACGTACGCCCGAACGCTTAATTCGGCTGGACGCACACGCAGGGATAGATGCCGCGCGAGTCACGTCACCCCGCCGACGCCGACGACCCGACCGGGTCGAGGCCCCGCCGCGGGACCGGCGACCGAACGTTCGACTGGGCGGACCCGCCGACGAACCGGACGTGGCGCGACGTGGCCCACGAGCGCCTCCTCGCGACGACCGCGGCGGTCACCTCGGACGGCGAACCGTTCCTCGACGACGTTCCGCGGACGCCGCGGGCCGAGCGCGTGCTCCTCGACTGGTGTGTCCACCTCGTCGAGCGACTCGGCGGGCGCGGCGCGCTGGAGATGGTGTCGTACTACCGCGACATCGGCTGGATCGGCGACGGGGCCCACGACGCGATTCGCGAGCGCGTCGTCTCGTTTACGGTTCCCGCGGACTTCGAAGACGCGCCGACCGAAGAAGACCACGTCCGCAGTTTCTCGTACGTCGCCCGGCTGTCGGCGATGGCCGAGTCGGACTGAGCCTCAGCCCACTCCGAGCGCCCCTCAGAGGCCGAGTTCGCGGCCGATGATGAGGTGTTGAATCTCACTCGTCCCCTCGCCGATTTCCATGAGTTTCGCGTCGCGGTAGAACCGCTGTGGGGCGAAGTCGGTCGTGTAACCGTAGCCGCCGAGCACCTGCACCGCGTCTTCGGCGACCTCGCGGGCGGCCTCCGAGGCGTCGAGTTTCGCCAGCGCGGACTCCCGACTGACCCGCTCGCCGGCGTCGTACCGCGTCGCGGCCTTGTGGGTGAGCAGTCGCGCCCGCTCGGTCTTGCGGTGCATCGAGACGAGCTTGTCGCGGATGGCGTCGAACTTCGCAATCGGCCGGTCGAACTGCTCGCGCTCTCGGGCGTACGATTTGGCGTGGCCGTACGCGCCCTCGGCGAGGCCGACCGAGAGCGCCGCGATGGAGATGCGGCCGCCGTCGAGCGTCTTCATCGTCTGCGTCCAGCCCTCGCCTTCCTCGCCGAGCAGGCGGTCTTCCGGCACCCAGCAGTCGTCGAAGGAGAGCTCGCAGGTCGGCGAGGAGTTGAGTCCCATCTTGTCCCACTCGGTCGTCACCTCGAAGCCGTCGTCGTTCTCGGGGTCGACGATGAACGTCGAGATACCGTCGTAGCCCGCGCCGGGGTCCGTCACGGCCTTCACGAGAATCGAGCCGGCGACGCTCGCGTTCGTGATGAACTGCTTCGTGCCGTCGATGACGTAGCCGTCGCCGTCCTTTCTCGCGACCGTGTCCATGTCGCTGGCGTCGCTTCCCGAGCCGGGTTCGGTGAGCGCCCACCCGCCGAGGTGCTCGCCGGTCGCCAACGGCGTGAGCCAGCGTTCCTTCTGCTCGTCGGTGCCGAACAGCTCGATCGGCTTCGACCCGAGGCTGACGTGGGCGGCGTACGACAGGCCGATACCGCCCGAGACGCGGCCGAGTTCCTCCACGACGAGGGCGTACATCAACTGGTCGCCGCCGAGGCCGCCGTACGCCTCGTCGATGGGGACGCCCATGACGTCCAACTCGGCCAACTGGTCGAATATCTCCGCGGGGAACCGGTGTTCGTCCTCGATGTCCTGCGCGATGGGCGCGATTTCCTCCTCGCAGAACTCGCGGACGGTGTCCCGAATCATCCGGTGTTCGGCCGGGATGTCGAAGTCCATGCGGCAAACTATCGCCGTGCCGAACATAAACCAATCGAACGACCATGAAGGATGTGCGTCGCGGGGGGCGAAAGCGGCGGCCCGCTCCGGGACGCTCCCACCGCGTGGGAATGGCCGGCCGGGTCTTTTTGCGCCGCGCTCCGAGACGCTCGTATGTACTCTCACATCCTCTTTCCGACCGACGGAAGCGACTGCGCGGACGCCGCCTTGGACCACGCGCTCGAACACGCCCGAACCTACGACGCGACGCTCGTGGCGCTCTACGTCGCGGACGTGCGCGAGGTCGGCTACGCCGCGCCCGCGCTCTCGCTCGAACGGGTCCGCGAGGCGCTCCTCGAAAGCGGCGAACAGGTGTTAGGCCGCGTCGCCGAGCGGGCCCGCGAGGCCGACGTCGAGGTCGAGACAGTCGTCACCGAGGGCACGCCCGCGAGCGAGATTATCCGCCACGCCGACGAGCAGGAGGCCGACCTCGTGGTGATGGGGACACACGGCCGGAGCGGCATCGACCGCTACCTCATCGGGAGCGTCGCCGAGCGGGTCGTCCGCGGCTCCGACGCGCCCGTGTTGACAGTCCGACAGGAATCGTCGTAGGCCCACGAGGTTAAGCCGCCCCTCGTCTTACGGGGGTGCATGGACCTCCGTCGGCTCGTCCGCGGCCGCCTCGGGTGGCCGCGTCTGGAGACGGTCGCCCGCGAACTCGCCCGGCGATACGACCGCGACACCCTCCACATCCGATTTCTCGAGGCGGACAACTGGCTTTCGACCCCGATGGTCGTCGACGACGAGTGGTTCGTGAAAGTCATCTCCAAACAGAACTCGCTCGTCCACGCCGTGTTCACGACCGGGCGGAACCTCGGCGCGTTCTCCAGCGGGACGGAGGGATTTTTCGGACATTTCGGAACGCCGCTGGAGATGGCCGAACACGAACTCGACGCGACGAAGCGACTCCGCGACATCGGCCTGCAAGCGCCCGCGCCGGTCGAGGCGTTCGAGGTGGACGGCCTCGGCGTCCTCGTCCTCGAATACCTGCCGAACTTCCACACCCTCGACACCGCCCCGCGGGAGGAGGTTTCGCGGCTCGCGCCCGAGCTGTTCGCGGCGCTCGCGGAGATGCACGACAACCACCTCGCTCACGGCGACCTCAGAGCCGAGAACGTCCTCGTCCGCGAGGACGGCATCTACTTCATCGACGCGACGAACGTCAACGACGAGGGGATGCGCGACGCTCGCGCGTACGACCTCGCCTGCGGGCTGGCCGCGCTCGAACCGCTCGTCGGTCCCAAGCGCGCGGTCGCCGCGGCGCTCGACGCCTACGACGCGGACGCGCTGTTGGACGCCGTCGACTTCCTCGACTTCGTCAACATCCGGCCCGACCACGACTTCGACGCCGCGTCGCTCAAAGGCGAGATAGAAAAGCACGCGGCGTAGTCGTCGGGCCCCGCGAAAACAGAACGAAAAACGCCGGGATGCGGGGCACGAACCGCGCTACTCGCCCTCGACGCCCTCGTAGTCCGCGCCGCCCATGTAGAGCCGCGAGACTTCGGGGTCGTCGAGGAGGCCGGCCGCGTCGCCCTCGTAGGCGACGGTCCCCTGGTCGAGGACGTAGCCGCGGTCGGAGATTCCGAGCCCCTCGCGGGCGTTCTGCTCGACCATCAGGACCGCCGTCCCGAGTTCGTTCACCTTCTTCACGTCCTCGAACACCGACTGGACGATGTTGGGCGCGAGGCCCGCAGAGGGCTCGTCGATGAGGAGCACCTCGGGCTCCATCACGAGCGCGCGGGCGAACGCGAGCACCTGCCGCTGGCCGCCAGAGAGCGTCCGCGCCTTCGCCGAGCGCTTCTCGTCGAGAATCGTGAACTGGTCGTACAGCTCGTCGATTCGGGCCTGCAGGCCCTCGGAGCGGGCGACCCCGCCCATCTTGAGGTTCTCGTCGATGGTAAGCGACGAAAAGACGTTGTCCACCTGCGGGACGTAGCCCATCCCGACGCGGACGAGGTCCTCTGGCTCCTCGCCGGTGATGTCCTGCCCACTCAGTTCGACCGAGCCGGTCCACGGCTTGAGGAGGCCGAACACCGTCTTGAGGACGGTCGACTTCCCCGCGCCGTTCGGCCCGATGATGCAGACGATTTCGTCAGATTCGAGGTGGAGCGTCAGGTCGCGGAGGACCTGCACCTCGCCGTAGCCGCTGTCGACGCCGGCGACGTCGAGTGCGCGGTTGGTCACGGGCCGGCCCCCCCGAGATACGCCTCGATGACGCGGTCGTCAGAGCGGACTTCGTCCGGCGAGCCCTCCATGAGCACCTTCCCTTGGTCGAGAACGATGATGGGGTCTGCGAGGTCCATGATAAACGGCATGTCGTGTTCGATGATGAGGAAGGTCTGGCCCTCCTCGTTGAGTTCGCGGATGAACCGCTTGATGTCGTTTGCGAGCGTCGGATTGACGCCGGCGACCGGCTCGTCCAGGAGCAGGATGTCGGGGTCCGTCGTGAACGCCCGCGCCAGCTCGACGAGCTTCATCTGCCCGCCGGAGAGGTCGGTCGACGGCTGGTCGATGAGGTGCCCGATTTCGAACCGTTCGAGCAACTCGCGCGTCTGTTCGATGTTCGCCCGCTCCTCTTCGGTCACGTCTGAGCCGGAGAAGAAAAGCGAGAAGATGGACTCGCCTTTCTGCGGCCCGGGCCCGACGAGCATCGCCTCGCGGACGGACATCCCCTCCAGCCGCCGGGGCGTCTGGAAGGTCCGAACGAGTCCCTTTCGGGCGCGCTCGTGCGGTTCGAGGTCGGTCACCTCCTCGCCGTTGACGGTGACGTGGCCGGCGTCGTTGTCGTAGAAGCCGGAGATGAGGTTGAACAGCGTGGACTTCCCCGCGCCGTTCGGCCCTATCATTCCGGTGATGGTCCCGCGGTCGACCTCGATGGAGACGCCGTCGGTGGCGACGAGGCCGCCGAACGCCTTCTCCAAGCCAGTCGTCTTCAGGACGACGTCGTCCTTGTCGAGGCGCGCGCCCTCGTACGCGTCGTCGTTCATCGGTCGTCACCCCCGTTCGAGGCGGTGCTGCCGTCCGGGGCGGCACCCGACGGTGACGCGCCGCCGGAACGACTGCCGTCGCGCGCCGCCGGCCAGATGAGTTCGTCCTTCGGGGGAAGGAGTCCGTCCTGCCGGAAGCGCATGATGAGGATGATGAGCCCGCCGACGAACAGCAGTCGAAGCGGGGCCAAGTCGATGCCGAGCGTCTGGATGAACCCGATGTCGTTGAGGAATCGGGTCCCCTCGCGGATGGCGATGACGACGGCCGCGCCGACGACCGCCCCGCGGTTCGACCCGGTCCCACCGAGGATGACGGCGATCCAGATGTAGAACGTCGTCAGGGGGACGAGGTCCGAGGGGTCGATGTAGAGGTTCAAGTGGGCGTAGAACGCCCCGGCGACGGCCATGATGACCGAGCCGATGACGAACGCCTGCATCTTGAACCGGTAGGTGTCCTTCCCGAGCGCCTTCGCGAGGTCCTCGTCGGACCGGATGGTCCGGAGGACACGCCCCCACGGCGACCGGTGGACGCGCCGGAGGAACAGGTAGACGACAGCGATGAGGACGACCACGATTGCGGCCGTCGTCGCGGCGTCGGTCAGCGGCAACCACGACATGAGGTTCGGGATGCCGCTGATACCGCTCGACCCGGCGGTCCACTGGCGCTCGTTGAGGATGATGGCGCGGATGACCTCGGCCAGCCCGAGGCTGGCGATGGCGAGGTAGTCCTCGCGCAGGCGGAGCGTCGGGATGCCGATGAGCACCGCGATGAACGCGCTCACGACGATTGCCGCGAGGAACCCGAACACCGGGTGGAGTCCGAGTCCGAGCGGGGAGTTCGGCGCGGTCAACAGCGCGGCGCAGTACGCCCCGATACCCCAGAACGCGGCCACGGAGAAGTTGATGAGGCCGGCGTAGCCCCACTGGACGTTGAGTCCGAGCGACAGCAGGGCGTACATCCCGACGAGCGCGATTTGGAACAGGAGGAACCGCGGCCCGATGACGCCGGCGAAGACGCCGGCGACGAGCAACACGGTGATGAGTCCGAGCACCGCGAAGATGCGCCGCTCGGTCGCGTCGCGGACGAGCGTCTCGCTCACCCAAGAGGAGACGGCGCTCATCCGCTATCACCCGCGATTCCGCTCGGGCGAACGAGCAGGATGGCGACCATGATGACGAACGCGACGGCCGCGGCGTACCGCGAGCCGACCGGGATGACGCCCCACTGGTTGAAAAGCGGGACCAGCTCGTGGACCATCCCGATGACGAGACCGCCGAGCATCGCGCCGTAGACGGAGCCGATGCCGCCGAGGATGACCGCGGCGAAGACGATGAGTAGGATGTCGAAGCCCATCCGCGGGCGGACGAGTTCTTCCAGTCCGAGGAAGACGCCGCCGGCCGCGGCGAGCGCGCCGCCGATGAGCCACATCGCGATGATGACCTCGCTGGTCCGAATCCCGCTGATACGCGCGAGGTCCGCGTTGTCGGCGGTCGCGCGCATCTTCCGGCCGAGGGTCGTCCGCGTCAGCGTCAGGTGGAGCGCCGCCACGAGCACGACGGTGAGCGTCACGACGACGAGGTTGCGCGGCGTGACGGCGATGCCGAGCGACTCGCGGACCCACGGAATCGGTCCCTGTCTGGGGACGCCGTAGCGCTCGGCCTCGGTGCCGAACGACAGGAAGACGAGCGCGCGATAGACGAGTGCGACCCCGATACTGGAGATGAGCAGGCCGATGGAGTCGGACCCCTTCACCGGTTGGTAGATGACGCGGTCGGTGATGACGGAGATGACCGCCGCCGTTCCCATGCCGAACGCGAGGGCGAGGAAGAACCAAAGCGGCAGGCCGAACACGCCCGCGTCGCCCAGCATCGGTCGGAAGAAGCCGACCGAGAACAGCGCGGAGAACGCCCCGACGGTCATGAGGTCGCCGTGGGCGAAGTTCGCGAAGTCCGCGATGCTGTAGACGAGCGACAGTCCGATGGCCGCGAGGACGATGATGCTCGAAAACACCACGCCGTTTGCGACGTACTGGAAGGGGCTGATCTGGAGCGGTATCACGGCTCCGGAACCCTCCCGAGGGTCGTTCGTCGTCCGTTCCGTGCGTGCATGGTTAGCTCGTGATGTAGTCGCCGAACACGTACTCGTGGTCCTCGACGCTGTAAATCTGGTAGTAGCCCGGCGGGTCGCCGTTCTCGTCGAGGTCGACCGGACCGCTGACGCCCTGATAGTTGATGTCACTGGGTGAGCCACCGTCGCGGAGGACGGCCGCGGCCTCCTCGAAGTTGAAGACCTCCTCGCCCTCGGGGCGGGTCACGTCGCGGACGACGGACGACAGCGCCTCGCCGGTGAACTCGTCGGCCGCCTCGATCGCGAGCGCCGCGACGGTCACGGCGTCGTAGGCGTACGCCGACCAGACCGTCGGCGTCGCATCGTAGTTCTCCTCGAACGCGGAGACGAAGTTCTGGTAGTTCTCCTGGTCCTGCGGGGCGCTCTCGGTGATGCCTTTCATCCCGTCCATACTGCCCGCAGGCGTGTTCTCGATGATGGAGTCGGCGACGGTGGACTCCGCGCCGTAGTAGTCCACGGACGTGTTGTAACCCTGGTCGAAGCCCTCGTTGACCATGACGGTGTACTCGTTCGCGTACGTGAGGAAGATCTACGCCGAGGCGTCGGTCGAGGCCATCTCGGTGAGGATGCCGCTATACGACGACTGGCCCTGGTCGTGGGGCTCGTTGTAGGCGACCGTGCCGCCGGTCTCGGACTCGAACGTCTCGGCGAACACGTCGGACAGCCCCGTCCCGTAGTCGTTGTTGATCCACGTGACGGCGACGGTGTCGTGGCCGTCGTCGCTGACGAGGCTGGCGAGCGCCTGCCCCTTCGCGGCCCCCGAGGGGCTCATGCGGAGCAGTTCCGGCCGCGTCGTGAGTTCTGGACTCGTGCTGTTCTGGCTGATTTGGACGACGCCGGCGTCGTTGGTGACGCTGTCGTGGATGGCGATGGAGACGCCCGAGCCGACAGAGCCGATGAGGAGCGGGACGCCGTCTTGGTTGACGAGTTTCTGTGCGCCGTTGACGCCGCCTTGGTTCGTACTCTCGTCGTCCTCGACGGAGATGTTCAGGGATGCGCCCTCGGAGCCGATGCCGACCTCGTTGACGGCGGCGAGCGCGAGTTCGCGGCCGCGGGTGTTGCGCTCGCCGTACGGGGCGAGCGACCCGGTGAGCGAGTCGACCATGCCGATGGTGTACGACGACCCGCCACCGCCGCTTTCCTCGGTGGTCGTGGTGGTCTCTTCGCCGCCGCCACCGCCGCTTTCCTCGGTGGTCGTCGCCGCGGTGGTCTCTTCTTCCTCCCCTTCGAGACAGCCGGCGGTCGCTCCGACGAGCGAGAGTCCAGACAGTTTCAGTAGCGTTCTGCGGTCCATGTCGTGCGGTGACATAACAAACATTCCTCTCGAATTATCCTAAATATACCTGTAACCGTCCATGGTCGGGACCGCGGACTCCGTCGAACGAAACGGGCGTCAACGGATTATTTCACCAATATTTTTCAGAATGATTTGGTAGGGTCTCTCTTTAGGGTAGGTGTCTCACAATAGCGGGGCATGATACCCCCCATCGCGAACAACTTCGTGGCGGGTGAGACGGCCGACGGGGCGGTCTCGCACGTCGAGTCGCTGAACCGCGACGGCATCGCGGGGATACTGAACTTACTCGGCGAGCACTACACCGACCGGGCGGCCGCCGACGCCGACGCCGACGCGTACGTCGACCTCGTCCGCCAACTCGGCGCGACGGACCTCGACGGCTGTGTCTCGGTGAAGCCCTCGCAAATCGGTCTCGACGTCGGCGACCGCGCGTTCCGGGAGAACCTCGACCGCATCGTCGACGCCGCGGACGCCGAGGGCGTGTTCGTCTGGGTCGACATGGAGGACCACGAGACGACCGACGTGACCCTCGACGCCGTCGACGACCTCGGCCACCGGACGGGCGGAAACGTCGGCGTCTGCGTGCAGGCGAACCTCAAGCGCACGCGTGACGACCTCGAACGCCTCGCGGAGGTGCCCGGGAAGGTCCGTCTCGTCAAGGGCGCGTACAACGAGCCCGCGTCCATCGCGTACAAGGAGAAGTCGAAGGTGGACGAGGTGTACAGGGACCTCCTCGAACAGATGTTCACCGAGTTCGACGACGGCGTCGCGGTCGGCAGTCACGACCCGCACATGATTGCGCACGCCCGCCGCCTCCACGAACAGTACGGAACGCCCTACGAGGTGCAGATGCTCATGGGCGTGCGCGAGGACGGCCAGCGCGACCTCGCGGCCGCCGACATCGAGATGTGGCAGTACGTCCCCTACGGCGACAAGTGGTTCTCCTACTTCTACCGGCGCGTCCGCGAGCAGAAATCGAACGCGCTGTTCGCGCTCCGGGCCGTCGCCGGCATCTGAGCCGGGGCCGAACCCTCGATTCGCCCCGCGCTACTGCGGGTCGAGCAGTTTCGATTCCGCCTTGCGCAGGTGTTCGAGGAGCGTCGTCTTCGAGATGTCCATCTCGGCGGCGAGTTCGCGGGTCGACACCTCGCGGGGCCAGCGGTAGTATCCCTCTTCGCGCGCGAGTTCGAACGCCTGCCGCTGGCTTCGGGTGAGCGTGTCGAGCCGCCGACTGCGCTCCGGTTCCGCGCCCTCGGACGTGGAGATGGAGGCGACGCGAATCTCCGCGCCGGTCTCGTCCATGACGGTCTCGATGCTCGGCTGTATCTCCTCGCGCGCGCCGGCGAACCAGACCTCCCACCGCTCGCGGCCGTTTTCTATCTGCGTGGGGGCGCTGTGGACGAAGCCCTGCTTGAGTAGCTCCGGACACATCATGTCGCTCGGGTCGTACTCAAGGAAGAACTCGCGGGCGACCGGGCCGGGCGCGACGTGCTTCCCGCGGGAGTCGAACCGCTCTTGGAGTTCCAACACCTCGCCTGTGAGGTCCGAGTCGGCGATGACGTCGAGGAGCGTCTCGACTTCGTCGAGCGACTCGCCGTAGGCGGTGAACAGTCCGTTCGACCGCTCGACGCCCGCGGTGGGCGCGTCGTAGATGGCGTGTGCGAGGATGCCGCCGTCGTACTCGCTGGTCGATTCGATGGCCCAACAGTTCGGATGCCACAGGTCGAGCGTGAGGCGCGTACCTTCACCTGACGTGCGCTCGCTCATACACCGGGTAACACGTCGTTACGTAAGATGTTGTCTGTGGTCACGCGGCGTCGCGGTGACGCGTCGGTTCGGACGCGGCCCTTCCATGGGAGGGTCCGGGGTTATTAATCTTAGTCGTGACTCTAGAGTCATATGGCGGAAGACGAATATCGGCACTATATCGACGGCGAGTGGACGGACGGAACCGGCGACGAGACGTTCGAGAGCACGAACCCCGCGACGGGCGAGTCGCTGGGGACGTTCCGACGCGGCACGCCCGAGGACATCGACGCGGCGGCCGCCGCGGCCGACGAGGCGTACGAGGAGTGGCGCGAACTCTCGCACATCGACCGCGCGGAGTACCTCTGGGACATCTACCACGAACTGCGCGACCGCACGGAGGAGCTCGCGGAGGTCGTCACCAAGGAGTGCGGCAAGGAGATCTCCGAGGGCCGCGCCGACGTCATCGAGGCGTACCACATGGTCGAGTGGGCCGCGGGCGACGCCCGCCACCCCAAGGGCGACGTGATTCCCTCCGAGATTCCCGCGAAGGACGCCTACATGCGCCGCAAGCCCCGCGGCGTCGTCGGCTGTATCACCCCGTGGAACTTCCCCGTGGCCATCCCCTTCTGGCACATGGCCGTCGCGCTCGTCGAGGGCAACACCGTCGTCTGGAAGCCCGCCGAGCAGACGCCGTGGTGCGGCCAGATTATCGCCGAGATGTTCGAGGACGCCGGCATCCCCGACGGCGTGTTCAACATGGTACAGGGCTTCGGCGACGCCGGCGCGAGCATCGTCGACGACGAACGCGTCGACTCCGTGCTGTTTACCGGCTCCGCCGAGGTCGGCCACGAGGTCGCGAGCAAGGTGGCCCAACAGCCCGGCAAGCTCGCCGCGTGCGAGATGGGCGGCAAGAACAACATCGTCATCACCGAGAAGGCGGACCTCGACATCGCGGTCCACTCCGCGACGATGTCGTCGTTCAAGACCACCGGCCAGCGCTGTGTCTCCTCCGAGCGCATCGTCGTCCACGAGGACGTCTACGACGAGTTCAAGGAGCGCTTCGTCGAGAACGCGAAGAACGTCTCGGTCGGCGACCCGCTCCGCGAGGACACGTTCATGGGGCCGCTCATCGAGGAGGGCCACAGGGAGAAGGTCACGAAGTACAACGAACTCGCGAAAAAGGAGGGCGTGAACGTCCTCGTCGACCGCACCGAACTCGACGGCGACGAGATTCCCGAGGGCCACGAGGCGGGCCACTGGGTCGGGCCGTTCGTCTACGAGGCTGACCCCCACGACGACCTCCGCTGTACCCACGAGGAGGTCTTCGGCCCCCACGTCGCCCTGCTGAAGTACTCCGGCGACATCGAGGACGCCGTCGAGATTCAGAACGACACCGACTACGGGCTGGCCGGTGCCGTCATCTCCGAGGACTACCGCCAGATAAACTACTTCCGCGACCACGCCGAGGTCGGTCTCGCCTACGGCAACCTCCCGTGTATCGGCGCGGAGGTCCACCTCCCGTTCGGCGGCGTGAAGAAGTCCGGCAACGGCTACCCCTCGGCGCGCGAAATCATCGAGGCCGTCACCGAGCGCACCGCGTGGACGCTCAACAACTCCAAGGAGATTCGCATGGCTCAGGGCCTCTCGGCGGACATCAAGACCAAACAAGACGAGTAAGGTCGTCGCCCACCACGGCCCCGCATCTGTCTCGCTTTTCCGTTCCGTCGTCTCACCCGTCGTCCGACGCTGTCTGCTCGCGAGCGTCCGCCGCGACGTAGACGCCGGGCATGTCCGTCTCCTCGACGGTCAGCGTCACTTCCTCGTCCTCCTCGGCCGGGCGGTCTGTCACGACGGTCACCGCCTCGATGGGGTCGCGGCGGACGAACGCCCAGACGAGGTCGAGCATCGAGGGATGGCCGCCCTTCCTGATGACGAGCACGTAGCGCGAGTCGGCCAGCGCCCGGAGTTCGGGCGACAGGTCCTCGTCGTCGAGTTCGTCCGGCGAGATGGCGTGTAGTACGTCGCCTCGAATCGTCTCGGTCATGGTGGCTCCACGAGGTCCGGAGGAAAGAAGCGTGCGCTCTCGGGGCCGTCGGTCGGCCGCCGTCGGGGCACGACGGGGCTGTCGCTCGGAGCGAAGCGGTCGTCAAAAGGCGGAGGCGAATTCGCCTCCCGCCGAATCTCGTGTCACCAGTTGGCGAAGTGAGACGAGGGGAGTGCGCTCCCACCGGGCTTGGGAGCGCGAAACGACGTGGCCACGCCGTTTCGGATGCCGCAACGGACCCCGAAACGTTGCGGCGGGTGCGGCGGATGTGGAGTCGCCGACGACTGGCGAGAAAAGCGCCTATTGCGTCGGCGACTTTCGCTAAGGAGCCGCGATGTATAAACCCACCGCAACACCCGTTCTCATACCCCGTGAGAACACGATTCTCGCGGTATCGGTCGCCCGGTCGCCGACGGGGGCGGCGACCGGCGAACCCGTCGCCGGCCTCAGGCCGTCGCTTCGAACTCGCGTCGGAGCGCCGCTTCGAGGTTGTCGAGTTCGCGGTCGAGGTTGCGCTCGAAGAACGTCTCGACGCCGGGCAGTCGGCCGTCGACGGTGAACTCGTTGACGAGCCGGCTCCCGCCGTCGCGCTCTTCGATAGTGTGTTCGCCCGTCACCCGCATCACCCGCGACTTGCCGACGAACTTGACGTGGGTCGGCTCGTCGACCTCGATGTCTTCCGTCTCGACGGTCACCGTCGAACGGACGAGCGGAATCGGGAGTTCGAGATACCACGTCGCGTGGCGGCCGTCGTCGGCCACGTCGAAGCGGTCGACGACGCTGATAGCCCCCGCTCGCTTGGCCGGGTCGGCGATGAACTCCCAGACGCGCTCGCCGGGAGCGTCGAACTCGAACGTTCGTTTCACGCGGACGGTCATGGGATACCATCACACCTCCACAGTAAAAAGCCGTGGAATCGCTTCAGCTTCGGGTGACGCGCCACGTCGTCGAGCGGGCGCGTCCCCATTTTTCGATTTCGACGTCTTCGGACTTCTCGGCCAGCCGCGGCAGGCGGGACCCGACCTGTTTCGCGGTGAGACCGATAGCCTCGGCGATGTTCTTCGCCCGGAAGTAGCCCTCGCCGCGGCTAACGCTGTCGCGGAGATAGGCGAGAATGCGTTGTTCCTCGTCGGTGTACTCAGTCATCCTCGGACCGTCTAGGGAATGGGCGTTATTAACGGTTACCCGTGTTCCTCAGCGTCGATAATTACTGGAACAGATGCGCGCCGGAGACGGCCAGCGAGGCCGCGATAATCGCCACCATGAACCCGAGCGCCTTCGTCAACTGGTCCGGTCCGGCGACCATCAGCCCTGCGCCGACGAGCGTGAGCGCGCCGAACAACGCCGCAAAGCCGATGGACTTGTCGGATTGCACCGTCTTGGTTTCCATGTTTCCGACCTTCGCGGGTGCGCACTTAGTTCATTCGACACCGCCTGCCGTGGGGCGACGTGACGGGGGCGAGGCGTGCGGTACGGTCCCACGAGCCGGCGTCGCGCTCGGCCGTTCGACATATGTACCACCAGTCTCGTGTGTCCACAACGATGGGACTGACATCCGCGCTGTTCGGCGGGAAACTCCGTATCGCGCTCGTCGCGCTGGTGCTCGTCGCGGCCGGCGTCGGCGGCGCGTTCGCGGCCGGCGTCATCGGTGCGCCGAGCGTCGACCGAGTCGACAACCGGTTCGCCGGCGTCAACGAGACCGCGACGGTCGTCGAGACCGACCTGTACGTCTCGAACCCCAACCCGCTTTCGGCGAACCTCTCTGGGCTCGAAGTCGACTACGGCGTCGAGATGAACGGGATTCGGATGGCGACCGGCGAGAAGGACGGCGTCTCAGTCGGACGCGGGACCTCGGCGGTCCCGCTCCGGACGACACTCGAAAACGAGCGCATCCCCCAGTGGTGGGTCTCGCACATCCAGAACGGCGAACACACCGACCTCGCCGTGAATGCCACCGTCACCTCGGAGACGCTCGGCCGGACCTTCGAAGCGCCCGAGATTACCCGGAGCATCGATACCGACCTGCTGTCGGCGTTCAACTCCACGGAGACCCGCGAGATAAACGCGGAGTCGCCGGTCGTCTCCGACCCCGTGTTGTACATCAACGAGACGAGCGCCGAGTGGGGCGAGTCCACGGACGAGCGCACGGCGCTCGAACTCACGTTCGTCGTCCACAATCCCAAGCCGTACCCGGTCGCGGTCTCCGAACTCGGCTACGACATCTCGATGAACGACGTGGACGTTGGCGAGGGGACGACGAACTCCGAGTACGTCATCTCCCCGCAGTCGACGGAGACCATCGAGGCGACGACCCACATCGAAAACGACAGGCTCGACGAGTGGTGGGTCACGCACCTCGAACGCGACCAGACGACCGACCTGCGCATCGACTTCTACGCGAACCTCGACGCCGGCGGCACGACGCTCCGCGTCCCCCTCGACCCGCTGACCTACGAGAAGACGTTCGAGACGGACATCTTCGGAAACAAGGCGGCGTCAGGCGGAAACGAGACGGCGGACGAAACGGCAACGGCGACTGAGACGACGACGGCGACCGAGACGGCCGCGGGAACCGCGACCACCACCTCGACCGCGACCGCAACCGAGACCTCGACAGACACCGCGACCGCACCCACAACCACGACGACGACCGCAACGACGACGTCGTCAGACGGCGGGACCACCACGACCGACGACGGCCTGCTGTAGCGGCCGGGCCACACCGCCCGCGGGACGCTCGTCGAACCGCCGTTCGACGGCCCCGATTCGCCGAGAAATCTTCGGTGATTCCTGACTCAGCCGACAACTCTTTACCCTCGGCTACGATACTCGGTGATATGACACGGAGTACCCACGCTCCTGATCGAGTTCTTCTCCCGTAATGAGAACCCTGTGTCCGTCGAGAGCGACGACGAAACCATCGTCGTCTCCTTTGGCGACCAGTCCTGTGAACTGTCCCGAGACGCCGCCGCCGACCTACAGGAGGCCATCGGTTCGGCGCTGACCGAGAAACGGGAGTTCTTCCGCACGGCCGGCGAGTACCGCCGGGACGGCAGTTACGTCGTCTCCCGCCGCGGCGCGGACTCCACCGGCAACGCGAAGGTGTTCACCAGTTTCGACGAACTGCGCCGCCTGTACGACCGCCTGCCCGAGCGCTTTACCGCCGAGGACATCGGTCGCACCGGCATCACCGGGTCGCGCCGCCACATGATACTCCGGCACTTCGGCGAGCATCCGGGGTTCGACTGCCGCATCGCCAGTCGGAACCCGCTGACGGGCGAAAAAGAGTCGTCCGAGACCGAGAACAACGAGGCGATAGAAGTCGTCGCCGACTGAGCGAGACGGCCGCGGCCGCTTTTCGGTTCCTCAGTCTATCGTGACGTGGTCGGACTCCTCGTTGAGCGCGAGGTTCGACGCGATTTCGGCGTTCCGCATCGCGTACTGCGCGGTCTGCTGGAGGCTGACGAGCACCTCGCGAATCTGGAGGAGCTTCTGGTTTTCCATCTCCGGGAGGTCGTTGAGGATGTCGCGCTCGCGGTCGCTTATCTCGCGGAACAGCTCTCGGCACTCGATGGTGAGGTCGTAGTCGCGCTCGACGACGGCCCGCACCGCGGTCGTCGTAATCTCGTCGACGTGGTCCGTGAACTCGCGGATGCGCCGCATCGTCGACTGGTCGACGTCGATGGTGTGGCCCTCGGCGTCCATGACGATGTTGGCGATGTCCTCGGCGTTGTCGGCGGTCAGTTCGAGGTTCTTCGCCACCGAGCGGTAGCCGATGAGCGGGAAGCCGGAGTCAAGGCCGACCGCCCGCGCGAGGTTGGGGTTCTGGTAGGACGTGAAGATGAGCCGGAGCAGGAGGACGAAAATCTTGTTCGCCTGCCGCTCGCGGTTGAGCGCCCGCTGGGCGAGGTCGGGGTTGCCGTGGGCGAGCGCCTTGACGGCCTCGCCGCGCATCGTGCTCCCCGTGTTTTCGAGGCGTTCGAGCAGGTTGTCGAGGGTGAAGTCCTCCGCGTCGACAGAACAGCGAATCGCGATTCGCTCGGGCGTCTCCTCGATGACGCCGAGGCCCATGAGCTGGGTCTCGGCCTTGTAGACGGCGTTGATGTGGTCCGAGTCGAGCGCGCCCTCGCTTTTCTCGATGTGGATGACGCGCCGTCCGAGCACGTACTGCGCCACGATGGCGCGTTCGAGCGCCTCCGCGTTCAGACTGTCGGCGCGAATCGTCGCCTTCGAATCCTCCGTGTTGACCGACTCGGGAAGAACGGTCAGCGTTCCCTTCCCGCTCGTCCGAATGGTCACTTCGTCGCCCTTCTCGACGTTGTGTTCCTTGGCCCACTCCGCTGGAAGCGTCATCGCCAGCGTGGAGGGACCGAGACGCTGGACTTTCCGGGTCTCCATGGTAGTCAGAACCCATCCAATGACCTTAAATCTCACTATATTACACCCTCTGTGAATAATGGGTTGCAGGTGTCATTGTACACGATTCAAAATATTAAATCAGTTGCGTCACTCGGCTTCGACCGGGCGGCGAACCGTCGCGAAGAGCGACGTATTAACCGCGCGTTTCGACGGAACGTCGTCGATGCGAGTAGATTATACTCGTTCAGCAGATTCATAACTTTACTGCTTCGGAACGTCGTAATAAGAGCCTCCAAGCTACGGGATAGCGGAGGTGGAGAGGAGAGATGGTATCGAAAGCTACACGACAAGAGATGGAGGGGATGCTCGGCCAGGTCCCGAGTTGGATGGAGGACGTGGCAGAGCCGGCGAGCGAACACAGTTGGGGACTCTTCCGCGACCTCAATCTGGGGGAAGACACCGAACTGTCCGGGCGAGAGAAGGCGCTCATCGGCGTCGGCGTCGCGGCCGCGACTAACTGCCCGTACTGCACCTACTTCCACACCGAGGAAGCGCGGCTGAGCGGCGTCACGGACGAGGAACTCAGAGAGGCCGTCAACCTCGCCGCCGACACGAAGTACTTCTCGACGGTGCTCCACGGGAACGAGACCGACCTCGGCGATTTCAAGGCCGAAACGGACGAAATCGTCGAGTACATCACGAAACGACAGGCACCGGCGGACGACTGACGAGACGGCCGACGGAAACGGTCTCTCGCTCGATTTTTCCGTTGGCGCGGCGGGTCGGCCGCGACCGACGTGCGCCGCTCACTCGATTTTCATCATCCGACGCTCGACGCGGCCCACGCGGACTTTCGTCCACCCGCGGAGGTCGGCGTCGAGGTCGGGGTCGTCGGTGTCGACCCGGAGGACCGGAATCGCGTCGAGTTTCGACCGGGAGGCGACGACCGACACGTCACAGCGGCGAATCACCGCCGGCGAGAGCTGAGGATTTCCGCGGCCGAAGACGAACCCCTGTCCGCCGATGGGCGTGACGACGATGACGTTCTCCTCGCCGAGATTATCGAGGATTTCGGCCTCCGTCGCGTCGCGGGCGAGCACTTCGCCATCGCGGTAGACGTCGACGCCGAGCGGCGACCCGTCGATGCCCAACTCGGCTTTCACCGCGCCGACGGTGCTTCCGGGGCCGAGGACGTAGGTGACGCCCTCGGTCGCGCGGATGTCGTCGGCGACGCCCGCGGCGAGCGCCTCGACGGTGCCGCCGCCGGTCTGTTTCGACGACTGGAGGTCCTCGGCGACGGGGACGTGCGCGACCGCCCGAAGCTCCGGTCTGACCTCGCCGGCGCGGTAGTTGTCCTCGTCGATGTCCATGACCTCGCGGGCCTCGGTCCGCTCGAACGACGTGACGACGTGGGCGGCGTCCTCCGGTGAGACGGCGAACACGGAGGAGTAGACCTTCACGCCCGCGGGGACGCCGAGCATCGGCACGTCGGTCCCGTCGAGCGCCTCGGCGACGTCCGCCGCGGTGCCGTCGCCGCCGACGAACAACACGAGGTCCGCGTCGGCGTCGACGAACGCCTCGACGGCGGCGACGGTGTCGGCCGCGCTCGTCTCGTCACCGGACGGCTCGCCGAGCACCTCGGGGTCGAAGCCGGCGTCCCGGGCGGCCGCCGCGCCCATCTCGCCGCCCCACGCGAGCAGTTCCTCCTCGGGGGCGGCCTCGAAGAGCCGGGAGAGCGCCCGCCGCGCCCGCTCTGGCGACCGCGGCTCCGCGCCGCGCGCTCTGGCCTCCGCGACTTTCCCGTCGGTTCCCTTCAGGCCGACCCGGCCGCCCATCCCCGCGACGGGGTTGACGACGACACCGATTCGCATGGCTGAACGAACCCGCGCCCGGGGGAAAAGCGACGCGGTAGCCGACGAGAGGCGACCGGGTCGCGCCCCTACGGATTTGCGGACGCTCACGCACCGACAACTGTCGCCAGAACCTCACCGTTTAAGAACCGGACGTGGGAACTGTCACCTATGATTCCGCTATCAGCCAGCGAGCAGGTGTTGCCGACCTCGGAGACGGCCGCGACCGTGCTTCTCGTGGGTATCCTCATGACCGCCGGGTGGCTCTGGTACCTCCAGCGCTGACCCGCCGGCCGACCGACCCTATTCTTCGTACAGGTCCACGCGCGCTTCGAGCCACGCGGCCGCCGATTCGACCGCCTCCTCGTCGGCCCCGGCGAGCTTGATTCTGACGTGGTCGCCGGGGTAGCTCCCGACGGTCACGTCGAACTCGGACTGGACGGCCTCGAACCGCTCGATGAGCGAACTCTCCGGCTCCGAGGTGTGGACGAACCGGACGTGAGTCCGCTCGCCGGCGAACTCGTCGGCGACGCGGGCGAACATGGCTTTCATCTCGCCGGGGACGCCGGGGAGCACGTACACCGACCCGACGACCGCGCCGGGCGCAACGCCCTCGTCGTTCGGGAGCATCCGCGACCCCGCGGGGAGGTCGGTCGTCCCCTCTACGAGGTCGGCCGCGGAGTAGCCGCCGTTGGCCTCCAGCCACTCCTCGGCGTCGGCGTTGCGCTCCAGCGAGCGCCCGAACGCGGCCGCGACGGCCTCCATCGTCACGTCGTCGTGGGTCGGTCCCAGCCCGCCGGTGACGACGACGGCGTCGTACTCGGCGTGGTACTCGTTGACCACGCGGGCGATGTCGGCGACGCGGTCGGGGACCGTCGTCACGCGCTCGACGGAGACGCCCCGCTCTGTCAGTTCCTCGCAGAGCCACGCGGCGTTCGTGTTGACGGTGTCGCCGGCGAGGAGTTCGTCCCCGACGGTGACCACGGCGACTTGCATATCCCGAGCTAGCGGGTTGCGAGGCAAAAAAGCGTTCACACCGGCGATCCGGGTCGACCGGCCGACGCCGCGGGCGGGCGTCCGTCAGCGGTCGTCGTCTTCGACGTCCAGACCGAGTTCCTGCCTGCGGTCGCGGAGCGCCTGAATCTGCCGGCGGTAGTACAGTATCCCCGCGCCGCCGACCAGCACCGAGACGGCCGCGACGGCCGCGAAGATGCCGAGGTCGCGTTGGAGGTAGAACTGCACGACGACGTTCCCATCGGTCACCTCGTCCCACCGGATGTGGAGCCGGTCGTCGACGACTTCGGTGTCGTATCCCGACGGCCGGACCGACCCGAATACCGGGAAGTCGACGCGGCGGTCCGCGGGCAGGACGACCTCGTAGCTCCCCTCGACGAAGACGGGAAGCGAGAACCGCTTGGGCGTCGAGGGCGAGCTAAACGCGATTTTGCCGTCGCTCTCGGCGTCCGCGGGGAGCGTGACGTTCGTGATGCGGTCGTTCTGCGTCACGTCGCCGCCGCGGGCCTTCAGTTCGGTCCCGTTGACGACGGTCCCGTTCTCGTAGCGGTAGCGGACCGCCTCGACCGAAAGCGGCGTCCGACTGCCGAAGCCGTCGAACCGGTAGAGTTCGACCGACGAGCTGTTCACCTCGTAGACAGCGCGGAACCGGCCGTTGTCCTGTACCGTGATGTGCGCGTCGGTCTCCGCGGACCACGCGTAGTCGCCGTCGGGCGCGGCGTCGAGGCGGTCGTTCGAGACGCTTGAGGTGCCGCCGAGACAGCCGGCGGTCACGAGGAGGAGGGCGAGCGCGGCGATGCCGACGAGGAGTCGCCTGTTCATCGTCTTACTGGCCGATGACGCACTTCAGCTCCGACGGGAGGTACGAGCCGATGCTCGCGAGGAGGCCCGGCGGGTCGGTCTCGTCCCGGCAGACGATGCTCTGTTCGAGGAGGCCGAGGCGCTCGACCGTTACGATGTCCTTCGCGTGGCCGGCGCGGTTGACCGTCGCGCGGACCTCGCCGCGGGTCGCGCTGTTGACGTTGACGCGACCGCTCCCGCGGGTCCAGTCGTAGAGGCGGTCTATCTGCTCGTCGGCCAGCCGCGAGGGCCCCTCGTCGCCGCCGTAGACGAACGTCAGCGGTATGTGCTGGACGAGGCCGAAGCGGTCGCGAACCTGGGTCGCGGAGCCGCGGCCGAGGCCGAGTTCCTCGGTCGGGATACGGACCTCGATGCCCGCGTCGAGGACGAACCCGTCGTCGTCCCAGTGTTCGAGGGTGCCGACGTAGGTCTCGCCGGCCGACAGGTGCGGCGTGACCTCGCCCCACTCCTCGCGGAGGACGTTCCGCGCGACCGTCTCGTCGTCGCCGGAGACCGTCACGGAGATGAAGCCGTCGTCGCGGACGCCGATGTCGTACTCGACGTCGAGGTCGCCGATGTCGTTGGCGACGAGCGACGTGAGGCTGTCGAGCGCCCGCTCGCGGGCGTCACCATCGATGTAGCACTTCGTTGCGAGAACGACCATTCAGTTCGTCCCCGTCACTTCGACGTTGAGCTCGTCGCGAAGCTCTTCGATGCGTCGTTCCATCGCGTCGACGAGGTCGTCGTTGTCCATCGGTTCGAGTTGCGCGCCCGTCTCGGGGCACTGGAAGCCGTGTTCCATCGCCTCGGAGAACTCGAAGCGGATGCCGGCGGGCTCCGAGAGGTAGAACTCGTGGTTTCGCTCGTAGTCGAGACGCTCTTCGAGCGCGTCGAGGAGGCGGTACATCTCCTCTTCGAGGTTCTCGGGGATGTTCTCGTAGTGGAAGGTCCAGAGGTAGGTGAGCCAGCCGGAGTCCTCGTCGCGGACGCGACGATACGACGCGAGGTCGTTCTCGTAGAGGATAAACAGCGCGCGTCGCACGTCGTTGAGTTCGAGCCGCAGTTCCTCGGCGAGTTCCTCGTCGGTGACCTCGCCGTCCGGGGGTGCCGCCGCGACCGGCATCCCGGTTGGCCCGACCAACTCGTGGAGGTACTTCTGGATAACAGGGTCGTTCAGTAACTCCTCAAAAGCCATTGTGCGAAATGGCGTCAGGAACGCCATTAAGTCTTATTACTCCCGGACAGTGGAGAACCGCCAGCGGGCGCGCCGACGCGCCGATTACTCCTCGTCGGCCGGCACGACTTTCTTGCCCGTCGCCATCGGAACCACCCGATTTTCGGCGTCCTCCCACTCGCGGTCGAGTTCGCGCCCGTCGAACAGGCGGTCGAGGAACACCGCGAGGCCGGCGACCTCCGAGTGCGGCTGGTTCGTGACGCCGACGTTCCAGTCGGCCCCCTCGTACACCTCGAAGGGGACCTTCTCCCCGCCGACGACGACGAGAAGCGGTTCCCCGGCGTGCGCCTCGCGGATGTCGGCTTCCACGTCCTGAACGCGCTCGCCGTACATCGTGAGGTGGACGACCTTGCCCTCCCAGTTGCGGATGACGCCGTTGAGCGCCTCGGTGAGTTCGACCTCGAAGGGGCCGCCGAACCGGCCCGTAATGTCCTCGACCGTCTCCATCGAGTGGCCGGCGTTGTCCGGGAGGATGACCCGGTCCGCGCCGAGCGCGCGGGCCGTCAGGCCGACGTGCGTCGTCATCCGGTCGTCGCGCCCCGGTCGGTGTCCGTACCGGAGGACGGCGACCTCGGGTTCGTTGTGCATGTCTCTCCGAAGACGGCGGGGGAAAGTGGTGCTTTCGGAACGCGGGCGTCGGTGGTCGACGGCGGGCCTCGCGGGTTCGCGTTCGACGCCCGTCGGCGACGCGGAGGGGAAACGGACTTATCACTCGGCCGAATCATCTGTGCCATGTCGCTGGAACTCTCCGACAAGCGCGTCCTCGTGACCGGGGGCGCAGGTCTCGTCGGGTCTCACCTCGCCGCGCGCCTCTCCGAGGACAACCACGTCGTCGTCGCCGACGACCTCTCGAAGGGCGTCCGCGAGCAGGTCCCCGACGGCGTCGAGTTCGTACAGGCCGACATGACCGACGCCGACGACGTCGCCGAGGCCGTCACCGAGGACCTCGACATCGTCTTCCACTTCGCGGCCTACACCGACACGAACTACGGCAACCCCCGTCAGCTGTTCGAGGAGAACACCGAGATGACCTACAACGTCCTCGAACGGATGCAGGAGGTCGGCGTGTCGAACGTCGCCTTCACCTCCTCGTCGACCATCTACGGCGAGGCCCCGCGGCCGACCCCCGAGGACTACGCCCCCCTCGAACCCATCAGCATCTACGGCTCCTCCAAGCTCGCCGACGAGGGCCTGCTTTCGACGTTCGCCCACTCCTACGACTTCACCGTCTACATGTACCGCTTCGCCAACATCGTCGGCCCGAACCAGCGCGGCAACGTCATCCCGGACTTCATCGAGAAGCTCCTCGAAGACCCCGAGACGCTCGAAATCCTCGGCGACGGCCGCCAGGAGAAGTCCTACCTCCACGTCGAGGACTGCATCGACGCGATGTGCCACGTCGTCGAACACGCCGAGCGCGACTACAACGTCTACAACCTCGGCACGCGGACGACCACCTCGGTGACGACCATCGCCGACATCGTCGCCGACGTGCTCGACCTCGACCCCGAGTTCGAGTACACCGGCGGCGACCGCGGCTGGACCGGCGACGTGCCGAAGATGCGGCTGTCCATCGAGAAGCTCTCGGCGCTCGGCTGGGAGCCAGACGGGTCGAGCGACGAGGCCGTCCGCCGCGCCGCCGAGGAGCTCGCCGAGGAGCTTCGCGCCGAGTACGAATAACGGCGGCCGATAGCCGCGGCCGAACCCCACGACCACGGCCGTGACCCGCGGCCGACGCCCGACAGCCCGCCCCCGGAGCGAGCCACCTTTCTACCGCGACTTCCTACCCCGGAGCGTGCAGGTCGTCGGCTACGATACCGGAACCCCCGCGCTGTTCGTGAGCGCGAGCGGCGGCGTCGACTCGGTCGCGCTCGCCCCCGGCACCGAACTCGACTACCGCCTCGGCGACCGCCACTGCGCGGGCACAATCCACGACGACCGCCACGTCGCCTGCGACAACGACCGCGCGCCGTACTGTTCGGACCACCGCCACACGTGGGTCTGCGCGAAGTGCACCGGGACGTGCCTGAAAGACGAGATGGACTGCTACGAGGACCACGCGGTCTACCTCGCGGCGTTCGCCCCCGACACGTTCAAGGTCGGCGTCACCCGCGAGTGGCGGCTCGACACCCGCCTGCGCGAGCAGGGCGCGGACCGCGCGGCCCACGTCCGGACGTTCTCGGACGGCCGCGTCGCCCGCGAGTACGAGGCCGAACTGGCGACCGAGATTCCCGACCGCATCCGCGTCCCGACCAAAATCGAAGGGTTCGGCCGGTCGGTTGACGCCGCGGCGTGGGACGCGCTCCGCGCCCAGTTCGCCCCCATCGAGACGTTCGCGTTCGACTACGGCCTCGACCTCGACGGCTCGCCGGTCGCAGAAACCGTCGCCACGGGGACCGTCCGCGGCGTGAAGGGGCGCGTGCTCGTCCTCGACCACCGCGGGACGACCTACGCGGTCGATATGCGCGACCTCGTCGGCCACGAACTCGAAGACGGCGGGACCGACCGCGACCTCCAGTCGAGCCTCGGCGCGTTCGGGTGAGCGGTCACGAATTTCAGAGACCGTCAGCACTTTCCGGGAGGACGGCCAATTCGCTCTCATGGCTGACGACGAACCCGCAGACGAGACGCAGACGCCCGACGAGGGCGACGACGGCGAAGAGGAGAAGTCGTTCCGCGAGCGGGTCGAAGAGATTCGACAGCGCCGCGAGAAAGAGCGCGAGGAAGGCGAACGCCCCGAGCCCGAGGAGATGATGGGCGGCGGCGGCCCCGGCGGCATGGGCGGCGGCGGCAACCCCTTCGCGCAGATGATGAGCGGCATGATGGGCGGCGGCGGCCCCGGCGGTATGGGCGGCGGCGGCGGTCCCGGCGGCATGGGCGGCGGCCCCGGAAGCATGGGCGGCGGCCCGCGCGACCCCGAGCAGGGAAGCGGCAGCGACGAACAGCTCGTCCGCGAGGTCCGACAGCTCCGCGACGAGGTCCGCGACGTGAATCGCGAACTGCGCCGCATCGCCGACGCGCTCGAAGGCCGCGACTAACGCGGTTTCGCAGTCGGTCTCGCTTTTTATTTCGACGCCACTCGCTCGTAGAGCGCCGCGAGCCGGTCGACGGAGCGGTCGACGCTCACCTCGTCGCGGCGGTCGAGACACCGCGCGCTGAGCCCCTCGCGCTCGGCCAGCGCCCGCCGAATCCCGCGGCGGAACCCCGCTAAATCACCGGATTCGTAGTGGTAGCCGGTCACGCCGTCGAGGACGGTGTCTTCCAGCGCGCCCTCGTTGACGCCGACGACGGGCGTCCCGCAGGCGTTGGCCTCCAGCGCGACGAGCCCCTGAGTCTCGACGGGGCTCGGGAAACAGAACACGTCGAGCGCGGAGTAAAACGCCGGCAGTTCCTCGCGGTCGAGGAAGCCGAGGAAGCGAGCGTCCACGCCGAGGTCGTCGGCGAGGGCGGTCAGCTCGTCGCGGGCGGGGCCGTCGCCGCCGAAGACGAGCGTCGCGTCGAGGTCGTCGAGGTCGGCCGCGGCGCGGACGAGTTCGCCGAGCCGCTTCTCGTAGCCGTGTCGGCCCGTGTAGCCGATGAGCGCCCCGTCGCCGAGGTCGTACCGGCGGCGGAAGTCGTCGCCCGCGACCGGTTCGAACCGCTCGACGTCGATGCCGTTCGAGAGGACGACGATTTCGGCCTCGACGCCGACCTCGTCGACGAGGCGGCGCTCGGCGTCCTCGCTCGGGACGATGACCGCGTCGGCGCGGTCGAAGAACCACCGCTCGTAGCGCTCGGCGGTGCGCTCGACGCCGCGCTCGATAGCGCCGACGGAGCTGAGGTACTCGGCGTACTCGCCGGTCGGGGTGTGGTAGGTCGCCACGAGCGGGAGGTCGCGCCGGCGGGCGAGTCGGAGCCCGGCCAGCCCGAGGCCGAACGGGGTGTGGGCGTGGACGACGTCGACGTCGTCGACGGCCCCCGGAATCCGCGGCGCGCCGATTCGAATCCCCTCGTAGAACGGGAAGGGAAGGCTTCGAACGCCGTACTCACCCGGTTCGGGGTCGTAGTCGTCGTCCGCCGGGAACACCACGTCCATGCGGCCGCCGCGGCGGTGCCACCGCTCGCGCCACGTCTGAATCGTGTAGGTGACGCCGTTGACGGTCGGCAAGTACGTGTCGGTGAACGCGGCGACCGACTGCATGGCCGTTCCTGTGACCCCGACGGGATAAACCGTTGTGACTTCTCGCTGGACTGTCGTGTGTTACCGAACCTGTCGGTCGCCGGCGTCGGCAACGTCGGATATGGAGCGGGGGTCGCCCGCGTCGGCCCGGTCGCTCAGCCTTCGAGTCGCCCGGACAGCGCGTCCTCGTACGTCTCGACGAGCCTGTCGCCGACGCGGTCGAGGCTGTGTTCGGCCGCCGTCTCGCGGGCGTTCTCGCCGAGTCGCCGCCGGAGGTCGGGGTCGCGGGCCAGCAGGTCGAGCGCCCGGCGGAACTCCGCGTCGGTCGAGCACTTCAGGCAGTCGTGGCCGTGGGTGTAGAACTCCTCGAACACCGGGATGTCGCGGAGGACGACCGCCTTCCCGCAGGCCATCGCTTCGAGGACCGCGATGCCCTGATTCTCGTTTTTCGTCGCAAAGAGGTAGACGTCGCCCGCGCCGAACGCGCCGCGGATGTCGTCTATCCAGCCGGAGAACGTGACGTTCTCCGGGGCGTGTTCGACCCAGTACCGCACCTTCTTCGAGGCGTGCGGGCCGGTGTCGTAGGGGCCGAACCACGCGAAGTCGTAGTCGGTCTCCTGCGCCAGCGTGCAGAACGTCGTCAGGCCCTTGCGCTCGAAGACGTTGCCGACGGTGAAGACGGTCATCCCGTCGAGGTCGTACTCGGCTCGGTACTCGTCGCGGAGGTCCTCGAACCCCGCCAGCGCCTCGGTGTCGACGCCGTTGGAGACGGCGCGAATCGGCGCGTCGACCGGGTAGGATTCGAGGGTTCGCTTCGTGTACTCGGACGGACAGAGCACCACGTCGGCCTGCGAGTAGAACCACTTGAGGTACTTCCCGAGGGCGGGGGCGACCGCGGTCGACCCGCGGAAGCTCTCGGCGAAGTCCTCGCGGGTGACGTGCGAGTGGAGGACGAGCGGGATGTCGTTCCGCTTGGCGTGTCTGGCCACGGCGAGCGAGCCGGGGCCGATGAGGTTGCAGTGGGCCACGTCGTAGTCGCGGACGACCCCGTCGCCCCGCAGGAGGCCCGCGGCACCCGCGGCGACCGACTCGGGCCACGGGGAGGTGACGACCTCCACGTCGGTCGTGGCGAGCGCCGCCCGCTGTTGGTCGGTGGCGGTGCCGATGCCGCTACGGTCGAGTTGCGAGGCGAACTCGAGGTAGTTCAGGACGCGCACGGTCGTCGTTTTTCGGGCCGGGGTATCACAGTACCGGCTTCGGTCCTCCGGCGTCGGTCCTCCGGTGTCGGTCCCGCGTCGCGGTTCGGAACGTCTTTGTCCGGGCCGCTCGCCCGAACGTGTATGAACATCGCGGAGGAGCGCATCGACCGACTCCACGCCCTCGCCCGCGAGGCGGCGAGCGACCGCGACCACGAGCGCGCCCGCGAGTACGTCCGCCTCGCCCGTCGCGTCGCGGAGCGGAACCGCTGTGGCCTCCCGAAGGCGTTCCGCCGGTTCACCTGCGACGACTGCGACGCCTACCTCCGCCCGGGCGTCAACGCCCGCGTCCGGACCCGCGCCGGCGGTCACGTCGTCGTCAGATGCGACTGCGGGGCGACGAAACGCTACCCGTACTGACCGCCCTGCGGCGATTCCGGCAGAATCGGCTCGTTCTCGCGTGTGCACGACAACCAAACGGCCGTCAAAGCCTTACTATTGAAGCCCTCCGGCACATAGTGGAGGCCACGCATGAACACGCAGGAGCTTCGAAAGGAGGCCCACGACCTCGACGTGACCGTCTGGGTAGGTAAGAGCGGAATCGAATCGGTGGTCGGCGAACTCAACGACCAGCTGGCCGACCGGAACCTCGTGAAAGCGAAGTTCCTCCGAGCGGCGCTCGGGGGGACGACGGTCGACGAGGCGGCCGATGACCTCGCCGAGCGGGTGAACGCCGAGCTGATAGAGACGAGGGGGAAGACAGCGGTTTTCCACCGATGAACGCGCTCGCACTCCCGCTCCAACTGCAGGGTGACGGCGGCGCAATCGGCCGGCTCCTCACCCAGCAGAACGTCCCGTACGCCGAGACGCTCGGGACGCTCTTGGGCCTCGTTCTCGGCTTCGCCGTCGTCTACGTCGTTGGCAAGGCCGTCGTCTCGTCCGCGCTCAACCGCGTCCTCGACCGCCGCGGCGCGGACGAACACGCGAAAAAGCCCCTGATGAAAATCGCGACCCTCGTCGTGGCGTTCGTCGCGCTCGGCGCGGGGTTCGCGTTCGCCGGCCTCGGCAACATCCTGCAGTCGCTCGCCACCATCGGCGCGGCCGCGACGCTCGCAATCGGCTTCGCGATGCAGGACGTCATCGCCAACTTCGTCGCCGGCATCTTCATCTTCACCGACAAGCCGTTCCGCATCAACGACTGGATTGAATGGGACGGTAACTCCGGTGTCGTCGAAGACATCTCCTTCCGCGTGACGCGGGTTCGCACGTTCGACAACGAACTGCTCACCGTGCCGAACTCACAGCTCACTGACGGCGTCATCAAAAACCCCGTCGCGAAGGACAAACTCCGCCTGCAGGTGCCGTTCGGCATCGGCTACGACGACGACATCCAGCAGGCGACCGACATCATCCTCGACGAGGCCAAAAAGCACGACGGCATCATGACGACGCCCGAACCGTCGGTCAGACTGACCGAGCTCGGCGACTCGTCGGTCACGCTCAAGTCGCGCATCTGGATTTCCCAGCCCAGCCGCGCCGACTTCGTCAAGACCCGCGGCGAGTACGTCACCGCCGTCAAACAGCGGTTCGACGAGGAGGGAATCGACATCCCCTACCCGAACCGCACCCTCAGCGGCGAGCTCTCGGTCGGCGGGATGGACCGCCTCGCGCAGTCCAACGACTGAGAGAGACACAGCGCCGACCGCGGGACCGACCCGCGGACGTCGTCCGCGACTATTTTTCGACGCCCGACGCGCCGCTTAGAGCTCGATGCGCTCGACGAGCCTGTCGTCGGACTTCGTGTTGACCGCGACGATGCGGACGTGGTCTTCGAGGCCGGAACCGTCGAGTTTCGCCTTCAGGAGGTTGTCGACCTGATAGACGCCGGCGGCGTTGACCATCTCGATTTCGACGAGGACGGGCGACTCTTCGCCGGGCTTCAGGACGACGTTGTTGATGGCGCGGCTGGAGAGCGTGTTGATGCCGCGGCCGCCCTTCTCGTAGGGGATGCGCGACCGGCCGCGCTCCATGTCGAGCGCGTCGGCGACGCGGATGACGCCGGCTTCGAGCGTCAGCGGGTCCTCCTCGCGGTGGTGACAGAGGATGGCGTGGAGGACTTCGGCTTTGACGCGGACCGCGTCGGCGACGCCGTAGAACTCGGGGAGGAAGCGGTCGAGCACGTCCGACGCGAGCGGAATCGAGTAGTAGGCGTGGTTGTCGCGGTGGACGATGTGGCCGATGTCGTGCAGTTGCGCCGCGAGGGCGACGATGACCGCCTCGTCGGCCTCGTCGAGCCCCTGTTCGGCCGCGCCGTTGAACTCACAGCCGCCGGCCTTGAGCAGGTCGTACAGCCGGAACGCGCGGTTGCGGACGATTTCGATGTGCTTCGGGCCGTGGTCGTTGTAGCCCTTGCGCGTCACCGCGTTCACGTTCTGCGCTTCGAGGAGCGTCGTCACCTCTTCGTCGTCGAGGAGCGCGGGAAGCACCTCGTTGAGCTTCTCGTCGGGGAAGGCGTGGTCCGCCTCGGGGTCGTAGACGCGGCCGCCGTTGAGGGCGTCTTCAGTATCGCTCATGACCCGCAAGGTAGTCGCACGGAGAGAAAAGGACTTGGGCTCCGAATCAGGTGCGCTACCGCGTCACGCGGTGTCTCGGCTCTACGCGGCCTCGCTCGGCTCTTCGAGTTTCCCGGCGGCGGCCTCGACCGCCTCGTAGTCGGGTTCGACGCCGGGGTCGTCGCTGACCCACGCGTAGGTAACTTCGCCGTCGCCGTCCACGACGAACACCGCGCGCTTCGCCACGCGGTTGACGCCGAGCTCCGCGAAGTCCATCGCCACGTCGTAGGCGTCGACGAGTTCGCGGTTCGTGTCGCTGATGAGGCCGAAGGTGAGGCCGTTCTGCTCGGCGAACTCCGTCAGCGTGAACGGCGTGTCGATGCTGATGCCGTACACCGTCGCGCCGACGTCCTCGAAGTTGGCCATCTGGTCGCGGAAGGTGCACATCTCGGTGGTGCACGTGCCGGTGAAGGCCGCGGGGAAGAACGCGAGGACGAGCGGCGCGTCGTCGAGGTTCTCCGAGAGCGTGAACGACTCGATGTCGCCGTCGATGTCGGTAAGCGGTGCGGTGAAGTCCGGGGCGGCGTCGCCGACTGATACCATACGGGTGCCATTCGACTCCGCCCACATTATTTCACCGTCGGCGGAAATTCAGGGGGACCGCCGACGGCGGCCCGACACGGTCGCCAACAGCGGGACGAGCGAGGGCGTCCGACGACCGGCCACAAGCTTTTCGTAGGAGTGACGCGCCGAGACGCGTCGATTCGGCCGATTCGAGAGTTCCGAGGCGACGATATTCCGTCTTTCCAGAACCCGTAGAAGGCAAAAAGCCTATAATTGCCACTAGGTAACGCAGAGATAGCGATGTTCGATACCATCACCCCACTGTTCCCGGGACTCCCGGGCGGGCCCGAGCTGCTCGTCGTCCTGCTCATCGTCGTCTTGCTGTTCGGCGCCAACAAGATTCCGAAGCTCGCACGGTCCTCCGGGCAGGCCATCGGCGAGTTCCAGCGCGGCCGCGAAGAGATTGAAGACGAACTGCAGGACGTGGCGGGCGACGACGACGAAGACGACGCGACCGACGAGAGCTCGGCTGACTCGGTTTCGACCGAGTCCGCTTCGACCGAATCCTCGAAGTAAACGCGGCCCACTTTCTCTCTCTTCTGCCCGCCCCAGTGTGAACCACGCGATTTTTGACCGGTCCTGAGAGATAGCGCCGTGGGGCGTGTGGCCTAGTGGACAGGGCGAGAGGTTCCTAACCTCTCGATCGCGGGTTCGAATCCCGTCACGCCCGTGCAGTGAGGAGCGTAGCGACGAGCGAACCGGCGTGACGGGATTCGTAATCCTACGAGACGAGCGAAGCGAGTCTCGGTCCGGTTCGAATCCCGCCAGCCCTTCACTCACTTCGTTCGTTCCGCGGGCGTTCCTGAGTCCCACTCGCTCCGCTCGCGGGACTCCCGTCACGCCCGCATCCCGTCCGAAATTCCCCCGCCGTCTCGCTTTGTTTTGACCAGTTCGTCGACCGCCCCGCCGACCTACCCCCGGCAGACGAGGCGCTGGCTTCAGACGGTGGTCCGTCACCCCGGCGGGTGACTCACGCGATCATTAAGCCCTGATTTACCGGCCCGTCGCTCCGCGTGCGGATCGGCCATCTCTTATAAAGGGGTATAAAAATGGAACTTAAAAAGGACTTAAATTGTGAGTTAATTGAGAAAAAGACTTTTCCATCGGCCCGAATACCCCGTCACAATGGCAACCGACGACGCCGACGGAGGGGACCAAAAGGCGTTAACGGGTGATGTGACGTCACCCGAGGAGAGCGACACCGCTCCGGAGCAGGCGTCGAACGCTCGCGTGGGGTCGTACACGTGGGCGGATTTTCTCGACGAATACGGCAGTGACGGCGACGTAGAAGCGCTCTACGGGACCGACCCGCGGACGGGACGCGACGCGCCCGGAACGTCCCGGTGGGAAGACGACGACCGGGCGGTCGCGGCGCTGACTCGGGCCGACTGGGACCGCGTCGACCTCGACCCCGAGGAGTTCCTCGACTGTCACCCGGTCGACGTGTCGGCCGTCGTCGGCGAACGCGGCGCGCACGCGAAAGACATCTCCGAGCAGTTCGAGGCCTTCTGCGACCCCGAGACGACGCCCGTCATCAAGGACGTGTGGCTGTGGGAACACTACAAACGCGAGTACTACTACGAGGACGACGGCTCTCGCCCGCGGGATTCGGCGGGCGAAATCGTCCCCTTCGACGGCGAGGCGGCGCTGGGCTTCGACCCCGACCACATCGAGAACGCGCTGGCGCGGGCCGGACAGCGCGGCAAGGAACTCGGCGCGGTCGTCGACGAGCGCACGGTCGACGTCGACCCCGAGTTCGACGAGGACGCGTTTTTCTCCAGCGTCGACGGCACGACCACGCTGGCGAACCGCTACGACCTCGAAAAGGCCGTCCCGATGGAGAAGAAGACGCACTTCCGCGAGGTCGAGCGCTACTGGGTGAACAAGCCCTACGCGTTCGTCATCATCTTCCACTCCGTCAAGGAAAACGAGAAGAAGTACTACGTCGTCGAACCGTACCTAAACCGCATCGAAGACGACCTGACGGAGTTTCTCACGAACAAGCTCCGGACCGCCATCAAGTACGGCGACGACAGCGTCGTCGAGGGCGGCCGCGACAACCGCGGGCGAGTCATCGAGGCCGAGACCTACGAACTGCTCTCGCGGTACGACCTCTACGACCCGCCGGCGTCGGCGGCGGGCGGCGAAAGCGACGACGAATCGGCCGCCGACGGGGCGACGGCGGAATCCGCGGCGGAGTCCTCCGGGCTCGCGTCTCGACTCGGACTGGGCGGTCTTTTCGGCGGCGGAAACGGCTCGGCGGCCGACGCGTCGGCGGCCGACGCGACCACCGGGCGGTTCGGCGGCCTCGGGAGCCGTCTCGGGCTGGGCTCGGTCTTCGGCGGTCGCTCCCGAGACACCGGCGGGGACGCCCCGCTCGGTGGAATCGACGGCATCGCCGCCCGGCCCGAGTCCGCGGTCCTCGCCGACGACGCCGACGACCTGAACGACTACCAGGTGCGGAAGCTCCAGTACTACCTCCGACGGGACTTCATCGGCTACGAGCGCATCGACGGCATCAAACACGACATCAACGTCGAGGACATCTCCTGCGACGGCTACAACTCGCCGGTGTTCGTCTACCACTCCGACTACGAGCAGATCATCTCGAACGTCTACCACGGCGAGGGCGAACTCGACGACTTCGTCGTGAAACTCGCCCAGCGCTCCGGGAAGGGCATCTCGAAGCGCCGCCCGCAGGTAGACGCGACGCTTCCCGACGGGTCGCGCGCACAGCTCACCCTCGGCCGCGAGGTGTCGGACCACGGGACGAACTACACCATCCGCCAGTTCAAGGACGTCCCGTTCACGCCCATCGACCTCATCAACTGGTCGACGTTCTCGCTGGAGGAGATGGCGTTCCTCTGGCTCTGCATCGAAAACGACAAGAGCCTCATCTTCGCGGGCGGCACGGCGTCGGGCAAGACCACCTCGCTCAACGCCGTCTCGCTTTTCATCCCGTCGAACACGAAAATCGTCTCCATCGAGGACACCCGCGAGGTCGAACTGCCCCAGCGGAACTGGATTGCCTCGGTCACCCGGCCGTCGTTCGCGGACGACGACAAAGGCGACGTGGACGAGTTCGACCTGCTCGAAGCCGCGCTCCGTCAGCGCCCCGACTACATCGTCATGGGCGAGATCCGCGGCGAGGAGGGCCGGACGCTGTTTCAGGTCATGTCCACGGGCCACACCACCTACACGACGTTCCACGCCGACTCGGTCGGCGAGGTGCTCAAGCGGTTTACGACCGCGCCCATCAACGTCTCGAAGACGATGTTCAGCGCCCTCGACCTCGTGTCCATCCAGACGTCGACGCGGGTCGGCGGCAACAAGGTGCGCCGGAACAAGTCGCTCACCGAAATCAACCACTACGACCCCGAGAACGACGAGATTAACGTCCAAGACGTCTACCAGTGGCAGGCCGAGACCGACGAGTTCCTCCAGATGGGCTCGTCGAACACGCTCGAAGAGATAAAGTTCGACCGCGGCTGGAACCACGAGACGCTCGAACTGGAGATTTTCAAGCGGCAGGTCGTCCTCGCGTACCTCATCGACCGCGGGCTCAACACCTACACGCAGGTCGCGGCGACGTTCCAGGCGTTCATCAACGACCAGGACACCATCCTCGGGCTGATGGCGACCGACGACCTCGAACGGAGCCTCGAAGACCTCCGGGAGATGGAGTCGGTCCACATCAACATCGACCCCGAAAGCGAGGCGATGGTCCCCCGACCCGACCCGCCCGAACACGTCCGGAAGCTGGCGCAAGACATCCTCCGTCGAGCCGAAGACGAGCTGTTTCCCGACTACCGCGGCCGCGACGTCGGCGAAGTCGCGGAGGCGCTCAACCACATGCGCGACGAGCCGGATGTCGAGGCGACGCCCGGCGAGCGAGGCGAACTCGACTCGCTCGAAGCGTCGACCAGCGACCCCGAACTCGGCGAGGGGTGCGACCGGTCAGAACTCGGACCCGGCGACGACACGCCCGAAATCGAGGGCGAGAGCGCCCCCTCGTCGCTCGATGGCGAGGACGAGACGCCCGCGCTGGAGGCGGGTCGCGACGAGACGGACGCGGACCGCGAGCCGGCAGACCGGGACGACGCCGACGGGCCGTTCAGCTTCCGCGACGACGCCCCCTCGCTATCCGACCCCAACGACGACGCCGACCTCGACGACTTCTTCGGCGCGTTCGGCATCGACGGGGGGTCGGGGTCAGAGTCGGGGCGGGCCGCGAACGCAGACGACGGGTCGAAGCCGGACGACGAGAGCGGCCCCGAAGACGAGACGTGGGGGGGCTTCGAGGCGGCAGAGGCCGACGACCCACCGGACGACGACGCGGACGCGCGCGGTCCGGACTCCGGTGAGGGGGAGTAGATGAGCAACCTCGATTCGAACACCTCGGGCGGGCTCGACCGCAGTACCGACACCCTCGGCGACGCCTTCTACCCGCTGTTTCAGCTTCTGTTCGACACGGACGGCGAGTTCGTCGCCGACGTCGAAGAGAAGCTCCAGCAGGCCCGGATGCCCGACACGGTCGAGCTCTACCTCTCGCGGGCGCTCGCGGTCGGCGTGCTCGTCGGTCTCGTACTGTGGCTCGTCGGCATGGTCGTCGGCTACGGCGTCTTCGCGCTCGGCCTCGTCTCGTCCGACTCGCTGAGTCTCGGGATTCCGGTCGGGAGCGAGGCCACGGCGGACACGCTCCGGTCGCTCGCGATGCCCGCGGCGGTCGTCGTCTCGGGGGTCGTCTTCGGGTCGCTCGGCTTCGCCGGCGGGTTCGGGACGCTCGTCGCCATCCCGTACTCGACGGCGTCCGCGCGGAAACGCGAGATAAACATGCTCCTGTCCGACGCCGTCTCGTTCATGTACGCCCTCTCCGTGGGCGGGCTGAACCAACTGGAGATTCTGGAGGCGATGGCCCGCGCCGAAGACACCTACGGCGAAGTCTCCCGGGAGTTCCAGAGCATCGTCCAGGAGACGGAGTACTTCGGCACCGACTACCGCAACGCCATCCGCCACCAGGCGATTTTGACCCCCTCCGACGAGCTCTCGCAGTTCCTGACGGACATGCTCTCTATCGTCAACTCCGGCGGCGACATGCAGGGGTTCCTCGACGACAAGAAGGACAAGCACCTCCGGACCGCGAAACAACAGCAAGAACAGACGCTGGAGACGATGGAGCTGTTCGGCGAGATGTACATGACGCTGTCGCTGTTCCCGCTACTTCTCATCATCATCCTCGTCATCATGAGCATGCTCGGGGAGGCCCAGTCGAGCCTGCTGTACGCGACCGTCTACGGGCTCATCCCGCTGACCGGCGTCGGTTTCCTCGTGCTCGTCTCGACGGTCAAACAGGACGAAATCGGCGACGGCTTCCTCAGCCCCGAAGACGAGAGCGACCGCCTGCAGGGCCAACAGCGCGAGGGGCTCATCCACATGGGGCTCGTCGAGAGCTACGTCGGCGAGTTCAGCCTCTTTTCGCGCATCAAGTCCCGCGAGGGGACGTTCAAGACGAAAGAGCTCCTGCGCCGGCCGCACCTGTTTTTCAAACAGCATCCGCTTTTCACCCTCGCGCTGACGGTTCCGGCGGCGCTCGCGCTCCTCGCCGTCTCCGTCGTCGGCGGGGCCGCCCCGACGACGTGGGACGGGATGATAGCCAGCCCCGTCTGGGGGACGTTCATCTGGTTTTACGTCCCGGTCTATCTCGTCGCGGTGCCCCTGACCGTCTTCCACGAGTGGAACGTCCACTCGCGGGCGGCCATCACGGGGAAGCTCTCCGACAACCTCCGCAAGCTGTCGAGCGCGAACGACACCGGCCAGACGCTCCTCGAATCCGTCAAGACCGTCTCCGACACCTCGTCGGGGAAGCTCGCAGACGAGTTCGAGGTGATGTACGCGAAGGTCCACTACGGGATGAGCCTCAAAGAGGCGCTCGTCGAGTTCAACAACAAGTACCACATCCCGCGGCTCGCCCGGACGGTCAAGCTCATCACGAAGGCCCAGGAGGCGTCGAGCCAGATTACCGAGGTCCTGACGACGGCCGCGCAGGCCTCCGAGAATCAAGACGACATCGAGCGCGAGCGCATCTCGCGGACCCGGATGCAGGTCGCCATCATCCTCATGACCTACGTGACGCTACTCGCGGTGATGGCCATCCTGAAGACGCAGTTCCTCGACGTGATGGCCGGGCTCTCGTCGCAGGCGTCGAGCTCCGGCGGCGCGACGACCGGCGGGCCGAGCTTCGGCGGCGGCATCGACCCCGACCTGCTGTCGCTTCTGTTCTTCCACGGCGTCACCATCCAGGCGATGCTGTCGGGATTCATCAGCGGCTACATCCGCAACGCGGACCTCCTGTCGGGGGTCAAGTTCGTCGTCATCCTCCAGACGCTCTCGCTCGCGGTGTGGATGGTGGTCGGATGACGCGGCGCGGCCGCGGTGACGGTCGCCGCGAGACGAGCGGCCGGAGCGCCCGCGCCCAGACGACCATCGACTTCGCCGTCGGCGTCGGCATCTTCCTCCTCGCGGTCGCGTGGGTCGTCGGCACCATCCCGCAGATTCTCGACCCCTTCGAGGCCGAACAGGACCGCCCGCTCGTCGCCAACCGCGCCGCCGACTCGCTCACCCAGCGCCTGCTCGTCGACGACGAGAACCCCGACGTGCTCGACTCGGTCTGTACCGAGGCGTTCTTCGACGGGGACTCCCCCGACGAGCCCCCCGGTGGCTGTGACTACGGCAGTGCCGACCCCAACACCGCGACCGGCATCGACGCGTCCTACGGGCTCAACGTCACGCTCTCGCGGGACGGGAGCGTCGTCGAGACGACCGGCGAGCCGGTTCCGACCACCCGGAGCGTCGTCACCGCGCGGCGGGCCATCCTCCTCGACGGCGACCTCCACGAACTCTCGGTGAGGGTGTGGTGACCGTGGCTCGCGCACAGGCCCACGCGCTCGAAGCGCTCGTCGCCGCGATGGTGCTTCTCGCCAGCGTCACGTTCGCGTTGCAGGTGACCGCGGTGACGCCCCTGACCGCGAGCACGTCGAGCCAACACATCGAAAACCAGCAGGCCGCCGTCGCCGACGGCGTCCTGACGGCGGCCGCCGAGACCGACGCGCTGAAGCGGACGCTCCTGTTCACGCACCCCGAAAACGGGAGTTTCTACGGCATCGACGAGCGGGGCTACTACGTCGACGGCGGGCCGCCGACCGCCTTCGGGGGGATGCTCGACGAGTCCTTCTTGGACCGCGGCATCGCGTTCAACGTCTACCTGCACTACCTGCGCGACCGGGAGGTCCGACGGACGACCCGCCTCGTGTACATGGGCGAGCCGAGCGACCACGCCGTCTCGCGGACCCGGCTCGTGACGCTCACGGACGACGACGCGCTGACCGAACCGGGCACCTCGCCGGGCGGCGACCCCCGCGCGGTCGAGACGCCGAAGACGCTCGGTTCGGTCGACGCCGCGGCCGACGAGGAGTACTTCGTGCAGGACGGGAGCGCGGGGCCGCTCTACGGCGTCGTCGACGTGGAGGTGGTCGTATGGCGGATGTGACCGACGCGTTCGACCGCGCGAGCGACGCGGTTGGCGAGGCGAGGGAGTCGGGTGAGGTGAGAGAGTCGCTCGGGGCGAGGGCTCTCGGCGGCGACGACCGCGGCCAGCTGATGCTCGTCGCCGCGCTCGCAATCGCGGTGCTCCTCGTCGGTCTCGCGCTGACGCTCAACACCGCGATTTACACGGAGAACCTCGCAACCCGGACGACCGACACGAACCTCGACGGCGCGGTCACCCACGGCGGCGCGGTGGAGGCGGGTGCGGGGGCGGTCCTCGACGAGACCAACCGCGAGGGCGGCACGTACGGCGAACTCGCCGACGAGTTCGACGAGACGTTCGGCAACTGGAGCGACGCGGCCGCGACGCTCGCCGCGGTCAGGGGGGCCGCGACGGACGCCGAGCGCGTCAGCCACGTCCGGGGCACGCGCATCTCTCAGACCGACGCGGCGCGGAACTTCACCGACAGGAACGAGACGGCCGACTGGACCCTCGCGAGCGACGTCGGCGTCCGCGGCGTCCGGTTCAACGTCTCGCGCGACTCGCTCGCAACGAGTAGCGGGTCGGCGTTCGAACTCGTCGTCGACGACGGGTCCGACGTCGTCGAGGCCGAGCTCTACCAAAATACGACGCAGGGGCGTGTCTTCGTGACCGTCGTGGACGCCGGCGGGACCCGGACGACCTGTAGCGTCGCGGCCGACGCGGGCGACTACGTCACCGTCGACGTCGCCGACGGCCGACTCAACGGGACCGCCTGCGACCCGCTCGACGCGGTCCACACCGACCTCGACGCCCCGGTCACGGTCTCGTATCGGAACGCGGCGGCGGCCGAGGGGTCCTACGAACTGTACGTGGACGAGACGAACGCCACGGTCTTCGACGCGACGAAGTACGAACCCGCCGGAAGCGGGTCGTCGCCGGTCGCACAGGAGGCGCTGTACGCCGTCACCGTCTCGTACGTCTACGAGTCGGGCGAGACGTACGTCTCCCGCGAGGTTCGGGTCGCCCCGGGTGAGATTGCGTGACGCCGCCGACGCTCCCGGACGACCCAGGAGACCGCGCTCGGCGCGGGAAGCGCGCGCTTCGCGCTCGGGGTCGCTCGACCGACCGCGGCGTCTCGACGGCGCTGGGCTACGTCCTCACGCTCTCCATCACGGTCGTCCTCATCTCGGGGCTGATGGTCGCCGCCGGCGGGTTCGTCTCCGACGAGCGCGAGCGGGTGACAGAGACGGAGCTCGACGTCGTCGGCAACCGGCTCGCGGCCGGCATCGAGTCGGTCGACCGAATCGGGGCCGCCCCCGGCGAGTCGCGGGTCGAGGCGACGATTCGACTGCCGCCGAGGGTCGCCGGCACGACCTACACCATCGAGGTCGAACCCGGTCCGCCGACCGAACTCGTACTCACTTCGACCGACCCCGAGGTGACGGTCCGCGTGCCGGTCAAGAACGAAACGTCGCTGGCGGCGAGCCGCCTCGACGGCGGCGACGTGACCATCACCTACGACTCGTCGTCGGGGACGCTGGAGGTGGTGTCGTGAGCGACCGCGCCGTGAGCGACACGCTCGGGTTCGTCTTCGTCTTCGCCATCGTCCTCTCGATGGTCGGTCTCGTCACCGCCGTCGGGATGACCGGCCTCCAAGACGCCCGCGACGTCGAGCGCGTCAACAACGCCGAGCGCGCGCTGGACATCCTCGGCGACAACATGGAGGACATCGCCGACCGCGGCGCGCCGAGTCGGGCGACCGAGGTGAAGCTTCAGGACGCCAGCCTGACGCTCGACCGACCCGTCGAGTTCGTCGTCTCCGGAGAGCGGTCGGGGGGTTCGTCGGTCGTCTTCACCAACACCTACGAGGTGTCGCCAATCGTCTACGAGGCGGATTCCAGCGACGAGCGAGTCGTCTACGCGTTCGACGCGCTGTTCAGAACGCGGGGCGACAGCGGGACGTTCGTCCGGCGACCGTCGCTGGTGCTCACCGACGAGCGGGTGTTGATTCCGGCGTTCGTGACGCGGCCCGACGAGGGGGCGACGACCTCCGTCGGCGGGTCGGGGACGTTCCTCATCCGCGCCGACAAGGCCGCGAGCGACGTGTTGGCCGCGCGGACCGATGGGCCGTACGACGTGAACCTGACCGTTCGCTCCCCCCGTGCGGCGCTCTGGGAGCGAGAGCTATCGAGCCGCCCCGACGTGACCTGCGGCGATGTGGTTGAGCCGCCGGACGCCTACCCGAGCGTCTCGTGTCACGTCAACGGGACGGCGCGCGTCCACGTCGTCTCGACATCGGTCGACATGACGTTCGCCGACTGAGTACCTCACTCGACGTCGACTTCGACCTCGTTTTCCGTGACGTGTAGGAAGGTGATGAACTGGCCGCCTTCGGCCTGGTCGTAGTCGAGTTCGCCGCGCGACCCCGACTCGTCGACGCTCTGGCTGTTGCCCGGCCCGTCCGTGACGGTCAGTTCGAACTGCGGCGCGGCGAGCGAGAAGTAGTGGTTGACGACGAACTCCATCTGGGCGGTGTCCCCAGCGGCCTTCGAGAACGTCTGGCCGCTGTCGGCGGCGTGCTCGTCGAAGGTGACGCTGTCGTAGGCCTCGCCGTCCGTGATTTCGGGGGCGAACTGCCATTTGTTCTGGTTGCCGAAGCCCTTGTCCGACTGGATGTCGCCGTAGGTCATCGTCTGCGAACTGGTGAAGTCGACGCTGATTTCGGGGTTGCTCGACGAGCAGTCGATGCTCACCGCGTCGCTCGTGTCGGGGTCGAGGTCGGTCGCCTGCCAGCCGTGGTACTTGCCGTCCTCGGTGGCGTAGTAGAGCGTCAGGTCGAACGTGCCGTCGTAGCTATCGCCGCTACACTTGTCGTCGGCCTGCACGTGGAGTTCGAGGTCGCGCTGGTCGCCGTCGTAGTACATCCCCCACTCCATGTTCTGGAGGTGCTGGTCGTTCGAGAGCGTGAGGGTGAACGTCGAGACGTTGTGGTTCCCGGCCATCCCGCGCACGTCGACCGAGGTTCCCTCGTTCGGCATCTGGAACTCGCCGACGAGACCGAGCGTCTCCAGTTCCACGCTCGCGGTCTGGTTGGCGTCGTCGACCGTGACGGTGCCCTCGCTCCGCGACTCGAAGAACCCTGCCCACCCTCGGTAGTGGTCGCTGTGGACCGTCACGACGATCGTCCCGTTACTGACCGGGTTGTCGTAGCTGGCCGTCGGTAGGTCGTCGTAACGCGCCGTCTGGTTCGGATAGATGCGATGGGCGCGCTCGGTCGCCGCGACCCTCGCGGACACGTCGCCCGACGACGACCCGTCGCCGGCGACGCGGACGACCGGAAGCGTCAGCGTCGCACCGCGGTAGTGGAACTCCGGCGGCGAGACCATCGTCGTCCCCCCGTCCTGCGTGCGCCAGACGCCGCCGCCCTCGTAGGCGATGCGGGCGTCGCCGTTGCGGTACTCGACGGTCCCGAGCGACTCGTTGTAGAGCTCTTGGTCGTCGCCGTCGTCGGTGTAGTTCTTGTGCGTGATGCTCAGCCAGCCGCTGTCGTCGTCGACGACGTAGGCACCGCCGCCGGTGCCGCTGAGGTCGACGTACTGCGTTTCGCCCTCGCCGAGCGCGGAGATGGCGACCCGCGAGTCGAAAAGCGTCATCGAGTGCTCGGCGCGCGTCAGTTGGGACGCCTGTTTCGTCTCGTCGAGGGCGACGCCGCCGAGGGCGACGACGGCGGTCGTTCCGGCGACCGTGACCGCTAACAGAAGCACCACCGCAATCGGCGAGGTCTGCGCCGTCCGGTCTCTGACGACGCGATAGAGTAGTGGGACTCGGGGGCGACCGCTCATTACCTGACTGAAGGCGATGCGGGGACAAAACGTCGCGGGGTACCTGACAATCTGGTAAGTAGAATCGTTCGAGAGGCGTGTTCACGCGACCGTCAAGCAGAACAGTGGACTCGTCGGAAGTCCAGAGAGAAAGTGAGTGGACTCGCCGGGACTGAGCAAACCGGAGGTTTGCGACGGTCGTGAACGGAGTTCACGGGATTTGAACCCGGAGGAAGACGTGCTCGCTCACGCTGTTCGCTCCGCGCGACTTCCAGGGCTTCAAATCCACGCGCTCGCTACGGCGAGCGCTCGGCTTGACATCTTTTCACTTCGTTCAGAGATGGACTCGCCGGGAGTCACGTGAGTAAAACGAACGTGACGTCGGCGAGTCCACGAACGACTGACGGAGCGAAGCGACGGAAGGAAGTGAGTGGACTCGCCGGGATTTGAACCCGGAGGAAGACGTGCTCGCTCACGCTGTTCGCTCCACGCGACTTCCAGGGCTTCAAATCCACGCGCTCGCTACGGCGAGCGCTCGGCTCGTCATTTCTTCACTTCGTTCAGAAATGGACTCGCCGGGATTTGAACCCGGGGCCTCTCCCATGCCAAGGGAGTGATCTACCCCTGATCTACGAGCCCTCAAACGCAATCATCCATTCCCCGGTCGGATAAATAAGGGCTTCGAATCGTTCGACGGCTGTGGAGTGATCGCGTGCGTCCCACACACCCGAACTCGGCGCTCCTGGCGACGAACCGACTCGTTTTTTCCGTCGCTGACGGAACGACTCGGTATGACTGACGACGACGCCCCCGAAGTCCCAGTGGTGTGCGAGACCTGCGACACGACCACTCGCGTTCCGCTTTCCGAGGTCGCGGACGCCATCGAGCGCCACAACGAACAGGTCCACGACGGCGACGACGTCGCGCAGGTCGACCCCGAAATCGTCAAGCACGTGACCGACCTCGCGGCGAAAGACATGAGCGTGTTCGAAGACGAGGGGTGAGGTCGCAGACGCGCTCGACAGCGTGTCGAATCGGCGTGTTTGTCGCGACTGCTCGAACGCGGTTGCCGGACGAATGAGTTGCCTGTAGACGAACCGAGCGCTCATTCTCAGTTCTTCACTTCGTTCAGAAATGGACTCGCCGGGAGTCACGTGAGTGAAACGAACGTGACGTCGGCGAGTCCACGAACGACTGAAGGGAACGAAGTGACCGAAAGGAAGTGAGTGGACTCGCCGGGATTTGAACTCACTCGCAAATCGAAGATTTGCTCGCTGCTCAAATCCCGTCTCGAACAGGACTAATTTACTCTGGCTTCGCGACTCGCTCCGCTCGTCGGAAGTCCAGAGAGAAATTAGTGGACTCGCCGGGATTTGAACCCGGGGCCTCTCCCATGCCAAGGGAGTGATCTACCCCTGATCTACGAGCCCGCAACTTCCGATAGCCGTCGCCCGTTTAGAAGCCCTTCGATTCCGACCGGGGTCGAGTCGGGACCGAGTCGAAACGGTTTAACCCGGCGCGCGTGGACAACCCGATGGGAATCCAGCACGGCCGCAAATCTGACTCGCCCAGTTTGGGCTTGGGATTGCGGTAGTGCCCCGGTAGTCGGTGATACGACTGCGGGGTACTCGTTTCTGCGGTCAGTGCGGTTCCAACCCGCAACAATGGCACGAATGCACACCCGCCGCCGTGGCTCGTCCAGCTCGGACAAGCCGGTGGCAGACGAAGCACCGGAGTGGAGCGACGTCGACGCGGCTGACATCGAAGCCCGCGTCGTCGAACTTGCAGAACAGGGCAAGGACCCGAGCCAGATCGGCCTGTCCCTGCGCGACGAAGGCGTCAAGGGCGTTCCCGTCCCCGACGTCAAGCTCGCCACGGGCAAGAAGGTCACCGCCATCCTCGAGGAGAACGACGCCGCAGGCGACCTCCCCGAGGACCTCCGTAACCTCATGGAGCGCGCCGTCCGCCTCCGCGAGCACATGGAGGAGAACCAGCAGGACAAGTCCAACCGTCGCGCGCTCCAGAACACGGAGTCGAAGATTCGCCGCCTCGTCTCGTACTACCGCGGCGACAAGCTCGACGACGACTTCACCTACAGCTACGACGTCGCTGTCGAACTCCTCGAAGAGTAACTGAATGTCCGTGAGCCCCGCCGAACAGACACCCGCCGCCGACGCCGCCGCGACCCTACGCGAGGCGACGTTCGTTCGTCTCCGCGTCCACGGGAGCGGCGCCGCCGTCGCGGCCGCCGGTGTCGTCGGACGGGCGCTCAGGACACTCGACGTCCCCTTCCGCATCCGCGCGACCGACGACCCGGACACTGTCGCAAACGACGACGTTGTGGCGGTCATCGGGCTGTCGGACGCCGATGCGGACCTCGAACTCGACCCGACCGACGCCGTTTCGGTCGTCCGCGAACTCGGCGTCGACCCCGACCCGGCGGTCGCGCTGGCCGGCTTCCACGCCGCCGGCGAGACGCCGGACGACGACACCGAACTCGCGGGCGCCGCGGCCGACGCGGGCGTCGAAGCCGGACCCGGCGTGGCCGTCCCCACGGGCGACCTCGCAGACGGGCTGGCGCACTCGACGCTCGTCCACGCGCCGTTTTCGGCCGACAGGGAGCGCGCGCAGGCGACGCTCGCCGAACTGTCGCTCCCGGCCGAACTCGACGCGGACGCTCGCAGGCGCGTCGCGTCCCTCGTCGCCATCGACGCGACGAGCGGCGAGGCGACCGCTCGCGCGGCGACCGCCGTCGAACGCGTCTTGGGCCCGGAGGCGACCCCGAACGGACCGTTCGAAACCGTCGGCGGCTTCGCCGACGTGCTCGACGCGACCGTCCGGGAGTCGCCCGGGACCGCCGTCGCGCTGGCGCTCGGACACGACGTTCGGGACGCCGCGCTCGACGCGTGGCGCGACCACGCGCGGGCGACCCACGCCGCGCTCCGCGAGGCGACGACGGGCCGTTACGAGCGCCTCTACGCGCTCTCCTGTGACCTGTCGTCGCCGGGGCGGCTCGCCACGGTGGCGAGGCTCGCCCGCGACTTCCGCTCGCCCGAGCCGACCGTTCTCGCGGTCGGCGTCGGTGCCGCGGCCCTCGTCTCGACCGGCCCCGCCGGACTGGACGAGGACGTCGCCGCGGCCGCGAGCGACCTGCCGGACGCGTCCGCGACCGGGTCGCCGTCGGAGGCGACGATGACGTTCGACTCCGCGGCGGAGCCGAGCGACGTCGTCGCGGCCGTCAGGGAGGTGCGCCGATGACCCGGCGTGCGACCCTGCGGACGACCCACGACGACCCCGGTATCGTCGCCGGCGCGCTCGAACCGGACAACACGGAGTCGATGCACAGCCGAGTCGAGGGGGACGAACTCGTCACCACAATCGAACGCGATTCGACCGGCGGCCTGCACGCCACGGTCGATGACTACGTCGTCAACGTGACGGTCGCCGAGACCGTCATCGAAGCCACACGAACGCACACAGACACTAACCATGAGTGAACGATCCGTCTCCAAGCAGAAGCGCGGAAAGCGATGGTACACCGTCATCGCTCCCGAGAATTTCGACCGTAAGGAACTCGGTTCGACCTTCGCGGACGAACCCGAGAAAATCAACGGTCGCACCGTCGAGTCCACCCTCGGCGACCTCAACGACGACCAGGGCGCGAACAACGTCAAGCTCACCTTCAAGATCACCGACGTCGGTAGCGACGCCGCCTACACCGAGTTCATCCAGCAGGAGCTCACCCGAGACTACCTCCGTAGTCTCGTCCGCCGCGGCGCGTCCAAAATCGAGGCCAACGTCACGGCCATCACCAAGGACGACTACCGCGTCCAGCTCCAGCCCGTCGCCTTCACCACGAAGAAGGCGGACCGGAGCCAGGAACACGAGATCCGTCGCATCATGACGGAGCTCACCCGCGAGGCCATCACGGGCCACACCTACGACGCGCTCACCGAGAGCGTCGTCGAGGGTCGCCTCTCGTCGGCCATCTACGGCGACGCGAAGGTCATCTACCCCCTGCGCCGCGTCGAGGTCAAGAAGTTCTCCCTCGAAGCCCACCCCGAAGAGGTCGAGGCCGAAGAGGAAGCCGCCGTCAGCGTCGACGAAGGCGACGTCGCGGTCGACGTCGACGAGGACGAAGCGACCGAAGCGTAAGCCCGTCTCGCCGACGGCTCGACTTCGAATCCCGACTTTTTCGCCGACTGCGCGCTGAGCGAGAGTCACGTCGCTCTCGGGTCGGATGCGAAAAACTAACCCTCAGAATTCGACGCCGTGCGCCGAGCTTACTCCTCGACGACGATGGTGCCGACCATGCCGGCCTGTTCGTGGGGGATACAGAGGTACTCGTACTCGCCCGGCACGTCGAAGGTGTGGGCGTACGTCTCGCCGCTCCCGATGAGGCCGCCGAGGGAGTTGGAGTAGGCGTCGCGGGCGGCCTGCTCGCTCTCGTAGCCCCCGCTCGCGAAGAACGCGGCGTCCTCGGGGAGGACGCCCTCGTAGGCGGTGACGGTGTGCCCGCGCGAGCTCGTGTTGCGCCAGACGACCTCGTCGCCGACCTCGACGGTCAGCGTCGGCGGGTCGAACGCGACGGCGGTCATCCCGATATCGAAGTCGTCGCCCGAAGCCATCAAGGTCGCACAGCCCGCGAGGCCGGCGGTCGCCGCCGCACCGGCCGCCGCGAGGAATCGACGCCGCGTCCGACCGCCGTCCGAAGACCCGTGGTCTCGCATGTCCGTCCCTCGGGACGCGACCGATAAAGGTCGCATGGTTCGCCCGCCGAACCGCCGAACGAAGCGAAACACGCCGTCTCTGTCCGGTTCGGGCGGCGGCGACGCGGCGTCGGCCGCCGACGGACGGAACGTAAGAGGGAAAGGGAAGGTACGCAATCGCATCGGTATGAGACCCCGATTCGTCGGCCGGTTGGGCCCCGCCGACGTGGTCACCGCCGGGAACGCGGCGCTGGGATTCGTCGCGGCGGTGTTAACCGCGGTCGACGTGCACCTCGCCGCCAAGGTCATCCTCCTCGCCGCGATGGCCGACGGTCTCGACGGCGTCGTCGCCCGACGCTACGGCGGGACCGACGCCGGGCCGTACCTCGACTCGCTCGCGGACGTGGCCTCTTTCGGCGTCGCCCCGGCCCTGCTCGTCGTCGCCGTCGTTCGCGAGATGTGGGGCTTCGACCGGGTCCGGGTCGTAGCCGGCGTCGGCGTCGCCGCGCTGTTCGTCGCGGCCGCGGTCGTCCGGCTGGCGCTGTACACCGCCTACGACAGCGGGTCCGACGAGACGATTGGGGTGCCGACGACGCTCGCGGCGACGATTCTCTCGGCGGGCGTGCTCGTCGGCTTCGTCGAGCCGATGTTGCTCGTCGGCCTCTCGGCGATTATGGCCGCGCTCATGCTCTCCGACGTGTGCTACCCGGACCTCCACGCGCAGGACGCGCTCGTCATGGGCGCGGTGCAGGGCCTCGCGATCGTCTGCTCCGGGACGCTCGGCGAGGGGTTTTCGTTCGGCCTGCTGTTCTTGGCGCTCGGCTACCTGTTTTTGGGCCCGCGGTTCTACTGGGGGTAACCCGACCGCGGGCGCTATCGGCGGCGGTCGAACAGCTCCGGAACGAAGAGCGCGACGACTACCACGAGGGCGGCGGCGACCACCAACACGGCCGGCCCCAGTTCCGGTGCGACGCCGACGGTCTGTGCGACACCGCGCGCGACGGGGGCCGTCCGCGACTCGATGCGAGAGCCGACAGCGCCGGTCGCGCCGACGCCGATGCCCGCGGTGATAAGCGCCGGCGGACCGCCGGTTTTCGCGGCGCGGGTCGCTCGCTGGGGGAGTCCCTCGTTTGACATATCCGCAACTCACAGTTGCCTCGGAGAAAAGTGGTTTCCCGTTCGCGGAGGCTCGCGGTCGACGCCCGGAGTCACATCCCCATGTCCGCCGCGTCCTCCGGGACCGGCAGGTCGTGCGGCGAGACGCCGAGGAGTTCCGCGGCGTGGTCGAGCGCCATGTCGAACCCGTAGTAGCGTTCGAGCTCGTCGCCGTCGACGGTCGGGCGGACCTTCAGCATCGCGTAGCCGTCGACGTTCTGAGCGACGGCGGCGGTCCGGCCGTCGCGGTCGAATTCGAGGACGCGCTCGGAGTCGGTGACGTAGTAGCGGGCGGTGACGCCGTTCGCCTCGGCGGTTGCGTCGGTCATGCGAGGCGCTAGGGAGTCGGGACTGTCTAAACTACCGGTTCCGGCGGACGGGAGACGGGACCGGAGGCGCGGCGGACCGCGGAACGAAAGTGACGTGTGTCTCTCCGCCGAGGTGGTGGTATGTGGTTTCAGAGCGGCCGCCGCCGGGACCTGTGTGCCGTCCTCTACGACGCGGGCGAACTCCGCGGACAGAAGCTGAAGACCCGGTTGGAACGCTACTACGACCTCCGACTCGACCCCCAGTTGTTCTACGGGACGCTCGACGCGCTCGTGGAGTCGGGGCACCTCGAACGCCGGACCGAGGGCATCTACGACGTGTACGGCCTCACCGACGCGGGCGCGAGCCGGGTCGAATCGTACTACGAATGGCTCGCGGCGCGGGTCGAAAACGGGGAGCGACGAACGGCCGGCGCGGACGAGATGGGCGGTGCAGACGAACTGGGCGACGCTGGCGAGTCGGTCGTCGACTGACGTTACTTCTGGAGCCAGTCGCCGATGGTGTTGCGGAGAATCTCGCTCGTCCCCTCGTAGATTTCGTTGAGCTTCGCGTCGCGGTAGTAGCGCTCGGCGGCGAAGTCCTTGGTGTACCCGTAGCCGCCGTGAATCTGGATGCCCTCGTTGGCCACCTCGCGGCTGATTTCGCTGGCGTAGAGCTTCGCCTGCGCGGCCTCCTTGATGAACGTCTCGTCGCGCATCTTCAGGTCCGCGGCCTTGTGCATGAGGAGCGTCGCGGCCTGCACCTTCGTGTCCATGTCGGCGAGTTTGTGCTTGATGGCCTGGAAGTCGCCGATGGGCTGGTCGAACTGCTCGCGCTCGCCGGCGTACTTCACCGCGTCGTCGAGGGCGGCGCGGGCGATGCCGATAGAGCGCGCCGCGATGGTGATGCGGCCGCCGTTGAGCGTCTTCAGCGCCTGCACGAAGCCGTCGCCCTCGTCGCCAAGGAGCCGGTCTTCGGGGATGCGCATGTCGTCGAAGCGGAGTTCGGCTGTCGGACAGCCCTTGTCGCCGAGCTTGTGTTCCGTGCCTTCGACGACGAAGCCGTCGTCCGCCTCGGGCCGGGCGACGAACGACGAGATGCCCTTGTTCCCCGCGTCGGGGTCGGTCTTGGCGAAGACGACGACCGTGTCGGCGACGGAGCCGTTCGAAATCCAGAGCTTGCCGCCGTCGACGACGTACTCGTCGCCGTCTTTCTTCGCCGTCGTCTCCATGGCGGGCACGTCGCTTCCCGCGCCGGGTTCGGAGAGCGCGAACGCGCCGATATCGGTGCCCTCGTTGAGCGGGGTCAGGTAGGTCTGTTTCTGGTCTTCGTTCCCGAACTCGTAGAGCATGTTGCCGGCGAGGCTCGTGTGGGCGGCGACGATGGTGCCGAGGCCGCCGGAGCCGCGGGAAATCTCTTCGAGGCCGATGGCGTAGGAGTGGTAGTCGAGGCCGGCACCGCCGTACTCCTCGGGGAAGGGCATGCCCATCAAGCCGAGTTCGCCCATCTCGGCCACGAGGTCGGCGGGGAACTCGTCGGTCTCGTCTATCTCCGCCGCGCGAGGTTTGACCTCCTCGTCGACGAACTCCGAGACCATCTCCTTGATTTGCTTCTGCTCCGCAGTGAGCGCGAAGTCCATACGTGAGTCTGTCATCGACTATGCTTATGTTTTCTCCTGTGCCGCCGCCGAGCGCCGCTGGGTTCGGTTCCCCACGAGACTTTTTATCCCCCCTTCCGTAATACGGGTACGCTTCGAATGTCTCGACACGCCGATGCCCGGCCACCGGCAACTGATGACGACCTCGATTGGTGTCACGATGCAGTTCAGGGGGTCTCTCGGACCTTCGCCCTCACGGTCGACGTCCTCGACGAACCGATGGCGTCGCACATCTGTATCGGATATCTCCTCTGTCGAATCGCCGACACCGTGGAGGATTCGTCTTCAATCGCGCCCGACGAGCAGGCACACCTCCTTCGACTCTACGACCGCGCGCTCGACCCCGACGACGACACCACCGTCGACGAGTTCGTGCACGCAGTACAGCCGCACCTCCCCCCGGAGGGCGAACAGTCCGACGACTGGATGGTCGTCGCCAACACCGCTCGGGTCTTCCGGACGTTCGAGGCGCTTCCGGAGGACGTTCGGGAGGCGGTCACGCCGCCGGTCCGCGAACTCGTCTCGGGCATGGCGATGTTCGTCGAACGCTACTCCCAGACCGGCGGGCTCCGCATCCAGTCCCGCGAGGAGTTAGAGGAGTACTGCTACTACGCCGCCGGCACCGTCGGCAACCTCATCACGAACCTCGTGACTCGCGGCAACATCGACAGCGAGCGCCGGTCGCGGCTCTACGACACCGCCGAGGAGTTCGGCCTACTCCTCCAGCTCGTGAACATCGCGAAGGACGTCCACGACGACTACACCTCCGAGAACAACGTCTACCTCCCCGCCGACTGGCTCGACGACGCCGGCGTCCCCCAAGAGGAGGTCGTCGCCCCCGAGCACAACGACCGGACGGCCTCGGTGGTCCAGCGGACCGCCGACCACGCCAAGTCGTTCCTCGACGACGCCCAGACCTACTTGGAGACGGTGCCGCTCCGCGAGGGCAACACGCTCGCCGCGTGGGCGATTCCGTTCCTGCTCGCGGTCGGGACGCTCCGCGAACTCGTCGCCAACCCCGAACACGCGGTGACGGGTGAGGGCGTCAAAATCTCCCGCCAAGAGGTGTTCGCCGTCGTCACCGAGATGAACGGCTCCGGCTCCGAGTCGCTGGCGGAGATGCGCGAGATTATCTCGCGACAGCCGTTCCACCGGGCGACGACGAACGCCGACTGAAGACACCGCCGCACCGTCGGTCGGGCCCCGGCTCCGTTTTCGCGTCTCTTCTCGCGCCGAGCGCCGCCAACCCGCCGAGCAACCGACCCTCGCGAGCGCTCTGTGTCGGAGCCGTCGCGGTCGCCGTCGGAGCCGCGGTTCGAGACCCATGCGGTCCCGTGACGAACGCAGTTTGGGAGGATTTTTAGTAACCCAAGCATAACGGGCGTCTATGAGTACCGAAGAAGCACACGACGACCACGGCCATCACCTGCCGGCGGTTCAGGACTGGCCGCGCGGCTTCGGCGAGGCGAGCTGGTGGCCGTTCGTCACCGCCGTCGGTGGCGCGGGCATCTACGCCGGTGCCGGGCTGTACGTCATGGGACAGGACGGAATCGTCGGCCAGACGGCGGGTCCCGCCGTGTTCATCGGCAGTATCTTCCTCTTCCTGGCCGGACTCTACGGCTGGTTGTACCACGCGTTCGTGAGCCACTTCTGGTCGCGCGACGCGAACCAGAAGAGCGCCTCGAAGCTCCGCTGGGGGATGATTGCCTTCCTCGGCTCCGAACTCGGGACGTTCGGCGCGCTGTTCACCTACTACTTCTTCATCCGCGCGGGGACGTGGCCGCCGCAGGAACTGCCGGAGCTAACCGGGTCGTTAGTGTTGGCCAACACCGCAATCCTCATCATATCCAGTTTCACGCTCCACTGGGCGCACGTCGCCATCCGCGAGGAGAACCACCGTAACTTCGTTCTCGGCCTCGCGGTCACTCTCCTGCTCGGCGTGGTGTTCATCGGCGGGCAGGTGTACGAGTACTACGAGTTCATCGTCCACTCGAACTTCTCTATCACCGACGGCATCTTCGGGTCGGCGTTCTACGGCCTCACCGGCCTGCACGGCCTCCACGTCAGCCTCGGCGCGGTGCTTCTCGGTATCGTCTTCGTCCGCGCGCTCCGCGGGCAGTACTCCGCCGAGCGCCACGTCTCCGTGAGCACGGCCTCGATGTACTGGCACTTCGTGGACGTCGTCTGGATTTTCCTCGTCGTCGTTCTCTACGTCGGCGCGGAAGTCGGCGCGTAACCGTCCTCGTCCGTCGCCGCGACGCCGCGGCACCGATTCTTTCGAAGCGCTCTGTCCTCCGAGAGCCGCGGCCGCTCACCCGAACTGTTCGTTGAACCGGTAGATGTCCTCGTCGATGCCGGCGACGACGAGGTCGTCGCCCGCTTCCACCCGGAACCCCGGTTCGATTTCGGTGACGAGGTCGCCGTTTCGCTCGACGGCGATGACGGTGCAGTTCGTCCGAGCGCGGACGTCTGCCCCGGCGAGGGTCCGCCCCACGAGGCCGGGGGCGTTCGTCCGGACGATTTCTATCTGGGACTGCGGGGCGATGACCTCCTCGTCGAGCACCGTCGAGGCGAGCATCCGCCCGGCGACCGTCGAGAGCGCGAGGACGTAGTCCGCGCCGGCCCGGTAGAGCTTGGCGATGCTTTCGGTCTCGTTGGCGCGGGCGATGACCTCCGTCTCCTCGGAGACGCGCTCGGAGACGAGCGTGGCGAAGACGGCTGTGGTGTCGTTGTCGAGCGCGAGGAGGACGCCGCGGGCCTCGGAGACGTTCGCTTCGGCGAGCGTCTGGGGGTCGGTGATGTCGCCGATGAGGTCTACGCCGGGTTTGTCCCGCTTGTCCACGACGAGGTGCGGGACGCCGGCGCTCGCCAGCGTCTCGGCCGCGGTGGAGCCGACCTCGCCGTACCCCGCGACGATAACGGTCCCGCGGCGGAAGCGCCGCGCCGACGACAGCGTCAGCGCGCGGAGCTCTTCGAGTTGCTTCTCGCGGCCGACGACGAGCAGGATGGTGTGTTCGTCGATGACGGCGTCCGGGCCGGGCGGGGAGACGAACTCCCCGGTGAACCACGCGCCGATGACGTTGACGCCGGTGACCTGCCCGATTCCGCTCTCGGCGATGCTCCGCCCCTCGACCGGACTGCCGCGCTGGACGAGCAACTCCGCGACCTCGAAGTCCTCGCCGATTTCGATGGCGTCGCCGAGCTCCGAGGAGATGGACGTGGTCGCCTTGCTCGCGAGGCTCTCGCCGAGGAGCCGGCGCGGCGAGACGACCCGGTCGGCCCCGGCGTAGCGGTGGTAGTCGGCGACCTCGGGGTCCTCGATGAGGCTGACGACGCGGGCGTCCGGCGCGGCCTGCTTCGCGGCGAGGATGATGCTCGCGTTCGTCTCGTCGTCGTCGTCGGCGACGATGGCGAGCGCCTCGGGCGCGTTCGCCGCCTCCAGCGACTCGACCTCTTCGGGGTCGCCGTGGACGACCTCGTAGCCCTCGCCGTACAGCTCCTCGGCGCGGTCGCGGTCGGCTTCGAGAATCACGTAGGGGACGTCCATCGAGTCGAGTTCGTCCACGAGGGCGTCGCCGCGGGGGGTGAACGTGCAGATGACGACGTGGCCCGTGTGCGTCGACGCCGTCGGCGGCGCGGTCCGCAGGGCGTCTTCGACGAGCGGGACGAGAAACAGCGGGAGCGTGAGGAAGACGGTCGTGACGCCCGTGAGTTGCATCAGAATCGACAGCGCGAGCAACGGCGGGTGGTCGACCCAAAACCGGGTCTGTTCGCCGTAGCCCGTCGTCGTGAACGTCTCGACGACGACGTGGACCGCCTGCAGGAAGGTGACGTCCTCGCCGGCGAAAAAGCCAGCCGCCCACTGGTACGCGATAGAGAACGAGAGCATCAACAGCCCGGCACCCGCGAGATAGCGGCCGAGTCGTCGCTTCGCCTTCGACAACCCGGGGCCGTCGCCCGAAATAGACATACTCCCGCTATGACCGCCGGTGGCTAAAAGCGTCCTGACGCGGTAGGAGTTCCATGACCCGCCGTCGAGACGCCGCGCTCGCCGGAGCGGTGCTCGTCCCCGTCGCGGTCGCGGCGGCCCTCCTGCGGACCCCGGTGACGGCCGAGCCGGCCTTCGTCGGCGTCGTCGGGGCGCTCGCGCTCGAACTCGCGCTCTCGATGCGGGCGTCGAGCGCCCGTAGACTGTGGGAACGACGGGGCGTGCGAGCCGCGTCCGTCGCGCTCGCCATCGTCGGCACCGCCCTCGCCGTCGTCGTCTTCGGGCCGGCGTCGCTCCTCGTCGTCGCGGCCGGGCTCTCGACGTATCTGCTTCTCCTCGCGGTGGTCGAGCTCCAAAGTCGCCGCTCCGGTCCCGAGCGCCGTCCGTGATTCGGCCCCTCGAACCTGTTACGCGAGGAATACTTAACCGACATCCGTCCCCCAGTACGGGTATGCGTAGCACAGCCTTCGACCGCCGAGACGACGGACGGCGACCGTGACGGCCTCGGCCGACGGGGGTGCGACCCCACCGCCGACCCGCCGGACGAGACGCCGCGTGCTCGAAACCGGCGGCGCGGCGGCCGCGGCCACGCTCGTGTTCGGCGGACTGCTCGCGACCGAGTGGGTCTGGCTCGTCTCGCGGGCCGAACCCTCGCCCGAGACCGCCGCGGCGACGTGGGCCGCCGGGACGCTGTTCGTCGTCGTCGGACTCTGCGCGTACACCTACGCGAACGCGAACGAGAACGTCGCGCCCCGCGGCGGCGAGACGGCCGAGTCCGCGGCGGAGCAGGCCCGCGCTTACGACGGCCTCGGAGTGCCGACCGCGGTCACACTCACCCGCGGGTTTCTCGTCGCGGGAGTCGCCGGCGTCGCCGGCGTGGCGCTCCACGGGCCGCTGAGTCCGCCGTGGGCGTGGGCCGCCGCCGTCGGCTACGGGGTCGCCGCCGCGCTCGACGCGCTCGACGGGGCGCTCGCCCGCAGGCTCGACCGCGTCAGCCGACTCGGCGCGCGACTCGACACCGCGGTCGACGCATTCGGCCTGCTCGTCGCCCCCCTCGCTGGCGTCCTCCTCGGCGAACTCGCGTGGTGGTACCTCTCGGTCGGCGCGGCGCGGTACGTGTTTCTCCTCGGCCTCAGGCTCCGCCAGCGGGCGGGCCGGGCGACGTTCGACCTCCCGCCCCGCGCCTCGCGCCGCGTCCTCGCCGGCGTCCAGATGGGCGTCGTCCCGCTGGCGCTCGCGCCCGGCGTCTTCGACCCGTCGATGCCCCTCGTGACCGGCGTCGCGGCCGCGGCGCTCCTCGTCGGCTTCGCTCGGGACTGGGGCTACGTCTCGGGGCGATTCGGGAGCGAGGCCGGCGGAGACGCGTCAGTCGCGGAGTAATCAGTCCAGTTCGGCCAACACGTCGAGGTTGTGGGCGACGTACGCGAGTTCGTCGCCCGCGAGGGCATCGTGTCGGGCGCGGAGCCACCCGTCGAGCGTCTCGCGGTCGACCGCGTCCGACTCGCCGACCGCCTCCTCGACGAAGCCGAGGATGCGGTCGAGGAAGACTCGCGCCTCGTCGTCGTGCGGCGGGTGGACGACCCAGTCGGAGCCGCCGGCCGCGACGACCGGCGCGCCGAGGTCGGGGAGCGCCGTGAGGAGGTCGGAGCCGGTGTCCGGGCCCGCGCGGTCGTCGTCGCGCATCGTCTCGTGGTACGCGCCGAGCACCGCGTCGTCGTCGGGGTGGCTCGGGCGGAACGCGGTTCGGCCGTCGAACGTGATGGGCGCGTAAAAGAGGCCGTCGTCGGTCAGCCGCGAGAGGAGCGCGGCGACCGCGCGGCGAAGCGGGAGCACGTCGAGGACCGCGTGGGCGACCACGAGGTCGATGGCCTTCGGGAGGACCGTCATCGCCTCGAAGATGTCGCTCGTCACGTAGGTGAGAGAGACGGAGCGACCGTGGCGGTCGATGCGAAACCCGTTCGACGTCGGCTCGGCGGTCCAGCCGGCGGCGCGGGCCCACTCGGCGAACGCCGCGGCCGCGTTGTCGGCCATCCCGCGCGTTCGGTCGACGAGGACGTACTTTATCTCGTCGTGCGCGTCGAAGACGCCCCACGAGAGGAGTCGCCGACACATCGCGCCCGTCCCAGCCCCGACCGAGACGACGCGGAGCGGCTCTCCCGACCGCGACTCGGCGCGCGCCTCCAGTCGGTCTTCGAGGCTCGCCAGCGTCGGTCGGTGTAGCGCGCGGTCGTCTACGGACTCCTTCGCGCGGAGGTAGTGGACGAACCGGTCGTCGTGGCTGGTCACGACCGACTCGTCTCGGCGGACTCGTATAACCGTTCTCCCGGCCCGACTCCGCCCGGTCCGGCCTCGGGCGCGGCGAGCGAATCGGTCACGGCGGACACGCTCAAGTGTGAACTGAGCTAAACGTTCACTCGATTCGCCCGGAAAGTATTTGATTCGGTTCCGGTGATGTAACGCCAAATGGATAGCGAGATTATTGACGCGGTGACCGGGTGGGACTCCGCGCCCGCCGAACGAGGCTACGGTGGTCTCCGGTCGCTCGCGGACGACGGCTTCACAGGAGCCGTCGTCGCAGGCATGACGTGGGGATTCATGCTCAACGGCCGTCTCCTCGGGGTTTTCGACGGGACGGTCGACGGTTTCGAGGGTGAATCGATAGAGGCGTATCGCGCACCGGACCCGGCCCTGCCGCTTCTGTACGCGATGCGGGAGACCGGCGGCGACGTCCGCGCGCAGTACTACACGGAGGAGACGCCGCTACAGGACGCCGACGGAACGCTCTCGGCGGGCGGCTTCACCGGCTACGTCGAACTGTCGGAGAACGTGCTCTCGGGCGACTACTACGTCGTCTACCACGGGGGGAAGTCGATGAGCGCCGCCTTCGTCGGCAACAGCAGGCGACTCATCACCGGCGACGAGGCGTTCGAGCGCGCGAGCGACGAGGTTGGCATCTACAAGGTCTACGACGTGGACATCGACCTCGTCGACATTCCCGGGGGCGACCCCGACGAGGAGGCCGACGAGACGGCGGGAGTCGCCGCTGGCGGCGTCGCTGGCGGTGTCGCTCCGACGGGCGACGAAGGGGCCGAGGACGCGGACGCCCCGACGGCCACCGACGAGCCGGGAGCGACCGCCACTGCCGACGAGGACGGCGACGAGACCCCCGAGGTCGACGACGGCGACGGCGACCTCGTCGGTGACGAGCCGGAGCCGGCGGACGAAGAGCCGGCCCCTGCCGCCTCGGCCGACGCGGCCGCGAGCGACGCCGAGCCGACCGAACCGTCGACTCCCGACGATGGGCCGACTGGGTCGGAATCCGACCCGTCTGAACCCGCGAGCGGGTTGCAGTCGTCGGAGTCGACCGAGGCGACCGCGCCGTCCGCGAGCCGGTCCGCGCAGGCCGACGCCGAGTCGCGGTCCCCGACGGCCGAGGGGTCGGTCGTCGTCGACGCCCCGCAGAAGAACGGCGAGCAGACGTCTCCGGAACCGCCCGCGGCGGACGACGCGACCGGCGACGACGTGTTCTCCGCCGAGGCGCAGTGGCGAAACGCCCGGTCGATTCCCTCGCTCGACCCCCGCGACGCCGAGGGCGAGTCCGTCGACGGCCGCCCCGGGACGCCCCGGAGCCACCAGCGGAACACGACGCACGCGACGCACCGCCGACCGTCGCGGGGCGGGGCGGCCGCCGAGTCGCGGCCGTCGTCGGAAGACCAGCCGCCCCAGCGGCGGTCTCAGCCGGACGAACAGACGTCGGAGGAGCCCGCGGTCGACCCGGTGGAAGCCGAGTCGCTGAAACAGCGAGTCGAGGCGCTGGCGTCCGAGCGCGACCGGCTCGAATCCGAGCGCGACGCCCTCCGCGAGGAGCGCGACGAACACCGCTCGCGCGCCGAGGAGCTGGAAGGCCGCGTCGCCGAACTCGAATCCGAGGTCGAGCGGCTTCGGGGACAGCTCGACGAGGCGGGCATCCGGTCGACCGACCGCTCGATGTCGGCCGACGAGGCGCTCCGCGGGACGAACCTGTTCGTCCGCTACGCCCGGAAGGGCGAGGCGACGCTGGAGAAGGCCCACGACGGGCAGGCCTCCCGCGAGGAGGTCGTCGAGAACCTCCGGCTCGAACACCACACCACGTTCGACACGGAGGGGCTCGGCATCGACGGCCAGCCCTACGAGGAGTTCCTCCACGAGACGCCCGAGTACGGCTTCGCCAAGTGGGTCGTCACCGACCTGCTCTACGAAATCGGCGAGACGGGCAATCGGTCGAGCCTCGCCGGCGTCTTCGACTCGATTCCGAAGGCCGACCGAATCGAGCTGTACGGGAGCGTCTCGATACCCCTCGGTGACGGCGAAGCCGAGTCGCGCCAGTTCGACATCATCGTCCGCGACCAGATGGGCGAGCCGCTGTTCGTGGCGAACCTGAACGACTCGCGGGACCCGGCGACCCGGCCGATGGTCACCCAGCTCATCAAGGACTCGAAGGGCGTCGCCAACGCGAAGGAGACGCTCGGCTCGGCGTTCATGGTCACGAAGAGCTTCTTCGAGCCGGGGGCGCTGGAAGCCGCCACCGAGGAGACCGGCGGCGGCCTCCTGAGCCGGTCGAAGCGCAAGAGCTTCGTGAAGCTCTCGCGGAAGCAGGGCTACCACCTCTGTCTGGTCGAAGCGCGGGGCGGCGAGTTCCACCTGAACGTCCCCGACCTCTGAGTCGGCCCAGCTTCGACCGTCGTCGGTCGCTGTCGCTGTGGTGTTCTACGCCCGCGGAGCGCCGCGGCTGGCGGTGCGACTGAGCAATAGTGAAACGACCGCGGTGCTTGGAGAGCGACCGCGGATAGTGTCCGTGGTGTCGTGTCGTGTCGGTACAGCCGGTACCGCGCGTCGAAGCGTCGCTACCGCGGTCGGTCCGATGTCGTGCCCGGAAAGACTCGTCGGACGAAACAGGATAGAACGACCGCGTGCGCCTGAAGTGTGGTTAGTTCTCGATTTCGGCCGCTTCCTCGATTTTCATCGATTCGAGCTTGCCGACGATTTCGTCAAGCTTGTCGTCGAGTTCGTCGACGAACTCCTGGGTGCGCTCGGTAGTGATTGCGCCCTGGCTGGAGGGTTCGATGAGGTTCTCTTCTTCGAGAACGCGGAGGGAGTAGCGGACCTTGTGGTGCGGGTAGCCCGTCTCGTTGGACATCTTCACGATGCCGATTGGCTCACTTTCGATGACCATCTTCAGGACCTGGAGATGGCGCTCCAACATATCGACTTCCTTCTCAAGTCGGTCTATCATGCCATTTGTTAACTCTTCTTGGTAGGCTTTAAGCCTTGCCCTCCGAGCCGGCGAAAAATCCGGTAACCCGACCTTACTGAGGACACTAATTAACCGTTGTGTTATCCGTCGCCACGCCAATGCGTGTTCATGGCGTATTCCTCGGCGACTTCGGGAGAATTAGCCACGAACGTGTATTGCTCGTCGGCCGCGACCGTAATCTGTTTAGTCCGGCGCGGGGAACGGCCGACGTATGACTGTTACCATCGTCGGTTCGCAACTCGGCGACGAGGGCAAAGGCGCGCTCGTCGACCTGTGGGGCGGCGACGCTGACATCGTCGTCCGCTATCAGGGCGGCGACAACGCCGGCCACACCGTCGTCGAAGACGGCGAGGAGTACAAGCTGTCGCTCGTCCCGAGCGGGGCCGTCCGCGACAAGGTCGGCGTCCTCGGAAACGGCTGTGTCATCAACCCACGGACGCTGTTCTCCGAGATTGACGACCTCCGCGAGCGCGGCCTCGACCCCGACGTGCGCCTCGCCAAGCGCGCGCACGTCATCATGCCGTACCACCGCCGCCTCGACAACATCGAAGAGGAGGCGAAAGCCGACTCGGACCTCACCGTCGGCACGACCGGCCGCGGCATCGGCCCCACCTACGAGGACAAGGCCGGCCGCCGCGGCATCCGCGTCGGCGACCTGCTCGACCCCGACGTGCTCCGCCAGCGACTGGAGTACGTCGTCCCCCAGAAGCAGGCGCTCATCGAGGACGTGTACGGCCTCGAAGCCGGCGAGGAGTGCGACGTGGAAGCGCTCGTCGAGGAGTACACCGAAATCGGCCGCCGCCTCCGCGAGGACGACATGGCCGTCAACTGCGGCGACTTCCTCGCCGAGCGCCGCGAGGCCGGCGACAACGTGATGTTCGAGGGCGCCCAGGGCACCCTCATCGACATCGACCACGGGAGCTACCCGTACGTGACCTCCTCGAACCCGACCGCGGGCGGCGCGGCCACCGGCACCGGCGTCGGCCCGACCGTCGTCGGACAGGGCGAGGTCGTCGGCATCGTCAAATCCTACCTCTCCCGCGTCGGCGAGGGCCCGATGCCGACCGAGCTGAAAGACGACGACCGCGAGGAGGAGCTCGCGGACTTCATCCGCGAGAAGGGCGGCGAGTTCGGCACCGTCACCGGCCGCCCGCGCCGCATCGGTTGGCTCGACATGCCGATGCTCCGCCACGCCGCCCGCGTCAGCGGGTTCACCGGCATCGCCGTCAACCACCTCGACGTGCTCGCCGGCCTCGACGAGGTCAAGGTCGGCCACGCCTACGAACTGGAGGGCGACGAACGCCTGACGATGCCCGCGACGACCGAGCGCTGGGGCGAGTGCGAACCCGTTCTCAAGGAGTTCGACACGTGGCCCGAAGTGGACTGGGCGGCCGTCGCCGAGGAAGGCTACGACGCCATTCCCGACGCCGCACAGGACTACCTCGAATACCTCTCGGACGAACTCGACGTGGCGATTTACGCCGTCGGCGTCGGCCCCGGCCGCGAGCAGACGGTCCACATCGAGAACCCGTTCGACGACTGAGCGCCCCGCAGTCGGCCGACCGCTGACGGCCGGCCGTCGCCCGACAACCATCGGCGACCACCGCCGCGACGGCGGCGAACCCGTACGCTTTTACTTCGCGCAATCCACCGTCACGACGATGAAAGAATCCCTGATGGACATCCTCTGTGACCCCCTCGACAAGAGCGAACTCGAGCTGGAAGTCGACGAGCGCGACGGCGACGAAATCATCGAGGGGCGGCTCATCGGCACGGTCACCGGCGAGGTGTACCCCATCGAGGACGGCATCCCGAACCTCCTGCCGCCGGACATGCGCGACGACTGAGGCGCGACACCTCATCGGACCTGAACGTTTTTCTATTCTCGTCTCGACGGTGAAGCCGTGTCGAACGCGCCGCTCACCGTCACGCTGAACGACGAGCGCCCTCACGACCTCTCGGTAGCGCCGTCGTTCTCGACGAACGGGCCGTTCTCGGTCGAGCTCGCGAACGAGGGACAGGCGGTGCACGTCCACCTCCACATCGACGACGAACTCTCGCGCGCGGCGAGCCTGTCCGAAGGAAACCACTTCGTCGACGGCGGCCAGACGAAGACCGTCGAGGTGTTCGTCACCTCGCCGCCCGAACCGGTGTCGGGGAAGCTCAAAATCGTCTCGGGCCACGGCTCGGAGACGAGGTACGTCGACGTGACCGTCGAACCCGGCTCCGGCGGCAAACCGCCGGTCGACGTGGACGAGACGCTCTCGAAGCCCAAGCAACCCGAACCGGAGCCGAGCGTGACAGAAAGCATCGCCGACGTGTTCCCGAGCGTCGACCCGCGGGCCGCCCCGCTTTTCGGCCTCGCGCTCGTCGCGCTCGTCCTCGCGGTGGCGCTCGCCTCGCTGTTCGAGAGCTTCGCCATCACCCTCGGGGCCGGCGTCGTCGTCGGCGGCGTCCTCGCGGCGCTGGTGCTGACGATGCGATGACGCTGACGACGCGCTGAGCGCGTCCGCGTCCGAGAAATCGGACCGATTTCTCGCGGCGCGGCCTACTCGCCGTCGGGCGCGTCGGTCGGGACGCCTCCGAGGTTGCCCTCGTCGTCGAACAGCTTCGCGCGCAGGAACCGCGCCCGGTAGCGGTTCGCGCCCTCGTACACGTCGGCCTCGCGGATGTCGTCGGTGCGGTCGTCCGCGACGGCGTCGATGATGTCCTCGACCTGTTGTTTCTCCGAGGGCGTCAGTTCGAACTCGTACGTCTGGGTCTCTTCGCCCTCCAGCCGCGTCCACTTGCGGGACGCCGCGATGACGACGGAACACGGCTCGCGGCACGGGAACGCGCCGTCGCCGCCGTCGACGTCGAGGTCGGCGTCGTCGTCGTACTCCCACTCGCGGCGCTTGACGCACTGGCTGTCGTCACAGCAGGCCTCCGCGACCCAGTCGACGTGCTCGTGGCCGTCGCCGCGGTTCCACGTCTTCACGACGCTGTACATCCCGGTCTGGCGGCCGATGGCGTCCTCCCAGTGGGTCACGTCGAGTTCGCCCCGGCGCTCGCGGTACCAGTTCGGCACCGACGCGGGGTAGAACGTCTCGACGGTCTCGACGAGGTCGCGGCCGCCGAGGTCGGGGAACACCCAGCCGCCGGCGAGGTTGTTGCCGGACTTCAGCGGGCGGTACCGACCCTTCTCGTCGTAGGTCGCCAACTGCCGGGCCGCGAGCGGTTCGCGGTAGGCGTCGAGGTAGTCGCGGTCGGCGTCGGCCTCGTCGGCGTGGCGGAGTTCGTAGGACCGCTCGCCGTGGTCGTCGACGGTGGCCGTGACGAGCAGTTGGCCCCACTCGCGGCTGGCGCCGTCTCGGAGGGCGTCGTAGCGCTCGGGGACCGAAGCGGCGTCAGCGTCGGCATCGGCATCGGCGTCGGCGTCTCCGTCTCCATCGTCGTCGGCGTCTCCGTCTCCATCGTCGTCGCCGCCCGCATCGACAGACGCGCCCTCGACCCAGCGGAGGAACGCCCGTCGCTGGGGGCTGACCTCGCCGACGACCTCGGACCAGAAGTACCAGTTCGTGGCGTAGTCGTCGTGGTCGGCGAGGGCCTCGCGGAGCCCGTCTTCCGTGAGCCCCGAAAGCGTCGAGTCGGGCGTTTCGAGGCGGTAGCCGTCGCCGTCGCGGGCGACCGAGAGTCCGTCGAGCGAGACGCCGTCGCCGGTCGTCGCGGCGTCGACGAGGGCGTCGAGGTGGTGTCCCATCAGTTCGCCTCCTGAGCCGTCTTTCGGGTGCGTTCGCGCACGACTTCGAGGCTGTTCCCGATGTCGGCACCCGCGTCGGCGGCGCGTTCGAGCACCACGTCGGCCATGAGCCCCTCGGTCCCGACCGCGCCGGCGTACCAGATTCGGTGGCCGTCGACCTCGGCGGGCACGTCGTAGCCCGTGCGGTAGTCGTCGGTCAGGCCCATGTCCTCCGGGATGTCCTCTTGGGTGTGGAAACCGTCGGCGATGAACAGCGGGACGACGACCACGTCCTCCGATTCGAAGTAGTCGGTCACGTCGTCCACTTCGGGTTCCTCGTCCATGTAGAGCGCCTGCACCTCGTCGAAGCGGTCCATCTCGCGGATGCGGTCGGCGTGGTACTCGATGGCCTTCGCGGAGTTCTCGTTGCGCTCGGTCCCGTGGCCGACGACGGCGAGGCCGAAGCCCTCGCCGACGTTCGGGTCGCCGGTGACCGTCTCGGCGCGGCGGACCAACACGTCGGTCATCGCCGCGTGCGTCCCGACCGGCCCGCAGTAGTGAATCGTCTTCTCGGGCACGTCCGTCGCGGTGAGCGTGACGTGCGACGCCGACAGGCCGTCGGAGTCCCAGTCGGCCACGTCCCACCCGTCGAGGCGGAGTTCCCGCGGGATGACCTGCTCCGTGAAGTAGCCCTCGCTGATGAAAAGCGGGACGACGTACACCTCGTCGGCCTCCACGGTCCGGAGCACCTCGCGGATTGACGGCTCTTCCTTCCAGAAGCCGGTCCGCACCTCGTCGAACGCGCCCACCTCGCGGACCGTGTCCGCGTGGTCGTAGGTGGGGGCGCTCGAATCCGGGTTCAGGTGGGACCCGTGCGCCACGATGACCAGAGCTTGCATGTCCGGGGGTTACGAGGGGAGTGTCTTATGAACTTCGCATCGGGGAAAGGAATCTTCGGGTTCGGACAACTCGCGTTCGCCACCCGTTCAGGAAACGCGAGACGGGGCGCGGGGAGTCGCGACCCACGACGACCGCGACAGCGCCCGCCGAGCGGCGGTTTTTTGCGCGCGCCCGACCACGGCTGAGCCATGTCCCTCGCCGCCGACGCGCGCGACGCAGTCCGCGAACGACCGTATCTCCTCGCCGCGCTCCGCGCGGGCGTCGTCAACTACGCCGCCGCCGCGGCCGAACTCGACCTCGGCGACGACGAGGCGGTCGCGGCCGCGCTCCGCCGGTTCGCCGACGACCTCCCGCCGCTGGAAGCCGACCCCCGAGACGCTTCCGTGACGATGCGGAGCGGCGTCGGCCTCGTCGGCGAGGACGTCGACGAATCCGACGACGACCCCGTGCTCTCGGTCGCCGGCGTCGACCTCGCGAGCGGCGGCCCGCTCACGGCTATCATCGCTGAGGGCGAGGTGGACCCGACCGTCCTCACCGCCGTCCTCTCCCGACTGGACGCCGAATCCGTCGTCGTCGACGCCGCGGGCGTCGCGGGCGACGCGCTCGCCGTGGTCGTGCCGCGCCGACAGGGGGCCGCCACCCTCCGCGTGGTCGAAGCGGCCGTCAGCGATTTATACGTCTGATTTCCGGCTATCAACCGTGATATCCGGCGGACGGCGCTTATTACCACGGAGTCGCTGAATCGGTCAATGGTTTCGCCCAGCCCCCGCGACGACGACGGCAACATCTCGCTTTCATCCACGGAACTCCTCGCCGAACTCGACCTCGACGCCGACGAGTTGGGCTGGCGGCAGTCGTTCGTCGGCTTCGACGACGAGGACGCCGCGCGTCTCGCCGACCTCCGGAGCGTCGTCGAGGCCCGCGACGAGGCGCTCGTCGACGGCTTCGTCGAACCGATTCTCGCCAACGAGCGGACGGCGGACGTCGTCGACCGCTCGAAGAGCGACCTCGACGGCCTCCGCGCGGTCGTCTCCGGCTACTACCGCTCGTTCACCGACGGGAACTACGACCAGAACCACTACGCGGCGCGCACGCGAATCGGCCTGCTCCACGACAAACTCGATATGCCGTTGCACTACTTCGGCGGGATGTTCGCCAACGTCACCGGCATCTTCGCGGACGAACTCCGCGGGCGCGCCGTCGCCGACGCCACCGAGTCGCTGTCGGGCGAGGACGCCGACCGCGTCGAAAACGCCGTCGACGAGGCGTTCGCGGACATGATGGCAGTCGTCCGCGGGCTCAACCTCGACCGACAGGTCGTCAACGCCACCTACCTCTACTCGTACTCGCTGGACGTCCGCGAGGAGGTCCGCCGGGCCAGAGAGAGCCGCGGGAATCTAGAGTCGGTCGCGTCCCAGCTCCACGAGGAGACCGCCGGCACGAGCGAGAGCATCGCGGAAATCGAGGCGTTGGCGGGCCGGCAGGCCGACATGACCGAGGAAATCGCCGCCGAACTGTCGAACCTCAGCGCGACCGTCGAGGAGGTCGCCGCCACCGCCGACGACGTCTCCTCCCGGAGCGACGAGGCCACCACGCGGGCCGAGGAGGGCCGCGCCGAGGCCGGCGAGGCAATCGGCGCGATGCGGCAGGTCGGCGACGACCGCGACGAGATAACCGTGAACGTCGAGGCGCTCGTGGCCGCCATCGACGAGATTCAGGACATCGTCGAGGTCATCGACGAGGTGGCCGACCGGACGAACCTGCTCGCGCTCAACGCCTCCATCGAGGCCGCCCGCGCCGGCGAGGCCGGCTCCGGCTTCGCCGTCGTCGCGGACGAGGTGAAGTCGCTCGCCAACGAGTCGAAGTCGCAGGCCGAGCGCATCGGCCAGATGATAGAGGACGTGACCGACCACATCGAGGACACCGCGGAGGCGCTGTCGTCGGCCGACGAGAACATCGACCACGGCATCGAGCGGGTCGAGTCGACCGTCGAGAGCCTCGACGAGATAACCGACTCGGTCGCCGACGTGACCGACGGCATCGACGAGGTGGCGCGGGCGACCGACGAGCAGGCGACGCTCACCTCCGACATCGCCACCTTCGTCGACGACGCGGCGACGCAGGTCGACGAGGTGACAGCGGAGATAGACCGCATCTCCGAGAGCGTCTCCGAGCAGGCCGAACAGGCCGCCGACCTCGACACGGCGGTCGAGGACCTGGACCGCGAGGCCGACCTCGAATCGTTCCGCCGGCGCGCGGAGACGACGACCGACGGCGGCGTCGCCACCAGAGGCGGGCACTACGCGCTCGCGTCGGCGGCGAACGCCGACCGCGCGCTCGGCGGAGAGACAGCGCCGACGGGCGCGACCGGCGACCGAGTCGGCGGCGCGGGGTCGAGCGTGACTGGTGGCGATTCGACCGGTGGCGACTCGATCGACGGCAACCCAGCCGACGGCGACCCGACAGACCGGATTCCGGCGTTCGTCAAGCGACTCCTCTCGGAGGAGACGCTGGCGAAGATTCGCCGCGGCGAGGCCGACCGACCGGACTGGACGAAGTAGCCGCCGCGAGGGGGTGACGACGGCGCGGCGGTCGCCTCGTCGGGCCGACTTCGTATCGGCTCCGAACCGACCGTGTTTCCGACGGGTTGAAAGTGGTGCCGGGAGTAGCCGAGTCCGATGACCCTGTCCGTGACCAACACCCTGACGGGAGAGCGCGAGGAGTTCGAGTCGCACGGCGACGAAGTGTTGCTCTACGTCTGCGGACTGACGGTCTCGGACCACGCGCACCTCGGCCACGCCCGCCTGTGGATGCACGCCGACCTGATGCACCGCTGGCTGGCCTACGAGGGCTACGACGTGCGCCACGTCGAGAACTTCACCGACGTGAACGAGAAGATAGCCGCCCGCATCGGCGAGGACGACCTCGGCGACGACGAGGCGGGCGTCGCCGAGCACTTCGTCGGCGACGTGATTCGCGACATGCGCGGGCTGAATCTGAAGCGCGCCGAGGTCTATCCGCGCGTCTCCGAGCACATCCCCGAGATTATCGACCTCATTCGGACGCTCGTCGACCGCGGCCACGCCTACGAGTCCAACGGCTCTGTCTACTTCGACGTCTCCACGTTCGACGACTACGGGAAGCTCTCGAACCAGAAGCTCGAAGAACTGGAGTCGCGGGCGACGAAAGACGAGCGCTCCGAGAAGCGCAACCCGACCGACTTCGCGCTCTGGAAGGCCGGCGCGGTCGACCCCAAGACGGCCGCCGAACACCGGAACCCCGACCTCGAACCGCTCCACGAGCCGTGCGGCGAGACGTGGGAGTCGCCGTGGGGCGAGGGCCGCCCCGGCTGGCACATCGAGTGCTCGGCGATGTCGATGACGCACCTCGGCGACACCCTCGACATCCACGTCGGCGGCCGCGACCTCGTGTTCCCGCACCACGAGAACGAAATCGCCCAGTCGGAGGCGGCGACCGGCCAGCAGTTCGCTCGCTACTGGCTCCACGTCGGCCTGCTCCAGACGGAGGGCGACAAGATGAGTTCGAGCCTCGGCAACTTCTTCACCGTCGGCGACGCGCTCGACGAGTTCGGCGCGGACGTGATTCGGACGTTCTACCTCTCGACGGCCTACGGCTCCGAGCAGACGTACTCCGAGGAGACCATCGCCGAGGCCGAGGAGCGCTGGGAGCGCCTCGAACGCGCCTACGAGTCGGCCGTCGACGCGGTCGACAGCCCCGACGCCCGGACGAAAGTCGAGGCCGAGGCTCTCCGCGAGACGGTGACCGCGACCCGCGAGAACTTCCGCGAGGCGATGAACGACGACTTCAACGTCCGCGAGGCGATGGCCGAACTGCTCGGCCTCGCCGGCGCGGTCAACCGCCACGTCGCCGACGCCGACGAGTACGACTACCGCGCGCTCCGGCGCGCAGTCGAGGCGTTCGAGGACCTCGGCGGCGAGGTGTTCGGCCTCTCGTTCGGCGACGCGGGCGAGGGCGGCGACGTGTCGGTCGCCGAGGACCTCGTCCAACTCGTCTTGGACGTCCGCGAGGCCGAGCGCGAGGCCGGCAACTACGAGCGCGCCGACGACCTGCGCGACGACCTGACGGCGCTCGGCGTCGACGTCGAAGACGGCCCCGACGGCGCGACGTTCCGGTTCGAGTAGTTCGAGAGTCAGTCGAACCGAAACAGCACGACCGCGAAGTCGTCTCGCGCCGTCTCGTCGACCCCGGTGCGACCGCCGCCGTTCTCCGAAAGTCCGAGTTCGCGAGCCAACAGGCCGTGGGCCGCGGCGTAGCGGTCGAGGAGATCCACGGCGAACTCGCCCGTGACGACCTCGCCGGTCGCCTCGCGTCGCTGGCCGCGGTACCACAGGCGGCACGCCATCGGCCGGCGGAAGTTCTTCCACCAGTTGCTCTCCGCCTTCGGCGTGACGGCGACGATGCCGCCGCCCGCGACGGCGTAGGCGACGGGGAACGTGTACCGTCGGCCGCTCTTGGGGCCGACGTAGGAGACGAGCACGAACCAGCGACTGGCGAGTCGGCGGAGCGGCGAGCGGAGCACGCGACGCAGAAACGGGTTGGCGAACCGCTGTTCGAGCGTTCGCTGTGCGTCCGAAACGCGAGCGGCGGCGGGGGCGATGGCGGCAGTGACGGCGGCGACGACGGTCGGGGACATCTGTTCGCGTGTCGTACGCGCCCGTCGGAGAAAAATCAGTCACACGGCGAACAGGTACGACGCCGGTCACATCGTAAACAGGTGCGAGTCGTCGGGCACGTCGAACAGCCCCATCCTGACGCCCGCGTCGAGCCAGCCGTAGCCGTACGAAAACGACGCCAGCGCGTTCACCCAGTCGTCTGCCTCCTTGAAGTGTCGGCCGTCGTCGAGGTATGACTCGGCCATCTCCAGACAGTCGGCGGCGGCGTCGCCGAGCGGCGTCTCGTCGGGGACGGCCTGCACCGCCTCGTCGAGCGCGTCGGCGAGCATCCCCTCGTAGCGGTTCGTCTTCTCCCGTAGGTCGGCGGCCATGCGGAGTGATGCGTCGGCGACGGATACCGGTCTTTCGCTCCGCGGGCCGCGAGCGCCGTGGCATGCGTTGTCGTGGCGGTGGTGTAGCACTCCTCGCAATACAGCGAAACCTTAAGACGCCGGTGTAGCGAACTATCGCACATGACAGAGGACGCCGATTCGTTCGTGGAACACAGGAAACTCATCATCGCCGGCTCGGGCATCTCCGGACTCTCGTCGGCCATCTACGCGGCCCGGTCCAACAACGAGCCGCTGGTGCTGGAGGGCGACGAGCCGGGCGGACAGCTCACGCTCACGACCGAGGTGGACAACTACCCCGGCTTCCCCGAGGGCATCTCCGGGCCGGAGCTCATCAACAACATGAAAGAGCAGGCAGAGCGCTTCGGCACGGAGATTCGCCACGGCATCATCGAGGACGTCGACGCCTCCGAGCGCCCGTTCACGGTCACGCTCAAGAACGGCGACGTGTACACCGCGGACGCCATCATCGCGGCGTCGGGCGCGTCGGCCCGCACCCTCGGCATCCCCGGCGAGGAGAACCTGATGGGCTACGGCCTCTCGACGTGTGCGACCTGCGACGGCGCGTTCTTCCGCGACGAGAAGATCATGGTCATCGGCGGGGGCGACGCCGCCGTCGAGGAGGCCAACTTCCTCACCAAGTTCGCCTCGACGGTGTACCTCGTCCACCGCCGCGAGGAGTTCCGCGCCGAGGACTACTGGGTCGACCGCCTGATGGAGAAGGTCGACGAGGGCGAAATCGAACTCATGCTCAACACCGAGGCGACGGAGCTTCACGGCTCGCCCGAGGAGGGCGTCGACCACGTGACACTCGTCCGCAACCCCGAGGGCCACCCGAGCGACAAGCTCGACGACCCCGAGACCGAGGAGTTCGACTTCGACGTGGGCGCGGTGTTCTACGCCATCGGCCACACGCCGAACGCCGACTACCTCGACGGCACGGGCGTCCAGCGCGACGACGACGGCTACATCATCGCGAAGGGCGGCTCCGGCGGCGGCCAGACCGCGACCGACGTGCCCGGCATCTTCGCCGCGGGTGACGTGGTCGACTACCACTACCAGCAGGCCGCGACCGCCGGCGGCATGGGCGTGAAGGCCGCCCTCGACGCCGACGACTACCTCGAAGAGCTCGAACGCGAGGAGAAGCGGGCGGCCGCGGGCGCGGCCGAATAGGCGGCATACACGGCCCGCGCTCGGCGTTCCGTATTCTCTCGATTTCTTTTCGATGCGCCCTACGTCAAAGACCGCAACAGCCACGCGAGGACGAAGCTAATCGCCACGAAAATCAGGTAGACGCCCGGCGAGAATCGCGCGTCCACGACGCCGACCGCGTCCGCGACCGCGACGGCGAAGATGACGAGACCGACGCCGACGAGCCCGTTCCCGAGGATGTTCGGGACTCCTCGTTTGGTTTCCATAGCCGCGGTTGGACTCGCCGAAAAATAAGCGTAGGGTGCGTTCCCAGCGGGTGAAAGGGAACTTCAGTCGGCCGCGCCCGGACTCGCGTCGGCACCCGCGCCGCGCTCGTCGGCCGTCAGGTAACACTGCGGGTCGGGGCCGAACAGTTCGCCCGTCGCCGCGAGCGACCGAAGCCGCGAGGAGCCGCGGCAGACGTCCCGATACTGGCACGAAGCACACTTGCCGGTCAGATGCTCTTCCCGCTCGCGGAGCTTGGCGAGAAGCGGGTTCGACTCGTCGTCCCAGATGTCGCCGAACGGGCGGTCCCGGACGTTGCCGAGGCTGTAGCCCTGCCAGAACTGCGTCAGGTGCACGTCGCCGCGGTAGTCCACGTCGGCGACGCGCTCGCCGGTCGGGTCGCCGCCGTTGACGCGGAGATACCGGTGAATCCGCTCGGCGTGGTCGGCGTCGAGTTCGTCGCGGGCGTACTCGACCACGTAGGCGGAGTCGGCGTAGTTGCCGACCAGAAGCGTCTCTATCTCCTCGCCCTCGGCGTGGTACTCGCGGGTCATGTCGAACAGCCGGCGGACGGCGCGGCGCTGGGCCTCGTCGTCGAGGTCGGCGTCGGCGATGTCGCCGCCGCGGCCGCCGTAGTCGAGGTGGTAGAAACAGAAGCGGTCGACGCCCACGTCGTACAGCAGGTCCACCACGTCCTCCATGTCGGCGGCGTTGTGCTCGGTGATGGTGTACCGGAGGCCGGTCTTGAGGCCCACCGACAGGCAGTTTTCGATGCCGCGGACGGCGGCGTCGAACGCGCCGTCTTTCCCGCGGAAGCGGTCGTTGCGCTCCTCTAACCCGTCGACTGAGACGCCCGCATACGAGAGCCCCGCGTCGCGGAGCGCCCGCGCCTTCTCCTCGGTGATGAGCGTCCCGTTGGTCGAAAGCACCGCCCGGATGCCGGCGTCGGTGGCGTAGTCGACGAGTTCGACGAGGTCTTCGCGGACGAGCGGCTCGCCGCCCGAAAACAGGAGCACGGGCACGTTGTAGGCCGCGAGGCCGTCGATGAGGCCCTTCGCCTCGGAGGTCGACAGTTCGCCCTGCGCGGGGTCGAGGTCGGCCCCGGCGTAACAGTGTTCGCAGTAGAGGTTACAGCGCCGCGTCGTGTTCCAGACCACGACCGGGCGCTTCTGTTTCTCCTCGCGTATCTGTTCGATGTCCGCGTCGGGGTCGTCGTAGCGGAGCCCGTCGCCCTCGGCTCCCTGTCCGCACAGGAGCTTGCTGATGGAAATCACTCGACGGACACCCCGTTTTCGACACCGCGGGCGTCTCCCGCGCCGTCGTGCTCCATCCCGCCGTGTTCCGTCCCGTCGGTCGACTCCTCGCCTTTCGCCGCGAGGTCGTTGCCGCCGAGTCGGAGGAACTCGTCGGCCGGCGCGAGCCAGAGGTCCGCGTCGCCGTCGCCGTCGCCGCCGTCGCCGAACAGCGTCCGCGCCTGCTCGGTCGCGAGGTCCTCGGAGGGGGCGGTGACGCTCCCGACGTGGCGCATCGGCTCGGTCGGCGTGTCGCGGTAGAACACTTCCCACTGGCGGGTGCCGTCGATCCGCGGTCGTCGCCTCGGGTCGTCGTCGTCCATGCCGTCGCCTTCGGGCGGGACGGCCACGCTCGTTTCGCCCGTTTTCAGCGCGTGGGAATCGAAGCTTTCGACTTGTTCGGCCACTCACTAGCGCCAGCTAATGACGCAACGGGTTTCCCGGCGGTCGTTTCTCCACGCAACGGCGGCGTCGACAGGTATCGCGCTCCTGGCGGGCTGTTCGAGTTCGTCCGGCGGCGGCTCCGGCGGCGCGGGCGACGGTGGCGGGGCCGGCGGCGACTCGTCCGGTGGGGAGAGCACCGCCGAACACGAGATGCGGGACTTCGGCGGCTGGTTCGACCGGACGGGGAACTACGACGGCGTCCACGACCTGACGGGACAGGACAGCGTCACGGTCGCGGTCGGCGCGGGCGGTAACGGCGGCGGCTACGCGTTCGCTCCGGCCGCGATAGAAGTTTCGCCGGGAACGACGGTCGTCTGGGAGTGGACCGGAAACGGCGGCACCCACAACGTCGTCAACCGCGAAGACGGGCTGTTCGAGTCGGAGCTCACCGTCTCGGAGGGCCACACCTTCGAGTATACGTTCGAAGAATCCGGCGAGTACAGGTACGTCTGTGTCCCCCACGAGACGCTCGGCATGGTCGGGGTCGTCGTCGTCGAATAAGCGTCAGCGGCCGCGGCGTCGGCACTGCCCTCGCGCCGTTCCGGACGAGCGACCACCTCAGTCCGCGGGCAGGTCGTCCGGCGTCGGCGTCACGCGGACTTCGGGGCGTCGTTCAGCGGCGCGGTACAGAGGACACAGCCGGTCTCCCGGAGCGTCCGCATCATCGGCTCGTTGACCCGGTAGCGCTCGCCGCACTCGGGACAGGTCACGTCGAACTCGCGCATCGTTTCTCACCGACTAGTGGTACGCCGCGGGGACCCGAGGGGGCGCACCCTGCATTCGCGGGGGACTGATATCCCGTCGACACGTCTCATCTCGTCACCCCTGAAGGATGGCACCCATGAGCTTCTTCTGTGCCATGGCGAGGTGCTCAGAGAACGTCGAGGTCGTGATGCCGAGTTCGGTCGCGACCTCGCCTTTGTTCGCGCGCCGCGGGTGGTCGAAGTAGCCCATCTCGTGGGCCGTCTCCAGCACCTCGCGCTGGCGGTCGGTGAGCTGGCCCCGCTCGACCAACACGAGGTCCCGCGACTCGTCGACCGACGACTGGAGCAGTCGGCGCACGTCCACCGACCCCGACGACTCCCGGAGGGAGGCGACCACGTCGCGGAGCGTGTCGATGTCGGGGGCGTGGAACGTCAGAAACAGCGCGCCGTCGCGCGTCTGGACGTCCACGACCGGGCAGTCGAACGCCTCGACGCGCTCGCAGGGACAGCCGACGCCGCCCTCGCGGTCGAACCGGTAGACGCTCCCGTCGCCGTACTCGAACAGCCGCTCCATCTCTTCGGGGACCTCGGTGTCGTCGTCGAAGACGAACTCCTCGACGACCGACCCGCGCTCGTTGGGAGCCATGCTCCGCGAGAGCGCGTAGCCCGAGGTGTCGCCCTCGGAGACCGCCGCGACGGGACAGCCGTCCGGCCCCGTCACTTTCAACTCCGCTCTGATGCCCGCTGCGCTCGTCATAAGAGTACGAAGTCGCCCCAGCCCCTGATATAAACACCCCCGATACACCGGGCCTTTATATCGTGGTCCGTTTCCAGTCGTCGCCCCCGTCGAACGGGGCGCGGCCGCTCGTGTGAGGTATAAAGCGCCCTGCATATTCTGGGTGCCCTTCGACGGGCGACGCGGGCGAATCTACGGGTGAGCATGCAGACCGGCCTCAGACGCAAGCCGACCGGACCGAAGCCCGCCGAACTGGAGGCGGAACAGGTGCTGGAAGCGCTGTCGGACCGCGCGTGCCGGCGAATCCTCACCACGCTTCAGGGTGCGACCGAGCCGATGACCGCACAGGACCTCTCCGAGGCGTGCAACGTCCCGCTGTCGACGACCTACCGGAAGGTCGAACAGCTCTCGGAGGCGAGCCTGCTCGAAGAGACGCTTCAACTGCGGGCCAACGGGACCCACACCCACCAGTACCGGTCGAGCGTCGAGTCGGTCACGGTGTCGCTGAACGACGACCGGGGGCTCGAAGTCGCCCTCGGAGGAGACCGCTGATGGGGTCGGAGCCGGTGCATCCGCCGGACTCGGGGGGCGAACACCCCGTCCGCCCGCGGCTCGCGTCGCGGCTGACCACCCATCCCGACGGGCGCGAGGAGTGTACGATTTACCCGGCTGACGCGACGCCCGAAGACCAACTGACGCAGTGGCTATCGGCGTTCGAGGGGAGCTACGTCGACCTCGACTCGATGGAGTAGCAGTCTGCAGTGAGCGTGACAGCCGGGTTACAGTCGGTCGGCGTCGACGCCGTCGTCGCCCCTGCTCCACGGGCGCGGGCTGTCGAGCGCCATGAGGTACTCTTCTAAGAGGGTCGGAAACGCCCGTCCGCGGAGGTTTCGCAGGCCGAAGTCGGCGGCCCAACTGATGATGCCGGTGTCTTCCGTGACGACGCCGGCGTTCAGTTCGCGCGCGAGGATGAGGAGGTCGAAGTCCTCGCGGGAGTCGAGGACGCCCTGTCTGAGCGCGCCGCGGTAGTCCTCCCGGAGGTCTGAGATGACCTTGTCCACGTCGGAGAGCTTCGACCCGCCGTTGGAGCGCTGTTTCGACTCCTCGGCCTTGCGGACGGCCTTCTCGGAGACCCGGAGGCCGCGGTTGACGCGGTCGGACATCTCGTCGATGAAGCGGTAGACGACCTCGGCGGGGATGTACACCTCGTAGCGGTCGGGGTGTTTCTTGATGACCCACGTGTCGAGTTTGCCGAGCACGTCCTCCGAGACGCCGCGGTCGCGCAGGATGTGTTCCAACTCCGCGGCGATAGACGGCGGCATGTAACACGAGATGTTCAGGTCCAGTCGCGCGGCGGCGATGGTGTCGAGGAGCCGTTCGATTCCCTCCTCGAACGTCTCGTCGTCGTCTCGAATCTCCTCGGAGAGAAACAGCGAGGTGTCGAGCACGAAACGTTGTTTCAGCGGGTACTCGGCCATCGTTCGTCAGTTGGTACCGCGGCACTATGACCCTTCCCCGTGGACGAAGGTGAGAGAAACCGTGCGGAGGCGGCTCAGAACAGCGGTTCGATGCGGTCGTCGCCGGTCGAGATGAGGTCGTCGAGCGACGCCGCGCTCGACTCGCGCTTGGCGAGCATGTCGCGTTGGGTCTCGATGGCGACCGCCTGCAGTTCTTTCACCCGCGGCACGTCGTAGACGCCCGACAGGAGCACGACCGCGGCGACGAAGTTCGACCCGACGGGGTAGTCGCCGCCGCGAATCTCCATCGTCCCGGTCTCGTCTTCGAGCCACGTCCGCGCGCGCTCGATGCCGCGGCGCGAGAGCACGTCCGGCGGCCCGGCGACGACGACGAGGCCGCGCTCCGCGCCGGAAATCTCGCAGGGGAGCGTGAGCCGGCCGAGCGCGGCGCGGCGCACGAGGCTGGTGATTCGGTTCGTCGAGTCGCCGCCGTCCTCGGCGTCGGCCGCCCCGCCGGAGAGCCGGGAGAGAAGCCCGCGCTTCGGGCGGTCGAGTTCGACGGAGGCGTAGCCGATAGTCGAGATGCCGCCGCTGGCGAGCGTGTTGATTATCTCGGAGGCGTCCACGACGGACTCCGCCACCGCGCCGGAGCCGTCGCCCTCGCCGGCGCTGAACAGCACGCCGAGGCGGCGGGCGAGTTCGGCGTTGATACTGCCGTAGCCCGCTTCGAGCGACTCACCGGTCTTCCGCCAGGCGTCGTTGTCGAAGACGATGAGGTTGTCGACCTCGCGGACGAACGTCTGGAAGGAGCGCGCGGCGTTGAGCGTGTAGATACCGCCTTCGTCCCGCGCGGGGAGGACGCCGAGCCCGTAGACCGGCTCGGTGTAGATGTGCTTCAGTTCGCGCGCGACGACGGGCGCGCCGCCGGAGCCGGTGCCGCCGCCGAGGCCGGCGACGACGAGGAAGGCGTCTATCTCGTGGACCGGGAGGTCGTCGACCATCGAGAGCACCTCGCCGACGTCTTCTGCGGTCACCTCCGCGCCGAGTTCGTTGTCCGCGCCGACGCCGTGGCCCTTGACGCGGGTCAGGCCGACGAGCACCTGCCGCGACTCGGGGATGTTTCGGAGCCCCCGGAGGTCCGAGCGGGCCGTGTTGACGGCGATTACGTCGACGACGAACCCCGTGTTCGTCCGTCGCTCGTAGTCGACGATGGCGTCGACTACCTTGCCGCCAGCCTGTCCGATACCGATGAGTGCGAGTTTCATGGCCGTGTTCCTCTCAGAAATCGTACTACTAGACGCGCGCTCAGGGCTTGAATATACTGCCCGTAGCACCGCGCAACGACAGCTTAACTGGAAAATAAGTCCGACGCTCGGCCGTCGGTGACAGTGTCGGAGTCGGTCGATTCGCGGTCGGTGGAGTCGGTGAAGTCGGCGCCCGCGGGCGTCTCGCGGTCCTCGGGGCCGGTTGCACCGTCGTCGGAACCGCCTTCACCGTCGTCGGAGTCGGTGGGTCCGCCGTCGCGCTCCCGGAACGAGTCGCAGGCGAGTTCGCCGACGACAGACAGGAGGTCGCCCGGTTCGACGACTCGGCCGCGCTCCCGCAGGCGCTCGTAGACCGCGAAGCCGTCGTCGCCGGCGTAGTTCCGCTCCGAGAACGGTCGCTGTTCGACGAGGACGAGGCGGTCGGCCCCGGCCGCGGCTTCGAGGTTGGCGAGGTTGCCGCCGCCGACCTCCACGTCGGCGACGACGGTCACGTCGGCGGCTTCGACCCGCGACTCGACCGCGGCCCGCGCGGCGTCGTCGACCGGCGAGTACGGCGGCACGGTCACGAGGTCCGCGCCGACCCCGCGGGCGGCCTCGGCGTCTGTGTCGCCCTCGTTGAGCGCGCCGGCGGACAGCGCGTAGCCGGCCGCCGACAGCAGGTGGAGCGCCCGCGCGCCGGTGCCGCCCCCGCCGACGACGTGGACCCGGCCGTTGGCGTCGTCCGAAGGCGGTGGGAGGGCGGTCACGTACACCGAACCGGTGACGGGGTGCCGCGAGACGACCGCCTCGGCGTCGAACGCCTCGCGGAGGTTCTCCTCGGAGAGCACCGCCGCGGGGTCGCCCGCCGAGAGGACGCGCCCGCCCGACAGGAGGACCAGCGCGTCGCAGTAGTGGGCCGCGAGGTTGAGGTCGTGGATGGCCGCGACCGCGGTCGTCCCGTCGGCGACGAGGTCGGAGACGAGTTCGAGCGTGCGGACCTGGTGGTTGATGTCGAGGCTGGCGGTCGGCTCGTCGAGGAGCAGGACGGGCGTCTCCTGTGCCAGCGCGCGGGCGATGAGGACGCGCTGGCGCTCGCCGCCGCTGACTTCCGTGACGGGGCGCTCGGCGAGCGATTCGACGGCGGTCCGGCGCATGGCGGCCTCGACGGCGGTCTCGTCGCGCTCGCGCCAACCCTCGAAGCGCCCGCGGTGTGGCGTGCGGCCCATCTCGACGACGTCGCGGACGGGGAAGTCGAAGGTGACGCTCGTGGTCTGGGGGACCGTCGCCACGACCCTGCTCGCCGCCTTCGACGACAGGGCGTGGACGTCCTCGCCGGCGACGCGGACCGCTCCCTCGTCGGGTGCGAGCGCGCCGTTGAGGACCCGGAGGAGCGTCGTCTTCCCCGCGCCGTTGGGACCGATGAGGCCGACGAACGTGCCTTCGCCCACGTCGACCGAGATGGCGTCGAGAATCCGGGTGCCGCCGAGGGAGACCGACACGTCGTCGAGGCGAATCGCCGGGTCGGCGTCGCCGAAGGGGTCTGAGTCCGGTGAATCCGCGTCGGCGGCGGGGTCGCGGTCGCTCACGGCGAGCGCACCTCCCGCGTGCGGAGCAGGTAGAGGAAGAAGGGCGCGCCGACGGCCGCGGTGACGACGCCGACCGGAATCTCCGCGCCGCCGGAGCGGGCGACGGTGTCGGTGGCGACGAGGAACGACGCGCCCGCCAGCGCCGACGCCGGGAGCAACACCCGGTGGTCGGGGCCGACGAGGAGCCGGAGCATGTGGGGGACGACGAGGCCGACGAAGCCGATGACGCCGGAGACCGAGACGGCCGCGGCGGTGACGACGCTCGCGGTGGCGAGGAGGAGCTGTTTCGTCCGCTCGACTTCGATGCCGAGAGCGTGGGCGTCCTCCTCGCCGAGGAGCAGGACGTTCAGGTCGCGGGCGTGGGCCACGAGGAGCACGAAGGGAAGCGGCAGGACGAGGGCGAGCATGCCGACCTCGCTCCACGTCGCGCCCGCGAGGTGGCCCATGAGCCAGAAGACGACCTGCCGGAGGCTCTCGCCGCTCTGGAGGAGGAGAAACGAGATGACCGCGCCGAGGAACGTCTGGACGGCGACCCCCGCGAGAAGCAGGGTCGCCACGGGCGTCCGACCGCTCTCGGTGGCGATGAGGTAGACGACGAAGGCGGTGACGACGGCGCTGACGAACGCCGCGCCCTCCATCCCGAACGGAATCGAAAGCGACAGCACGATGGTCGCGACCGCGCCGACGGCGGCCCCGGAGGAGACGCCGACGATGGAGGGGTCGGCCATCGGGTTGCGGAAGAAGCCCTGCATCACGGTTCCCGCGGTGGCGAGCGCGAAGCCGACGAGCGCCGCGAGGAGGATGCGGGGCAGGCGGACCGAGAGCACGATGATGCGGGCGGGTCTGGGGACGGCGAACTCGAACGGCGAGGCGAACTCCAGCGTCGGCGTCGGAACCGGCCCGACGACGGGGAGGGCCGTCGCGCCGCCGAGAGAGACGCCGACGGGGACGGGCAACGCGTCCGCGAGGATGGCGGCGACGGTCCGCGGCGGGATGGTCACGGCCCCGATTCCGGCGCTCGCGACGACGACCAAAAGCAGGAGCCCGGAGAGACCGAGCGACCACGTGGTCGCCCGCGTTCGAACGCTCATTGAGCACAACCGCGCTTTCAGTAGGTAAATATTTATTGAACAGCCGCTGAGGCCACTACCGTGAACCGACAACTCGTCGTCGCCCTGCTCGCGTTCGCGACCGTGTTCGCCGGGGTTCCGGCACCGGCCGCGGCCGCGGTAGGGCAAGCGGCACCGCACCAGACCGCGACGTGTACGTTCCCGGTGACGGTCACCGACGCCACGGGGACCGACGTCACCATCGCCGAGGACCCCGAGCGGGTCGTCACGACCAACCCGAGCGCCGCCCAGACCATGTGGGAACTCGGCGCGCGCGACGAGGTCGTCGGCGTCTCGCAGTACGCCACGTACCTCGACGGCGCGGCCGAAAAGGGGAACGTCTCCGGCTCCGGCGGGCTCAACGTCGAGGCGGTCATCGGTCTCGAACCCGACCTCGTGTTGGTCCCGAACTCCTCGTACAACGCCGAGCCCGACCGCATCGAACAGCTTCGCTCGGCGGACATCTCGGTCGTCGTCTTCGAGTCCGGGAAGTCGCTCGACGCCGTCGCCGACAAGACCGAGCGCGTCGGCCGCATGACCGGCAACTGCGAGGCCGGCGTCGAGCGCGCGGCCGAGATGCGCGAGTCGATTCGGCACATGCGGCAGGCCCTCGACGGCGCGGAGCGCCCGGTCGGTCTCAACTCCTTTTTCGGCTACTCCTCCGGGTCGGGCACGTTCATCTCCGACATCATGACGACCGCCGGCCTGCGCAACGGCGCGGCGGAGGCGAACCTCACCGGCTTCGCACAGATTAACGAAGAGCTCGTCGTCGAGATGAACCCCGAGTACATCGTCGTCCCCGACCACGCGCCCGTCCCGAGCAGTCCGGCGTACAACAGCACGACCGCGATGCAGGAGGGCAACGTCATCGTCATCGAGGCGCACAAGCTCCAACAGCCCGCCCCGCGAGCAATCGAGGCGAGCGAGGTGATTCTCGAAGCGGTCCACCCCGACGCCTACGAGCGCTACCGGCAACTCGAAACCGAGTCGGCGACGGAGTCGGACTCGACCGCGACCGCGACGACCACGGTCGCGGACGCGACTGCGACCGCCGCGACTGCAACCGACGCCACCGAGGCAACCGCGACGGCCGAGTCCTCGGAATCGACCACCGAGAGCGACGCGCCCGGGTTCGGCGCCGTCGTCGGCCTCGCGGCCGTCGGCGCGGTCGCCCTGCTCGCGCGCCGGCGATAACTGCACAGACACCCGCGCCGTCTCTGTTTCTCCACCGCACGCGCTCGGCTCCGTGAGACCACAACCGTATTACCGTCGGATGGCGGACACACGGGTATGGTCGAGAACGTCATCTACCCCGCCTACCTCGACGCCTCTCTCTCGCGTAGCGAGGGTCGGCGGGTCGCCCAGTCCGCGGCGGTCGAAGAACCGACCGTCGACGAAATCGCGAAGGCCGTCCAGCAGGTCGGCTACGACGCCGTCATCGAACGGGGCAAGCGATACTCCCGCGAGTTCGAAACCCGCGGGCGCGTCCTCGTGAACAACGCCGACGACGCCACGAAAAACGACATCGTGCAGGCGGTCGCCGCCTACGTCGGAATCCTCCGCGACTGATGCGGCGAATCGGCACGGTCTCCCGGACGGCGCAGGGCCTCGCTATCGTCCGCCTCGACGACGACGACGCGCCGGACATCGGCACGATGGTCCTCGACGAGTCGCTGTCGACGGTGGGCCGCATCGTGGACGTGTTCGGTCCGGTCGACCGTCCCTACGTCGCCGTCACGGCCGACGACGGCTCGCCCGCCCGGCTCGTCGGGAGCAAGCTCTACGCTCGCTGACGACGCCAGAGCGCAACCCCCATACCCCTCGGGTGGGAACGCCCCTGCATGTCACGCCGCGCCTATCGGGGGGTCGCCCTCGCCGCCCTCATCTTCCTCGTCGTGCAGGTGGGTGCGCTCGCCCTCGTGCCGACGTTCTTCGAACAGGGGTACCAGACGGTCGAAGACCCCACCGACCCGACGAACAGCCTCCTCTACATCGGCGCGATTATCGTCATGACCGCGTTCATGCTCGCGGCGTTCAAGTACGACCTCGACCAGCTCATCCGCCTCGTCATCGTCTTCACGAGCGGCCTGCTCGCGTGGTACGTCTTCGCCGCGCTCATTCCCAGCGCGCTCGTCGCCGTCGGCCTCTCGGCGGCCGTCGCGCTCGCGCTTCTCGTCTACCCCGAGTGGTACGTCATCGACGCCGCCGGGACGCTCATGGGCGCGGGCGCGGCCGCCCTGTTCGGCATCAGCTTCGGCCTGTTGCCCGCCATCGTCCTCCTCTCGGTCCTCGCCGTCTACGACGCCATCAGCGTCTACAAGACCAAACACATGCTCGACCTCGCGGAGGGCGTGATGGACCTCCGCATCCCGGTCGTGCTCGTCATCCCGACGACGCTGTCGTACTCGATTCTCGGCGACGACTTCGCCAGCGACGCCAACGACGTCGGCGACGGCGGGAACGCGACCGACGGGGGCGAATCGACGGGCGCGGTCGATTCGGAGGTGGCTGACGCCGAGACGGCCGACAACGAGTCAGATTCCGGCGAGCGAGACGCCTTCTTCATCGGCCTCGGCGACGCGGTCATGCCGACCGTGATGGTCGCCTCGGGCGCGTTCTTCTCCGAAGCGCCGTCGCTCGGCCTCGGCGCGCTCCCGGCGCTCAACCTCCCGGCGCTCCTCGCCATGGTCGGGACGTTCGCCGGGTTCAGCGGGCTGATGTGGGCCGTGATGAAAGGGCGGGCGCACGCCGGCCTGCCGCTTCTCAACGGCGGCGCAATCGGCGGCTACCTCGTCGGCTCGGTCGTCGCGGGCGTCCCGCTCGTCTCCGCGCTCGGACTTGCGCCGTACCTCTGAAACGCGGCTCCGTCGAAGTTCTCGTCCGGTGCTGGTTTGTTTAGGCTGTGCTGACTGGCGGGCGCAAGTCGGTCAATGCCTCTCAAACTTCGACGTTTCCTTCACGAATAGTCCCGTCTTCGTTTATTTCCAACATATATCCCTCATACCACGCGATGGATTTTCTCCAAGCACGGGTGTCATTGATATATATCTCTACTGTCCTCGTTTCCCTCGCCGGGAAATATCCACTCAAATCAATGTCTTCGGTATTGTTCGCAGAGTAACTCTCGTTGAATACCGCTCCCTCAGATGGGTCAATAATTACAACAGAGAAGTTGCCGGAGTAGTCATCTTCGATAATCAGTTTATTCACCGGGGGATTCATCTCGGGGTCAGTACCTTCAGTTTCAGTGTTATCTCTCCCTTGATTCGGTGGAGAACCAAGACACCCACTGCTAATCACCAGAATCACCAAAGCAGTGGTAAAAAATGTCCCACGCATTACAAATCAACGACCCCCGTGTAAGATATATGTCTTCTGGGAATGTGAAGAAGTGCTGAACTCACCCCTCAGTCTCGCACGCCGTTTCTCTCACCCCGCTAGAATCTCAACAGCGACGTACCGCCCGAGTTCCCCGGCTTCACCTCACTCCTCGTCCGCGCCCTCGCGGACGCGAACCGCCATCCCCGCCCCGAAGTCGAGCATCGCGTCCGCGGAGAGCTCCGCGCGACCGACGCCCAGCAGGTCGCCGTCGGGGCCGACGACGCACACCTCGTCGCCCGAGCGGACCGCCGGGTCGGCGTCGGTGACGAACTTAGCGAAGGCGTTCTTGCCGTCGCGGACGAACGGGACCGACTCGTCGCCGACGCGGACGACGTAGGCGTCGCCGCCGAGGTCGTCGTAGAGGCGGCGGCCGCCGGCGACGCCGAGGGTGAACCGGCCGTCGGTGCCGTAGGAGGTGACGCGGTCGCCCTCGACGTACACCTGTCGCGGGCGGCCGCTCCGCGAGCGCGAGAGTTCGATGTCCGCGTCGGCCGGGAACAGCGCGTCGCCCGCGCCGGCCCCGAACTGGTAGTCGGCGACGACCCGGAGGTCGTCCAAATCGGTCGCGTGGCCTTCGGTCATACCTCGCCCTTTGCCCCGCCGGCTAAAGTGGGTCGCGGTCCCGTTCGACCGCGTGCGCCGAGCTACCACGCACGCCCGAGACGGAAAGTCCTAAGTACGGGACCGACCGCCCTCGGAGTATGTCTGTGGACGTTCGACTCGCCGCCGTGGGAACCGCGCTACTGCTCGCGAGCAGTGCGCTTCTCACGCAGACGGCGCTCGACTGGCGGCTCCCGACGGTGCTCGCCGCCATCGCGGGGGTCGGCGCGGTCGCCACCGCCGCTCGGCTGGCGACGCCGACGGCCTGATTCCCACTCGCGGGCCCGGATACGCCCCCGACCACGCCGGCGTCTCGACCCTCCCGTTTTACGTATTACCGCACCGACAGGTCGAGGTATGGCCGCGATTAGCTCCCTCCAGACCGCCCTCCGAGGCATCCGGTCGAACCCGGTACTGTTCCTCGGCGGCCTCGCCTTGGGCCTCGTCACGCTCCCGCAACTCGCCACGCAGTTGGCGCAGATACCGTTCGTCCCGACCGTCCTCACGGCGGTGACGTTCTTCGTCACGCCGTTCGTCGCCGCCGGTCTCTACGGGATGGCCGACGAGGCGGTCGACCGCGGGGGCGGAGGCTCGACCTCGCTGTCGACGCTCACGGCGGTCGGCCGCGAGAAGTACGTCCCCATGCTCCTCGCGAACATCGTCCAACTCGGCATCGTCCTCGTCTTCGGTATCGTGTTCGTCATCATCATGGTCGCCATGGCCGTCTCGCTCGGCCTCGGCGGCCTCGCAACGGGCGGTGGCGGCGTCCCCAACCTCGCCCTCGGCGGCGGCTTCCTCGTCGGCATCGCCGTCCTCGGCCTCCTCGGACTGGCGTACCTCGTCGTCATCTTCCTCGTCCAGTTCTACCCCGTCGCGGTCGTCGTCGGCGACGCGGGCGCAATCGAGGCGTTCGGCGAGAGCTATCGGCTCGTCCGGCACAACGTCGTCCCCTCGCTCGGCTACTCCGCCATCCGGTTCGTGGTCGGGATTCTGGTTAGCGTCCCCGCGACGGGCCTCATCGTCTTTCGGACGATACAGAACGTCCAGCAGGCACAGAACGCGGCTGACCCGGCGGCGGTGCAGGCCGGCCTCGGCTTCTCGCCGACGGAAATCGCCGCCATCGCCGTCCTCTCGATAGCGACGCAGACGGTTCTCGCGGCGTTCCAGTACACCTACGCGGTCGCCTTCTTCGAGGCTCACGACGCCGGGAGCGACGGCCCGACCGGGACCGCCGGCCCCGACATCGACGGCGACTCGGCGATTCCGCAGTTCGAGTAGTCGGCGGGGATTACAGCAGGAACGTCTCTTTTCGCTCCGAGAGGTCGATGAACGTGTCCGCCGCCGCGACGAGTTCCTCGGCGGTAGACTCCCTGAACGCCATCACCTCGACTCGGACGCCCTCGTGGCGGAGGTGGGTACAGAGCCGCTCGAAGTCGCCGTCGCCCGAACAGAGGACGACCGTGTCCACGTGGTCGGCGAGGCTAACCGCGTCGAGCGCGATGCCGAGGTCCCAGTCGGCCTTCTTCGAGCCGTCGCCGAACGTCTTGATGTCCTTGATTTTCGTCTCGAAACCGATGTCGACGAGTGCATCGAAAAAGCTCACCTCGTCGGGCGAATCCGCCCGGATGACGTAGGCGATGGCGCGGGTGAGCGCGCGGCCCGCCGTCCCCTTCTGGAGGAGCGACGAGTAGTCGATGTTCCGCGAGTACAGGCTCTGTGCCGTATGGTAGAGGTTCTGTGCGTCGGCCAGGATGGCGACGCGCTGGTCGGGGTGAATCTCGGTCATTCGTACGACGCTTGGACGGCGCGGACTAATAACCGTCCGGGGAGACGGGAACGCGGCGGACGGACGTCCACCTCGGCGACCGAGAACCGGCGGAAGGCGTCCCGAGACGCCCTTCAGCCCGCCCACTCGCTCCGGCAGGACCTGCAGACGACGCAAGTTATATTACGCTTCCGGCACCTGCATCCGGTGTGAACGACGCGACGCGGCCCTCGCAGGTCACCACACCTTCGACAGCGTCGCGTGCCGCTTTCTTTTCGAAAAAACGTGCGTACTGAATCGCTCGTTGCGGGAGTAGCGACCCCGTCTCGGGCGGCCTTCGGCTGACGCACGTTCCGGTCACACGACCGATATCGACGCTCCCACGACCGTCACCACACCCACCAACCACAATGACATCACTCGACTTCCGCGGCGTCTATCCCGCGATGACCACGCCGTTCCACGAGGACGGCAGTATCGACTTCGAACAGTTCCAAGCCGACGTGCGACGCCTCGAAGAAGCCGGCGTCGACGGCGTCGTGCCCGTCGGTTCGACCGGCGAGTCCGCGACGCTCTCCCACGACGAACACGTCGAAGTCGTCGAGGCGGCCGTCGAGGCCGTCGAGGACGTGCCCGTCATCGCCGGCTCCGGGTCGAACTCGACCCGCGAGGCGCTCGAACTCTCCCGGCGCTCCGCCGACGCCGGGGCCGACGCGTTGCTCCTCATCTCGCCGTACTACAACAAGCCCGAGCAGGCCGGCCTCGTCGACCACTACCGGACCATCGCCGACGAAATCAACCTGCCGCAGATCGTCTACAACGTCCCCAGCCGGACCGGAAGCAACATCCTGCCCGAGACGGCCGCGACGCTCGCCGAGCACCCGAACATCACCGCCTACAAGGCCGCCAGCGGCGACCTCGGCCAGGTTTCGGAGGTCGTCGAGCGGACCCGAGACGAGCAGTTCGCGGTGCTGTCGGGCGACGACGCGCTCACGCTCCCGATTCTCTCGGTCGGCGGCGTCGGCGCCATCTCGGTCACGGCGAACGTCGAACCCGCGCGCGTCGGCGCGATGGTCCACTCGGCGCTACAGGGCGACTACGAGCGCGCCCGCGACATCCACCACGACCTCGCCCCGCTGAACCGCCACCTGTTCTCCGAGACGAACCCCATCCCGGTCAAGGAGGCCATGGAGATTCGGGGCTACGGCCCGGCGCGCCTGCGCCCGCCGCTCACCCGACTCACGGAGGACAACACCGAGGAACTGCGCCGCCTGCTGTCCGACCTCGAAGCGGGGCAGGCGATTCCGGACGGGGGGAGCGACGAGTGACGGTCTCCGTCGGCGTCACCGGCGCGACCGGCCGCATGGGCGGGGAAGTCCTCGCCGTGGCCACCGACCGCGACGACCTCTCGGTCGCCTTCGCGGTCAGTCGCTCGCCCGGCGAGTCAGTCGAAGGGGTCGCCGTCGAGGACGCGGCCGACTTCGCCGACCTGCTCGCCTCGAACCAGCCCGACGTCGTCGTCGATTTCACCGGTCCGGCGTCCTGCATCGAGTACGCGTCGGCCTGCGGCGAGGCGGGCGTCGCCTTCGTCACCGGCACGACCGGGCTGAGCGAGGGCGGCTTCGACGCGCTCCGCGAGGCCGCATCGGAAGTCCCGGTGCTGTACGCGTCGAACTTCTCGCGGGGCATCGCGGCGCTCCGCCGGGCCGTCCGCGAGGCGGTCCCGGCCCTCGACGGCTACGACATCGAACTCACCGAGACGCACCACAACGCCAAGCGCGACGCCCCGAGCGGGACGGCGCTGACCCTCTTGGACGATATCGACGACGTGCGCGGCGAGTCCGAGCGCGTCCACGGCCGCGAGGGCGAAGCGCCCCGGTCCGAAGGCGAGGTGGGCGTCCACGCTCGCCGGGCGGGGGATATTGCCGGAGAGCACGAGGTATTACTGGCTGGAAATCACGAGTCTCTTTCACTCACGCACCGCGCGGGGTCGCGGGGAGTGTTCGCCGCCGGCGCGCTCGACGCCGCGGCGTGGCTCGCCGACCGCGACGCCGGGTGGTACGACTTCACCGAGGTACTCGAATGAATCTGGAATCCGACGTACGAGACCTGTGGCAGCGATACGACGACGGCGACGTCGACGCCGAATCGGCGACCGTCGACGAGCTCGACACGCTCGACGCGTTCCTCGACGCCCTCGAAGCGGGCGAGGTGCGCGCCGCCGAGAAGACCGGCTCCGACGTGACCTCCTGGGAGGCAAACGAGTGGGTCAAGCGGGGCATCCTGCTCAACTTCGGCCTGCGCGAGACGCTCGCCCGCGAGTACGGCGACGTCCGCTATCACGACGTGCTCCCCCTGCGCGACACCGAGGACCTCGGCGAGCGCGGCACGCGCAACACCCCGGACGGCACCGCCATCCGCCGCGGCGCGTACCTCGGCTCCGACTGCATCATGATGAGCCCCTCGTTCGTGAACGTCGGCGCGCACGTCGGCGACGGCACGCTCGTGGACTCCTGTGACACCGTCGGCTCCTGCGCGCAGATCGGCGCGAACGTCAAGCTCGGCGCGAACACGCTCATCGGCGGCGTGCTCGAACCCGTCGAGGACGCCCCGGTCGTCGTCGAAGACGGCGCGGCGCTCGGCGCGGGCTGTCGGGTCACCTCCGGCTTCGTCGTCGGCGAGAACTCCATCGTCGGTGAGAACACGCTTCTGACGCCCCGCATCCCCGTCTACGACCTCGTGGACGAGGAGATTTACTACGGCCACCTGCCCGCGAACCGCCGCGCCTTCACGCGGTTCGTGGAGTCGTCGCTCGGCGACCACGACCTCTTTGCCGGCGGCGCGTACAAGCCCGCGGTCGTCGCCCTCGACATCGAGGACGACACCCTCGACGCGACCCGTCGGGAGGAGGCACTGCGCGAATGAGCGGCGGCGGGCCGGCCGTCCGGCGGCTCTCGGACTGGGACCGCGAGCACCTGCTGTCGCTCGCCGACGAGTTCGGCTCGCCGCTGTACGTGACCGACCTCCGTCGCGTCCGCGAGAACTGTTTCCGACTCCGCGAGGCGTTCCCCGAGGCGCACGTCAGCTACGCCGTCAAGGCCCACGCCGGGCGAGCGGTGCTCGAAGCTGTCCGCGAGGCCGGCGTCGACGCCGAGTGCGCCTCCGCGGGCGAGGTCGAGCGCGCCCTCGACGCGGGCTTCCCCGGCGAGCGCGTCCGCTACACGGCGGTCAACCCGCCGGACGCCGACCTCGACCACGTCGTCTCGCGCTGGGAGTCGAACCCCGAGATGACCGTCACGGTCGGCGCGGCGGACACTATCGACCGCCTGCGCGAGCGCGGCTTCGACGGGCGGCTCTGCCTCCGGGCGAACCCCGGCGTCGGCGCGGGTCACCACGAGAAGGTCACGACCGGCGGGCACGCGAAGTTCGGCATCCCCATCGACCGCGTCCCCGACCTCGCCACCGACGTGCGCGAGGAGTTCGACCTCGTCGGCGTCCACGCCCACGCCGGAAGCGGCATCTCCGGCGACGACCTCTCGGCGCACCGCGAGTTGGTCCGCCGGATGGGCGACCTCGCCCGCGAGGTCGGCGACCTCGAATTCGTCGACGTCGGCGGCGGCTTCGGCGTCCCCTACCGCGAGGACGAACCGCCGCTCGACCTCGCCGCCGTCGCCGACGCGACCCGCGAGGCGCTCGGCGAAGTCGACGCGCGACTCGCAGTCGAACCCGGCCGCTACGTCGTCGCCGACGCGGGCGTCCTCCTCTCGGAAGTCAACACGGTGAAAGAGACCCCCGAGACGACCGTCGTCGGCATCGACGCTGGTATGACGACTCTGCTCCGACCGGCGATGTACGACGCGTACCACGCGATTTCCAATCTCTCTCGGCCCGACGCCGACCCGGTTTCGACCATCGTCGCGGGCCCCGTCTGCGAGACGAGCGACGTGTTCGCCGACGGCCGCGACCTCCCCGAACCCGAGCGCGGCGACTGTCTCGCGCTCGGCAACGCGGGGGCGTACGGCTACGAGATGGCCAGCACCTACAACTCTCGACCGCGCCCCCCGGAAGTCGTCCTCGACGCCGACGGCCCCCGACTGGCCCGCCGGCGCGAGACCCTCGACGACGTCACCGCACTCGAACGAACCGCATCCGAGCACATCCCCAACTGACCAAGCACCAACACAGAATCATGAGCGTACTCAACACCGTTCCCTTCGAAAAGTTCCACGGCACTGGAAACGACTTCTTCGTCGTCGACGCAGACGACCCGGTCCCGGACCGACCCGCCTTCGCGCGCACCCACTGCGACCGCGAGGCCGGAATCACCATGAGCGAGAGCGAGCGACGCGGCGCAGACGGCGTCCTGTTTCTCGCGCTCGAATCGCGTTACGACCCGCCGCGGGTCGTCATGACGCTCGTCCAACCCGACGGCTCGGTCGCCGCCATGTGCGGCAACGGCGCTCGCGTCGCGGCCGCGTGGGCCGCCGAGCGAACCGGCACGGACGAAGTCATGATAGACACGCCCGCCGGCACCCGCCGCGCGAACCTCGACGGCACCGACGTGACCGTCGAGATGGGCGCGCCCTCCTTTTCGCCCCGCGACGTGCCGCTTTCGGCCGACGACGAACTCGTCGAGACCGAGGTCGAGGGCCTGACGGTCACGGCCGTCAACACGGGCGTTCCCCACGCCGTCGCGTTCGTCGACGACGTGGACGACGTTGACCTCGAATCGGTCGCACCCGCGGTCCGCCACGCCCCGGTGTTCCCGGACGGCGCGAACGTCACGCTCGCCTCCCCCGACGGCGAGGGCGGCTTCCGCCAGCGCACCTTCGAGCGCGGCGTCGAAGGCGAGACGCAGTCCTGCGGCACCGGCGCGGTCGCCGTCGTCGCGGCCGCGAAGCGACTCGGTCGCGTCTCCGGCGACGAGTCCGTGACCGTCTCTCCGCCGGGCGGCGCGCTCTCCGTGACCGTCCCCGACGAGGGGTCGGCACTCCTCGGCGGACCGGCCGTCTACGAGGGCGACGGCGAAGCCGACATCGTCTTCCGCGAGCGATGAGCGGCGACGCCGACGGGTTCGACCCCGTCGCGTTCCTCGAACGCGCCGTCCCCGTCGCGTCGAACGACGACGTGGGCGAGATGCGCGACCTGCTGGTCGAGACGCTCGAAACCGAGGGCGTCTCGCCGACCGTGGACGACGCCGGCAACACCGTCGCCTCGAAGGGAGCGGCGGAGCCGGCGACGCACCTCGTCCTCAACACGCACATCGACACCGTCTCGCCGCACGTCCCGTACGAACGCGACGAGGGCGTCATCCGCGGCCGCGGCTCCTGCGACGCGAAAGGGCCGCTCGCGGCCCTGCTATCGGCCTTTTTCGCCGTCGACCCCGGCCCCGACAGCCGAGTCACGCTGGCGGTTACGCCCGACGAGGAACTCCTCTCGACCGGCGCGGCCGAACTCGACCTCGACGGCGACATGTACATCGTCGGCGAGCCGACCGGCCTCGACGTCTGTACGGCCGCGAAGGGCCGGTTCGAGGGAACGGTGTCGCTGTCGGGCGTCGCCGCGCACGCGGCCGAGCCGCAGTCGGGCGCCAACGCCGTGGACGCGCTCGCGCCGGTGCTCGACGCCCTCCGGTCGTTCGACGACGGCCGCGAGGCCCACCCCGAACTCGGCCCGGCGACGCTGACGCCGACGATGGTCGACGGCGGCGCGAACTCGAATCAGGTCCCCGCCGACTGCCGGCTCGTGGTCGACCGCCGGAGCGTTCCCCCGGAGACGGCCGACGGCTTCCGCGAGGAACTCCAGTCGACGCTCCGGGCCGCGGTGTCGGACGGCGTGTCCGACGACGTGAGCGTCGATTTCGCGCTCACCGAGCGCCCGACGCCGTTCCTCGAAGCGTTCGCGACCGACCCCGACCACGAGCTCGTGACGACGCTCGCGGCGGCCTCCCGAGACGCCGGCGGGCGGGCGGACGTCCGCCCCTTCACCGCCGCGACCGAGGCCTCCTACTTCTCTCCCGCGCCCGTCGTCGTCTTCGGACCCGGCCACCTCGCCGACGACGAGGGCGCGGTCGCGCACGCCGACAGAGAGTACGTGCGCACCGAGGACGTGCGGACCGCGGCCGCCGCGCTCGAAGCCGCGGTCGCCGCAATCGTCGCCTAAGTGTCGGCTAATCACAACGTACTTGTTGTCCGAACGATACGTTTCGGACGATGCGCCCTCCCCACCTCAGCGTCGCTCTCCTCGTCGTGGTCGCGCTGTCGCTGTCCGGCGTCGCCGCGGCCGACAGCGGCACCGTCATCGACCACCCGGGCGACGAACTCACGCTCGACGCGGTCGACGGCGAGCACGTCCACGGAACGACCCCGTACGCGACCGGGACGCTCATCGGCGTCCGCGTGCAGTCCGTCGGCGACACCCACCCGTTCCTCGTCTCGAAGGCCGTCCGCGTCGGCGAAAACGGAAGCTTCGACGTGACGTTCGACCTCTCGGAACTGGCGCGACTCCGCGGCGGGCCGGTCAAGGTCTCGGTTCGCCGCGACCAACAGACCACCTACGAGGAAAACGCCACGCTCGTGACGTACGACATGCCCGAGAACTCGACGCTCACGCCCGATATCGGAGAGGCCGACGCGACGGCCGAGACGGCGGCCTCGTCGCCCGCGACGACGAGCGATTCGCCGTCCGGAATCGAAATCCCCGGCTTCGGCGTGGGCGTCGGTGTCGCCGCGCTCCTCGTCGCGTCGCTCGTCGCCGCCCGCGGCGTCTGAGCGCCCGTTCGCCTGTTCACCCGTTCGCCTGTTCACCCGCTCGCCCGTTCGCCTGTTCACCCGCTCGCCCGTTCGACCGTTCGCTCGCCTACTCACCCGTTCGCTCGCGCCGACCGCCCCGCGGCTCCGGAACGCAACGCCCTTTTCCCACCCGCACCTGAGTCGACGTATGTACGAGGCGGTCTACGCACACCCCGACGGCGAGAGCACGGTCAGTCGCGTCGCCGTCGCCGCCGGGCGGTACGACTACGACGGCGTCGTCGTCCGCGCGCTCGACGCCCGCCCCGACTACGACCGTCTCCGCGAGGCGCTCGACGTTGACCTCGTCGACGCCGTCGAAATCGACGCCTCGAACCCGGAACAAGCCAGCGGCGCGGTCGGCAACTACCGGCCACAGCGCGAACTGCTCGTCCTCCGCGGGGGGACGAACGCGCTCAACCGATTCGCCGTCGAACAGCCGCGAATAGACGTGCTCTCCCGGCCGATGGCGGGCGAGGGCAACTTCAACCACGTCCTCGCCAAGGCCGCCCGCGACAACGGCGTCCGCGTCGAGTTCGACTTCGGGCCGGTGCTCCGAAGCGACGGGGGAACCCGCGTGCAGGCCATCTCGGCGCTCCGGAAACTCCGCGAACTCGTCGAGTACTACGACGCGCCCTACGTCGTCTCCGCGACCCCGTCGTCGCACCTCCAACTGCGGAGCCCCCGCGAGTTGGCGGGGCTGGGCGAGGTCATCGGCTTCGACCGCGAGCAGGTGCTCGACGGCCTCCGCGAGTGGGGCCGCCTCGCGGCGCGCAACCGCGAGCGCACGTCCGAGTCGTTCATAGCCCCCGGCGTCAAACGGGGACGGTATGAAGAAGACGATTGAGGAACACGCCGCCCGCTTTTCCCACATCGCCGCGGAGTACGACGACTCCCAAGACAGCGACGAGTACCGCGCGTGCGTCTCGCTCGTCGTCCACTACGTCGACCCCTCCCCCGAGGACGTGGTGCTCGACCTCGGAACCGGTACGGGCGCTATCGCCCTCGCACTCGCCCCCGACGCGAAGCGCGTCGTCGGCCGCGACATCAGCGAGGGAATGCTCGAACAGGCCCGCACCAAGGCCGCCGAAGTCGGCATCGAGAACGTCGAGTTCGGCGAGGGCCGGTTCCGCGACCCCAACGTCGGCGACGAACAGGTCGATATCGTGGTCACGAACTTCGCCATGCACCACCTCTCGGACGAGGAAAAGCGCGAGGCCATCGACGTCATCGCCGACCTCGGACCGCGGCGGTTCGTCCTCGGCGACGTGATGTTCTTCGGGACGCCCGACCCCGACGAGCCGTTCTACTCGCCCGAGGTGGACGACCCCGCGACCGTCGGCTTCCTCGCCGACGCGCTCACGGACGCCGGCTTCGTCCTCACGGCCGTCGAATCGGTCCACGAGCAGGTGGGTGTCCTCGTCGCAGAGCGAGCGCCGACCGCCGACGAGTGAGCTGAGCCGATGAAACACCTGCCCAAACACCTCCGGCCGCGGCGGCGATACCTCGCCGTCGAAGTCGAGACGTGGCCCGACGCCGACCTCGCCCGCGGGCCGTTCCAGCGCGAACTCTGGTACGCCGCCCAGAACCTCTACGGCGACGCCGGGAGCGCCGACGCCGACCTGACCGTCCTCGGGTTCGACTACGCCGACGGCGTCGCCGAGACCGTCGTCCGCGCCCGACGCGGTCACGTCGAAGACGCCCGGGCCGCGCTCGCCTGCATCAACGCCGTCGGCGGCGACCCAGTGGGGGTGAGAGTGCGAGGCGTCTCGGGGACAGTGCGTGCCTGTTCGGAAAGGTATTTACACGGCCGGGCCGGAATTTCCGAGGAGAGAACCGTCGTGTTCGAGAACGAATCCCGAACCGCCGTCGTCCGCGACTCCCTCTTCGACGTTCGCGGTTCGGACGGGTTCACGGGCGCGACGCAACTCGATTTCGAGTGATATTCCATGCAGGGACAAGCGCAACAACAGGCGTACGACCGCGGGATTACGATCTTCTCGCCGGATGGTCGACTCTATCAGGTCGAATACGCTCGCGAGGCCGTCAAGCGCGGCACCGCGAGCATCGGCGTGCGAACGCCCGAGGGCGTCGTCCTCGCGGCGGACAAGCGCTCTCGCTCGCCACTGATGGAACCGACGAGCGTCGAGAAGATTCACAAGGCGGACGACCACATCGGCATCGCGAGCGCCGGCCACGTCGCCGACGCCCGCCAGCTCATCGACTTCGCCCGCCGCCAGTCGCAGGTCAACCGCCTCCGCTACGGCGAACCCATCGGCATCGAGACGCTGACCAAGGAAGTCACCGACCACATCCAGCAGTACACGCAGGTCGGCGGCGCGCGCCCGTTCGGCGTCGCACTCCTCATCGGCGGCGTCGAAAACGGCACGCCCCGCCTCTACGAGACGGACCCCTCGGGGACCCCCTACGAGTGGAAGGCCGTCTCCATCGGGGCGGACCGCGGCGACCACCAAGAGCACCTCGAAGAGAACTTCCGCGACGACCTGAGCCTCGACGAGGGCATCGAACTCGCGCTCGAAGCCATCGCCTCGACCAGCGACGAGGGCACCGCCCCCGACGGCGTCGACGTGGCGACCGTCTCCGCGGAGTCCGAGCGCTTCGTCGAACTGTCTAACGACGAAATCGAGAGCTACCTCGAAGCCAACGACCTGCTGGCGACCGAGGACGACGAACAGACCGAAGAGTAAGCCGCGTCCCGCGGTTCTCGGTTCTCGGTTCCCGCGCGTTCTTCTCCGACCCCCGTCCGGCGAGCGACCGCGTCGCTCGCGGTCGGAACGACGAGGCGGGAACGGAAAACGGAAACAGAATCTGGAAAACGGTCGGCTATCGGGCCGCGGAGAGAGACCGCAGGCGGCTCAGTACTCCTCGTAGGCGAGGTTCATGAGCCACTGCGAGAAGGCGTTGCTGTTGGCGTTAATCTCCTCTTCGCCGATGAGCGGCGAGAGCATGTCGCCCGCCATCAGCATCGCGAAGTCGAGGTCGCGCGCGGCCGGTTCGAGGTAGTAGGTGGTGTGGCCGTTGTAGACCGTCTCGGTCCGCTTGATGAGACCGAGCGACTCCAGCACCTCGGCGATGCGACTCCCCTTCCGGGAGGAGATGTCGAGTTCTTTCCAGAAGTCGCTCTGGTGGATGCCGCCCGACTCGCGGATGAGTTCCAGTCCCGCGCGCTCGTCGGAAGAAAGGTCTTGCTCGGCTTCGCTCGCGCTCATACCACGTACACGTCGTGCGAGCGGTTTAATCCTGACGTTCGACCGGTTCGAAGGCGGTCTGACACGGCGGGCCGTCGGCGAATTCGTACGCGAATTCCGCCTCGCCGAGCGTGATGACCGACGACGAGCGCGTGCCGAACCGACCCTCCGAGTCGTGGACGCAGACGCCGAAGTCGTGGTCGCCGAGCGCGGCTTTCGCCCGCTCGCGCCACGCGCCCACCGACTCGCTCGGCTCGGGCTGAAGCGCCTCCTCTAGCCGCCGGGCGTTGTCGGCCTGCCGTTCGCCCACCTCGGGGCGTCGCTCGGGGACGAACCACGAGTCGGGCGTCCCGACGTTGACGACGACGCGGACGCCGGGGTCGAAGTTCCGAACCGACAGACTGCCGTCCCACTCGAAGAACAGCGCGGCGTTCTCGTCGGCGACGACGAGATTGAAGCCGTCGTAGACGTGCTTGTCGACCGCGCGCTCGACGAACCGCGCCGCGTCCTCGGCGGTCTCGCGGCGGAGCGCGTCGCGGACGAGGTGACCGCGAGAGCGCTCGCCGCCGCCCGAAACCTCGACCCAGCGGTTGGTGATGCCGACGAAGACGCCCGCGTCGTTGTAACCGACCCATGTGCCGCCAGCCTCGGCATCTCGCGGAGCGACGACTGCGGGGCCGTCGCCGTTTTCCCACCGCCGGGGCGGTTCGGCGGGCCTGCCGAGGAGTTCGTCGCGGTTGGCGGCGACGACGACCGGCGCGGCTTCGAACACCTGCCACGCGAGGATGAGTGTGCACACGAGGAGAGAGTAGACGCCCGGCGCAGAAAAACACCGGTTTCACCCCGACGCGCTGGGCGTCGGTTCTCAGTCTTCGCGTTCCGCGTCGTCTTCGAACCGACTCGGGTCCCGCGAGGCGAGCGCGACGTTCACGGCGGCGACGTTCTCCGGCACGTCGTGGACGCGGACGATGTCGGCCCCGCGGTCGGCGGCGATGGCCGTGCCCGCGACGGTCGCCGCGAGGTTGTCGCCCGGCTTCTCGCCGACGAGCGAGAACATCGACTTGTGGGAGTGGCCGACGAGAATCGGACAGCCGAGCGCGGCGAACTCGTCGGTGCGCCCGAGGAGTTCGAAGTTCTCGGCCTTCGACTTCCCGAAGCCGAGGCCGGGGTCGACGATGATGTTCCGCCGCGGAATGCCCGCCTTCTCGGCGAGCAACACCAGCTCGGTCAGCTCGTCGATGACGTCCTCGACCACGTCGTCGTAGTCGACCTCGCGGGACGGGTCGACCGGCGCGTCGATGCTGTGCATCACGATTACCGGCGCGTCGCGCTCGGCCGCGAGGAAGCGCATCTCGGGGTCTTCGAGGCCGGTCACGTCGTTGAGGATGTCCGCGCCGGCGTCGAGAGCGGCCTCGCCGACCGCGGCCTTCCGGGTGTCTACCGACACGAGCACGTTGAGGTCGGCGATGGCCTCGATGACGGGCGCGACGCGGCGAATCTCCTCGTCGACGGGCACCTCGGCCGCGCCGGGGCGGGTGCTCTCGCCGCCCACGTCGATGATGTCCACGCCGGCGTCGACCATCGCCCGCGCCTGCTCGACGGCGTCGTCGATGTCGTAGAACTCCCCGCCGTCGTGGAAGCTGTTCGGCGTCACGTTCAGGATGCCCATGACGGCCGTGCCGTCGTCCCACGGGTAGTCGCCGGCTTCGTCGCGGCCGGCGTCGCTCGCGTCGCCGCCCTCGTCGTCTTCGCCGGCGTCGGCCGCCCCGATGTCGAGCGTCCCGCGAATCTCCTCGGCGACGCCCGCGAGCGCGTACGGCTGGGCTTCGAGGCCCGCCGTCAGGCGCTCGAACTGGTTGAGCGTCCCGGTCAGAACCACGTCGACGAGTTCCCCGCCGAACTCGTGGCCCGAGACGGCGCAGTCGCCGCCGACCGACAGCAGTTCCTCGCGGAGTATCCGGGCCTGCCGGCGCTGGACGCGGGTGTGGACCGTTCGGTTGACCGCCCGCTTCGCGCGCTCGCTCCGTTCGGCGGCGTCCGCGACGTTCGCGCGTTCGAGCGTCCGGCGGGCGTCGTCGAGCGTGCGGTGGGCCTTCGGGACGACCGCCCGCGTCCACGTCGTGCGGGCCTCGGCGACGACGTACAGCGAGCCGACGACGAGCACGCAGTCGTCGGGGTCGGCGCGGGCGCGCGCCCGGTCGAGCGCCGAGGCGACCGCGCCGCCGGTCTCGACCGCGGGACCGTCGAGTCGCTCGAAGACGGACGACAGTATCTCGGGGGCCTCGCCCCGCGAGATGTCCGCCTTGCAGGTGACGACCGACGCCACCTCCGGGAGCGCCCCGACCATCTCGCGGTGGTCCTTGTCGTGCATCGCGCCGTAGACGAGGTGGAGGTCGTCGTAGTCGAACTCCTCGAGGACGGTGGCGACCTGCGCGCAGGCGTCGGGGTTGTGCGCGCCGTCGAGGACGACCGTCGGCTCCGTGCCCATGACCTCGAACCGACCCGGCCAGTGGGCGTTTCGGAGGCCGCGGTGAATCGCCTCCGCGCCGATGTCGGGGCGGACCTGCCGGGCGAGCGAGACGGCGATGCCGGCGTTTCGCGCCTGATACGCGCCCAAAAGCGGGATTCGAACGTCGAGCGTCTCGGCGTCGGTCTCGACGGTGACGGCGGCCTCTTGGTGGTTGACGCGGCCGCCGTAGGAGGCGCGAACGTCGGCGTCTGAGTCGGCGTCGCCGACGGTCAACACGTCGCCGGCCTCCTCGCGGATGACCGACAGCGCCTCGCCGGTCGCCCCGGTCACGAGCGGCGCGTCGGCGGGCGCGACGGCGGCTTTCGTCTTCGCGATTTCCGCGACGGTGTCGCCGAGGACGGCGGTGTGTTCGAGCGAGACGTTGGTGACGGCGCTCGCGACCGGGTCGACGGCGCTCGTCGCGTCGAGTTCGCCGCCCATCCCGACTTCGAGGACCGCCACGTCGACGCCCGCGCGGTCGAAGTACCACAGCGCGAGGGCGGTGACGGTCTCGAAGAAGGTCAGCGGCTCGCCGTCGGCGGCGCGCTCGACGAGGAACGGCTTGGCTTCGGCCACGAACGCCGACAGCGCGGACTTCGGAACCTTCCGGCCGTCGACGCGGATTCGCTCCCGCACGTCGTCGAAGTGCGGCGAGGTGTACAGGCCGACGTGCGCGCCCGACTCGCGCAGTATCGCGTCGACCATCCGGGCGGTGCTTCCTTTGCCGTTCGACCCCGCGACCTGCACGAACGACACGTCTTCGTGGGGGTTGCCGAGGTGAGAGAGCAACCGCCGAATCGACTCGGTCCCCGGCTTGACCTGAAACCGCCGGAGGTCGAAAAGGAAGTTCACCGCCTCGTGGTACTCCATACGCGTGAGAAACCGGACGGTGGGCTTAGGCCTAACGCTCGACGTCACGCCTGCGACAGGTCGGCGGTCGCTGGGCAGACCAACCGCGGCGGCGGGAGTTGTCGGCGACGCTCCGCGAGCGCCGCAGTCCGTCATCGAAGCGCCTCTGACGCGCCCAGTTCAGTCGATGTGGACGACGAGCACCGGGCGCTTGGCGTTCTCGATGACGCGCTCGGTGACGCTCCCGAGCGAGGTGAGCTTGTCGCGGCCGGTCCGCCCGTGGGTCCCCATCACGACCACGTCGACGCCGTGTTCGTCGGCGTAGTCGAGGATGACCTTGTGCGGGACGCCGTCTCGAACCGCCGTCGTCGCCGCGGTCTTCCCCTCGCACTTCGCGGCGCACCGCTCGACCGCATCGACCGCGTCGTCGCGGAGCGACTGGATGACGGCGTCCTGTTGGTCGCCGCCGGCGGCGAGGTACACCCGCTGGTCGACGACCGACAGCACGTGAATCGTCGACTCCGCCCCGGCGAGTTCGAGCGCGTGCTCGATTGCCTGCATCGTCCCCTCGCTCCCGTCGGTCGGCACTAGGATGTGTTCGTACATATCTCTGTGTTCGCCTCGCCGACACTTGAAGGGACACCGTCGGTGTTAGGTCGTGGGAACGGACGGGCCGTGAAGAAAGCGAGGTTCTGAGAACAGGAGACGGACGTTCCCTCGCTTCGTTCAGTCGTGTCTCAAATCGCGCGAGACTCGCACCGCTCGTCTCGCTGACTTCCGTCACTTCTTCACGCTGTTCAGTCGTGGCGGAAGCACCGAAGCACTCCCTTCGGTCGTGCTTCGAGCTTTAGGCTCTCTTTCGCTTCGCTCAGTCGTGCCTAAAGCACCGTGTCCGCGCTACGCGCGGCCACGAGTTTCCGTCACTAATCGTGACGGAAACACCGCTGGCCGGTGAAGACCATCGCAATCCCGCGCTCGTCGCACGCCTCGATGACTTCCTCGTCGTTCACCGACCCGCCGGGCTGGATGACCGCCTCGATGCCCGCGTCGGCCGCCTTCTCCACGCCGTCCGGGAACGGGAAGAACGCGTCGGAGGCCATGACGGCACCCTGCGCGTCCTTTCCCTCGGCGTGTTCCTCGGCCTTCATCGCGGCGAGTTCGACCGCGTCGACGCGGGAGACCTGCCCCATGCCGACGCCGACCGTCTCGGTTCCCTTGGCGAAGAGAATCCCGTTGGACTTCACGTGCTTCAGGACCTTCCACGCGAACAGCATCGTCTCCAACTGCTCGTCGGTCGGTTCGGTCTCGGTGACGACTTCGAGGTCGTCGAGCGTCGGCGTCCAGAGGTCGCGCTCCTGAACGAGCCGGCCGCCGACGAGCGCCTTCTCGGTGTAGGTTTCGGTGCGCTCGCCGAGTTCGCCCACGTCGCCAGACTGCGTCTGGCTGCCCGGCAGATGTAATCTGCCGACGTCGAGGACGCGGAGGTTCTTCTTCTCGGTGAGCACGTCGAGCGCGTCGTCGGTGTAGCCGGGCGCGACGACGACTTCCTTGAACGAGTCGACGATGAGTTCGGCCGTCTCGGCGTCGCACTCGCGGTTGAGCGCGACGATGCCGCCGAAGGCGCTCATCGGGTCGGTGGCGAGGGCGTCGGCGTAGGCTTCAGCGAGCGTGTCGGCGGTGGCACAGCCGGCGGGGTTCGTGTGCTTGATGACCGCCGCGGCGGGTTCGTCGAACTCCTTGATGATGTTGAGTGCACCGTCGGCGTCGTTGTAGTTGTTGTACGACAGGCCCTTCGCGCCCTCGTTGAGCTGGGGCGCGCCGACGACCGACGCCTCGTCGCACGTCTCGTCCACGTAGACGGCGGCGTCCTGATGGGGGTTCTCGCCGTAGCGGAGTTCGTCGTAGCGGTCCTCGGAGGTGACGCGGCGCTCGGGGAGGCCGGCGTCCACGTCGCCCTCGACGGTGACGGAATCGTCTTCGACCGTCACGCGGCCCTCGGCGAACCAGCGGACTGCGCGCGGGTAGGCCTTGAACTCGGCGTCGTAGAGGACGCGCGATTTGAGGTCGTCCGCGTCGTCGTCGGTGTACACCGGGACGGCCTCCTGCGTCACGATGGGCCCGGCGTCGACCTCCTCGTTGACGACGTGGACCGTACAGCCGGTCGTCTTGACGCCGGCGTCGAGGACCTGCTCGTGGGCGTCCATGCCGGGGAACGCGGGAAGGAGCGACGGGTGGACGTTGAGCGTCGTCGGCGCGGCGTCGAGGAACGTCGAGGTGAGCACGCGCATGTAGCCGTCGAGACAGACGATATCGAAGTCGTAGTCCGCGAGAGCGTCGAGGATGCGCTCCTCGTGGGACTCGCGGGACTCGTCGTCGCCGCGTTCGACGACCTCGCTGGGGATGCCGTGTTCGTCAGCCCAGTCGACGACGGGCGCGTCGGCGCGGTTCGAGACGACGACGCCGAGTTCCGCCCCGCCGGGGGCGCGGTCGGCGACGTTGCGCAGGTTTCGTCCGCGGTTGCTCGCGAGACCGGCGATGGTGACCATGTGAGAATGGCGACCCGCGGCCCTCAAAGTGGTTGCGGTCCTTGGTCGGGAAGTAAACAGGTACGTGTATTATATTGTCGTATCGACTCCCCGATAACCGATTATTTGGGCTCGTTTGTGCATTACGTCACGTGAGCTGGTCTCGCTCCTCCGTGTGTTCTCTCTCGAGTTCGGGAGGTCTCTCTGTCGTACCGAGACGCATCTGAAAGTAATTCTGGTAAGTGTGTACGGTCGACACCAACCCAATCGCCAGTACGAACATCACGAGCCAAACGTCGTACGGCACGAACGTGCCGGGAGGAATACCGACACTCGACGTGAGGAGCACACCAACCGTGATTCCAGTGACCCACAGATACACTGGTCCCCAGGGAATGTCGTCTTTCTGAACCACCGAGAGATAGATGTCGACGTCTCTGCCCCGTTCAGCCAGTCCGACTCGTTTCCGCCTCGGGTCGTACTCCACGACGTCGATGTCTTCCATCCTGGGAAGGTGAAACTGCAACAGTGCGGTCTGGACCCGGTTTCGCTCCGTTGCAGTGACCGCTTCGACCGGCTGTGTTGAATCACTAGACGGCGTCGGGATGGGGCGCTAAATCAAAGGAGTTGAAGCGGAG